>NZ_JAASWB010000004.1:0-477245 GCF_014227425.1 Listeria marthii
ACTGGTCAAAAAGGGAGTTTGGGATTTTCATTCTAAAAGGGGAAAGAATGAAAATGTTTTGCTTGTTGTTAGCTTATAAATATATATTAACCAATTTTTTGGTGGATATGCTGTGATTTTTGTTAGAGTTTCATGAGATTTTCCGGTTTTTCTTTTCATTTTTTCGCATTAAAAAACCAGTGTGGAAAAAGGGAGTAAACCACACTGGTCAAAAAGGGAGTTTGGGATTTTCATTCTAAAAGGGGAAAGAATGAAAATGTTTTGCTTGTTGTTAGCTTATGACTATATATTAACCAAGAAAAGAAAATTTCTGCTGTGCATTTGATTAGAAAATAGTAAGAAATGTATTTATTTCTTTTCATAAAAAAAGAACCTAGCAGAACTAGGCTCTTCGATTATTAGTCTTCAAAATTATAAAGTGGTGTGCTCAAGTAGCGTTCGCCGTTACTTGCAACGATTGCTAGTACTTTTTTGCCAGCGCCAAGTTCTTTTGCAAGGTCAAGGGCTGCTTTAATAGTTGCTCCGGAAGAAATACCTACTAAGATTCCTTCTTTTTTCGCTACTTCGCGGGCTGTTTCTAGGGCATCTTCACTTGATACTTTTAGAATGCCATCATACACTTTTGTATCTAATGTATCTGGCACGAAGCCAGCGCCAATACCTTGGATTTTATGTGGAGACGGGGATCCGCCGCTAAGTACTGGGGATTCTTCTGGTTCAAGTGCATAGATTTTTACATCTGGGTAGTTCTTTTTAAGTACGTGTCCTACGCCTGTGACTGTTCCGCCTGTTCCTACTCCTGCAATGAAAGCATCTAAGCCATCTTTACCGAAAGCTTCAACGATTTCTGGGCCAGTTGTTTCTTCGTGAACAGCTGGGTTTGCTGGGTTGTGGAATTGTTGTGGAACGAAATAGTTATTTTCTTTAGCTAGTTCTTCTGCTTTTGCAATTGCGCCTTTCATGCCATCTGGTCCCGGTGTTAATACTAATTTTGCACCGTATGCTTGAAGTAATTTACGACGTTCTAAGCTCATTGTTTCTGGCATTACGAAGATTGCTTGATAACCTTTTGCCGCTGCTACCATCGCTAGGCCGATTCCTGTATTACCACTTGTAGGCTCAATAATTGTATCGCCTGGTTTTAATGCACCTGATTTTTCAGCGTTTTCGATCATCGCGTTAGCAATCCGGTCTTTTACGCTACCACCTGGATTTTGGAATTCTAATTTTACGTATACGTCTGCACTACCTGCTTCTGGTAAACGGTTAAGTTTCACAATCGGTGTTTTTCCAATTAAATCAGTGATTGAATTTGCAATTGTCATTATTAAAGCACTCCTATCTATTTTAGGTCTTTCATCTAGTTTAATTAATTCCGACCTGTTTTGTCAAGTTTAATCTCTTTTAAAAAGGAGCACCCAGTTAGGTACCCCTTTTTTATTATTTTGCTTCTTCGTAAAGTTCTTCTAATTCTTTTTCCGAGAAATCATATGTGTTTCGGCAAAAATGGCATTCTGCTTCTGCGCCGTGATCTTCTTCTATCATGGAGCGGATTTCTTCTTTTCCAAGGGAGATTATTGCGCTACCAAAACGTTCTTTGGAGCAGTTACATTCGAAAGATACAGGGATTTTTTCTAAAATTTGTAGTTTTTCTTCGCCACCTGCTAGTTTAGCTAGAATGGATTCTGGTGTTTCTCCTGCTTCAATCATCCGAGAAACTGTTGGTAAGGCTGAAAGATTTTTTTCGATTTCGTCAATGACTTCATCTGTTGCGCCTGGAAGTAGCTGCAACATGAAACCGCCTGCCGCTTCGATTGTATCGTCCGGATTAACGAGTACTCCGACACCTACTGATGAATTGATTTGTTCGGATGTTGCTAGGTAGTATGTGAAGTCTTCGCCGATTTCGCCGGAAACGATTGGTGTTTGGCCAGTGAAGTTTTCACCAAAGCCTAGATCTTTTACGACTGAAAGCATACCGGATGTACCAACTCCGCGACGGACGTCTAGTTTTCCCGCTTCATTCAATTCGCTGAAATGGACGTGCGGATTTGTTACATAGCCTCTGATTTGGCCTTGCGCATTACTGTCTGCTACGATTGGACCGATTGGGCCATCGCCTTCAATTTTTACAGTGATTTTTTGGTCTTCTTTTTGCATTGCTCCAAGGAAAAGTGTTCCTGTCATCGTTCTACCTAGTGCGGCGGATGAAACGGACCATGTATTATGTCTTCTTTGTGCTTCTTTAATTGTTTCGGTTGTTACTGCTGCATATACGCGCGCCATGCCATCGTAGGCTAACGCTTTAACTAAATAATCACTCATTATATAAAACTCCTTTTATTTTTCTGTAGTTGGTTTATTTCTTCTATATAGAAGTTCTAGACCTTTTAATGTTAAAAATGGATCTAAAATGTCTACTGCGGAAGATTTTTCTGTTATCATCCGAGCTAGACCGCCTGTTGCGACTACCACTGGGCTTGCATTGGATTGTTTTTTCATTTCTGCGATAATTCCTTCGCATTGGCCGACAAAACCGTAGAAAATACCGGCTTGCATGGATGCCACGGTGGATTTTCCAATGATTTGATTCGATTCAGCAATATCTACACGCGGGAGTTTGGCAGCACGGTTGTATAAGGCTTCGGTTGAAATCATAATGCCAGGAGCAATTGCGCCACCTTGGTATACACCGGACTCATCGATATAGCAAAACGTGGTTGCTGTGCCAAAATCGACTACGATAACCGGCGTGCCGTATTCTTCCGATGCTGCTACGGCGTTTACGATTCGGTCAGAACCGATTTCGCGAGGATTATCGACTTTTAGATTGATGCCGGTTTTTATTCCTGGACCAACGATTAATGGTCGGATATTAAAATAGCGGACACACATTGTTTCCATTGCGTGCATGATTGGCGGAACAACGGACGAAATAATAATCCCTTGAATATCAGAAGGAGTTAAATTCGCATATGAAAAAAAGTTCAAGACTGTCATTCCTAATTCATCGGACGTGCGATGACGATCTGTTGTCATCCGCCAATGTTTTAGAAGTTTTTGTTGTTTGTAAACTCCGACAGTACAGTTAGTATTCCCAACGTCAATTACAAGTATCATAAGTTTAAATACCGTCCTTTAGAAGATTTTTCTAACGTATCATAACATGTTTTACTTAAAAATCCGAATAATATAGCTTCAAAAAAGAGACTGGGAAAGCCCAGCCTCTTTGATTTTATTCGTCTTTTTTATCGTTTGGCGTTTGCTCAATGTTTGGAGCATCTTCCGAAGTTACTTCTTTTGATTGTTCCTCTGTTTCTTCGACTTTTTCTTCTTTCAAGTCTTGTTTTTCTTCTTCAAAAGATTTACCTACTTCTTCGTCTTTTTCGGAAGGGTATTCAGCTTCTACGTCAATCGTATCGATATCTGGAGGCATTACACCGTCATCAAATAGGGAACGAATTTGGCGAGCATCTAATGTTTCTACTTTTAGTAATGTTTCCGCGATAAGTTTATGTTGTTCTTGGTGTTCTGTGATGATTGTTTTAGCGCGGTCATAACAGTAGCGGATTAAGCTTTGAACTTCTGTATCGATTTCGTAAGCGATTTTATCGGAATATCCTTTGTCGCTACCAAAATCGCGGCCCATGAACACTTGTCCATTGCCAGAAGTGAATTGAAGCGGTCCAATTTTGTCACTCATACCCCATTCAGTTACCATGCGGCGAGCAAGTTCAGTGGCACGTTCAAAGTCATTACTTGCACCAGTTGTTACTTCACCAAAAGTGACTTCTTCGGCTACGCGTCCACCAAGCAAACCAGTGATACGGTCCATTAACTCAGCTTTCGTCATTAGGAAGCGATCTTCTTTTGGTAACATTACGGCATAACCACCAGCTTGCCCACGAGGAACGATGGTAACTTTATGCACGACTTCCGCTTCATCAAGTACCATTCCGACGATAACGTGACCACCTTCATGATAAGCGACTGTGCGGCGTTCTTTTTCAGAGATAACTCGGTTTTTCTTAGCTGGTCCAGCAATTACGCGGTCACTAGCTTCATCGAGGTCACTCATGTCTATTTCTTTCTTATCGGAACGAGCGGCAACGAGTGCTGCTTCATTCAGTAAGTTTTCTAAATCGGCACCAGAGAATCCTGGTGTACGTTGTGCGATTGCTTTTAGATCAACACTTTTAGCAAGTGGTTTGTTACGAGCATGAACGCGAAGTACTGCTTCACGGCCTTTAACGTCTGGACGATCAACCATAATTTGACGGTCAAAACGGCCTGGACGAAGAAGTGCTGGGTCAAGTACGTCTGCACGGTTAGTTGCTGCAATAATGATGATGCCTTCATTGCCGCCGAAACCGTCCATTTCAACTAGTAATTGGTTTAGGGTTTGTTCACGTTCATCGTGACCGCCGCCCATTCCAGCTCCACGTTGACGACCAACTGCGTCAATTTCATCAATGAAAATGATACATGGTGCATTTTTCTTCGCATTTTCGAATAAGTCACGGACACGGCTTGCACCGACACCGACAAACATTTCTACAAAGTCTGAACCTGAGATAGAGAAGAATGGCACGCCTGCTTCACCGGCAACTGCACGAGCTAGCAAGGTTTTACCAGTACCCGGAGGCCCTACTAAAAGGACACCTTTAGGAATACGAGCGCCTAAGTCCGCAAATTTACGCGGATCTTTTAGGAATTCTACTACTTCAACAAGTTCTTGTTTTTCTTCGTCTGCTCCAGCTACATCTGTGAAGCGAACTTTCTTCTTGTCGTCGTTGTAAAGTTTGGCTTTACTTTTACCAAAGCTCATTACTTTACCACCGCCGCCACCTTGAGACTGGCTCATTAGGAAGAAGAAGAGGATGAAGATAATTAAGAACGGTACAATAGAAGTTAGGAATGTAACCCAACCGCTGTTTTGTTTAGCAGGTACTACCTCCATTTTCACATCTTCACTTTTGATTGTTTTTTGTAAATCATCAAGTGAAGTATCGCTATTTAAAGCGTATGTTGTGAAAGCAGTGCTACTTTCTTTACTTTGGCCAAGACCGGTTTTTTTATCGTCAGAACTTTTATCACTTGATTTAAATTCCCCATTGATTGTATAAACACTACGATCTGGCTGTATCTCTACAGATTTAACTTTACCATCTTCTAATTTACTCACAAATTCTGAATAGCTAATATCTTTGGCTGCCTCTTTATTTGAGTTAAATGAAGAAACAATCCCGATAATAACAAGGAATATTATGACATAAAATATCGCATTTCTAAAAAACCTGTTCATTCCTTACCTCCTCCCACGCAAGAGCTTGGATTCTTACTTTCTCTGGACTTTTATCCCTTTAAAAGTTGTTTTTGACTAATAGCAGATTTAGAAACAATGTTTTCTTCCCCTGATTATTAAAAACATATCCGTTTCGCTTTTCTCTTACGAAGTTATTCTATTATTAATATAGATTTTTTAATATTTATTGATACTATTTTCACCTTCGAAAACTAAGACTAATGATAGCATACCGAATCTAGATTGCCCACTATTTTGCATGTTTGGCATGATTTTCTTGTTTTCGTTTTCTGAAAAGCTATCTATTACATTTTAACAAAGAATAGTTCTGTTTGTTAATTAATTTCACTCGCTGTAAATTTCTGGTTTTAAAATGCCGATATATGGTAGATTGCGGTAGCGTTCTGCGTAATCTAAACCGTATCCAACGACAAATTCATTTGGTACGACAAAGCCTACATAATCCGCTTCAATTTCTACATTGCGTCCGGCTGGCTTATCCAGTAAAGTAACTAACTTAACTGATTTTGCTTTGCGGTATTTGATTAGGTCTACTAGATAACTAAGTGTACGCCCGCTATCAATGATATCTTCAATTACAAGTACATCGCGGCCTTCTACTGATGCGTTAAGGTCTTTGATGATTTTCACTTCACCTGATGACACTGTACCATTTCCGTAACTGGATACGTCCATGAAGTCCATTTCTAAGTATGTGTCTACTCTTTTAAGTAAATCAGTCATAAAAGGAGTTGCACCTTTTAATACCCCAACTACTAATGGGTTACGTCCTTCATATTCTGTTGTCAACTCACGACCGAGTTCACGAATTTTCTCTTGTAATTCGTCCTCCGATATCAGTACTTTCTGAATATCATTATGCATGCTCTCGTTTCCTCCTATATTTCGAGTGTACCTAATAATGTATTGCTTTTTGCTGCGACTAAATGCTCGGTCATATGCAGACTTTTTCACACCGGGAACCCAAAGGATTTTTCCAGTATAGTCTGTTATCACGGGTAGATTATCGCGTTCTTGCCTTGGTATTTTGGCATCGATGAAAATATCTTTTAGTTTCTTACTACCTGCTTGTCCTTTCATCGTCATTCTGTCGCCGTTCACACGGTTTCGAACAATTAAAGGAAGTGTTATTTCTTCAGCATCCAGTAGCATTCCATTTAGCCCATTTGTTTGAACAACGGAACTTTTTAACTTTAAACGGATGCTTGCTTTATCATCTAACTCAATGCGGTCATTCAGTTCTAATTGATGATAAAACTCAGATGGAGCATCTCTTTCCCCAAATTGGAAATGGAGTTCGTTGTAAGTTCTACTAGCAATGAGTTTATTTGGTAAATCAATTGAACTAGATGGATTGTCGCTTTGAATCATTTGGATAATCTGATATATGTGATTAACCGTAATAAAACGGGCATCTTCATTGTACAGATATCTCAATAGTAAATGAATTGCGCGGCGTTGTAAAGGATTCGCTTCATTTTTAAAGCTACTAAGTAAAAGTGTTGTCTTTTTGCCGTTTTTGAGGAGGTTTTTCTGTAATAAATCGCTCGCAAGTTCCTCTAAATATCCGAAATCTTCGCTGGTTTCTTCGGAAAATCTTTCGAAGTGCGCATAAACAGCTGGATTTTCTTGTTTCAAGAATGGTAAAAGTTGTGTTCGGTAGCGGTTTCTTGTGTATTCTTGACTCGTATTTGACTCATCGATTTCGTATGCAAGACTGTGTTTATGTGCGTACTCGATAATTTCTGCCTTTGTAATTGGTAAAAATGGCCTTATCGCATATCCGCCTTTCACCTCGCGTTTTGGCTGTATGCCTGACCAGCCGATACTGGAACTTCCGCGAACAAGTCGCATTAGGATTGTTTCGATCTGGTCATCTGCGTGATGTGCGAGAACTAATTTGTTGATATTTTGCTCCGCCATTATTTTTTCAAAGAAATCATATCTGACAATGCGGGCTGTTTCTTCAATGCCTTTTTGCAAAACTTGGGCTTGTTTTTTCACATCAACTTCTTCCGTGTAAAACGGGAGGTTATGTTGTTTGCAAAAAATTTCGACGAGTTGTTGCTCTTTCGCCGCGTTTTCTCGCAAGTGATGATTTAAATGCGCGACCGAGATTGCTTCTTTTGGAATTAGCTTTGACTCCCATAAAAAATGCAGTAAAGCCAAAGAATCCGGACCGCCAGAAACTGCCACAAGCAATTTATCGTCGGATCGGATTAAGTCATGTTTCTCGATATACTTATGTACTCGTTTTTTGGTGTCATCCATTCAAGAAAACCTTCCTTCGAAATTCGGCTCTCACATTTTTTATTAAAAAGTGCACCGTATTATGATCCAATACGGTGCATCTACTTTACAATTAATTTTAGCGTATTAGCCGCGTTTTGCTCCTCGGCCGCCACGTTTGGATTCTGTTTGACGTTTGATAGTAGTTAGTCTTTCATCACTATCTTTCAAGAATTTAGACATTATATCTTCAAAGCTCTCGGCTGGTTTCACATAGTTCCCAGCAGGTTTTTTGCTGTATTTTGGCTTACGATCATAACTTTTTTCTGGGCGGTCCGGACGATCTACTGCTTTACGAATGGACAGACCAATCTTACCATCATCACCAATATTCATTACTTTGACAGTAACTTCATCCCCTACAGTTAAGATGTCATTAATGTCCTTAACATAGTTATCTGCTACCTCACTAATATGAACTAAACCTGTTTTGCCACCTTCTAGCTCCACAAATGCTCCAAAATTAGTAATCCCAGTAACTTTACCTTGTAACTTGTTGCCTACTTCGATCGACATAAAAAAATGCGTCCTCCTTAAAATATCACTCTATTGCTTAATTATAGCTATAATAAAAAGAGTGTCAAACAGTCAAACTCACAAACTCCAAATATACTCAACTCTATTTTCCCTTTGATTCTACCATGGAGAATGACGGCTCAGCTGTGACTTACTCTTTTTGTTTCGAATTCTCTTCAGGAATATTAAAAATAATTTCTCCATCTTTGGATAGATAATATTCGCTTCTTGCTAATTTAGCTATGTACTCATCATTATGAAGTTTCTTGATTTGATCATTTAGTGCTTCTTCTTCATCTTTCATTGCAACCATTTTTTTATCCACTTGCACTTGCTTTGCCTTTTTCTCTTTGAGCGTTAGCACTTGTTTGGTGTACGTAATGGTTAATAGTCCACCTACCACAGCAAAAATAATAGCCATAAATGCAAGTCTACGGAATAGGGCAACGCGGCGACGACTACGAGTTTTTTTCATTGTTGCGGTATCTTTTATGTAGCGATTTTCTATTCTCGCCACTTTTGATTCGGCTTTTTTCATATATCGTCCCTCCCATATTCTTATTTGCTTATTGTCTATGATTTTCGGTAGAGAAAAAAACGTTTCTTGCTTAAAATGATATCAATAAATCGGGCATTTGTCTATTGGAATCCGCTAATTTTATGATATTTTTCTTGACTTTTTGATAAAAAATTGTTTGTGCTTTTTCTTGCTTAACAAAAAATCGTTTGAAATCGGCTAAACAGTGCCATTTCAAACGATTTTTTGTTATCTGCTTTCGTCTGTGCGTTCTTCTTTAATAATCGTGTACATTTCTGTTGCTTGTTCTTTTTTCGCATTTTCTTCTAGGCGTTCAATTTTTGCTGTAACGATTTTAGGACCGAAGCGAATAACTAGTTCATCACCGGATTTTACGTTAGTTCCTGGTTTTGCAGTTACTCCGTTTACAGCAATACGTCCTTTTTCTGCTACTTCTTTTGCTACTGTACGTCTTTTAATTAAGCGAGATACTTTTAAATATTTATCTAATCGCATAGTTGTTGCCATTTTATCCACCTACTTTATATTAATTATTTCCGCGCAACCAATTTGCTAAGTGCGAGCAATTTGGAGCCAAACGGAAGGAAAACGAAATCTTTTGGACCGAGCAATTTGTATCTTAGCGCAAAAATCAGGAAAACCCCGCCGCCGATTATGGCACTGACTATCGCTTGGAATGCGCTGCCGAGTCTGGTTTCTAGTGGAGCTAACCATTCGAACAAGCATGGGAAAACGGCCATGAGGGCTAAAGCTGCGAGCAATCGAATAAGCATTGTTTTTTCAACGAATGGTACTCGGATTGTTTGTTTTAGCGAAACGTAACAAATAATCAGGATGACAAGTAAGCCAATACATGTTGAAATCGATGCGCCCATCGTTGCGAGCCTTGGGATAAGAATGCTTCCTGATATCCATTTTACAATAAGTCCAATTCCAACGCCAACTGCGGGTACGGCGATTTTTCCGAAGCCTTGCAAAATGCTGCTTAACATGATGATGAGCGAGCTAAGGAAAACGGCCGGCATGAATAATTGTAAGACGAATGTGCCGTCTGGAGTTTGGAATAGCATTTGATTTAGTGGGCGCATGATGACGATAAGGCCAACTGTTTCTGCACCGGCTAAAATTAGCGTGATTTTGATTGCTAATAATACGGAGCGTTTTAGTTCTTTTTGCTGACCTTGGACTCTTGCGGCCGTGATCATTGGGACGAGCGCGAGTGCGAGCCCGGTCGAGATGACTAGACCTAATTGCAAGATTGGCTGGCCGCGGTCGTATATTCCTTTGAGTGATTTGGCGATGAAATCCGGGATGCCGGAGTCGCTCATTAACCGATACACTTGGAAGGAATCGACTAGCTGGAATAAAATCAGCATCGAGCTAACCACACAAATTGCCACACTTTGTCGTAAAAACGCGCGACCGATACCGACTTTTTCTTCTTTATTAGCAAATACGGCTGGTTGAATTCCTTCGCCAAGTGAAACTTTTTTATTGTAAAAGTGACGCAAAATGAAGATTCCGGAAACCCCGCCGAAAAAGGCGCCACTCATTGCCATCGAGCCAGCATCATATAAATCAAAGCCGAAGTGAAGTGCCAGTCCTGCTCCAATCAAAATTATCGCCACTCGAATGATTTGTTCGACTGTTTGCGAAATCGCGGTCGGTATCATGTCTCCTTCACCTTGGAAAAAGCCACGCATAAACGCGAGTTGCGGCATAAGTAGAAAAACGAAGCTAATGACGCGGATTAATTCTGACAAGGCTGGGTCGCCCATCATCATCGCGATTACATTGGCAAACAGGAATAAAAAGACGAAAATCGCAATACTTACAATCCGGAGCATCCGCGAAACTGCTCGCATAATGATTTGTTGTCGCCTGAAATCCCCTTCTGCTTCTGCTAACATTTTCGAAATAACAACAGGGAAGCCACCGAGTGCAAGCGTCATCGCGATTCCATAAATCGGGTAAACTTGTTGAAAAATATAAAATCCGACGTCGCCCACCATATTTTGAAAAGGTACGCGGTAAACTGCGCTAAGTATTTTAGAGATAAGCGAGGCAGCGGTTAGCCAAGCTGCTCCTTTCATTAGTCGCTTCATGGAACGTTCTGACATCCCGCCACCTCCTTTCTTCTTAATAAGTTATCAATTTTCGGTAGATACTTTTTCTTTCATAGCGCCACGAAGTTTTTCAGCCAAACTTTTCACTTGGTATAACCATTCTTTTAAAGGTTTATTTTGGACGTTGATCGTGATTTTAAGTTGTGTGCCTTCCATTCCAACGCCGACCATGCGACCAAATTCGCCAATAATTTGCATTACGACATCGCCGCGAATACCAGCTGTACCACTTTCTGAGAATAGCATAGTAATTTTATTTTGTTCTTGTTTTACGGATTCAATGCCAACTTCCAGTGCGTGGACCTTGAGTTCGGTCATTGTGAATAAATATTCGACTTCTTCTGGATATTCCCCAAAACGGTCAATCATATCACTTTGTAAGTCCTCGAGTTCGCTCAATACTTCTATATTGCGGAAACGTTTGTACATCTCGATTTTTTGGCGACCATCTGTAATATAATATTCCGGAATGTACGCATCAGCTTGAATATCAATTTCGACTGGGACGATTTGTTTTTGTTCTTCTTTTGGTTTTTTCGCTTCGATTGCTTCTTTGAGCATTTGCGAGTAAAGATCGAACCCGACTGAATCGATAAAGCCATGTTGTTGGGCACCTAGAATATTTCCGGCACCTCGAATGGATAAATCACGCATTGCAATTTTGAAACCAGAACCTAATTCGGTAAATTCCTTAATGGCTGATAAGCGTTTCTCAGCTTCCTCACGCAAAATTTTATCTTTTTGATACATGAAGTAAGCATATGCTATTCTGTTCCAACGACCTACCCGTCCGCGCAACTGATAAAGTTGAGAAAGACCCATTCGGTCAGCATCTTGAACGAACAGTGTATTAACATTTGGAATATCTACGCCTGTTTCAATAATCGTTGTTGTTACGAGTACATCGAATTCGCCTTCAAGGAAGCTTAAAATGACGGATTCTAGTTCTGATTCGCCCATTTGGCCGTGCGCAGTTGCCACTCGAGCATCAGGGACCATTGCAGAAATCTCATCTGCTTTTTGGGTAATGGATTCAACCCGGTTGTATAGATAGTACACTTGTCCGTCACGCGCTAGTTCCCGTTCGATTGCTTCGCGGACTAAAACGTTATTTTGTTCCGCAACATAGGTTTGCACTGGGAAACGGTTTGCTGGCGGTGTTTCGATAACAGATAGGTCACGAACGCCGAGCATCGACATGTGTAGCGTTCTCGGAATAGGTGTTGCGGTAAGTGTTAATACGTCTATTTTGGAACGCATTTGTTTGATTTTTTCTTTATGTGTTACGCCGAATCGTTGTTCTTCATCGACAATGAGTAAGCCTAAGTCTTGATACTCCACATCTTTTGATAATAAGCGGTGTGTGCCGACAACTACATCGACTGTACCATTTTTCATACCCTTTAATGTTTCTGTTTGTTGTTTTTTCGTGCGGAAACGGCTTAAAAGACCAATTTCGATTGGGAAGCCTTGGAAACGTTCTTTCATTGTTTCATAGTGTTGTTGCGCTAAAATGGTTGTCGGCACTAAAAAGGCGACTTGTTTGCCATCCATAATAGCTTTGAATGCAGCTCTAAGGGCCACTTCGGTTTTTCCGTAACCAACATCCCCAACCAAAAGGCGATCCATTGGGCGCGGTCGTTCCATGTCTTTTTTGATTTCAGAAATCGAACGCAATTGGTCTTCGGTTTCTTGATACGGGAAAGCATCTTCGAATTCGCGTTGCATTTCGTCATCCGCGCTAAACGCATAGCCTTTTTCAGCTTCGCGTTCGGCATAAAGTTTGATTAAATCGTCCGCAATATCTTGGACGGAGGCTTGCACTTTCTTCTTAACACGTTTCCATTCAGCGCCGCCAAGTTTATTCAATCTCGGCGACTTACCTTCTGCCCCAACGTATTTTTGAACTAAATCAAGTTGATCAACTGGGATAAAAAGTTTATCTTCGCCTTGATAAACAAGTAGCAGATAATCTTTATGCACGCCGTTAATGTCTAGTGTTTCCATCCCGACATAGCGCGCGATACCGTGATTGACATGAACCACATAATCGCCAACTTTTAACTCGGAATAACTTTGGATTCGCTCAGCATTGGAAAGTTTTTGGCGTTTTTTCACCTTTTTGATTTTTTTATTAAAAAGTTCGGTTTCGCTAATAATCGCTACTTTGGCAAGCGGTAGTTCAAAGCCGTTCTGGAATGTTCCGATGACAAATTGAACCATTCCGTATTTTGGTACATCCGATTCTTCTTTTAAAATGGTGCTTTCCATATCGTAATCGGCCAAGGTTTGCTGCATTTTTTCCGCACGCTCTAAATTCGGCGCCAATATTACTACTGAATAATTGTTTTTATGCCAGCTTTCTAGCTCCGTTTTTAAAACATTCATTTGACCGTGGAATTGCTGCATTTGTTTATAAACGATGTTGGTCGTTTTCGATGCGCGCATACTCGCCATTTGTTTTTGAAAAAGAGATAAGTAAATTTTGGGCGATTGGTTCGCTTCTAATAATTTTTTGAAAGAATGGCTTACTTGCACGTCGCGAACTGTTTCCATTCGGCTTAACGTTTCCGTCTGCCACTCCGCTTCTTCCCGTTCCAAACTTTCTTCCGTTTCTAAAATCCGCGCAAATTCATCAAGTAAAATCGCCGTATTTTTCGGTAAATAATCGAAAAGTGAAGCTGGATCAGGATAAGCTAGACCGATATATTTAAAGAACATGTCTGGTTTTACGCCAGAACGCAACATTTCCAACTCTTCTTCTAAATTTTCAACAAGTGCTTGTTTATCCGCATCTTCTTTTAGTTCATTTAAAGTGAGCGTCATTTTCTTTTCCAAACGTTGGACGATGTCAGGATAATAGCTTTGATCTAAAATGATTTCTGTTGCCGGAAGTAATCGGAATTCTTCCACACGTGTTGTCGAGCGTTGTGTTTCCACATCAAAGAAACGAAGGGAGTCCACTTCGGTATCAAAAAGTTCTATTCTAATCGGGAATTCTTCTGTAATCGGGTAAATATCAATAATCCCGCCGCGAACGCTGAATTCTCCCGGGGTATTTACCATTCCGCTCATCGTGTAACCCATAGTCACCAATTTTTGGCGTAAAACATCTGGGTCAATTTCTTCGCCTTCCACAATGGAGATATTAAAATCTTTCCAAAGCGAAACTGGCGGAAGCATTTTTCTAAGTCCAGCAACTGGGACGATGACAATGCCCGGTTTTCCGGACAGTAAGAAATCGAGTGCTTCAACACGTTGACCACGAAGCTCCGGGCTAGAAATACTTAGCTCAGAAGAAATCAATTCATCTGCTGGGTATAAAAATAGGCGATCAACGTCCATTAATGAAAGTAGATCATCATATAATTTTTGCGCATGATATAAATTGTGCGTGACAAATACAACTTGTCGCTTTGACGCTCCTTCTACCACGCTTGCAAATAACGCGCGCGAAGAACCTGTGAGCCCGGTGACAAGTTGTGCTTTTTCTTTTTCATCAAGCGCTTTTAATACCGCTCGAATATCTTTTTGTTCATATATTAATTGTTGTAATCCTTTCAAGGGAAAACAGCTCCTTTTTTGTCAGAAAATTCATTCTACAGGGCGCAAGAGTCAATCACGCGTCCGAAGAAAGACCGAAATACGTGGCAAAAAAATTACCACGTCTCGTCATTGTTTATTTTTGATTGTATTTATTCATTACTTCTATAAATGGCGTTTGCGCAAAGTCTTCGATGGCATCCGCACTTTTTTGGATTGCTGCGATAATATCCGGTTGTTCGGCTTTAGGAAAATCTCCTAACACGTAGTTAATGACTTCCCCTTTTATAGGGCGACTCACACCAACACGAATGCGGTTAAACTCTTGGGTTTTAACATGCTGGATAATTGATTTCATCCCATTATGTCCACCGGCACTACCTTTTTGGCGTAATCTGATTTTCCCAACTGGTAAATCAAGATCATCATACACAATTACAACATCTTCAATCGGTATGTTGTAATAGTCCATCAGCGGACGAATACATTCTCCAGAAGCATTCATAAAAGTGAGTGGTTTAACTAAAATCATTTTTTCGCCGCCGACATTAATTTCACTTGTCATACCATTAAATTTGGATTTTTTCCAAGGCGTTTGATGGCGGAAACTCAGCTCATCAACTACCATAAAACCGACATTATGCCGGGTACGTTCGTATTTTTTGCCCGGATTTCCGAGTCCTGCAATTAATTTCATAAAAGCTTCTCCTTACATGAACGAAACCACTTCACGAATGAACTGGTTTTTGTTTCGATGTTTTTTTGATTATAACATGGATTGCACTTGGTTGAAAGTTTTCCAACTATGCTTGGTGTTCAGCAATTTTATTTTCAATTATTTGCCACGCTGTTTCATTTCCAGCTTGAAAGTCTGCCGTTTTCCAATTTTCGGGCGTTTTTCCGATATATTTTTCAAAACCGAATTTTCGATATAAATAGATTGCTTGGTAACTTCCGGTTTGTGTAGTCAAATAGACAAAATCATTTTTATTTATGCCGAGGATTTTGGATAACAAAGCTTTTGCGATACCTTTTCCACCGTGGGAATCAAGTACAGCAACCCAATGAATCCGGCTCGCCATTTCGCCAAATGTATCCCCGTCCCAAAGCATTGCTGTTCCAATAAGTTCACCTTTAGGCGCTTGCACAAAGACACAACGCTTGGCCAATTTCTCTTTTTTAGTTCCAAATTCCGTTTCAAAACGAGCGCGAATACTATCCATTGATGGTACCTGACCAGTTTCTAATTGTAATCTACACCAATCTTCTTCCAATCCTTCTTTATAAAAGCAAAAAGAATATCCCGCTGGTAAATGAAACTCCGGATAATTCGCGGCATTGTGATTGACCATCGCAACAGAAATATGTGGTACTGATTTATCAAGCATATAAACGCCTCCTTCTCGAAACTATTATAACAAAAAAAATGGAAGATATCGCAAATAAATGCGAATCTCCCATCGTTATTTATTAGAAATTATTCAACAGGCTCTTCATCTTTACCATGTACAGCTTCTGGCTCTGGCGCTTCCGTAGTCGTTGGTTCTTCTTCAGCACGCGGAGCAGATACAGTAACTACTGTTTCTTCTTCCTCTGCTTGCACGACATAGTCTTTGTTTTCTGGAAGATCGTTTGTTGTTAAAACATCACCGATTTCTAATGAAGAAATGTCTAATTCAATTGTTTCTGGTAATTTTTCTGGTGTTGCTGAAACTTTTACGTCATGGATAATTTGCTGTAATACGCCGCCAGCTTTAACGCCAGGTGCATCGCCAACTAATACCACGCGAACATCGGTCTCAACTTCTTCATTCATATCAACCGCTAGTAAATCAACGTGTACTAAAACGTCTTTTAACGGATCCACTTGATATTCATGCAATAGAACATTTAATTTCTTGCCGTCTACAGTCACTGAAAATACGGCGTTTCGACCATTGTCACGAACTGCTTTGATTAATTCCAAAGAATCAACGGAAACTGGAACATTCTCTGATTTGTAACCATAAATAATTCCAGGTACTTTTCCTTCACTACGCAATCTCGTTACTTCTGAATGTTGCGTTGTTTCTCTTTTCTGGACCTCTAATGTTGTTGCCATAAAAAATCACTCCACTCATTCAATTTTGGTACATCTACATTATATCTACCCGTTAGAAAAATAGCAAAACAAAGGAATAGCCTTATTTTGATTTGTAAGGTTTATAATTCTCAATAAAAGGTAAACAGAAAATAGCGGTTGAACGCGAATGCAGACGCTTCCAAACTGTACTATAGCGTTTTCACAAAAACATTATAACAACTTTTTTAAATTTAGGACGTTCAACGCTTCACAAATGAAAAATACATGGTATACTGTACTAGTAAATAGATTTTTTATAGGAGGAATTCGAAATGAAAGATCATCAAAAAATTATTTTAGTTGGCGACGGAGCAGTTGGTTCCAGTTACGCATTTGCTTGTGTAAACTTAAGCATCGGACAAGAATTTGGCATTATTGACATAGATAAAGACAGAACTATTGGGGATGCAATGGATTTAAGCCACGCCGTTCCATTTTCCACACCAAAGAAAATCTACTCAGCGAATTATAGCGATTGCCATGATGCAGATTTAGTTGTTGTAACAGCTGGAACTGCGCAAAAACCTGGCGAAACTCGTTTAGACTTAGTAAACCGTAATATCAAAATCATGAAAGGCATCGTGGACGAAGTTATGGCCAGCGGATTTGACGGCATTTTCCTAATCGCGTCTAACCCAGTGGACATCCTAACTTATGCGACTTGGAAATTCTCAGGTCTTCCTAAAGAACGTGTTATCGGTTCCGGAACAAGTCTTGATACAGCTCGTTTCCGTATGTCGATTGCCGATTATTTAAAAGTGGATGCTCGTAACGTCCATGGTTACATTCTTGGCGAACACGGTGATACTGAATTCCCAGCATGGAGCCACACAACTGTCGGCGGCCTTCCAATTACTGAATGGATTAGCGAAGACGAACAAGGCGCAATGGATACTATCTTCGTAAGCGTTCGTGATGCAGCTTATGAAATCATTAATAAAAAAGGCGCTACTTTCTACGGTGTCGCAGCTGCACTTGCCCGTATTACAAAAGCGATCCTAAATAACGAAAATGCGATTTTACCACTTTCCGTTTATTTAGATGGTCATTACGGTATGAACGACATTTATATCGGCGCACCTGCAGTAGTTAACCGTCAAGGCGTTCGCCACATTGTTGAAATGAACTTGACAGATAAAGAAAAAGAACAAATGAAAAATTCAGCAGACACACTTAAAAAAGTTCTCGACGACGCAATGAAACAAGTTGACTAATAAGCTCTGAATCTTAAAAGCATGCGCCTTAGCATGCTTTTTTGTTATACTTAATTTATTCGAGAGGAGAGCGCCGCATGATTACTTTTGACCAACTTAACACCGAACTTCAAACCTTAGAAAATCCAAACACCGTTAAAATTTTCCGAAATCACGGTTGCCCTGAAACATTAGAACTTTACGGGCTGAAAATTGGCGATTTAAAGAAAATTATTCGCCGGGAAAAATTGACGAAAAACTACGAACTTGCTGTAGAGCTAATCGAATCGAGCAACAGCGACTTGATTTACCTCGGATTGCTCGCGATTGATCCGAACAAAATGACTACTGAGCAAATCGAAAAATGGAATATTGCTTTTCGAGAAACGTGGTCACAACTAACTTTCGCACTTGCATCACTTGTCAGTAAAAGAGAAGATTCGCTCATTTTCGCCAAAAAGTGGGTTGAAAGTGATTATGATTTAACGAAAGCAATGGGCTGGCAGATTTTTAGCGAGCATATTAACGATTTGCCCGAAGCAGAAGAGCTATTAAAGCGCGCCAAAGAAACGTTACAAGCAGAATCCAACAGAACGCGATATTCGATGAACAGTTTCATTATTTCTTGCGGCATTTATAACGACGATTTGCATGAAAAAGCGATAGAAGCTGCGGAATCAGTCGGGAAAGTTCATGTGAATTTAGGGAAAAATGCTTGTAAAGTTCCGGACGCCATTTCTTATATCGAAAAAGCGCGAAATCGCAAAAATTAGCCGGATATCCTTTGACTAGAAAAAGCTCTAAGGAGTATGATAAAAGAAAACTGGAGGGATGAAATTATGATCGTAACAACCTCACCAAATATTGAAGGTAAACAAATTATCGAGTATAAAAAAATCGTTTTCGGCGAAGTCATCACTGGCGTTAACTTTATGAAAGATATTGGAGCCGGACTGAGAAATTTCTTCGGGGGTCGTTCGCAAGGTTATGAGGACGAGCTTATTAACGCTCGCGAGGAAGCGATTCGTGAAATGGAACAACGCGCGAAAGATATTGGCGCAAATGCCGTTATTGGCGTTGATATTGATTATGAAGTGCTTGGAGCGGATAACGGGATGCTGATGGTTACCGCATCTGGTACGGCCGTTGTTATTGAAGCGCAGGATTATTAAATAAAAAGAAGTATCCGTTTGAGCGGATACTTCTTTTTTGATACAAATTTATTATTTAACTTCTTTATAACCTTGAGATTTTAGCAATTTTACAGACTTTTTCATACTAATCCCCTTAGAAGTATCACCATTTGTAGTCATACCCGGGAGTTTCCTTATATCTTCTGAAGAAATTTTAGTGTAATCTACCTCTATCGTTTCAATAGCTTTATCATCTTTATATTCCATTTCCGCTTTTAATCCGTTAATGTTTTGAAACTTATCACTTCTTTCTTTAAGCATTTTTTCAGCGTCTTCTTTTGAACTAACGCCTAGCGCAGTGTAAGGCATTCTATTTTCAGCTGTTTGCTTCGTGACTTTGTCTCCTTTACAAGTGTATATCAATTTAGATTCTATACCATTTTGAGAAAGTTCGTACGTTTTTGTTTCTACTTTCCCTCCACAAGCTACTAACATCACTGCCATAACCATTACAAATAAAGCCATTGTTCCCTTTTTAAGTAATTTCACCGTTGTTCCTCCTCTTTTTGTTTCACATTCGCCTCAGAATAACCTAACTGCATTTGAGATACAATGGATTTTTTGTGAACTTTTTATAGCACGCCAATAGTTAAGCTCCGTTGTTATTAACGCACATGATTATCAAACAAAAAGAAGTATCCGACTGAGCGGATACTTCTTTTTTATCGTAAACTTATTATTTAACTTCTTTAAAACCTTGGGATTCTAGCATTTTTGAAGATTCTTCCATGCTAATTCCGCTTTCGATATCGCCACTTGCAGCGAATCCTGGAAGTTTAACTAATTCTTTTGCATCTGCTTTTTCGTAGTCAATTTCTAGTGTTTCGATTGCTTTGTCGTCTTTATACTCAATGCTTTCTTTTACACCTTCAACGCCTTGGAACTTATCGCTTGATTCTTTTAACGCTTTTTCAGCTTCTTCTTTGTTTTTAAAGCCTAGAGCAGCGTAAGTCATTTCGTTTTCTGTTGTTTGTTTAGTAACTTTATCCTTTACATAAGTATAAGTCATTTTTGTAGTAGAACCATTTTGAGAAAGTTCGTATGTTTTTGTTTCTTCTTTCCCTCCACAAGCTACTAACATTACTGCCATAACCATTACAAATAAAGCCATTGTTCCCTTTTTAAGCATTTTCATCGTTGTTCCTCCTCTTTTTTGTTTTACAACTGTCTAAGAATAACCTAAACGCCTTTGAGATACCATGGATTTTTTGTGAACTTTTCTTTTATAAAATGGTATTATTTTAGTTTCAGTAACATAATTTAGACATATTTTTAACACCAATAAAAAACAGGATTCCTCTAAGAGAAATCCTGTTTTTAGCTTAAAATTTTATTCGAATAAAGAACTTACAGAAGCATTTTCATGAACGCGTACGATTGCTTCACCAAGAAGAGCTGCAACAGATAGTTGTTCCATTTTGTCGATCCATTTTTCTTCTGGAAGAGCGATGGAGTTTGTAACAACTAATTTTTCGATTGGTGATTCTTCAATGCGTTTCATAGCTGGACCTGAAAGAACTGGGTGCGAACAACATGCGTAAACTTTTGTTGCGCCAGCTTCACGTAATGCTTTAGCAGCAAGCGTGATTGTTCCTGCTGTATCAATGATATCATCAATAATAATACAAACTTTTCCTTCTACATTACCAACGATGTTCATTACTTCAGCTACGTTTGGACGCGGGCGACGCTTATCAATGATAGCAATCGGCGCTTTCAAACGGTCAGCCATTTTGCGGGCACGAGTAACTCCACCATGGTCAGGGGAAACTACTACTAAATCGTCACCTAAATGACGTTCGCTGAAATAGTCACTTAGAAGGCGTACTGCGTTCAAGTGATCAATCGGAATATCAAAGAAACCTTGGATTTGCGGTGCGTGCATATCAAGTGTAATCATTCTTGTTGCACCAGCTGTTTCGATTAAGTTTGCTACTAATTTCGCTGTGATCGGTTCACGGCTTCTTGCTTTACGGTCTTGACGTGCATAACCATAGTAAGGCATAACAATATTAATTGTTGCTGCGGAAGCGCGTTTCAACGCATCAATCATGATCAAAAGTTCCATTAAATTCTGGTTTACAGGATTACTCGTTGATTGAATAACATATACATGACAACCACGGATACTTTCTTCAATGTTAATTTGGATTTCTCCATCACTAAAATGAGTAACGCTTGATTTCCCTAACTCAATACCTACTTCTTTCGCAATCTCTTCAGCTAGTTCACGATTAGAATTTAGCGAGAAAATCTTCAACTTTGGATCAAAATACTCGTTTGACATAATCAGCCTCCACTATTTTTATTAAAATTTTAAAATTCCCAAATGGAAATTATTTACCGTGATTCAAATGTTTCGCATAACCAAGTTTGTTGTCTTGTTTCGCGCGAGCAATGCCCAGCGCGTCATCAGGAACGTCTTTTGTAATAGTTGAACCGGCAGCTATGAAAGCTCGGTCGCCCACTTTGACAGGTGCAATCAAGTTTGAGTTACAGCCAACAAAGACATCGTCACCAATGATGGTTTTCGCTTTGTTTTTGCCATCGTAATTAACAGCTATACTTCCGCAACCAACATTGACGTTTTTACCAATTTCCGCATCTCCCATGTAAATGAAATGTGGCAATTTAGTTCCTTCACCAACAACTGCTTTTTTCGTTTCGACGTAATTTCCGATTTTCACATGATCGTGAATGTCAGATTCTGGTCTTAGGTGCGCATATGGGCCAATTTGAACGTCATCGCCAACTTTACTTTCGAAAATTGAGGAAGTTCTGACGTTTACTCGTTCACCGATAACACTGTTTACGATTTCCGAGCCGCTTGTAACCACACAATCATCACCGATTACAGTTTTCCCACGAAGCATAACTCCAGGTTCAATTACTGTATCTTGACCAATTTTTACATCTATATCAATATACGTACTTTCCGGATTAACAAGTGTTACTCCATTACGCATATGATTTTCGTTAATTCGACGTTGCATTAATTTGGACGCTTCAGCTAGGGCAATTCGGTCGTTCACTCCAAGTGACTCTTCGAAAGACTCCATTCTGTAAGCCGCAACGACTTCATCCGAATCTTTTAAAATTTTAATAACATCTGGTAAGTAATATTCTCCTTGCACGTTATCGTTAGAAACATTCTCCAACGCCTCAAAAAGAGCTTTATTATCAAAGCAATATGTTCCAGTGTTAATTTCCGAAATACGTTGTTCTTTTTCTGTCGCATCTTTATGTTCTACGATTTTTTCTACAATGCCTAGGTCATCACGAATAATACGACCGTAACCTGTAGGATCTTCAATAACTGTTGTAAGAATAGTTGCTTTTGCGCGTTTTTCATGGTGATATTTTAGCAAAGCTTCCATTGTGCTAGCTTCGATTAAAGGTGTGTCCCCACAAACAACTAAAGTTACACCATCTTTACCTGCAAGTTCCGCTTTCGCTTGAAGTACCGCATGCGCCGTTCCAAGTTGTTCTTCTTGTTTTACAAACTCGCTTTTACCAGCTAAATGCTCTTGTACTTTCTCAGCTCCGTGACCCACAATCGTAACCACTTTATCAACATTAAGCGTTGAAATTTGATCTACTACATGTTCGACCATTGGTTTTCCACAAACAGGATGCAACACTTTGTAAAGTTTTGATTTCATCCGTGTGCCTTGGCCAGCAGCAAGCACTACAGCATATCGTTTTGACATTATATAGAACCTCCAATATTCACTATTCATCCACTATGAATAATAACGTAAAATTTGCTTTTTTTCAAGAATGCGCCCAAATAAAAAACCTTACCTACATTTTTCAGGTAAAGATTCCATTTAAAGTTTTATTTGTTTGAAAATTCCGAAAGATACAGTGTGATTATTTATTTGCTTACTAAAAGAAGAATTTACACATATGCTACAAAAATGTTTTCTGAAATGGATCTGTTTTTGTAACATCATTAAAAATTCCCCTCCCTGTTTTATAATCTGCTTTTAATTATACCATAGCCAAAATAGAAGACCAAGGCTATTTATGATTTTTTTCATGCTTCTTATACACAAAAAGGGCTAGCACGGAGCTAGCCCTTGAAAATTTTTAATTATTCAGCAGAAACGGACTCAGATTCTTCTTCTGTTACCGCAGTCGCTTCTTCTTCACCAACGCGCTCATATTCAGCTAAAACTACTTCTTGAATTTTTGCACGAGTATCGGAATTAATTGGGTGAGCGATGTCACGGAATTCACCGTCAACACCACGTTTACTTGGCATAGCTACGAATAAACCGTTATTCCCATCAATAACGCGGATATCATGAACTACAAATTCCTCATCTAAAGTGATTGAAGCAATCGCTCTCATTCTTCCATCAGTTTCTACACGACGTAATCTCACATCTGTTACTTGCATTATTAGTCACTCCTTATCCCATTTGCCTCTTTCAAAAAGAATCTGCTTATCCCAGCCTAAATCTTAGGTACTTATCCCCCAGCTGTTCCCAACAACGTTCTCCCTAACCGAGGATTTTTTAGTTTTCTTCTACAACACTTTCGTCTGCAGAACTTTCTTCAGCTACTGCTGGTTCGTCCGCTACTTCATAAGCAGCTAAAACGGCTTCTTGAATTTTTGCACGGGTGCCTGAGTTAATTGGATGAGCGATATCTCTAAACTCACCATCCGGCGTACGTTTACTAGGCATAGCTACGAACAAACCCTCGTTGCCATCGATGACACGAATGTCGTGAATAACAAACTCACCGTCAATCGTTATTGAAGAAATAGCTTTCATTCTCCCATCTGTCTCAACACGTCGTAATCTCACATCTGTAATCTCCATTATCTTCACCACCTTAATCTAGTTGCGCTGCTAGTAAACAATGCTCACATGCAACTTAAGTACACACACTCGAGAAAAATTCCCCCATAGAAAAAATTACTTTTATAAGCAAGCAATATTCACGTAAAATTCTTCCCTATGAACATAATAATAAAAAAAACTAAATTTGACAACTTTGTGAATTGTAATCTAAAAAAAATAGTTTTTTTCGGAAAATCGTTGACATTTTCAGATTGTTCCTTCTAGTTTTTGTTTTGTATACAATATTTATCATTATATGTATAAAAACCTCAAAACCATTGCCATCACAGTATCATGATGTAATCATCATACTATTTTATAGACAATAACACCAGTGAAACGGTGCTAAATTTATCATTTCTAAAAAATAATTGTATACAATAAACGAGGAATATATGAGTTTTCATAGCTCATATATTTACAATATTATACTTCTCTATCCCTCTTGTTCCAATTAGCCAACAAATACTGTATACCCCAAAAATCCCATTCTAATGCATGATTCGAGAATTAATTTCACTTTTTTTATCGAATTTTTACCGAAAACGGATTTTGAAAGCGTTTAATTGTGACAAAAAGATTAAATATAGATGACAAGACATCTGCTAGGCTAATTTTGTAAAAAAAGAAACCCGAAATAAACTATTCCGGATTTCTTTTTTATTTACTCAGATCTTAAAGCGTCAATTGGTCTTAGTTTCGATGCCTTGTTAGCAGGTGCGATACCAAATATTACTCCGATACATAGAGAGAAGACAAAGGAGAAGATAATGGTTCCCGCTGTTATTCCTGAGGATATACCTGCGACAGAGCCGAATATAAGCGCTCCAGACACACCGATAAGTATCCCAATAACACCGCCACAAACACTAATAACGATTGATTCAATGAGGAATTGTAGTAGAATAGCCCGTTTTTTAGCTCCGAGCGCTTTTCTTATACCGATTTCTCTCGTTCTCTCACTGACAGAAACTAGCATTATGTTCATAATTCCAATACCACCAACAACAAGCGAAATGGCAGCAATTGCACCAAGCGCAGTAGTTAGCGTTGTACTAATCGTGTTGAAAGCATTAAGAATTTCTTGTTGATTGATTACTTGATAAGATGGTCCCATTTGTGCAGAAGAAGAAGCTTTTTCTTCTTGTTCTTTTTCGTCACCGAATTTAATTGCCAGACGCGATTCTAATGTATTTACAACAAAATCAACATCTTCAGCAGATTTTGTTTCTACATAGATTGTGCGGACGTTTGTATCTTTTAGTAGTCTTTGTGCGGAAGAAATTGGAATGAAGATTTGATCATCACTAGATCCCATCATCGAAGCACCTTTTTCTTTTAACACACCAACAACTTTATACGGCATTCCGTTCAATCTCACGGTTTCGCCAATCGGGTCGCCGAAGCCAAATAGGTCGCTTGCTACCGTAGAGCCGATTACAGCTACTTTCTGGCCATATTCGGTATCAATAGGTAGAAGGAAACGCCCTTCTTTCATTTCTAGGCTACGCGCGGCCTTGTACTGGTCATTCGTCCCTATTACTTTATTACTTGAGCTCTTATAGTCAAAAGTAGCATTTACTTGTCCAGACAATTCTGGAGAAACGCTTTTGACGCCATCGATATTTTGGTATTTCATTACTTCATCATACGTATATTTATCGTTTGGATTAACCGAACTATTAACTACTGTAATTAAGTTCGAACCCAAATCGCCCATTTGGTCATCAACTTCTTTAGTTACGCCGTTTCCTAGTGAAACTAAGAGAATAACGGACGCAACACCGATAATAATACCTAGCATGGTTAGAAACGATCTTAATTTACTTGCTTTTAATTGTTTCCATGCCATTTTCATACTTTGGAGAACGCTCATGCTTGTGTCGCCTCCTCATGGAATAATTTACCATCTTGAATACGGATACTTCTTGTACCGTATGAGGCGATAGTTGGGTCATGCGTGATCATTACGATAGTATTGCCAGCACGATTCAGTTCTTGCAGAATTCCCATTACTTCTTTACCTGTTTTCGAATCAAGCGCACCAGTTGGCTCATCTGCTAGCAAGATTTGCGGATTTCCAGCAAGTGCTCTAGCGATGGCCACACGTTGTTGTTGTCCACCAGAAAGTTGCGTTGGTAAGTTTCTGCGTTTTTCTAGCAAGCCTACTTTTTCTAAACATTCGATTGCGGCTTTTTCTCGGGCAGAAACACTTAGTCCTGCATAAATTAGTGGAAGTTCCACGTTTTCAAAAGCAGATAATTTTGGAAGCAAATTAAACTGCTGGAAAATAAAGCCGATTTTTTTGTTTCTGATTTCGGATAGTTTATTATCGCTTAATTTAAAAACATCTACGTCATCAAGATGGTAGCTGCCTTTATCCGGAACGTCTAAACAACCAATCATGTTCATTAAAGTGGATTTACCGGAACCGGACGGGCCAACGATGGATAAAAATTCGCCTTGCTCAACGGTAAAAGTAACATCGTCTAATGCTTTAAAAGTTTCTCCGCCTAGCGTATACGTTTTTGTTAAATTTTTCATGTCAATTAGCGGTTTTGGCATGTTTATCCCTCCTTCATACAATTTGTCTGATTTGTACTTACAAAAAACTTAGCTAGGAGCACCTGGAACCGTAGAAGTTTCTTGTGTAGGAAGGATTACTTTTTCGTCTTTTTTAACGCCTTTAGTGATTTCGATGTTATCTTCGTTATGAAGACCTGTTTCTACGATTTTTTTCACTTTTTTCGTTTGACCATTGTCTTTTTCTTCTGGAACTAATACGTAATATTTGTCGTCGCTATCTTTTTGGACAGCTTCAATTGGTACGTATAGTGCGTCTTTTTTCTCTTTTACTAAAATGGAAGCATCGGCAGTCATACCTGCTTTTAAGTCGTCTGTTTTATCAAGTGAAATAATTACCGAGAAGCTAGACACGCCGTTTTGGACTTGGCCTTGTTCTGCGATTTCTTTTACTTTTCCTGTGTAAGTTTTATCAGGAAGTGCTGTTACTGTAACTTTTACTTCTTGGTCTTTTTTGATGTTAGGAATATCAAGTTCGTCCATTTGTGCTACTAATTGAAGTTCGTCGTAATCTGGAACTTGTGTGTTTTCCGGGGAGATTGCGCCGGTTCCTGTAGCATTGATTTTCAAATCTCCTTGTTTTACTTTAGCTGTAACTAATTTTTCTTGCGTTACGGAGCCACTATTTTTCGACAGTAAGAAAACCGCACCAACGGCTACTACTGCGATAATAACGATAATAATTAACCATTTAACCCATTTTTTCATGAATGTTCTCCTTCTGCTTCTAAAATGTAGAAGCTTTGAATTTTATTATGTAGTAACGATAGAATCCATTCTACCATAAAAGTTAAATGAGTGAAGTACATCGCAAGGCTGATTTGTTTTTTGACGCTATTCACGAAAAATAAAAACCCCGGAAAATTTCTCCAGGGTTTAAAAATCAACTATTAAAGTAATTACCATCGACTACTTCGATTTGTTTTTCTTTCATGTTGACATTTTTTATTTTTACGAGTGATACGTAATCATCAACTAAGCGCTCTTCCGCATATTCGGATTCGACTAATACGCCAATTCCTACTAAATGTGCGTTAAATTCTTCTAGCAGATTTTTCATCCCGTTAATCGTTCCGCCAGCTTTCATAAAGTCATCCACGATTACCACATTGGATCCTTCTGCCAGGCTGCGTTTGGATAGTTCCATTTTTTCGATTCGTTTAGATGAACCGGAAACATAGTTAATGCTCACAGTGGAGCCTTCTGTTACTTTGCTATCACGGCGCACAATAACAAATGGAACACTTAAATGTTCAGCAACAGCTTGCGCAATCGGAATACCTTTTGTTGCAACAGTCATAATCGCATCTATTTTTTGGTTATTGAATTTCGTAGCTAAAATCTTACCAA
Source organism: Listeria marthii (assembly GCF_014227425.1). Taxonomy (NCBI): domain Bacteria; kingdom Bacillati; phylum Bacillota; class Bacilli; order Caryophanales; family Listeriaceae; genus Listeria; species Listeria marthii. The sequence continues at coordinate 27,633 of NZ_JAASWB010000004.1, forward strand.
TTGCTTTGAGCGTTACTGGTTCCCCTAGCAAATCAGACAGGTACAAATAGCCTCCTGGAAGCAAACGGTTTGGTTCCGCAATTCTATTACATAGCGTGTGCACAAAATCCAGCACATCGTCATTTCCCGCTATTGAAATGTACTGTACACCACCAGCAGCACCCGGAACTGTTTCCAGCGTACCAATTCCTCTGTCTTCAAACGTTTTCTTTATGATGACTAAATCTTCACTAATAGAAGACTTAGCTGAGCCATAACGTTCAGCAAACATCGTAAGCGGCACTAACTTGCGCGGATGCGATAATAGAAACTGCGTCATATCAATTAATCGTTCACTGCGACGAATCTTCATAATCTCTCTCCCTTTGATAAAATTCCGTATATTAAAAAGCAATTTCACGTATTTTGTCCGTATTTTCTCTATTATAAAACGTTTTCTATAAAATTGACAACATTTATTATTTTAACGCAATAAAAAACCTGCCAAATAAACATCCTTTGACAGGCCAATGCTCTTATAAATCGCGGAAACTAATAATCTCTACTTCTTGTTGGCCTAAATATGCTTGTAATTCTCTTGAAGTTAGAATTGAAACTTCTTTGATGCGCGGCTCTACGTAACTAGATATTTCGCGTAATGTTTCATCAATAAATGCTGGATGGGTCATTACTTCCACTATATCATTTGTCCCAATATGCTCTTGTACTAATTTTTTTATTGTTTCAAAGGAGACGCCTTCTGCATAAAACTCTGTGGCGAATAAATCAGGTGTTTTGATAGCACCAAAATCAGAAACATCTGCATGACGTCGGATGCTCACACCATATTTTTCTGCTAGTTTATGTTGAACTGGGTAAATTAACGGCTCGATTGAATGATGTGTATCAAAGTGAGAAATAGTAATGCCGGCATCTAGGATTTTCTCAATCTGCGCGGTTAATTCGCGTTCTACTTCATCCATATCCACATCAGCTAAGCCTGATTCGAGCGCCGTATAATTTCTACGGAAACGGCCATCATCATCCGTTAATGTTTCTAAACCTTGAAGAACTGGCGATCCAAATGTTAGGGTCAAATGCGCACCGATATCCAGACCTGGGTTTTCTTTCGCTACTTCTACCGCCAAATCAAACGCCGGGCTATTAGCAAGCAAAGTTGTAGATTTTACGACGCCTCGTTTGTAAGACTCTAAGATACCATAAACTGCTCCTGGGCTAATTCCAAAATCATCTGCATTAAAAATAATTTTCATTTCTTTGACCCCTCACATTCATTAATTATTTGTATCGTTCTCGCCTTCACTCCAAGGCCTAACCATATAAACTTCCTCACAAAAGCCACGTAAGCCGTTATAGACACGTTTTGCTCTGGAGTACTGTTTGATAAGCGCAAATACTGTCGGGCCGCTACCACTCATTAAGGCCGCCTCAGCACCAAACGCTAACATCCGGTCTTTTATGCGTTTCACTTGTGGATTTTTTTCTAGCGTCACAGACTCTAAAACATTTCCTGTGGCTGCAAAAATTCCATCTAAATCGCCATTTTTGATGGATTCTATCATTTTTTCTGTGTCGGGGTGCTCTACGTTGTCTACTTGTAATTCTTTATAAATTGTTGGGGTTGATACACTGATGCTCGGCTTAGCAAGCACAATCCAGCAACCGGGAATATTAGGTAATGCGGAAATCTTCTCGCCACGCCCAGTTGCAAGGGCTGTTCCGCCGTATACGCAAAAAGCGATGTCCGAGCCAATTTCTGAGCTTATTTCAGCAATCTCTTCTATCGAAAGACCGAGTTCCCAAATAATATTTAACCCTTTGAGCGCTGCAGCTGCATCCGAACTACCACCAGCGAGTCCAGCAGAAACCGGGATATGCTTATCGATCGTGATGCGCACACCCATTTTTACGTCAAAACGCTTTTTCAAAAGGAGGGCCGCTTGATAAATTAAGTTACGACGATCTTCTGGAATAAAATGTGCTTTTACGTCCAGCACAATTTTGTCCTCGTCTAAGCGTTCTAAGTATAATCTGTCAGCAAGGTCTATTGTTGTCATCACCATTTCCACTTCATGATAGCCGTCTTCACGTTTGTACAGCGCATCAAGTGAAAGATTAATTTTAGCTGGTGCTGTTATGCTTATTTTCATTTTTCTTGGCCTCCGCGTTCAAAATCTCTTTTTCTATTCTATCATATGAAAGAAAAAATATGTAGCTAGCGGCCCAAAACTACTTCTATGTAAAGCAAAAACCGAACCACATTATATGATTCGGCTACTTCAGCTTCATTACAAAGCTAATTCTTTATTATCATCTGTAAATACAAGTTCTACTGCGTCTGTTAGGATATCCGTGTAACTGTAGGATACTCTTTCGAAGTTGTTTTCATCTTGATCAAGCTCAACTATGAAAACGGATGGATATGTTTCAGCTAGGATACCGCAACGTTCAATCGTTTTCTTACGACCACCGTTTGCTTTCAATGTCAATGCTTTACCTAATCTAGAATCTAAATTCATCTTAATGCTTGCAATGGTTTTTGGCATTTATTTTCCACCTCACTAATAACTATTATAGCATAGTTCGGCTCTGAAATCAATAACCAAATATTTTAACAGTTGCAAGGGCTAACTGTCAACTAAGAAAGCGCTTTTTTTGAAAAAAATTATTTTTCTTTTAGAAAATCACCTAAGAAGTTGCTTAATTTCGCAAATTCCGGGATGTCTAATGTTTCTCCGCGGCGGATTAAATCTATCCCAATCGCATTTAAACCTTCTACTAGCTCTTCTTTGCGTGGTTTTAAAGCCGGGAACTTCGAAGCCAAATTATTCCAAAGTGTTTTTCTTCTTTGTGCAAATGAAGCTCTTGTCACTTCAAAGAAAAATTCTTCATCATTTACTTCAGCTAATGGTTCTTTGCGGCGTTTTAGATGAATAACTGCAGAGTCTACATTTGGCTGCGGCATGAAGACCGTTTTAGGTACGATAAACGCTAATTCTGCTTCCATGTAAAATTGGATAGCGATTGTTAGACTACCGTAGCTTTTCGTACTTGGCACAGCGCTGATTCGGTCGGCTACTTCTTTTTGTAGCATGAAAGTCATGGAATCAGCCGGGATGTTATCATGTAGTAATTTTAAAATAATCGGTGTTGTTACGTAATATGGCAAATTGGCTACGATTTTTAGTGGTAGTTCTGGTTTGGCAAATTGCTGCGCGATAACTTCCTTAACGTCTGCTTTTAATACGTCGCCGTGAACGACACGGACATTATTATAGGCACTTAGCGTATCATCCAAAATCGGCAATAAACGTTGGTCAATTTCAAAAGCGACAACTTCATTCGCTGTTTTTGCTAGCTGTTCGGTTAGGGCGCCTATCCCAGGACCAATTTCGATGACGTTTGTTTCTTTTGTTATTTCAGCTGTATCTGTAATCCGCGTCAAAATATTTGTGTCGATAAGAAAGTTTTGACCGAGGCTTTTTTTAAATAAGAAACCATATTTCTTTAGGATTTCCGTCGTTCTTCCGGGAGTTGCGATATCTTTACTCATTTTCTTCCTCCTGCATAATCTTTTGGCACGCGGCTACTAACTGTTCTTCGCTGATTGCAAATGATTCTAGTCTAGTTTGTAGTTGCTTCCCGTTTGTATAGCCAATTTTTAATATGTTACCGATTTTTTCTCTACGTTCTTTCGCTCCCGTTCCTCCGAGAAGGCCGAGATGGATAAGAATATCTTTTGAAATATATTGTTTTTCAGTGGGGGATCCACTTGTATGAAAATGCGCTAATGCTTCGCGAATGTTCGCACTGCTTGCATGTTCTACTCCAAGTCCGCGTCCAGCTTTTGGTAAGGCATCTTGTCGGTTGATAAATGCGTGTTTACAACCTGGTACCGCTGAATCAATCTGTTTTCGGATTTTTTCACCGGGAAAATCTGGATCTGTAAAAATAATAACGCCGCGAAGTTCTTGGGCATGTCTAATTTTTTCTATCGTTTCTTGTGAAAGTGCGGATCCATTAGTTTCGATGGTATCAGCAATAACAGAACGATTAATCGCCGTTGTGTCATCTCGTCCTTCTACGACAATAAATTCATGTATTACAGGCTTCCCGCTCATAATGACTACATCCTTTTTTATAAAATAAGTAAATCCATCATACCACATTTTGGGCAAAGAAAAAACGAGGCCCTATGAGTCAGCCTCGTTTTTATACGAATTTAGTCTAACACTTTGACAGTTACCATTCTTCTACCCCATGAATAGCACTGACTTTCACTTGGGAAATATACGTCAACGATATTTCCTTTGATAACGCCGCCAGTATCTCCAGCGATCGCTACCCCGTAACCTTCCACCCAAACTTTAGAGCCTAGTGGAATAACGCGCGGGTCAACAGCGATTACTTTTAGTCCCTTATTGGCACTTAAATTAATACCGTAAGCTGTAATGCCGCCACCTGAATAGGCAGTAGATTCCATTCTATAAGTTTTGCCACCAGATGGGGCGCTGCTGCTAGAAGTGGATACTTGAGTCGCTACGGGTTTTGCTTTCGTACCGCGAGCAACTACTTTATCTACTTTATTAGAAGTGACATTTTCTGTAATGACATCGCGTTTTTTCTCTTTGCCATTTTCAAATGTTACTTTGTACTCAACTACTTTTTCACCATGTTTACCTTCTTGAACGACTTTTTCATCGCCTTCGTTTAGGCTATCGTCGTTTTTGTAAACTGTTTCGAATTTAACTTGTTCATTTTTCTTTTCTGCTTTTGACTCGACATATGTAACTTGTACAGTCATTTTTTCTTTTAAGTTACTGTCTTTCGCAGGTGACACGCGGTCATCTTGATCAAGTTTAATGTTTTTCTCTGTTAGTAAATCACTAACTTTTGTTTTTGTTGTCCATACTGTATCTTTTTTATCGCCGTTTTGTAAGGAAAGTTGAATGGCACGATCAATGTTGATTTCAAGGCCATCTTTTAATTTAGTGTCTAATGCTACGTTTAGTACATCTTGCGGACGAGTTGTAATATTTTCATCTTTTAGCAAGTCGGATACGTTTGCTTTTGTGCTCCAAACGTCTTTTTTCGTACCATTATCATTTATTGTAACTTGACGAGCTGGTAAATATTTAATTTCCATACCGTCTTTGATTTCTGCATTTTTTCCTGGAGCAATCTCATCACGTTCACTTACTTTAATTCCTGCTTCGTCTAATGCTTCAGCAACAGTTTTAGCATGTGTTCTTGATTCAATTTTTTCACCAGCGTTTACTATAGTGATATCGTTTTTAGTTCCTTCGAAAACGAAATAAAAAACCAATGCTACTACAATAACAAATCCTGCAATCATGATTGGTAATTTCCATTTTGATGATTGGGCTACGTTACTGCTGTTTTCCATGGTCATGTATTTCTCCCCTTTCTACTTCGCTAGTGATTATATACAGGGGAGGGAAGAACTGTCAATTTTTTCAATAGATTGTTCATATCTTCGCAAACTTTACGGATGAACGTTGATATAAAGCCATTTCTAAAAATATTATTCTTTTAAAGTGTCAAATGTAACAGGAATGTGTCATTTTTCTACGTCTCTGGTCGTAGGCATAAAATAAGGGTTTTTGTCCCAGTCGTGATTTTTATCTCCGCTAAGCTTAAGATTGGGTTACAGACTGGGCCTTATATTACAATTGTGTTACAATCAATCTTTCATTTTAAATAGGCGTTTCGCGTTTTCTGTTGAGTGCGTAGCGATTTCGCTATATTTCATTTCTTTCAGTTCAGCGATTTTTTCGGCAACTAGCTTGACGTATGCAGGTTCATTTCTTTTTCCACGATTTGGCGTTGGAGCAAGATACGGAGCGTCAGTTTCAATTAATAAACGGTCAATTGGTATAGCTTGGGCTGCAATTTTTGGTAATTTGGCATTTTTAAAAGTGACTGTTCCGCCGAATGAAATGTAAAAATTCATCGCTAGACATGCTTCCATTACTTCGACACTTTCACCAAAACAGTGCATAATTCCGCCTACTTCTTCGGCATGTTCTTCTTGCAAAATCCGAACAACATCTTCCGTTGCTTCGCGATTATGAATAACTATCGGTAAATTCACTTCTTTCGCTAAACGGATTTGTTTTCTAAAAACCTCGAATTGGGTTTCTTTTGGTGAAGTGTCCCAGTGGTAATCCAAGCCCATTTCGCCTAAAGCAACTACTTTTGGATGCGTCAGTGCGAGATCGCGTAGCCATTCCAAATCTTCGTCTGTGAAAGTGATAGCGTCTGTAGGGTGCCAGCCGACGATTAGTGAGATAAAGTCATATTTGTCGGCCAATATAAGCGCCCGGTCGATTGTTTCCTTATTAAAGCCTACGACGGCCATACGCGTTACATCGTTTTCCTGTGCGCGTTTTATTACTTCTTCTATATCATCGTCAAAAGCCTCGTCATTGAGGTGTACATGCGTATCAAATAGCAAGAGAATTCCTCCTAATAAAATCATTTCCTTCTATTATACTATAATTTTTGATGCAGACAAAAAAAGCCACCTAAAATACGGTGGCTTTCCTGAATTTTACTTCACTTGATAAACGATTGCTTCGTAAGGTCGTAAAGTTCCTTCTATAATATGGGGAATATTGTTTACGAGTACGGAAGCTTTTTTGATGTCGTTTAAAATGGTTTCATCTGTAATTACTTGTTCTTCTTCAGTGAAATTACATAGCACGACTAATTTTTCATTATCTGTATAACGTTCATACGCGAAAATTGCTTCATCTTGCGGCAACAATAAGCGATAATTACCAGTTGTGATAATTTCAGTCGATTTGCGCAACTTAATCAGGTTTTGATAGTAATAGAAAATCGAATCTGGATTTTTCAGCGCTTCTTCGTTGTTGATTTCTGTATAACGCGGATTGACTTTAAGCCAAGGTGTTCCGGTTGTGAAACCAGCATTGTCGCTATTGTCCCACTGGTAAGGCGTTCTCGCATTGTCGCGACCTTTTGTATAAATCGACTGCATGATGCTTTCGTGGCTATGGCCTTGCTCTTTGCGTTCTTTGTACATGTTTAGCGTTTCGATATCGCGGTAATCATCAAGCGTTTCAAAATGAACATTTGTCATGCCGATTTCTTCGCCTTGATAAATATACGGCGTCCCTTTCATCATATGCAGGCAGGTTGCGAGCATTTTTGCAGAACGAACGCGGAAACGATTGTCATTCCCGAAACGAGAAACGATACGTGGTTGGTCATGATTGTTCCAATATAAACTGTTCCAGCCATTTTCTTGAAGTGCCACTTGCCATTCGGACATATTTTCTTTTAAATCTGGTAAGTAAATTGGTTTTAAATCCCATTTGTTGTCGCCATCGGAATCTAAATTCATATGTTCAAACGTGAAAATCATATCGACTTCTTTGTTTGCTGGATCCGTATAAATTTGTGCGTCTGTTGTACTTGCACCGGGCATTTCGCCAACAGTCATCACATCGTATTTGGAAGTAACTTCTTGGTTCATTTCTTGCAAGAACTCGTGAATCCGCGGTCCATTGCAGAAATCGTTACCGGCATCGCCGTAAATTTGACCGTCTGGCACAGGACCGTCTGGGAAATCGGTATTTTTGGAAATAAAATTAATTACGTCCATACGGAAACCGTCAATCCCTTTATCTAGCCAGAATTTCATCATATTATATACATCTTGGCGTAATTTTGGGTTTTCCCAGTTTAAATCAGGTTGTTTTTTGGAGAAAAGGTGTAAATAGTACTCGCCCGTTTTCTCGTCTAATTCCCATGCTGGACCGCTGAAAATGGAACCCCAGTTGTTGATTTCATTTTCTTCGCGCCAGAAATAGTAATCGCGGTATGGATTGTCTTTGGATTTTCTGGATTCTTCAAACCATTTGTGTTCATCGGATGTGTGGTTAACGACTAGGTCCATTACGAGTTTCATATCGCGGTCGTGTAAACCTTGCAGTAATTTGTCGAACGTTGCCATGTCGCCATATTCTTCGTAAATTTTTTGGTAATCGCGAATGTCGTAACCATTATCGTCTTGCGGCGAATCGTACACCGGAGATAACCAAATTACATCCACGCCAAGCTCTTTTAAATAATCTAATTTCTCGATAATCCCTTGAATATCACCAACTCCATCGCCATTAGAATCATTGAAACTTTTTGGATAGATTTGGTAAACTACGCTTTTTTTCCACCAGTCTTTTTCTTTCATTGATTAAATTCCCGCCCTTGTAATTTTGTCTATTTTTTCGCCAAAAACTTGTATAGTCGTTACTTTAAGTTGTAAGTTTGCTTCACCTTGATGGCTTGCTTTTACGTGCGCTTCGCCATTTTTGAAAGTAGCTGTGAGTGTCGTTTTGGACACTGCTCCGTTTTCGTATTGGTAGCTTTTTCCATCATCATTATACACGTAACCTGTTGCTGCCTCGCCATCCAAGTATACTTCTAGCGCCAAACCTTGTGTTTCTTTCGTGTTTTGAACGCTGCTACCGACTGGCAAAATCGTTCCTGCTTTAATATAAATTGGCATGGTATCAATCGGCGCGTCTGCGATAATATAGTCGCCGCCCACTAACTGCTCTTTCGTCCAATAATTAAACCAAGTCCCTTTTGGCAAACGAACTAAACGTTTCACTTGGCCTTCGCGCACGATTGGCGCAACTAGGATATTTTCACCAAGCATAAATTGATCGTTTACTTGAATTAAATCACGTTCGTCTTTAAACTCCATGTAAAGCGGGCGAACGAGCGGCAAGCCACTTTCTGCCGTTTTTTGGAATTCTGTATAAATATACGGTAAAAAGGCGTAGCGCAATTCAATATATTGCTTCACGATTTTCTCCGCATCGGCACCAAATGCCCACGGCTCTTGATAAATGCTATCTTGCACACAATGATTTCTAAAATACGGTAAAAATGCTCCCGCTTGTGTCCAACGTATCAACATTTCTTTCGTACAATCTGAAGAAAATCCGCCAACATCGGCACCAGTAAACGCGACGCCTGATAATCCTAAATTCATAATCATCGGCAGCGACATTTCCAAATGCTCCCAGTGACTACGATTATCTCCTGTCCAAACTGCCGAATAGCGCTGAACACCAGCATAACCAGCACGAGTCAGCGAAAACGGGCGCTCATTTGGCACAAGTCGTTTTAATCCTTCAAAAGTAGCTTTACTCATGTATAATCCGTATAAATTATGCGCTTCTTTATGGGTTACATTTTTCCCGTCCAAATTATGCACAACATCCAGATCCATCGTTTTACTTTCATTAAATACAGACGGCTCATTCATATCATTCCAAATCCCGCGAATACCTAAATCCGTATAAAACTTATGCAAATCGCCCCACCAACGCTGAACGGTCGTACTTAGGAAATCCGGAAAAGCACTTACGCCCGGCCAAACATCCCCGTAATAAATCTCGCCTTCCAGCTTAGAGCAGAAATAATTGTGCTTAATTCCTTCCTGATAAACAGAATAATCGACATCTTTTTTAATTCCCGGGTCAACAATCGGCACAACATCAATATTTTGTTCACGAAGACGCGCAATCAGCTCTGGACCATTTGGAAAAGTATCCGGGTTAAAAGTGAATACGCGGAAATCATCCATATAATGTATATCCATGAATACGCAGTCGAGCGGAATTTGCTTTTCTTTAAAAGTATTCGCAATCCGTTCCACTTCTTCTTCCGAGGTATAGCTGTAGCGCGACTGATGGTAACCCAGCGACCATTTTGGCGGAAGTGGCGTTTTTCCGGTTAAATCGGTATAATTCGCGACAACTTCTTTCACATCTTCACCAAAAATGACATAAAGATTCGCTTGCCCGCCTTCTGCTAAAACGGTATACATTTCTTCAAAACTTTGGAAATCGAATTCGGTACGGTGCGAATTATCATAAAACAAGCCGTATGTAGTTTCCGCAGCATCCGCAATCATGAAAGGAATCGACTGATATAATTCTACTGTATCTTTATTATGCGGGCTGTATACATCCGTGTTCCACATGCTAATAATTGAGCCAGCTTTGTTTAAAGCACCCGTTTTTTCGCCTAAGCCAAAAATCGCTGTGCCAGGTTCGCTTTTAATCGAAAATTGGTGCGCTTTGTCGCGATTAATTGCCAAGCCTTCTGTTTGGAAAATGATTTTCCCCGCTTGCTTCATACTAATTTGGAAAGGATTTTTATAAACAATAATCTCTTTATCCGCAAAATGAAGCTCGTAGTGGTCATTTGTTTCCGTAAATTTGGCAGCTTGTTTTTCAGTATCATGAATTGCTGCAATCGAAGGCGTTAAATCTAGTTCGCCAAATGGGTTCACCGTCACGCGGGCAATTTTTTCATTTACAAAATAGCAGCTGAACTGACCGATATCAAGTGTGCCAGTCAGGCAATTATCCGCCCAACCAGCCGTTTTCACTTGATTTATTTTTCTTGGAAATGCTGTTTTTTGTTTTACATTGGATGGTAAAATCGCAAAACTTGTGGAAGCATCCATCGTTATCTTCCTTTCTTTATTTGTACTTTTTTGGTTGTGCCGATTACTTCAACTTCATAGGAAGCCGTATTTGTTTGAACAGAAACAATTACTTCGTCCGCATTTTCGGTTACTTTTACGAGCCATTTTTCTGATAAGTGATCAGTAATTTCTTCTGTGAAGTCTCCATCTAAATAAACTTTTAGTAATGGAGTGTCGTATTCTTCTACCGTATTTCCAACCCATGAGCCAAGTTTCAACGTAGCGTCTACATTACATAGCACTGCTTTTCCGCCACGAATGAAAACTGGGATTTCTTCTTTATCAGCTTTACATTTGCGTAAAGTCGGTCCGCTCACTTTTGTTCCATTCCAGAAGTCATACCAAGTTCCTTCTGGCAAATATACTTCTCTGGAACGCACGCCGTCTTCGATTACTGGCGCGATTAGCATAGCTTCCCCGAATAAATATTGGTCATACATATCTGAAACACGCGGATCTTCTTTATAATCAAGCAGAAGCGCACGCATCATCGGCATGCCAGTTTCGACAGATTTCAACGATTCATTATAAATATAAGGTAAAATGTTCATTCTTACATTCGCGAAATGGCGGTAAATCGGGATAACCGAGTCGTCACCAGTCCGAGAAGCAATGTTCCACGGCGTCCGGTCTTGGTTGAATTCGGCTTTACTTTCGGCATGATACTGCATAATTGGGCAGAAAGTAGCCATTTCAGCAGAACGAATAAATAGCTCGGCAGTCGGAATATCACCATTAAAGCCCGCAAAATCAAAGCTCCAAAACGGAATTCCGGAAAATCCGGCTGAAAGTCCAGCAATAAGTGATCTTCTAAACGCATCAAAAGTAGAACGTTCGTCACCAGCCCAGTGCGCCGGGAAATTTTGTGCGCCAGTATAGCCAGCACGACTAAATGTCATCCCATTATTTTGTTGCGCGAATTGGTAGTACGCTTCTACGTAATCATTCGGATAAAGATTGCGCATTTCATCGCCGCGTCTGCCATCAGCAAATTGTAGATTTTCACCAAAGACGAATTCGCCGCCGTCTGTTTTAAAGCCATCGACGCCAATATCAATTAAGTATTGTCGTTTATCGAACCACCATTTTTTGCCTTCTTCGTTGGAGAAATCCATAATCAAGCTTTCTGTGAACCAGTTTTCTGGAATACGGTACGGTGAGCCATCTGGATTTTTCACTACGTAGCCTTTTTCAATCATATAGGCTTCTTCGCGGTCTTTTAGTGGATGCTGTTGGCGATTTAAGTATTTTTGAATTGGGATTTGCCAAAGAATTAATTTCATTTTATTGTCATGGATATAGTCAACCATTCCTTTTGGATCTGGCCATCTGCCCCATGAAGGGAATCTAATTTCATCGTAGGAATATGCTTCGGATGGCGCTTTTTCATCATATTCGGCGTCATTGAACATGTAATAAGTCGCTTCATCGCTCCATTGTTCGAGCACGACAACCGTTGACGGAATTTGCAATTCTTGCGTCGTTTCCACTTCATTTCGAACGACAGATTCGCGGTCCCAGTTGTTACTAGACATCCACGGTCCAAGCGCCCAAACTGGAACCATCGCTGGTTTCCCAGTTTTCTTCATATACTTGGCAACCGCACTACGAATATCACCCATCAATAGGCAAATATCTGTATCGCAGCCGTTTATCTCAACGGTAATTGTATGCTTATCGGCTAATTGGCTGCCCAAATCAAAGCTTGTGTAACGAGCAGTATCAACAAACACACTATAATCACGGTTCGTATGGTAAAACGGCATCGGGATATACGTTCTTGTTCCTTGATCACGATACTGATTATAAACAAAGCAATCGAGCACATTCCCGCGCTGACCTAACGCATTGTACCGTTCGCCGAAACCATAATACTCTTCTTCTTTCGGCGCATCCAAGTGTAATTTCACTTTATTGATCGTGCCCGTTTTATCGGTATACCATTGTAGCGCCGGATAAATTTTATGGGATTCTAAAATTAGTTTGTTTTTAAAATGCACTTCAATTCGCACTGGGTTGTTGGAAATAACAATCTCTATATCGCCTTTTTTCAGCCGGCCAGATGCTTTTGTTTTTATATCGCTTGCGTTAAATGACGGTTTCAGCCCGACTACAAGTTCATCGGATTTCACAGTAAATTCAACTGGGATGACGCTTGTTGGATTTTCTTTGAATAAAACCATCAAACCTTGCTCCGTCTCGCAAATTGCGGCTTCTTCTGACCAGTGTTTCCAGATCGGTTCGACAATGTAATCCTCTGATGTCAAAGTCGTTTGGTCTTTCAATGTTGCTCGGAAATAGTACGAATACGCACCAACTTCTTCTAGCGGAGGCACGAGCGCTTCCCAAATTTGCACATCATTTTTTTCCTTTTTCTCACATAAAATGGTCCAGTCTTTCTCTTTTAAAACTAGTTCGACTTGAATTGCTTCGATGTCAGAAATAACTTCGCAGGCAGCCGAAAAATGCATTTCCGTTTCCGGATAATGCGGCGTACGCTCGGTTAGTTGCTGCTCATAACGGTTTTCATGTCCAAATGGGTCATGCAAAATATGCGCGGCTACTTCACTTTCCATTGCGCGGAAAGCTTGGTTAATCGCAATGAAAATCGCGCCAAGTTCGTCGTTGTCTTCCATTTTTATCGCCATATTCAAATAATGCAATGCTTTATCTTGATCACTTTTCTCCAAGAAGTAAAGTGCCAGCAGTGCCGTCGCAAATGAGCTAACTTTCGGCGCGCCAGAGTAAGGCAAAACACCGTCATCTTGCACTAATTGTTGTTCCATTTTGCCAACAGCTGCTACCATAACAAGATCTTCCGGCGAAAAAAGGCCGAATGGAAGTACAGAAAGCAGTTGGTCGGTGGATACTTTTCGGGTGTTAAATCCAGTAAGGACGCTATCTCCTTTAAGTAAATTATCAAAACAATAGTCGCGAATCGTTGTAATTGTTTGTTGTAATTCTGGTTTTGGGAAGGTGTTTTTCACATCTAACAAAGCAGAATACACACTTGAAATTGTCGCTAAATAAATATCATTCTCCGCGGAACCCCAAACAGATTTTTCCGGACGATTCCAATTTTCAACTAAGAAAGAAATAACGGGCTCTACTTCCGCTCTATCATAATGATTGATTTTACTGCTGAGCCATAGCCATGAAGCTGTTTCAAGGACAGAATCCGCCTGCAAATCGGGTTTTGTTTCCGCCAAAATCGGTTTAATTTTTTCGTTTTTTCCTTCTATTAAATGCAAGTAACCCTGCATTAATTTTGTGAATTTAGACATGTTCTATTTCCTTTCTTGGATATACTAAAGTGGCAGTCTAATTTGTAAAGTTACTTACAAACGTCCCTGCCACTCGTTTTACTTATTTAAATCCCATTGTTTTGTTGATGTTGTCTTCACTGTTTTTCAGTGCTTTTTCTGGTGTTGATTGACCGTTTAATACTTTTTCGAATTCAGAGTTTGTATAATCACTGATTTTGTTCCAATCTTTTACAACTGGAGGTAGAACCATATATTGTAAGGATTCGAATACCGCTTCTCTATTATCTGGAGGAGTTGCATCTAAATATGGTTGTAAAATTTCTTTGTTTTCAGTTGCTGGAAGTTCCCAGTTGTTATCAATTCTGATTTTCGCTGCTTCTTCGTTCGCACTCATGAAGGAAGCAAATTTGAATGCCGCTTCTTTTTTATCAGAGTCTTTCGAAACACCAATTCCGTTTGCAAAGAAGTGAGTTGCTTTTTGCGTATTGCCTGCTTCTACTTGTACGTCCCATTTAAATGGAGCATCTTGGAACATATCGAACATCCAAATACCTGTATGAAGCATTGCGATTTGGCCATTCATGAATAGATCTTCTGGTAATTGTCCAGATAGGTCAGCCGGTGAAGGCGCAACTTTTGAATCAGTTACTTCACCTGTTAAGTGAGTTAGTGCCGCTACATTTTCAGGGCTATTAATCGTTGTTTTCGTTAAATCTTCATTGAAAATCGAACCACCATTTTGCGCTGCTACTTTGTAGAATTCGTTCATCGTTACCGGTTGGGAAGTTCCCCACACTTTATTTTTAGCGTCTGTTAATTTTTTCGCTGCGGCCTCTTCATCTTTCCAAGTCCAGTCAGCTGTAGGGTAGTCAACCCCTGCTTTGTCAAAAAGGTCTTTATTGTAAATTGTTACTACGTTGGAGAAACTTTCTACCATTCCGTATTGTTTGCCGTCATATTTGAACGCATCATACGCTTGTTTATTAAGTGTCGATGGGTCAAAATCTTTGTCTTTTTCGATATAGCTGGTTAAATCTGCAAGTACACCTTTTTCCGCATATTGCATGAAAGTTTCGTAGTTAAGTTCGAAAGCATCCGGAGCATCTCCGCCCGCAATTTGCGTTTGTAATTTTGTGAAGTAATCATTAAATGCGATTGTTTGAACGTTTACTTTAATATCAGGGTTTTGCTTTTCGAATTCTTTTACCATTTTATCAAGTGCTTTTCCATCAGCTGGGGCAGAGAATTGATAATACGTGATTTCCGTTTTATCGCTGCTACTACCACCGCCGCAAGCCGTAAGACCAAATACAGACAGTACAACTACCATTAACAATAATAAACCTTTTTTCATTTGTAACTCTCCTTTTTTGTTGGTTTTTTATTCTTTCATTCCGCTCATTGCCATTCCTTGGATGAAATATTTTTGAGCAAAAAGGTACACTGCTAGAATCGGGATAACACTAATTAGTACTCCCGCCATCATCAAACCGTAATTCGTTCCATATCTACCTTGTAAAAGTGATAATCCTAAAGGTAAAGTTGCCATTTCTTGTGAACTTGTCACGATTAATGGCCATAAATAACTGTTCCAAGATTGCATAAAAGTTAAAATCCCAAGTGTCGCAAAAGTAGGTTTTGCTAGTGGTAAAATAACTTTTCGGAAAATCGTAAAATGGTTTGCTCCATCCATAAACGCAGCTTCTTCTAGTTCTTTCGGAATTCCCATAAATGCTTGGCGTAACAAGAATGTGCCGAAAACGCTGAATAGCGCTGGTACAATCAGTCCTGCATAAGAATCTAACCAGCCGAATTGTTTCATCAAGATAAATTGCGGAATCATCGTAACCTGAGCTGGCACCATCATAGTCGCCAAGTAAAGTAAAAATAATTTATCGCGACCCCAGAAAGGGATTCTTGCAAATGCATACGCTGCCATTGAACAAAACAGCATTTGACCAAGTGTCGTTACAATTGCAACAACGACTGAGTTAATCAGAAATCGGAACATTGGGAACATTTCAAATACTTGAGTGAAGTTTGCCGTTGTCGGTTCTTTAGGTATAAACTGAGGCGGTAAAACCATGTTCGCTGCGCCTGTTTTAAATGCAGTTGATAACATCCAAACAAACGGCATAATCATGATAATTCCACCTAGCGAGATAATCGTATAGGTTAAGATATTTTTAATTAATTGCCATTTTGGTGAACCACTTTTTTCTTTTTTCATTAGTAATTGGACCACCTTTTTTGAAGTTTATTTTGAATAATTGTAATGATGAAAATAACAATAAACAAGATCCAACTCATCGCGGAAGCATAGCCCATTTCGAAGTATCTAAATGCATGGTTGTAAATATTTTGGACTAGAGTCATCGTCGACCCACTTGGACCACCTTCTGTCATAATCATCACTTGGTCAAACACCTGGAATGAGTTGATAAGCGAAATTATCGTCACAAAGAATGTGGTCGGGGTAAGCAAAGGGATAGTAATGGAAAATAACTGACGAAGTTTCGATGCTCCGTCCATATTAGCAGCTTCGTAATAAGATGGTGAAATATTTTGCAATCCACCAAGGAACAGCACCATAACGAAACCAATATCTTTCCACGCACTAGTAATAATAACTGCAATCATCGCTGTTTGTGGATCTGTTAACCAGTTTGGTCCAGCAATTCCAATTAAAGATAAGAAGTAATTGATGAGACCGTATGAAGGATTGAAGAGCCATTTCCAAACAAGTGAAACTGCTACCCATGAAGTGATCACGGGTAAGAAGTACACAGCTCGGAAAAATGGTCTTAGTTTAATTTTTTGATTCAACATCAAGGCACAGGCAAGTCCAAGAATCATTACGCTTGGTAAATAACCGATGATAAACGTGATTGTATTTCTAAATGACTTCCAAAATTCCGGGTCATTAAATAGTCTTTTGTAATTTTCAAATCCAGTAAAGTGAATCGTACTCACTAAATCCCAATCGGTAAAACTGATGCCGAGTGAGCCTAGGATTGGGATTGCAATAAAAATGAGAAAACCTAGTAAATTGGGGAGCAAGAAAATGCATAGCCAAAATAGTGTTTTCTTTCTAGTCATACCAACCATGTGAAAATAACCTCCTGAAATAATTTATGTACTTTTAACGCAGTAAAGTTTGTTCTTCTTCATAGATTGGCACCTGGAATAATTGGTGGATGACTAGTAAAGCCGCACCTTGTAACCATGCAGGATCTTCTAAAGACGTTGTTGTAATTTCCGTTTCGAAGCCAGCCCCTGAAAAAAAGTTTTGTGAAGCAATTTCATCAATTTTAGTTAAGAATAAATCTCTATGGTGCAAACCTTCGCCGACAATGATTACTTTTTCGGGGTTGAAGGTGTTAATGATATTTCGAATCCCGTATCCTAAATATTCACCCATTTTATCCATAAGTTCTGTCGCCATTTCGTCTCCGGCACGCGCGCTCTTTGCCACATTGTCAAAATGAAAATCATTTAAATCGGATGTGGGATAAGCCGCTTTTATTTCTTCGCCGCGATTTCGGAAGTAAAATTCGGATGCGTACATTTCTAAGCAACCTTTTTGGCCGCAGTGGCATTTGTATCCGCCTGGTTGAATCGTTGTATGTCCAAATTCGCCGGCCCCACCTTGCGCGCCGTAATAAATTTGGCGATTAATAACAACCGATAAACCAAGACCAGCTCCAACTGAAACCGTCGCAAAATTATTGGATTGTTTTCCTTCGCCTAGCCATAGTTCTGCGAGTGTGTAGCAGTTTATATTTTTATCTACGTATACTGGAATATCAGGGAAGTGAACATTTAGCATTGCTTCTAAAGCAACATTTTCCCAGCCTAGCATTGTAGAGCGGATTACTGTTCCTTTTTTACGATTTACTAGCCCTGAAATTGCAATTCCGACACCTAGCAAATGGTCCATATCTCTGTTTCCACACATCTTTTTCACATTTTCAGCAATTAAATCGATTGCTTCTTCCGGTTTTTTCTCTGAGGAAAATGGTATGGAAGTATTTTCAATGATTTTTGCATTTAAGTCAGTCAACGCAAAAAGAAGTTGTTCCTCTTCTACTTTGACACTAACAACAAACCCATAATCTTTATTAAATCTTACTAACTTGGCACGTCTGCCTCCAGTAGATGATGTTTCGGCCCCTTCTAAAATAATGCCTTCTTGCTGCAAATCATCTAAAATATACGTTAATGTAGACATCCCAAAATCGCATTTTTTTGCAATCTCTGTTCGTGTGATTTCTCCTTTTTCGCGGATTAAATTCAGCACGGTGTAGCGATTTATGTCTTTAATTAAGTCTTTATTCCCTTTTCTTAAGATATCCATTTTTAGGCTCCTTCACTTCTGGATGACCACTTACTTCGTTCATTGAATTAAGTAAGTATAGTTACATTATATTGTAATCGTTTGCAATATGCAATCTTTTTTTGAAAGTTTTTTTACAGGCGGAAAATGAGCCCTAACTCCACTGAATTAGGACTCACATTTATTATTTTACTTTCGCACCGTTTGGCAGTGCGCTGCTTGCTTCAATCACACTTAGCTTGCCGTCTTTTTCACCTGAGAGAATCATGCCTTCGCTCATTAGTCCGCGAAGTTTCACAGGTTTTAAGTTGGAAACGACGATAACTTTTTTGCCGATTAGGTCTTCTGGTTGGTAGAATTCTGCAATACCCGAAAGCACTTGGCGCAGTTTCCCTTCACCTAAGTCTAATTGGAAACAAAGAAGTTTATCTGCTTTTTTCACTTTATCTACTTGTTTTACTTCCGCCACACGAAGATCGATTTTGTCGAAATCTTCAATGCCGATTTGCGGTGTTTCAAGCGCTTCGACTTCTGCCACTTCTTCAGCTGGAGCTGGTGCAGAGCCTTTCATTTCGTCTTGAATATACGTAACTTCGACTTCTGCATCAAGTCTTGGGAAAATTGGCGTACCTTTTTTCACGACAGTTGTGCCTGCTGGAATTTCACCGTAACCATAAATGCTATCCCATTTCTTCAAGTTTTCTTCTTGTAAGCCGAGTTGTAAGAAGATTTCGCCTGGTGTTCTTGTTAGGAATGGTTGCAGTAGTACCGCGATAATGCGTAAAGTTTCTGCTAAATGTGTCATTACGCTCGCTAGTTCAGCGCGTTTATCTTCATCTTTAGCAAGAGCCCATGGAGCAGTTTCGTCGATATATTTATTTGTGCGTGAAACGAGTGACCAAAGTTGGTTTAATGCCACAGAGAATTGCATATGATCCATGCTGCCTTCGTATTCTTTCACGACATTGTTTTTGAAATCTACTAAGGTTTGGTCGAATTCAGTCACGTTGCCCTGATAAACTGGAATTTCACCATCAAAATATTTGTTAATCATTGCTACTGTACGATTAAGCAAGTTTCCTAGGTCATTGGCAAGGTCATAGTTTACACGGTCAACAAAATCTTCCGGCGTAAATAGACCATCTGAACCAAATGGAACTTCGCGTAGTAAGTAGTAACGAAGCGCGTCTAAACCGTAACGATCAATCAGCATATAAGGGTCTACAACGTTCCCTTTAGATTTAGACATTTTACCATCTTTCATTAGAATCCAGCCGTGGCCAAACACCATTTTTGGAAGTGGTAAATCTAGTGCCATCAACATAATTGGCCAATAAATTGTATGGAAACGAACGATTTCTTTCCCAACGATTTGTACATCTGCTGGCCAGTATTTTTGGAATTTCGTGTCATTGTCCGTATTATATCCAAGCGCAGTAATGTAGTTAGAAAGCGCATCAATCCACACATAAACAACGTGTTTTGGATTACCAGGAACTTTAATACCCCAATCAAAAGTCGTTCTTGATACGGCTAAATCTTCCAAACCAGGCTTGATGAAATTATTAATCATCTCATTTTTTCTGGATTCAGGAAGGATAAATTCTGGATGGGAATTATAATATTCTACTAAACGATCCGCGTATTTGCTCATACGGAAAAAGTAGGATTCTTCTTTAACAAGCTCAACTTCATTGCCGCTTGGGGCTTTTCCGCCGATTACTTTGCCATTTTCATCTTTATATACTTCTTCTAACTGTGTTTCTGTAAAGTATTCTTCATCAGAAACAGAGTACCAACCTTCGTATTCACCTAAGTAAATGTCGCCTTGCTCTAAAAGTTGTTCAAAGATTTTTTCAACCGATGTTTTATGACGGTCTTGTGTTGTACGAATGAAGTCTGTATTTGAAATTTCTAGTTTTTTCCATAGTTCTTGGAAACCTTCTGCAATTTCATCTACGTATTCTTGTTCGGAAATTCCGCGTTCTTTCGCTTTTGCTTGGATTTTTTGACCGTGTTCATCTGTTCCAGTTAAGTAAAAAACATCATATCCTTTTAAGCGTTTATAACGAGCCATCGCGTCCCCCGCAACAGTCGTATAAGCATGTCCGATATGCGCTTTTCCGCTTGGATAATAGATTGGTGTTGTAATATAAAACGTATTTTTCTCTTCAGGCAACACAATTCCCTCCTTAAAAATAAAACAATTAGTATTATTATATCATTTTTCGCGCTAAACGAAATAATTAATTAAGCGCCTTTTGCAACGCCAATTAAAATCCCGCCGAGAACAACT
This sequence comes from Listeria marthii, assembly GCF_014227425.1. Taxonomy (NCBI): domain Bacteria; kingdom Bacillati; phylum Bacillota; class Bacilli; order Caryophanales; family Listeriaceae; genus Listeria; species Listeria marthii. The sequence goes on from NZ_JAASWB010000004.1 coordinate 48,083, forward strand.
AAAACTACGCCCACGATAACATAAAGCATTTCTTTTTGCGTCTTCTTTTCTTTTAAAAGTACGATACCGCCGATTGTCGAAATAACGACTCCTAATTGCGAAAGCGAAAAGCCGGTCGCAACACCAACAAGCTGATTAGCATGAACCATCGCAACGTTCCCTGCCGCCCAAATCATTCCCGGTATAATTAGTAATAATGTACGTTTATTAAAGCGTTTTTCCGTGCCACCACTATGCGTCATAATGAGAGCACTTAAAACCATCCCAATCGCTTGAGGTAAAATTGCATTAATCCCGTCAATTTTAAATCCTTGAATTAGAACAACTAAGCCCACATAGCCTAAAGATGAAATAACTAACGTAATTAAGCCTTGCTTCAACGCATTAGTGCCATCTTCTTCTTTTTCCGCATAGGAAGTAAGGAAAATCCCGCCAACAATTAGTGCTAGCGCAATAAATCCAAGAATAATCCGAAGCGTCGTATCCCATTCATGAAATAAAATAACCCCACAAAGCGTCGTCCCAACTAATTGCATCCCAGTTGAAATTGGCATCGCCTTAGAAACCCCGATGATTTTAAAAGCGCGCAGTTGGAACATCTGCCCCACACTCCAAAGACACCCGGTGATAAAACTGATGCTCACTGTTTTCAGCGTATAAACAGGATCTGTAAAGAAGAAAACGATTACCGCAAAAGTGAGTGCCCCTAGTGTCATTCCCATCGTTTGTTGCCTTGTTGAACCGCCAAATTTTGTAATAATTAGCGGAACTGTCCCCCAAAGTAATGCAGGAATCAGCGCAATCATAATGTTCAAATCGTTTTCCTCCTTGTTTATCCTTTAATTTAGTTTTCAATTACTTCATTATAGCGGAAATAGCTGGAAGATGGTAGGGGGTTTTGGCGTGAAAAGCACTTATATTACGCTAATCGTAAAAACATTCCTACCAAAGCGCCTTTTTATGATTCTCATTAGCCATATTTTAGACAAAAAGAACCAAATTAAGATACTAGCATTAAACTAACGCTCAAAATATAGGTGTTACACTTAAATTGTAATAAATTCAATTTAAGGAAAGAGGTTATTTAAAAAAATGTTTCCTAAGAAAAAACCATTGCCAGCATTATTATTTTAAGCTCTCTCGCTGGTCAAATAGCACTTACACCCATCTCAGCTCTCGCCGACACTCGCGACGACAATTCCTTAGTACAAAGCATAAGCGAGAACGTGAATACTCCTTATAAATACACATCCACTCTTACATTCCCAGTTTTAACAAACCAAACCCAAGAAGATTACAAACTTGAAATAACATTAGCACTACCAACGGGTATGAATTATACAGATTTACAAGTTTCCGTAGGTGGAGAAGATATTACCAATCAGGTAGGCACAACTAGTTTTGACAGCTCCACTAACACCGTTACTTTTAAATTCGATAAAGTTACTAGTTGGGACAGTTTATCCAAAGCAAAAGTGAAGTTTGATTGGAAAACGTCTTATTCAGGTGAAGGCGGAGAAGCAAACATCGATTCCTTGCTAGCGACCGCAACTGCTACAAGCGAAGACAAAGCTGGTAACAAGTCCGTCTCAAATGGCACGCTAAAACCGAAAGATATTAATGCCCCTGTTGTCAAAGTCGATAAAACAGACATCACTTACAATCCTGGAAGCAGCGTTACTGAAGAACAATTTTTAACAGATATCAATGCTAGCGTTACTGATAATTACGACTCCACTGTTAGTCTTACAAGCAATTTTACTTCCTCTGTTAATTTAGCAGTCAGTGGGGATTATTCAGTCGCTGTTCAAGCAACCGATAAAGCTGGCAATGTCTCAAATATGGTGAATGTGACAGTTCATATCGCCACTCCCGCGCCTGTAGCCGGGGCAAATATAACCGTCAATTATCTTGATAGCGCTGGGAATAAAATCGCAGCATCCGACACATTAAGCGGAACTATCGATAGTAACTACCAATCAACAAGCAAAAAAATCGCCGGTTATACGCTAGAAACTACACCTGAAAATGCAGCTGGCACTTTCACCGATACCGCACAAACAGTTGATTACATTTATAAAAAAGACATCGTTACACCAACACCTATCACCGTTAATCCAATTAAACCTGTTAATCCAGTGGTAAATGAACCAAGTACCGTAAAACCAGCTACTAATAAAGTTACTACTAACCATTCCACCGAAAAAACAACTTATAGCGCTTTACCAAAAACTGGCGATACTGATCAAAACACATCATCCACTATTTTCGGAGCACTGCTCATTTTAATCAGCGCACCATTACTGTTATTTAAAAAGAAATAAAAAAAATCACCCCGTAAAATTTTTACGGGGTGATTTTTTTGCTTAATGTTTTCTTCTAGTTTTAGAAACGGTTAATCCAGCTATCAACAGAACGCCCATGAAAACAAAGATTAAACTAGCGCTATCACCTGTTTTTGGAAGGTTGATTGGCATTTGATTAGCCACTACTTTGCTTGGTGATTTTTCAGCTGAAACAACCGAATCATTTTTCGGTGTTACTGGTACAACACTAGTTTGTGCTTGTGCTGGATTACTGGAACTAATACCGATTGCTACGTACACATATTGAACAGTTTGCCCAGATTCTTCAAAAATTCCGCTCGCATTGGTTGGACTTTCTACCAGCACGTATCCCGGAATTTCTTTAGCGATTGTTTCATACGCCGTACCTAATTCGCCAGTAAGCGTACTACTTCCAGCTAATTCATTGTTCTCGCTATCGATATATTTAACGGTTACTTCTCCTTTTTGAGGTTCGGGAATTTTCACAGTGATTGTCACTGTTTCCGAACGATTGCCAGAAGCGTCTTCCGTATAAATAGCTACTTTATAACTACCAGGTTTGGACGTTTTCACAGCGGAAAAATCTAGCTGTATACTTACCTCTTCATCATAGTTATCTGTTGCAGTTATCCCAGCTTGTTCAATGATTTGTTCGGCTGTTAATTCGCTATCTTTCGCTACCGTTATTTCAGGATTAACGATATGAATAACTGGTTTTTCTGTATCGACAATTTCAACAGTGACTTTCACCGGGTCAGCTGATTCGCCACTTTTGCTTTTCACAGTTATTGTTGCTTCGTAAGTTCCTAGTTTCGTTGTGTCGACTTCGGTTAAGTCCACTTCCATCTTGATTGCTTCATCGTATGGATCTGTAACGACCGCGCCCGATTTAGCAAGAAACGCCTCACTTGTTAGTTCCGTCCCCACTTCAAAGTTAATGTCATTTGAAACAACCGTTACTTGTGGTTTTTGGATATCACTAATATGCACAACGACTGTGACTGGAATCGCTTTTATATTAAAGTCATTTTTTGCTTGGAGTGTTACCGTGTAGTTGCCGGGTGTGTTAAAGTCGACTACTTCACTGTAATCACTAGTAATTTGACCATTTTCAGAAGCAGATGCATGAATATCTCGTAAAAAGGTTGCTTCGTCTTTTGGATTGATTGGTTCGTACAAAATACTTTTATCGGCTGTAATAACCGGTAAAGCTTTCACTTCAATTGGTTGTGTCACGGTTCCTGTGAATTTCCCAACAACTGTCGGGCTATTGATATCTTCATCAAATGTATAGGAAACCTTCGATAAACCTGTTAAATTTTCGCTTGTCCATGTAATGTTTGGATTTACGTAAGTTCCGTTATTTGAAATTGTTTTTAGCGCTGTAATTTGCCCCGCTAAGTTTTCAATAGGATTTTGGACGGTGAAATCTCCTGCTGCTATTGTTTTTGGCAGAATCACTGTTTGTTTATCCGCGTATAGTTTGGCAAGATTTGGTACGTTAACAAGTTTATTCGAATCTAGCTTACCAATATTATTACTTCTCACATTAATAGAAGTTAGTTTTGTAAAATCGGTCAGTTGCGGCAACTCAGTAAGTTCATTACTACTTAGATCCATACCCGTAACTCCAGGTAGGTTTTCTAAATGCAAATCATCACTCGTTAAATAGTTCCCACTAATATCTACTCGTTGGATTTTTGGCAAATTGACTAAGTTTACGCTTTCTAATTCACCCCAGTCAATACTAACGCTGCCGATATTTCTACCAATAGCATTTAATTGCGGCAGATTTTTCAGCGATAACTTTTGGAGTTCTAGTTCATCCGCTGAAAGGGTCACTAGTTTGGGCTGATTTTCGACGTCTAATTCTTTGATAGAATTATAGAATACGTCTAAAGTTTCTAATTCTGGCATCGTTTTGACCATGCTAAATGTGCCTGAAAGCTTATTATTGTTTGCGCTAATGGATTTTAGCGTAGAGATATCGAACAATGGATCTATGCTTGTCAGTTCGTTGTAGTTCACATTAATACTCTCTAACGCCGTTAAGCGTTCTATCCCCGCTAAACTGGTAATGCCTTGGTTGTTTGCTACTAAATTAGTTACACTTTGTAATTCAGCATCTGTTACTTCCGCATTAATATCTTCGTTTCCGCTGATAGTTTTGGCGATTACTTTGGCTAGATTAGCATCTGGGAATATGTCTGCATACGTATTTCCATTTTCAGAAGTTGATTTCAAATTGTTTTTTAGTATATTTTTCTTGGCTGTAGGGTTGGGTGATGAGTTTGAGGTATCTTCGCTAGCTGATTGTGCGTTTGAATCAGTAGTTGTCTGTGGATTATTTGCGTCTTTTGTTGGTTCATTATTTGTTAAATCTTTATCGTCATTTACTGCTTCCTTAGTGATGAGGTCCGCAGTTGTTGTATCTGCATCAGCATACAAACTTGGACTAACTAGGCTAAAACACAAAGCAAGAGAAACAACAACAGGTAGTTTTCTCATTTTTTTGCTTCCTCCAGGTTGTCATTAATATTATCTAATAGTATCTATCATAACAGATATATTATTCTCGAAGGTCTGATTTTAGTATCTCTATTCTTTTGAAAAAGCTTCATTTGTGTCTTTTCGGTGAACAAACGGCATTTTTTTAATCAAAACCCTTCAAAAGAGTCTTAATTCGGTACAAAAAGCTAGTTTTTTCTAGTCTCCACATAAAAAAACTAAGTATGTCACTCCCCAAAAGAGGTAGTTTCATACTTAGTTTATCGTGAGAATTAAAGCACTTCAAGCGGTGGTAAGAACACTTTTCCTTCTTGTACTTCTTGTTTTGGAACATATAACCGGAAGTTTAAGGAGAATTCTTGTCCAGCCTTGCTCGGTAACCAGTTTCCTGGATCTACATCAGCAGGCTTTTCGGCCGCAATATAAAGCGTTAAGCTGCCGTCTTCGCTTCGTTTTGGACCTGTGTAATCATTGATGCAGAATTTATTTAGTTTGTTCGGAATTACGTGATAATCCGGAACGCTGTACAGTGTCACGGACCAAAATGCATCTGCCATTTCTGATGGAAGTTCATCTGCTGGGAAATGGATTTTGTATACTTTATCCCCAGTTAATTGACCGCCGTCAGTGCCTTTTTGACCGATGAAATATAGTGATTCTTGGATTGTATTCGCCCAAATACCACCATAATTAATGATACCGCGTGATAGAATATCATTTCCGAATGCGCCGACCACGTATGTAATCGACCAGCCACCTTTTTGCGTACCGAAGCCTCTTGCACCGTTAGTAAAATATGGAATAGCTTCTTTCTTAATTAACTCTCTTACTTCATTTTTTTGTTCCTCGCCAAGCTCTATATAGGCTGCCACTTTTCTTGCTTTATCTTGGAATTCTGCGGCTTTTGGCATTTTATCCGGATATGTTGCTAATAATGCTTCTAAATTGGAATAAATTTCTTCTAATAAAAATTCTGCGTTAGTAAAATGCGGAATTTCAAGTGGTTCTTTGATTTTTATATTGTCTGGAGCGTCGAATTTGAATGCTTTTTGAAGTTTTACTGCACCTTCTGGATCATCTTTTTGTTCTACGCGAAGGAGTAATTTTACTTTTTCTGATGGTAATTCAACTTTTACAGCGTCACTTGGCACGGAAGGATTTGTTCCTTTTTTAACGAAAGCAAATTTTCCATAAGGATGGTCCGGGAAGTTACGCTCGTTGATATTATTTACAACCTCGCCCCAACCATCTAAAAGTTGAACTGTGTAGTACCGATTTTTTATTTCCGGCACTTCTAAAATAACTGCATTTTCATCATCTACTGCGACCCAAGCTTCTGAATAAACTACGTCAAAATTCGGATTTACAAAGTTTGCATCTGCTGGTGAGACTGAGTTATGCTTCAGTGTGTTATAAGGAATTTTATCTTCTTTTGTATCAAAATTTTCTTGACGTAAAACGAGATAGCGCGACAATAAATAGACATAGGATTCTTTGACCAGATCAGCATTTACTTCTAATTTCGCATTCATTATTAACATTACCACCTTTAATTTAGATTATTTCAAGTATATCATGGAGCATATATCAAATCGAAAGTTCCGTTTTAGCTTTTGGCTATTCCAATCATCGTTCCACCGATAATTACTAAAACTACTCCGATAATGACCAAAATCAATTCTTTCTTCGTTTTCTTCTCTCCAAGGAACAGAATTCCACCAATTGTTGAGATTACTACACCCATTTGCGAGAGTGAAAAACCTGTGGCAATTCCGACTAATTTGTTGGAGAATAACAAGGCTAAGTTACCTGTTGCCCACATAACACCCGGAATCATATTCAACCACGTTTGCTTTGTGAAACGTTTCTCTTCGGATTTAATCGAGAATAGCAATCCTGCGACAACCATCCCGATCGCTTGTGGTAAAATTGCATCCCAACCACTAATATCAAACCAACGAGTAATAACGACATAACCTACGTAACCAACCGATGAAATAAGTAAAGTGATAATTCCTTTTTTCATATTTTGACCGGAATTTTCGTCTTTATGTTGTTGATAACTTGTTAAAAATATCCCGATGATAATAAGTGCTAATGCGGAAAATCCTAATACTAGTTTGGATGTTGTGCCCCATTCATGGAAGGCGAATACACCAAAAAGTGATGTACCAACTAACTGCATCCCAGTCGAAAGTGGCATTGTTTTCGAAACACCAACTTGCGTAAAGGCCCGGAACTGGTTCATTTGCCCTAAGCTCCAAAATGCCCCTGAGACAAAACTAGCAATAATTATCGTTGCGGTATATTCTGGATTTGTAAAAATAAAGACACCAATTGCAAAAGCTAGTGCTCCGAATGTCGTACCAATGATTTGTTGCCTCGGTTTACCACCGATTTTCGAAACAACTAACGGCATAATCCCCCACATTACTGCCGGAATTAATGCTATAACTATATTCATTTCTTATCCCCCTAATTCGTCTACTTATGCTCTATACCCTTTTCACTATGAAATCATTCCTATTCCTTTAATTTTCTGTTAAAATAAATAAAAATTATCAAGAAGGTGAGAAAATGAAATCGACTGGAATGGTAAGAAAAATCGACGAACTTGGTCGCGTGGTTATCCCGATTGAAATTAGACGGACCATGAATTTAAATGTCAAAGATCCGTTAGAAATTTTTACAGATGAAGATGCGATTGTGTTGAAAAAGTACTCTGCTGGTTTGGTATGTGATGTTACTGGGGAGTTTTCTGTTGATAATAAAAAATTCGTGGATGGCAAATTGACGCTTAGTAAAGAAGGTGCCGCGGAGTTAATGGAAGAAATCAAACGCCGATTTGGTGATACATTATAAAAAAACATGCGCGAAGTCCTCGTTTAAGACTTCGCGCATGTTTTTATTTTATTTCATGATAGGCGGAATACACTTCTCGTTTCGGTAAATTTCTCGCTTTCATCACTGTTTTAATCGCTTCTTTGGAACTGATGTTTTCTTGTTCCATAACGGTACTCACGTGTGTTTTAATATCAAGTTCTTGCCACCACAATTGTTCTTCTGCAAGAGGTGGATTGGCGTTTCCTTCGATAATCAAGCAAAATTCCCCGCGTACTTCTTCATCCGTCGCCCAGTTTAGCGCGTCTTCTACCGTTCCACGTAAAAACTCTTCGAATCGTTTTGTAAGTTCACGACACAGGACAATTTTTCGGTCATTTCCAGTACTTTTAATGATTGCTTTTAGCGTTTCTTTCAAACGATGTGGCGATTCATACAAAATCCACGTTTCTTCGCGAGCGGCTAGTTTTTCGACCGCTTGGCTACGCTCTTTATTTTGACGTGGCAGGAAACCGTAGAAGTAAAATGGCTGCGGCGCGAGACCTGACGCAATCAATGCAGTTAAAGCAGCATTCGCTCCCGGTAATGGAATAACTGGAATATCGGCATTTAGCGCATTTTGGACTAGTTCGTAACCCGGGTCAGAAATAGAAGGCATTCCGGCATCACTAACTAACGCAACCACTTCCCCGTCTAGCATTCGCTGAATAATATTATCTTCTTTATTTTCTTTCGTAAACTGGTGGTAACTTGTCATTCGGGTTGTAATTTCAAAATGATTTAAAAGTTTCACCGTGTTTCGCGTGTCTTCCGCTGCAATAATATCTGCTTCTTTTAGCATGCGAATTGCCCGGAAAGTCATATCTTCTAAATTCCCAATTGGCGTCGGCACTAAATACAATGCTCCTTGGCTCGCTCCGCTAAAGCTTTTTTGACTTTTTATCATTCGGATTCCTCCTCCCGTTGTTCGATTAAATAGGCGTCTTTATTTTTACGTGATAATTTTTTGAATGCGGCTTCTGCTTTTGTAGCTTCACTTCTTGTTTCAAATTTTTCAAAATGAATTACTTTTACGGGTCGGCGTGTTTTTGTATATTTGCACCTAATCCCGGCATTGTGTTCGGCTTCCCGGCGCACAACATCGGTCGTATAACCACCATAATATGAATTATCATTACATTTTAGCACATAAAAGAAATGCTCACTCGCTTTCGCCATATAAAATCTCCTTAATCACTGGTGTATACTCGCCCTGCTCATCATACACGATAACAGGCGGAACATATTTCACACCTGGTTTTCCGTCTTTGATTCCTTCGACAAGGACCGTATTCGCTTCCCGGTCTAGTCGCGGATGCACGAATTGAATGCGCTTTGGTTCTAGGCGATATTTCCGCATTAAATCAATAATATCTAACAAACGTTCCGGCCGATGGACAAAATTGGCCTTTCCGCCTTGTTTTAAAAGACTGGCCGCCACACGAATCGTATCTTCTAGTGTGCACATTACTTCATGACGAGCAATCCGAAAATGTTCATTGGTATTTTTCAAACTAGTATTTGGTGTTGCGAAATACGGCGGATTACAAGTAACGATATCTGCGCGCTCTTTTGGAATGAGGTCTGTAATATTTTTCAAATCGTATTCAATCATTTCAATTTGCGCTTCCAAATGATTATAAAGAATGCTTCTGTTCGCCATATCTGCAAGTCGCGGTTGGATTTCAACGCCAACTATTTTCGCTTCTGTCCGCGTGCTAAGTAGTAAAGGAATAATCCCATTCCCGCTGCACAAATCAATTATCTTCCCTTTTCGAATGGGTAAATAGCTGAATTTCGCAAGGAGAACCGCATCTATCGAGAATGAAAATACGGATGGGCTTTGAATAATCCGCAAATTTTCCGCTAGTAAGTAATCTAGTCGTTCATCGCCTATTAATTTGAGTTTTTCCAAATGATTCACCTTTTCTAGCAAAAAGCCCTTCTCCTGAATCGAGAAAGGCCCGTCATGTTATTTTTTATTGAGCAAGGATAAGCAAAACAAACAATCTTCATCATTGCCGCGCGGGCTGCCGAAATGTACATTGCAAACATGAAACCCTTCCTTGTAAAGTTGGACAAGATTGTCATAACCTTCCCCAAGTTCAATCATTTGCTGCATTGCTTCTTTGCGGTTGGGCGCCATCACACCATGCTCTGCCTCTGTTTCGGCTTTAGGTTCTGGTGCGGCTTCATCCGTTAAAGAAAGTCTGCGTCGCAAATGTTCGTTTTCAAGGTTTAATCGGTTATTTTCTTCCAACATTTCGCCTAAGTTTGTCTTTAGATCTCCAAGTTGCTGATACAATTCGCCAATTCGCTCCTCCATATTACTGACTGAGTCAAAAATAGCTTTTTTATCCAATTTTTTCACCTCAAGACTTTGCCGGTTGTTTTAGAAATTCGTTGAATGGGCGCAACTCGTCCAATTCGTATTCTATAACCGTCTCTTCTTCGGGCAAACTCACTTGTAAGATTCTAGAAAGCAAGTTGATTCCCGAAACACGTGCTTCTGCGCCTTCTGGAGTTTTTACTTTCACACCAACATCAGGCATTTCACGTTTTGCTTGCTCATATTCATCGTTTTCATATTTCAAACAGCACATTAAACGTCCACATAAACCAGAAATTTTCGTTGGATTAAGGGATAGGTTTTGGTCTTTCGCCATTTTGATGGAAACGGGTTCGAAATCACCTAGGAAAGTGGAACAACAAAGCATACGACCACATGGGCCAATCCCGCCAAGTAATTTCGCTTCGTCACGCACACCGATTTGGCGTAGTTCGATGCGAGTCCGGAAAACGGATGCTAAATCTTTTACGAGCTCCCGGAAATCGACGCGACCTTCTGCTGTAAAGTAGAAAATGATTTTATTACGGTCAAATGTGTAATCGACATCAACCAAACTCATTTCAAGTTCGCGTTCACGGATTTTTTCATCACATAATAAAAAGGCTTTCTGACAAGAATCGCCATTTTCAGCAACGCACTTATAATCCGCCTCGGTTGCAACACGAAGTACTTTTTTAAGTGGTAAAACAACATCTTCTTCGTCCACATAGCGCGGCTCAATGACTGCTTTACCAAATTCAATTCCTTGTGCATTTTCAACGATAACACCTTGGTTTTCTGTTATTTCCAGTTCGCCAGGTGAGAAATAATATATTTTACCAACGTCTTTAAAACGGACGCCTACAATTTTAAGCATAGCGATTACCTCCCTTGGATTTCCAGAACTAACTGCTCCATTAGAAGTTGCGTGTTCATATTGGAATCCAGTTTTGATTTCGCAGCGAGAATCTTCTCGATTTCCCCTGTGGTTTCGGACAGTGATTTGCGCAGTGCATCTTGTCCGAGCATTTCTTTTTGCGCAGTACAAATTGGTTCGTAGTTCTCATCAAGCGTAAGGTGTAGCCGGTCGCGGTACAGCAGTAACAACAATTCGAGTCCAAGCGCCATCTTGTCTTTCTCTTTAAAAAGTGGCGTCCATGATTCTTGAATGATAATTAATGGGCTGGTCCCTTGATGGTGAATTCCTTCGTACAACTTGATGACTACATTTCTTGCCTCACCAAACCACTCACTCTCTTCAAACGCCTTCGCTTCTTCTACACTTCCAGTAATGCTAGCATAAATCCGCGCTTTTTGTTCGGAAATGCCTGCTGCTGTTAGCGAAGCGAGTAGACTATCAAAAGTCAGTGATTTAAATGTGACAGGTTGCAGTCTTGATTGAATCGTTGGCAAAATTTGCCCGGGATTTGTTGTTAAAAATAATAATAACAAACCGCCTTCTGGTTCTTCTATAAATTTCAGCAGGCTATTGGCTGATTGAACAGTCATTTTATCTGCATCGTAAATGATAACTACCTTTTGATCTGATTCCATCCCGCGTTTACTTAATTCTTGTTTTAGCGCGCGAACCTGATCAATCTTAATACTAGCTCCATCTGGCTCTAGCAAATGAACATCCGGATGATTATGACTCGCTATTCTCGTACAATTGGCACATTTTCCACATGCAAGCTCGGTTTCAGTGCTTTCTAAACAAAAAAGGCTCTGAGCTAACCAAAGTGCTGTGCGTTTCTTCCCTGTACCACTTGATCCTTCGAATAAATAGCCGTGAGATAATCGATTTTCGCGGACACTTTTTGAAAAAATCTTCATGACCACTGGTTGCATCACTGTAAGTTCATCCTGTAATCCCACAAAAAACTTCCTTTCTATCCATATTGTAATATTATACCATGACCAAGCCTAAATAGCTTCGGAATTTTAACAAAAAAATAACGATGATTTTGTTAACTAATATTACAATTTCAATAAATTAACTTTTTTTCCAAAATTTAAATGGACAGTACACCTTTTTGAGCATAGAATATAAGAAAAGTAGTTATTATACTTAGACTTGAAGGGGTTGTCTGGTATGAATGAATCGAACGGAAGTATGGAACTGTATTTAAGGGCTCATACCGAAGAAATTATTAACAATTGGTTATCAAAAATTTATGAAAATGAAAATACGTATACTAGCTTTGTTTACTCGCCGCGATACAAAGATGAACTGCGCGCTGATAGTGAACAAACTGCCGACCTAATCATTTCTTATTTCACTGGTAAAAAAGCTTTCTTTGAAAAACTGGATAAATGGCTTGATAACATGTACGCGCGTCGCATGGAAAATGAAGTGCCTTTACCTGAAGTTATTACTACCTTAGATAAACTACGCCGGGAATTTGTAGCTGCGGTTGGCGACTTTTGTATTCATAATGATGAAGTATCTAAATGCGATTTTTCATCAAGCATGGCGATGGTTAACCACGGATTTGACCGAATCAACGAGGCCTTCTCGGCAATGTACTACAATGACATCGTTAAACATTTAGAACAACAACACCGCTTAATTGAAGAAATTAGCACACCAGTCATTTCAATTACTGACAAATTGGCGATACTTCCTTTAATGGGACGAGTGGACCGTGATAGAGCAGACAAATTATCCGAAATCACAGCAAACAAATGCGTCCAACTTGGCGTGGAACAGCTTTGTATCGATTTGTCGGGAATTACATCTTTTGACGATGCGCTTGGAGAAATGCTCAACAATTTGGTAACCGTGCTCAAACTGCTTGGTGTTGAGGCGTTCATTTCTGGTATTCAACCACAGATGGCACAACAGATTAATCGTGTTGACTTAAACCTATCTATAACAGCATATCATTCGTTGAAGGCTGTTTTGCAAGATCAGACTAGAACAATATGAAAAAACCGGAAGCACTGTAAAAGTGTGCTTCCGGTTTTTTGTTATTTTCAAAGCATAAAAATACGATAAATCCATACTTGCACTATACTATTAAGAATTATACAATAAAAGAAAACTAGTGAATCAAACGGGAGGACACCATGCCAACTACGAAAAAAAATAAAGACATACTTGCTCTTGTTTTTTCAATCATCTCATTTGTTGTACCATTTGGATTAATTATCGCTATTCTAACTCTTCTCTATAGTAACCGTTCCATTCGAATAGAAGTTACATCTGTTAATAAAACAACCAAAGTGCTTTCTATCATCAGCATCATATGCTCTGTTTTGATAACCATTTCTGCTATCGTTGGATTTATTACCTTTTTTACTTCAAAAAATAATTTAATGTAAAAAACCGGAAGCACTTTATTATAGTGCTTCCGGTTTTTTGTTATTTTCTTCTAAGGGCAATTAGTCCGCTCGCTGAAATGGCTACGAGTAGTATTCCCCATCCATTAACAAGTGGTGTATCGCCGGTTTTTGGAAGTTTTATGGTTGTGCTTACTTTGGTTGATATTGGGCTTTTTTTGCTAGGCTCTGGTTTGTTAGGTGTGACTGGTACTTCTGGTTTTGCTGGTGGTATAGTCGGTTCATTTGGTACTGGTGGCACTGGAATTGGTGGTGTTGGTGTCTCTGGTGTGTTTTCTTTTGTTACTTTTACTGGTTGGTCGGTCTCGCTAGCTACGATTTCGAAAATGACTGGGCTAGTATCGATTTCATAACCAATTGGGGCGTTGGTTTCTACAAATTGGTAAGTTCCTGGTACTAAATCTGTTACTGTTAGGACGCCATTTTCATCCGTAGTTAAGCCGGTTTGTAATGTATTTCCGTCTTTATCTTGTAATTCGAATGTCGCTCCTGCTAGGGTTGCTTTTGTTGTAGCATCTAATTTTGTTAGTTCTACGGATCCGGTGTTGAGCGTGTTTTCTTTTGTTACGGTAATCGCATTGTTATTTTCGCCAATAGTGAATTCTACTGGTGTCGCATCAAGTTTGTAGCCATCCGGGGCTTTTGTTTCGATTAATTGGTAAGTATCAAATTTCAGGTTGGTAATTGTAAGTTGCCCGTTTGCATCCGTTGCAATGTTTTCTTGTAAAATAGTACCTTTTGAATCTACCAGTTTGAACTCTGCACCTGTAAGAGTTGCCTTTGTTTTCGCATCTTTTTTCGTAAGTGTGACGGAACCAGTTTTGCCGTCCGCGTCACCGCCGCCTCCTGATGCTGGTGTCCAAGTCGATGTTTGTTTCGTGGCAAAATCGATTCCCATTAATGTGGCGGTATTATCGTACTGAGTGGACTTCCCGCCATCTGTCGCGGTTGTTGTATAAGAAATTTGGACGGAATCAGTTAGAGTTCCGAAATCTACTCTGAATCCATCGCTCGTTGCAGAAAAATTGGTGCTGGAAATCGGCGTGCCTGCTGTAAATACTCCGTCTGCTGAATAAGTTCCGTGAAACGCTTTGATAGAGTCAAAATTTAATATTTGCTTGGCGCCGATGGTATCCATAAGAAAGGCACTTGGAATGTTCGCTTTGGCGTAGTTCACTCGAACAACCCAATGAATTAAACTTGGATTACTAGCGTCGACCCAACCGTATTTGAATAGCGTTTCTGTTGGGCTAACTGTTTTCTTCTCGCCAATTCCCACGTCTATTCCGGTTGTTCCATATCCAAGAGGAAACTCCAAATTAATCGTTTCATTTCCAGTAATTATTTTTTGGTTAAAAGCGGTCCAGAAATCTAGCTCCCCTTTAATATCAGAATGTTTTTCTACATAATCACTGAAAACGAGCGTTACTTGATTGGTTTCTCTTTTTACAGTGGCCGTTCCAACTACTTGTCCCTTATTATCTTTCACGTCAAAAGCGAGATCAGTTGCCAGAGCTAATTGACTTGGCAAAGTGAAATCCATTGTGTCGCCTGCTTTTACGTCTTTCGAATTAGGAATAGACCATGTGTAATGTACGTCCATATTGTCGTAGTAACCAAAATTCGTTTGTGGCACACCATCTTTATCTAAAAGTTCTACTGTGTTTAAAAATTGTGAGCCATAACTTGTTGCTGCTTTTACAATTGTCGTCTGGAAGATAGTGCTAGCAACGATTAAAATACTTAGTAATGCTAACCCTACTTTTTTGAGAAAGTTTCCATTTTTACCCATTAAAAATTCATCCTTTACTAATGAAGTTTTGTTATTATCACACATCATATGACAGTTGAGTAACTCCAAGCTATATCGCTTTTCGGAAGTATCGCTTATAAATCGTTTTCTTTATGAACTTTCAGTGACAATTTAAAAGGAAGATATGTTATTAAGTACTTAATTAGACAAAAAAACCAAAACTCCTTTATAGGAAATTTTGGCTTTTTATTGCAATCTTTAGGCTCTGTGTTAATCGTCATTTATGCTGTATGACGAAATTCTATTTTTACTACTGTTTTCTAGCGGTTGAGCACGAGCATTTGAATCGCTTGCGCTACGCCATCTTCGTTATTGGTCGTTGTTGTATAGTTGGCAATTTCTTTAATATGCTCTGTCGCATTTCCCATCGCAACGCCCATTCCTGCGTATTCAATCATCGTAATATCGTTTTCTTGGTCGCCGATACTCATGACTTCACTTTGATCCACACCCAATTTATCAGCTAAACTTGCGAGTGCTGACCCTTTATTCACGCCTTTTTGCAAGAATTCCAGATTATAAGGGACACTACGAACTACATAAAATTTGTCTTTAATTGTCGCTGGTAATTTTTGGATGACATCGGTAATTTTTTCAGGTGAATCTAGCAACATTACTTTTGAGACGTGGATAGAATCAGGCGCCTCTTCAACTGGCAAATGATACAGTGGCGTTTGTAATAATAACGAGTCCTGACAAGTGATTTCTGTAATTTTGCGGCTAGGAACATACATATTTTTATCATCAAAATAAGTCACATTCACATTTTCTGCGTGGCAAAATGCATAAATTTCTTCTAGCTCTGTTTTATTTAAGGTAATATCAGCTAACGTTTTTTCGGAGGCTGTTTCTAAAACAACCGCGCCGTTAAATGTGATCGCGTAGTCGCCGGCATCTAAAAGATCTAGTTCGATTAAGCTTTTTTTAATTCCCGCGAGCGGACGACCTGTACATAATACAACTTTTACTCCTTTTTCTTTTGCTGCTTTAATAGAATCACGCACTGCTGGTGTGATTTCGTGCGCGTCATTTAATAATGTGCCATCAATATCTATCGCAATAATTTTATACATAATTTCCTCCCAAAAATGACTAATTACTTCTATTCTACTAGAAAATCAGCTATTCCGCCAAAATCCATTCACTTCTTGGGAAATCTCGGTCGTGCTCTTCACTGTTTTCGCATGATTCCAGTGCGCTGGAAATAGTGCTCTATATCGGTCGGCGGAAAAACGTTCTTCTATGAGTAACACAACCCCGCGGTCCGATTCTCCGCGAATGACTCGCCCAACCGCTTGAAGCACTTTATTCATTCCCGGTATTTGGTAGGCGTAATCAAATCCCCGACCAAGCGTTTTATTATAATAGTCTTTAATCAAATCAGATTCATGATTCAGTTGTGCTAGACCTACGCCAACAATCGCCGCGCCAACTAGCCGCTCACCCCGAAGGTCGATACCCTCTGAAAAAACGCCGCCTAACACGCAAAAACCAATTAAAGTTTCTTCATTTCCAGCTTGAAACCCTTCCAAAAAATGCTCTCGTTGCGCTTCATCCATTGAGTTTTCTTGTTTTTGCAAGCGGATATTTGGATATTTCTCTTTAAATAAGTCGTATACATTTTCGAGATATAGAAATGATGGGAAGAAAAATAAGTAGTTTCCTGTTTTCCCAGCAGCTAGAGCATATAGAGCATCGACAACAGCCTCTAGACTAGCTTCGCGCATTTGATATTTTGTGCTTATATAATTAGCCACAAGCAAGTGCATATTTTTTTGTTTAAAAGGGGAAGCGAACATCATTCGGCTCGTATCTTTTTCCCCGCCGAGCACATTCGTATAGTAATCGATTGGCCGAAGTGTCGCTGAAAAGAGCACCGAGCTACTGCCTAGTTTTAGCTTTTCTGATAATAAGAACGACGGGTCCAAACATAGCTGTTTTACTTCTAAATCACCACGACTTCTTGTCACTTGTGTCACGTAACGCTCATCATAAAATTCCGCAATCGCTATATATCTCAAGCTTTCAAAGTACAGTTCTAACACATCCGCTTGCGACTCTGACTGGGTATTTTGCGGTAGCCATTCTTTCGCTACAAACGTGAATTTCACTACGGCATCGTTCCAATCTGCCAACTTTTCTTTTTCGACGTAAATGGTTTCGCCTAATTCTGTTAGTTTTTTATTGAGTGCAATCAGCTCTTTATTCATCGCGTTTATGGCGTTTAGTAGTCGTTTATTTGCTTTTTTATCCAAGCCACGTTTCACTTGTAGCACCATTGATTTTCGCAGTGTGGCAGAGTACATCGAGCGAGCACGGTCTACTAAGTTGTGCACCTCATCTACTAGAAATGTGTACTTCCCCGGCCCTTCCGCAAAAAAGCGTTTCAAATAAACGACCGGGTCAAATAAATAATTATAATCGCAAACAATTACATCACAAAAAAGTGCCACATCCAGCGATAATTCAAATGGACAAAGTGTATATTTTCGGGCGTATTCCTCTACAACTGTCCGAGTAATCGCTTCTTCGGACTGCAACATATCAAATAAACCTTCATTCAAACGATCATAATAACCTCGCGCAAATTGGCAATGGTCCGGCTCACATTTTCGTTCATCTAAAAAGCATATCTTATCTTTCGCAGTAATCGTCACGCTTCTGGCAGCCAAACCTTTACGTCGCATTTCATCAAGCGCATCTTCGGCAACTTGCCGTGTAATTGTTTTTGCAGTGAAGTAGAAAAGTTTATCGGTCTTCCCTTCACCCATTGCTTTGACACCTGGAAACAAAGTCGACATCGTTTTGCCAATGCCGGTGGGAGCTTCACAAAACAAACCTTCTTCCGAGGAGACGGTCCGGTACACCGCAATCGCTAGCTCTCTTTGCCCACTTCTATAGCTGTCATATGGAAAAGTTAATTCTTGAATCGTTTTATTTCGCTTCATTTCCCAAGCTGCCGCCGCCTTTGCCCAAACCGCATATTTGGAAAGTAAGTCATCTACAAAATCAGTCATTTCCGCGCGGCTCATCACGCGTTGAAATTGTTTTACTTCTTTATCAGTCACTTGATAATACGTTAATTGCAGCGTAACTTCTGGCAAATCCGACTTTTCAGCGAGCATAAAACCGTAACAAATCAGCTGTGCCCAATGGAGTGGGCGAAAATCTTCAGTAATTTCTTCCATTGGTGTTTCGGTAGTTTTAATTTCATCTATCATTTGTTCGTTAATAATGCCGTCCGCACGACCATCAAGCGAAAATGTAACCCCGTCCACTTCCCTGTCAATGCTTAACCGCACTTCTGCAACGTATTCTTCTCCCGCTTCTTTTTGGAGTAATTGATGAATTTTGGTTCCTTCCAAGGCGCGGTCTGAACTGGTCATTCGGCTGTCAATGCTACCACTTCTCTGAACAAACTCGACTAAACGCCTCACTGAAATCTGCACTTTTTCCATCAATAAGCCTCCCTTTCAATCCAGTTGAATTATAACACAGAACGTACATTCGTATCAATTCGATATAAAATACTATTTTTGGACTTTTTCAACAAAACAGTTTAACCCCTATACTCCAGTGGTCAAATGCTACTTTTTTCTTAAAAATAGACTTCTATATGTTGAAAAAATTCACATTTTGGAAACATTTATCCGTAAAACACTACTATACTGCATACAACGCCTCTTCAGCATTCTGATACAATTATGTTTACAAAAGACTTGAACAAGATTGGAGAAACGTCATGCCAAAGACTTTATATAATTACCAAGAATTCATTCGTCTGTCCCATGAAGGAAAAATTGCATATGAAAAAGTAGAGGTACCAAAAAACGCCAGCTTGTTAACCGACAAAGATGACGTGGATAATTACATTTATCTTATAGTTGATGGATACGTTGCTTTGCTTTTGAATGATGGTAAAGAGCACTCGAAAATTTATTCTATTCAAGGCAAAGGAACATTTTTAAATTATTTTACGTTACTGGATCAAAGTAATAATCGCTTTAATTTTAAAACGCTCGCTAAATGCTCGCTTTATAAGTATTCCAAAGCAGATATGTCTTATTTTCTTTCGATGTTCCCTGAGAATTTCGGATTTCAATTTTTCATAATGAAAAACCAGACTACCCATGTTTACTTTAAAAGTTTAATGGCAAGTAGTCCGGCTTCTGAAAAACTTAAAATCACTTTTTCGAATATGGGTTTGCTTCATGGTTTTCCTCAAGAAGATGGGACCGTTGTACTGCCTCAAGCAATTAAAACAAGCCATTTACTTTCTTATAGCAACCTTTCGAAAAGCTGTTTTTACAAGGATTTACAACATCTCAAACTAACAAATCAGATTGAAAAGAAAGATAAGAATTGGGTTATTCGTAGTAAAGAATTGTATACACTATTGCTACAATCTATCTAAAAATCATTTGCGCACCACTTTTAAAACAAGTGTTGAAATAACGAAAAGCACAATAAACATGAGTGTAATCGTTGCGCCTGGTGGGGTTCCTAATTGGTAAGAGGAAACAAGACCCGAAAACATTCCAACTAAACCAATTAGAATAGCACTAATGACACACATCAGGAACCCTTTTGAAATGCGCATACCGATTGCAGCTGGCAGTATAATGAGCGCTGATACTAGTAAGGCTCCGGCTATTGGCATAATGACCGCAATCGCAATCCCAGTCACTACACTGAATAACAGCGAAATCAAACGCACCGGAACTCCTTCTGCAACCGCCACATCTTCACTGAAAGTAAGCACAAACATAAACCGTTTAAACACTAAGAACAACACTACAATAGCCACTCCTAAAATGACCAACAACTGCACTTGCGCCTTACTTATTGTCACAATCGAGCCAAATAAGTATTGTTGCACACTCGTTGTCATTCCACCTTGATCCAAACTCATCAGAACAAGCGCGACAGCAAGTCCCCCAGCCATTAATATCGCAATCGATAACTCCGAATAAGTTGCATAAACCCCTCGCAAATACTCAATTCCAAGCGCCGCAATCACAACTACAATCAGCGTCGTGATACTTGGATTCACATTTAAAATCAACCCAAAAGCAACGCCCGCAAGCGATACATGCGACAACGTGTCAGCCATAAGTGACTGTCTGCGTATAATTAAGAAAACGCCTAAAAGAGGTGCAATAATAGCAATAATCATTGATGCTTGGAAGGCTCTTTGCATAAATCCATAGAGAAACATTTCCATGATACATCCTCCTTTCTAATCAGGCGAATATGCTTATCAACATAATCTTCCATTTCTTCGCTATCATGTGTTACCATCAAAATCGCTTTATTATGAACTTGCGCTTCATGCTTCAATAAATCATAAAAGCGAATTTTACTATTTTTATCCATCGCAGTTTGCGGTTCATCCAAAATCAAGATATCCGGGTCAGTTGCGAACATTCGCGCCAAACAAATCCGCTGCTTTTGACCGCCAGATAGCTCGCCGATACGTTTATGACGGAAATCCCACATTTCTACAGATTTCAGTGCTTTTTCGACATGCGCATGGTCTTTTGCAGTCAGCCGTTTGAACCATTTATCATTTGGAAAGCGCCCGGATCTCACTAATTCTAGAACCGTACTTGGAAAACCAGCATTAAATGATGCAATTTGCTGTGGTACATAACCTGTTAAAAGTCGCCCGCCATCTGCATTCTTTTTCGCAAAAGTAACTGAACCTTTATCCGGATGCAAAATTCCCAAAATAATACGGAGCAGTGTTGATTTAGCTGCTCCGTTTTCTCCTGTTAGTATGATGAATTCTCCCGCACTCACTTGAAATGAAATATTTTCAAGCACTGGCTCGGATTCATATTTAAAACCAATATTGGCTATATCGATATATTTCATTTGATCGCTTCCTTATTTAATTGTTTTTTGCAAAGCTTGTAAATTTTGTTCCATATAAGCAATGTAATCCATGCCTTTTTTCTGTTCTTTATCGGTGATTCCTTCGATTGGACTTAGTACTTCTAGTTTTGCGCCAGTTTCGTTAGCGAGGGTTTCTGCTACTTTTGGTGATGCTACTTCTTCAAAATAAATGGTACTGATGTTGTTTTCTTTTACGTATTTTTGCAGTTCGGCTAATCGCGCTGGACTCGGCTCTTGGTCAGGTGAAAGACCGGCAATTGCGACTTGATGTAAGTCATATTCTTTTGCTAAATATTGGAATGCTGCGTGTTGAGTTACGAAATCGCGTTGTTTCGCGCCTTCAAAAGCTGTTTTAAACTTATTATCGAGTGTTTTTAATTTGTCAGTATAGTTTTCTGCGTTCTTTTTGTATGTATCTGCATTTGTTTTATCCGCTTTTGCTAGACCGTTCTGGATGTTAGCCACTTCTTGTTGTGCTAGGACTGGGCTTAACCATACGTGTGGATCATGCTCGTGATGGTGGCCTTCTTCGTGGTCATGATCGTGGTCTTCCTCTTCTTCCGTACCTTCCGCGAGCTCAATTCCCTTACTAGCATCAATCACGGTTATTTTTTTCGAGTCTAGGCTTTTAAGTACGCTCGGCACCCATGTTTCCATGTCTTCGCTGTTATACACGAACACATCTGCCGCTTCGATTTTAGCAATATCTTTCGCACTCGGCTCGTAATCATGCGGTTCTGTTCTGGCGTCAATCAGCATTTCAATCGAAGCATTATCTCCAGCCACATTTTTGGTAAAATCATACATCGGGTAAAAAGTTGTCACTACTTTGAGTTTATCCTTATCCCCACTTACTTTATCGCTACCAGCGCCACATCCCGCCAAAACGAAAACGAACGCCAACACTGTTACAACTAAAAACGACCATTTCTTCATACAATCTCTCCTTTTTCGTAATGATTACGATTTAAAATCTAAAACCGCGCTATGTAAAATTTGATTACGCATCGTAAAACGTAACCATTCTTATTTGCAAGCAATATCTTATCATGAGATTTTTTTTGCGTCAAGCTGTTTTTTTGTCAAACTATTAATTTGACTTATCTTATCGGAATACTTATAATAACGATAAATACACAGATAGAAGGGGAGAAAATCATGCATTTTTTAAAGAAAACATTGCCTATTTTTGCCATTTTGACAGTACTTTTACTCACAGCATGCGGAAATGACAATGAAAAATCTACGACAAAAACTTCCCCGGACAAAATTAAATTTCTTGAAACCAGTGAATTACTGACTTTAAATACGACAGCTGAGGAAGACTTTGCTAGCTTTACCGCACAAAACCAAGTCTTCGAGGGATTATACACACTTGATCAAAAAGATAACTTTGTTCCTGGGGTTGCTGATGGAATGCCAGAAATCAGCGCTGACCAAACGAAATATACCATTAAATTAAAGAAAAACGCGAAATGGTCTGATGGTTCCCAAGTAACCGCTGATGATTTCGTCTATGCGTGGCGCCGTGCCGTTGATCCAAAAACCGCACCGGGCTACTCCGCGCTTTTCAAAGATTCGATTAAAAACGCCACTGAAATTAATGAAGGCAAATTACCTGTAACTGATCTTGGTGTCGTTGCAACAGATCCAACGACGCTAGAAATCACACTTAAAAAACCAGTTCCATACTTCATTTCACTCCTTTCTTTTGAAACATTTTTCCCACAAAAAGAAAGTTATGTGAAAAAACAAGGCGATAAATATGGTACAGATAGTGCGCATACTTTATACAATGGCCCTTTTGTCATGAAGGATTGGGGCGGTAACATTACGAATAAATGGACTTACGCAAAAAACGACCAATATTGGGACAAAGATAATGTCAAAGTAAATGAAATTGACGTGCAAGTCGCGAAAGATATTAACGCCGGCGTGAACCTTTATAATACGAACGGTGCCGACCGCGCGCCACTTTCAGGCGATTTCGCTAAACAATATAAAGATAAAAAAGATTTCCTAACTGAGAAAGATGCGCTGATAAGTTATTTGCGTATGAACCAAAAACGTGACGGTAAAACGACTCCGCTTGCGAACAATTCCTTGCGTCACGCACTTAATTTAGCCGTCGATAAACAGCAATTAACTGACCGAATTCTCGGCGATGGTTCCTTCCCAGCAAACGGACTTCTTCCAAAAGATTTCGTCCAAAACCCAACAACAGGCGCTGATTTCCGCACAGATAGCGGCGACCATTTAGTTTATAATAAAGAAGAAGCTTTAAAATATTGGAAACAAGCACAAAAAGAACTTGGCACTGACAAAGTAACGATTGAACTGCTCGGCGATGACCAAGAAACAACGAAAACCATTTTCGCTTATTTGAAAGCGCAGTTTGAAGATAATTTACCAGGCGTGACAATTAAAGTGAAAAATATGCCTTCGAAGAGCGCGACACAGCTAACTTCTGATGGTAATTATGACTTGTCACTGGCTGCTTGGATGCCTGACTTTAAGGATCCGTGGACGTATAGTAGTTTATTCTTATCTGATTACTTTAATAACCATATGAGCTACAACAGTCCCGCTTATGATAAGCTTGTAAAATCGACGGATACAACACTTGCGACGAAGCCAGAAGAACGTTGGAATGCTTTTGTAGCTTCCGAGAAAGTTCTGCTTGATGATGACGCGGCGATTTTACCACTTTATCAACATCAAACAGCGGTGTTGCAACGTACGGATATTACGGGCGTGCAGAAACATGCTTTTGGTTCGCCTTATAGTTATAAGTTTATTCGGGTGGAGAAATAGAGGACTGATTAGCAGTTTGGAAAAACCCAGCAATTATGTAATTGCTGGGTTTTTATTTCTTTTCATAAATTAGCTACTTTATCTTTAAACTTCGCATATCTAAATAGGAATTCCTCTTTTTCAGTTTCAAAATCCCACAAGATTTCGTTAATTTGATTATCCATATAAGGTATTAATTTTTGCAACTCCTCTTTGTAAGCTACCAATTTATCGACCGAGATTCCTGCTAGCTGTTCTAAAAATTGTCCATCCCACATTTCTCCAGCTAATGGGTCTATTTTAATGAATTCAATCGCTTTTTCTATAGCTAAATCCTCTAGTTCTTGTTGCAAAAGCATCGTATATACATCATTTTCAGTAATTTCGCCTCTAGTTTTATTCAACAATGATTTTAGCCACTTATTGTATTTTTCATTATCAATAGAAAAAGAGTCATCTATATGATAGATATCCTTTATTTTTTGATCCAATTTTGTATACCTCCATAATCATCAGTAAAGAATATGCCACTCAAAATATTAGACACTAGCACTTCTGCGATAATCTCGAGCTAAGAGGGCTGCACTATACGTGTTCATTGATTCTAAGTCTAAAACTCCTCATATCTCAGGACATCTTTTATATTCCTCAGTAAAAAAGTAAAGTCTTCAAGCGAACATTCTATTCGAGTAAGCTCTTTATCCACTCCATTTTCTTCGCTAACTGCGTCAATTATTAAGACTTTACGATTAGAACTAGAAATCAAATATTGATTTCCTTCTATAAATAAACCTGAATAAATTCCACCATCATACAGAATATCTTGAAATTTACCCATTTTCTCTTGATTGTTACTTTTTACAAAATCAATGGTTTCTTCTATATTGTCTGAATCTATTTCAGATAATAGAAAATCTTTAATTTTACTAACTTGTTGTTTGTTGTATTTAGACATAATACTATCTATATTATTCATATTAATCTCCACCTTCTTCATGGTGCCGGAACTGGATATACAGTCCACACATTATTTAATTCATCATATACAATTTTAATATGCGACTCGCCTTTTGTTCCAACATTTTTTTCCGTATCTATTATTGCAGAATAAGATTTTTGCCTTTGACTTCCTAGGCCATTATCTTCAATTTTTTTGACTTTACCATTTTTCAATGCATCTTGTACTATCAAATTAGCCTCTTCTGAGGTTTCTGCATCAAACTTTCTTGCACGCTTTGCCGTAGAATTACGTAAATGCTTGTCTTTAACTACAAAGTCTTTAATATTAACACTCTGCAGAAAATCAATTCTATTGACATTCCTTCTTCTATCCAACCACTTCTTAGGAATCTTAATCTTCTTCCCTTTATACCCACCACCAGCGTAGTAAAAGATAACGCCACTTATAATACTAAACCCTTGCGCCTTACTTATCTCTTGCCCAGTAACCGGGCCTACCCCTTCTTTCACCGATTGAATAACCGCCTGCAACAACTCTGCTTCTTCCTGTGCTTCATTGCTTTCATGCGGCATTTCCCCACCGAGCACAGCAGAATTATACGCGTTCGTTGCTTCTACGTCTACTATACCATTTTTCATTAACACCCACATTTGGCCACAGTATGGAGAATGATTGGAATGAGTTAACTTTAAATGTCAAAAAGTATTGAATAAAACAAAGGGAACCTTTATATAAACTAAAGGTTCCCTTTGTTTTATTAAGAATACTCTATAAAAATTTCGCCATCTAAGTTATCTTTTAATAACTTAATTAGTTTCATCATAATCTCTTGTGTCACATTGTCCAATACTTTTATATCGATTGTTCCAAATTGTTCCAAGGCTTTTTTGTTGTTTGGAATCACCCAAGGGCTTTCATCATACCAACCTTCATATAAATGATAATAATATGCTAAGGAAGCCCATCTACCATCAACTGGACTAAATTCATTCATAATATTATCAAAGTAGCCTTCCCACATTTCTATACCTGTTTTTTCACCATTTATATAAGTATAAAAGTCAATTTCTGGATACCCTTCGAAACCTGTATAATAATTTTTCAACATCAAGTTATTTCCGCTTTAATTGCAATTAATTCTGTATCATTAACATAAAAAGTAAGTTTTTCAGAAATAATTTCTTTATCGTATTTATACATATTACTAAAATATAGTATAAAATAATCACCATGGTTAAAAACTCTTACTTTTGGAATAAAAGCTTCGTTCTCAATAATATCAGTATCAATCATCGGAAATCCATTTTGTACTACAGTATTTTTTTCTTCCCATAAGGTGATTAAATTATCTGTTTGTGCGGGAAAAATGCACTCTATCTCCCCGATTACCCCTTCATCATTCAACCACATCATAACGTTACTTCCTAATCTGTAGGTGTAGAAATTGTCATTCATTTTTTCAGTTACAATATCAAAATTTTTAATTTCATCTATAAAATAAACTTCACTTTTTATTGTTTGTGGTAATATTTTTTTTATTTTCAAAATTATACTCCTTACTGTTTAAATTTTTGAGGCCATATTCCAACAACTGTATTTGTTTCAGGGTTAACAAATACAGAAGTTCCAGTTTTTTCATTTACATATTTTACGCTTCCAGGTTCTGATGGCACTGGTTTATTACTTAGTGCTTCAATGATATCATCAGGCATAATATCTTTTCTACCAGATTTGAAAAGTGAATTATAAGCATGTTGATTGAACTTTGTTCCATTAGGGAAACCGTTTTTTAAAACTTCATCAAATTGAGTTCTTCTTAATGCTCTTAGATAAGGTTTACCATTAGCACTATATATTACTTTTTGAGTGCCGTTTTTGTTTCTAATTTCCCATAAATCGTGATTAGAAATACTGATTTTCTTTCCTCTGTATCTACCAGCAGTATATGTAAATGCTAGTCCACTCAGAATAGATATAACGTGTACGCTACTTATATCTACTCCAGTAATAGGATCTTTTTTGTTTTTCAGTGATTCTAGTACTGCCTTTAATTGTTCCGCATCTTGTTCTGGGGCATTCCCATCATGTGGTAATTCTCCGTTAAGCACGGCGGCATTGTAAGCGTTCGTTGCTTCTACATCTACTATACCATTTTTCATTAACACCCACATTTGACCGCGGTACGTTTTTTGATATTCGTCAAAATTAAATGTTTTTGCGTTGTCGTTTAATGCTTTTCCTAAGGCGTTTTGCATCCGGCTCACGGTGGTGAAATTCAGTTTGCTCATATCATAGGTGCCGGTTTTACTGTTAAATTGAATGTTCGACTGGAGTTCGCGAATGGTTTGCTGAATTCCTTGGACTAAATCTGTTAAATTATCAAAAAAGCCGCCATGACTTTGTTCAAAAGCCAAGTATTTCTCTAAGATATTTTCCTGTTTGTAGGCGATGCTTAGCTGGGAACGATAGCTCTGCATCTGTCCTTCCGTTCCTGTGTTCATTCGCTGGGCTAGTGCTTCTTTTTTCGCTTCAATACAATCAATCATCTTCCCGAGTTCATATAAACCGTCCGCATCAATTCTTGCATCAGCCGAACCATCCACTTGGGCGTGAAAATCGGCTATATATTGCGCTAATCTTTCTTCACTTTCGTTCATGGCTTCGATTATCGCATCGCATAATGGGAAATAGGTCATTTGGTAATAATTTTTCGATGCGTCAATTGCTTTTCCTTTTAAACTGCCATCTTCGGTATAGTTTTTCACGGCATTTTTGATGTCTTTAATGCTTTTTCTCGCTGCTTCATTGGCTGTATGTAGTTGGTACGCGAAGGTTTGTATTTCTCCGATGTCAATTCGGCTCACTGTGACAACTCCTTTCGCAGACCTTGTTGTTGATTTTCTAATTGGTAAATACTTTTTCGGCAAGCGGTGATTTTTTGTTGGCATTCCTCTTCATTTGCTTGGATTTTTTTATGCCACATCTGTTTCTCTTCTTCCAGTAAATCTGCCAAATAGTAGCCGAAACTTCTCGATTCTGCACCTTGCCAAACTTCGCGCAAAAGTTCCAGCGACTCCCGTTCTTCTTGGTGAACACGCGCAACATCTTCCGCTAACCACTCTTGTTCATTTTGTTGTCGTTGTAAATCTTGCAAAAAATCTTCGGCCGCGGATTGTTCTTTTTTCAGCAGTTGCAATTGCGCCTCCGCTTGCTGGCTCTTTGCATCCATTTATTTACCCCCCAATCCCATGCTCCGTTCAAGCTCTTGGTCTTTACGAGTAAATGATGCGCCTAATTCTTTCAATCTTTTGGTATCCGTTCCTACCACATTTTGAAAATTGTCCACGGCGTCTACCAAGTCAAACAATGCTGTTCGAAAATGGTTGATGGAATTGGCTTGGCTATAGGCCATATTGCCACCTTTCATCGGTAAATATTCGGCTGATTTCCCTTTAGACTCTAACTTTGTTGCGTACTTTGTTAATGTTGCTTCTTTAACTTTTATTTCACTCATTTCTGCGCCTCATCTCTGTCTATAATAATGAAACCTTATCCCTTAATTATAGCATCGCACGCATTCTTATTTTGTGAGCGTTTTGTGAATTTATCCTTTGAAAATTGGCTGAAACACGTTTTTTACGCTTCTACTTTAAGTACATTTTCTTAAAAAAACAAAAAAACACTTTGACTAAAAATCAAAGTGCTTTCAAATTTAATATCTACGTGACAAACCTTTTCTCAGCACGTCGCCAAGTACGTTAAATGAAAGAATCGTCATTAAAATTAATAATCCTGGGAAAAGCGCCAAGTAAGTTGCTTCGCCGACGTAACCTTGCGCATTGTTCAGCATGCTGCCCCACGAAGCGTTAGGTTGTTGAACGCCGAGGCCAAGGAAACTTAGTGCTGACTCGGTTAAAATGGCTGTAGCGACGTTTAATGAAGCTGCAACGACGATGGATGGCATCGCGTTTGGAATAATATGCTTGAACATAATGTGGAAAAATCCGCCACCCGATGACTTGGAGTACAAAATGAATTCACGTTCTTTTAGTGTCAGGGTTTCTGCCCGGACTATCCGCGCCACTTCCATCCAAGAAAGCAATCCGATAATGATAATAATGTTCGAAATTCCCGGTTTTAAGTACGCATTTAAAATCATTAGTAGGAAAAATGACGGAATCGACATGAAAATATCGAGAAAACGCATCACCATATTGTCAACGAAGCCACCAAAGTATCCACTAACTGTCCCAGCGAGCGTCCCAACGACAACGGCAATCATCATCGCAAACACACCAACAAGTAGCGAAACCCGGCCACCGTACAAGACACGCGTCAAGTAATCCCGACCATGGTCATCCGTCCCAAACCAGTGCGACGAATTTGGTGGCATCAGTTTGTCCTGAACGGAAAGAGCATTAGGGTCATAAGGCGAAAGGAACGCAAAAATACAAGCCACCGTGATAAGTATCAGCACACTCGTCGCAAAAACAGCGCGGCGGTCAGCAAGCATAAAGCGCCAAAAACTACGCTCTCGTGTTGCGTGAACCACTTCTGCATCCCGCTCGAAATCTTGCATTGTTTTTTTCGAAAAATCTAATCGCATCATGAACTCCTCACCCCATTTCCCTAATCCGCGGATCGACAATCATATAAGCTAAATCGGCCAGCAAGTTTCCGATAATTAATAACAGCGCTGAAAATAGTGTAATCGCCATAATAACTGGATAATCTAGTTGGAAAATCGCGTTAATTCCAAGCGAACCCATTCCCGGCCATGAAAAAATACTTTCGGTAATAAAAGCGCCTGTAATGACTTGCGGAAGTGACATCCCAAGTAGCGTTATGACTGGCAACAAGGAATTTTTCAAAACGTGATGCCCCATAATTTGTACTTTTGACAGCCCTTTTGCATAACCGAATAAAACATATTCTTCTTTTAATTGGTTAATGGTATTCGAACGGACGTAGCGATAGTATGCCGCGCACCCTTGGAAAGTCAGCGTTATAACCGGCAAAATTGCATGCTCCGCCATATCCCAAAAAGAGTCGACCCCAATCGTTCGCATTCCTAAACTCGGAAGCCAACCTAGCTGAATCGAAAATACATCTATTAAAATCATCCCAAACCAAAAAATCGGAATCGAAATCCCTATATAAGAAATCCCATTTAACACTTTATCAATCCACGTATTTTCATAATTCGCCGCAACCAAACCAAGTGGAATTGATAATAGTAGCGTTAGTACAAGCGAAGTTCCCACCAAACCAAGTGTCGCCGGAATTCTCTCTAAAATTTGTTGTAAAACTGGCTGGCTGTTCACAATCGAATAACCAAGATTCCCTTGCAACAAGTTTCCAAGCCAAATAAAGTACTGCACATAAATCGGTTGATCAAGTCCTAAGCTCTGTCTAATCCGCTCCACATCATCAGGATTCATATCAGGCGTAACAAAGGAATTCACGGGATCCCCGGGCGCTAATTTGATAAGGGCAAACGAAATAATCGAAATAATAAATAGCATCGGAATAATTTGCAATACGCGTTTTATGATTGTTTTTAGCATAATTTATCTCCTATCTAAAACACTAAAAATGACAAGTAAAAATCTGAACCTGCCAAAAAACAAGCATGGCAGGTCAGATTTTTCACGAATGATTTTTAATTATTATTCCGTTAAATATAATTTAGAAAGATCACGGAACATTGTTACTGGTTGTGGTGTTGCAGCTTTTTGTCCACCGTAACGGCTATCAAGAGCTAGCACTGCATTATCATAAGAAATTGGATAAATTACAGCGTCATCAGCAATTGTTTTTTGGATTTTTTCATAGATTTCTTGACGTTCTTTGTCGTCAGCAGTTACAGCACCTTTTTCCCAAAGTGCGTCTAGGTCTTTGTTGTGGTAGTTTGAGTAGTTGTAAGGCGCATCGCTTAGGTATAGGGATTTATATGCATCCGGATCGTTCCCCATGATATAACCATTTAGCGCGATCGAGTAATCTGCGTTTTTACGGTCAAGTGTGATGTTGCTAAGTGCATTTGGATCTGTTGGTTTCAAGTCCAGTGTCACGCCGATTTCTTTGTATTGTTGTTGCAAGTAAAGCGCGATACTTTCTTGTGATTTACTGTTGTTTAAATAGTAAACAGTTAGTTTTTGACTTGTATCAAAACCACTTTCTTTTACTAATTTTTTCGCTTTGGCAATGTCTTGGTCGTATGTTTCTACTTTATCAGTGAAATATTTCGTGTTTTCTGTTAGGAATGAGGAAGCTGGTTTTGCGTATTCATCTGAACCGTAAGCCGCATCAATGATTTCTTCACGGTCAAGCGCATAAGAAAGGGCTTGGCGAAGTTCTTTTGATTTAAGTGCTGGTTGGTTTTCGTTGAATGTCGCATAGCTTAAGCGATTTTCCGGGTAAGTGATAATGTTTACCGCGCTCGCTTTCTCTACTTTGTTTCTATCAGAAGGTTGAATAGATTTTAAGTTAATTTCACCATTTTGCAGTGCTAAATTAGCTGCGTTTTGGTCTTTTGTGATTCGGAAAGTAACTTTATCCAATTTCGGTTTGCCGTCAAAGTAGTCGTTGAATCTTTCTAAGGAAACGTATTCCCCTGTTTTGTATTCAACAAATTTGTACGGACCTGAGCCGATTGGATTTTTGTTTTTATCACTTTTCTCGATGTTTTCTACCCCTTCAAAAATGTGTTTTGGAATTGGGAAGAAAGTTTTAATTGTATTTTCAAAGGCTGGAGCAACAGTTGGTAATGTGAATTTCACCGTTGTGTCGTCTACTGCTTCTACTTTTACAGGTTTATCGTCAAAAACAAAGTTGCCGCGGTTCGGGCTGTTTTGTTTTGTATCTAAAATAGAATTAACAGTAAATACTACATCGTCTGCAGTTAAAGGTTTGCCGTCGTGCCAAGTTAAACCATCTTTTAGTTTCACAGTGTAAGTTAAGTTGTCATCTGAAATATCTAAGCTTTTTGCAAGTGCCGGTTTCCCGTCAACTTCCCAAAATAGCGGTGCGTATACAGCTTGTTGAATCGTTAATGTTACACGGTCAGAAGCGTAGTTAGGATTGATAACTTCTGGATCTCCTGTAACTCCGATAATAAGAGAGCCGCCGTCTTTCGCTTTGCCTGAACCGTTTGCTTTGTCTGAACTAGCGCCAGAACCTCCGCAAGCCGTTAACACCAAGGCAAAAACCGAGATAACCGCTACTAATAAAAATTTCTTCATCTAACAAAAACTCCCCTCTTTAAGCGCTAAAAAATAACGCTTCCTCTGTTTTTTGGTCAGAATCGAAGCGCCTCATTAAAAGCTACTACTTATCTGCCAGAATATTACTTCTGATCGGAATTAGCATAGAACTTGCGCTCCGCTGCTGGGTTTCACTGGGCCGATTCCCTCCACCACTCTTGATAAGAAAACGTAATACTATTATTCCTATAAGTTTACTGTGAATTAAAGATACACTGAAACAAAGCAGATGTCAAGAAGAGAAAACTGAAATCCCAAAAATTATTTTATAAAAAAATAGACCGGGCAGAAAACCCAGTCTACGCTTGTTATTTAGATGCTTCTACTTCTTGATATTCCGGCTTCTTAGAAAACTCAGCTTTTGCAAATGGACAAAGCGGAATAATTTTCTTCCCTTCTGATTTTGCTTTTTCAACCGCGCGTTTCACCAGTTCTTGGGCTATTCCTTGACCTCGAGCCGCATCATCCACGCCAGTATGGTCAATAATAAACATATCTTCCCCAGTTGGCACAAAAGTCACTTCGCCAACCTCTACGCCTTCATCATTTACAGCATAAATTCTATTTTCACCATTTTTATATTCCATTTAATCTCCTCCTATTTCTCGATATATTGAAGCGCTCCACTTGGGCAAGTATGAATCACCCGCTTCGCCTCTTCTTTCGATACATTATCCGGCATAATCCACGGTTTTCGGTCCAAATTAAAAAGTTCTGCGTTACCTTTTACACAATTACCCGAATGCTCGCAAACATTTGTATTAAAATAAATATCTATATCCGCCCCGCGATACTTACGGTAGCCTCGTTCAAGCAGCGTTTCCTCGTCCATCTGATTACCTCCTTCGCCAAAGTTTCTCTACCTTTCATCTATTCCACTCATCACCCAAAAGAAAACGTCCAGAAACATTCCTAAAAAAGCTCCCCCAATCATTGACTTTCCTGCCAGTTATTGAAATAATAAAGATATTTTATAAATTCATTTAAAAATAGAAGAAGGAGTGGAAATAATGGCATTTTATTTTGAAGAACCGTCCCGCACATTTAGTGAATTTTTACTTGTTCCAGGCTACTCATCCGCTGAATGTGTTCCAACAAACGTTAGCTTAAAAACACCAATCGTAAAATTTAAAAAGGGTGAAGAATCTGCTATCACAATGAACATTCCGCTTGTTTCCGCAATTATGCAAGCTGTTTCCGACGATAATATGGGTATCGCTCTTGCTACAGAAGGTGGCGTATCATTCATCTTCGGCTCCCAGTCCATCGAAAGTGAAGCGGCAATGGTTTCTCGCGTGAAAAATCATAAAGCTGGTTTCGTTATTAGCGATTCCAACATCAGCCCAGACAAAACCCTTCAAGACATTCTTGATTTAAAAGAAAAAACTGGTCATTCCACAGTTGCAGTTACAGAAGACGGCACGGCGCACGGTAAATTACTAGGAATCGTGACAAGTCGCGACTACCGCGTAACGCGCATGAGCCCAGACGAAAAAGTTGCTGATTTCATGACTCCTTTCGAAAAATTAGTTACTGCTAACAAATCGACCACTTTAAAAGAAGCTAACAACATTATTTGGGACAACAAATTAAATGCCTTACCACTTGTAGACGACAATAAAAACTTAGTCCATATGGTATTCCGCAAAGACTATGACTCCAATAAAGAAAACAAATTAGAACTACTTGATTCCTCGAAACGTTACGTTGTTGGAGCTGGTATTAACACGCGTGACTATGAAGAACGTGTTCCCGCTCTAGTAGAAGCTGGCGCAGACATTCTTTGTATCGATTCCTCGGAAGGTTACTCCGAATGGCAAAAACGCACACTTGACTATGTTCGAGGCAGATACGGCGATACGGTCAAAGTTGGCGCAGGAAATGTCGTTGACCGCGATGGTTTCCGTTATCTTGCCGAAGCTGGCGCTGATTTCGTTAAAGTCGGCGTTGGTGGTGGTTCAATCTGTATCACTCGTGAACAAAAAGGTATCGGCCGCGGCCAAGCAACTGCCTTAATTGACGTTGCTAAAGCCCGCGATGAATATTTTGAAGAAACTGGTGTGTATATTCCGATTTGTTCTGACGGTGGAATTGTGTATGACTACCATATGACGCTAGCTCTAGCAATGGGTGCTGACTTCATCATGCTTGGTCGTTACTTCTCCCGTTTTGACGAAAGCCCTACTAACAAAGTGAATTTAAATGGCACGTATATGAAAGAATATTGGGGCGAAGGAGCTAACCGCGCGCGTAACTGGCAACGTTATGACCTTGGCGGCGACAAAAAATTATCCTTTGAAGAAGGCGTAGATTCTTATGTTCCTTATGCTGGATCCTTGAAAGACAATGTCGCAATCAGCCTTAGTAAAGTCCGCTCTACGATGTGTAACTGCGGCGCGCTCAATATCCCTGAATTACAACAAAAAGCAAAAATCACACTCGTTTCGTCCACTTCTATCGTAGAAGGCGGCGCACATGACGTTGTTGTAAAAGATGCTTCTAACAATTTAATCAAATAAAAATAAAATTGGTTGGTGTGAATTTGGTAAATTACCATTCTCACACCAACCAATTTTTCTATTTCACACAATAGAATACTTTTGTTTAATTTCTTCCATTGGGAGCGGACGGCTAAAATAATAACCTTGGAAATAGTCGACTTTCATTTCCCGTAATTTTTCGACTTGCTCAATGTCCTCTACGCCTTCTGTTACTACTTTTCCGCCTAAATCATGGCATAAATTCACAATCGCGCGAATAATAATTTGCTGTCTGCGATCCGTTTTTAAAAGCGCAATAAACGACATATCCGTTTTGACAATATCAATCGGCAAGCTCCGCAAATACGCAAGCGAACTATAACCCTTTCCAAAATCATCCATGCTCACTTTGACACCAAGATTTTTTATTTTTAGTAAGTTTTTGTTCGCAACAGCAAGCTCCGTAATTTCGCCCCGTTCGATAATTTCTATTTCTAAGCATTCCGGATACTTTAAATGTTCTTTCACATAATCGTGTAAATGAGCCATATAATTACTGCTTACCACATAATGCGCCGGAATATTAATCGAAATCGAAAAACGGCCACCTAGTTGGTTGAGTTGTTCTATCGCTGTTTCGGCAACAAAATCTTGCATTTCCCGCGTTGCATTTAAAAGGACAATATCTTCAAAGAAATCAATTGGAGTCAAAATTGCCGTCGCTGTTTTTAGTCGAACCAAACCTTCAAAACCGATAATTTTATTCGTTTTCGCATCTACTTTTGGCTGATAATAAAGCAAGTAACTATTTCTCCTAATCGCATCCCAAATTTCCGTGCTAGAGATATCCATCTTATCCCTCCTTTTTCTATAGTTTACCCTTTTTTCAATCGAAATGAAAATATAGCCAAATATTATCATTACATTTACACAAAATCCATATTACCTATTGCTAGGGGGATTTCTCTTTGCTACAATTATAGCTAGGCACCTATGAGTTAGCGCTTACAAAATTGCCACTGGCGAAAAAAGGGAGAGTGTGAAAGTGAACAAATTTTTCAAAAAAACTACACATGTTTTACTCGTAGCAGGGCTCACAATCGGACTTACAGCACCATTCACCGGGACAACAGCACAAGCAGCAGCAGATACGGTTCCCATTCAGATTTTGGGAATAAATGATTTCCACGGAGCGCTTGAAACAGCCTCCAAAGATGCATCCGGCTCACCAATCGGCGGCGCAGATTACTTAGCTACCAATTTGGATAACGCCACTACTTCATTTTTACAGGCAAATCCAGGAGCTACAGCTGATAACGCCATTCGTGTTCAAGCGGGTGATATGGTCGGCGCAAGCCCAGCAGTATCAGGTTTACTTCAAGACGAGCCAACGATGAAAGTTCTCCAAAAAATGAATTTCGAAGTCGGCACATTAGGTAACCATGAATTTGATGAAGGATTACCTGAATACAAACGAATTTTGGATGGGGTTTCTACAAACAAATTCGGACCAATCGTAGAAGCTTATCCACGCGTTAAAAGTGACATGAAAATCGTCGCAGCTAACGTTGTCAACAAAGGAACAAACACAGTCGCAGAAGGCTTTTTACCATACTATGTAAAAGAAATTGATGGCGTCAAAGTTGGCTTCATCGGTATCGTTACTACAGAAATTCCTAACTTAGTTCTTGCGAATCATATTAAAGACTACGATTTCCTTGATGAAGCAGAAACAATCGTAAAATACTCTGCTGAACTTAGAGGCCAAGGCGTTAACGCAATCGTTGTTTTATCTCACGTTCCGGCACTTTCCACTGGAAATCCAAATACTGGAACAAAACAAGATGTAGCTGGTGAAGCTGCTAATATGATCACAAAAGCAAACGAATTAGACCCAAATAACTCGGTCGATTTAGTCCTTGCTGGTCACAATCACCAATACACAAACGGATTAGTTGGCAAAACTCGTATCGTCCAAAGTTACAACAATGGCAAAGCTTTTTCAGACGTAACTGGCGAACTTGATAAAACTACCGGCGACTTCGTTTCACCACCCGACGCTAAAATTACATACAACACGAGAAGCGTCACACCAAATGCCGATATTACAGCCGTAACTGAAGATGCGAAAAGCCGCATTGAAGGAGTTATCAACGAAACTATCGGGCTGGCAAATAAAGACGTCATTTCTCGTGACACAAATTCAGACAATAAAGCAATCGATGATAAAGAATCCGAGCTTGGTAACATGATTACGGATGCGCAACGTTACATGGCAAACAAAGCCGGCGCCGATGTCGACTTTGCGATGACAAATAACGGCGGAATTCGTTCCGATCTTACTACTCGCCTTGCAAATGGTCAAAACGAAATCACATGGGGCGCGGCTCAAGCTGTTCAACCATTTGGTAACATTTTGCAAGTAGTGGAAATGACTGGTGCTGATATTCTTGAAGCACTAAACCAACAATATTTAAGCAACCAAACTTATTTCCTACAAATTTCTGGCCTAAAATACACTTTCACAGATACAGATGACTTAGATCACGCGTACAAAGTGGCAAGCGTTACAACCGAAGACGGAACTCCTTTAAAAGCTGACCAAAAATACAAAGTCGTAATCAATGACTTCCTATTTGGTGGCGGCGATGGATTCTCTGCCTTCAAAAAAGCAAATCTAGTAACCGCAATCGACCCAGACACAGAAACATTCATCAACTACATTAAAGACCAAAAAGCTGCCGGAAAAGTCATTACAGTCCAAAAAGAAGGACGCAAAGTCTACAAATCCAAAGCTGAAATCGACAAAGAAACCGAAGATGCGGCCATCAAAGCAATCAAAGACGCAACAAAAATCAACAAATTCGCCGAAAAAGACAAAACATTAACCGGAACTACTTTACCAGGCGCAACAGTTTCCGTTCAAAAAGCTGCTACTAATGCAAGAATGGCACTCGCTGCTGGACCTAACGCAACAGCAGACGCAAACGGCAAGTTTTCCGTAGATGTAACATCTTTAAATCTTAAAAAAGGCGACCAAATCACCACAACTATCACTGACCCGAACGGATACAGCACCACTTTCCAAGCAACTGTTCAAGCTGCCGCAACGACTCCTCCAGATAATGGAAACGGCGGTACGGACAATGGGAATGGAAACGGCAATAACGGTGGAACAGATGGGAATGGCGGAACAAATAACGGTAACGGCTCCGGCACAAATGGCGGAACTACTACTACCGAAGATCCGACTACATCTACACCGAATACAACTAAACCAGGAACTTCCTCCAATGCAAACTTACCAACAACTGGTGATACTGCAGGATTTGCAACTGTGTTTGGGATTATTTTAACAACTACTGCGCTTTATGTGTTGCGTAAGAGAAGTTAATTTTAAAAAGGAGCGGCTAAGTTAGCCGCTCCTTTTTCTATCTTTTCCCTGTGTTCACTTCTGTTTTTAGAACCCAGCTTCCCGGAATCCCTTTATTAGTAGTTAAATTCAGCGTTTTTTCCGTTTCCTTATAAACAGAAACCTTTGTTCCAGCCGCCAAATATCCCTTAATATTTTTACCGGAAATCGCATCATTACTAGTCGAATATTTTCCTGCTCGGTATTTTGTTGCTGCTGATTCAAAAATCTCTTTCACGCCTGCCACAATACCTAAGCAAAAATCATCTTGATACGTTTTTGCTTTCAAAATAGTCGCATCAGTCGTATCACAAAAACCCGCTTCTACTAAAATGGCATCCATCGCAGTTTCACGTAAAACAGCAAAATTAGCTTTCTTCATACCTCGATCACGCATATCATGTTTAGTGATTCTAGCAATGACATTTTTGTGAATTGTTTTTTGTATTTCTGCTGTTTTAGCTGGGGTCGATGTATAAATATAATCTTCATAACCCTTACCGCCACCTGCATTAAAATGAATCGAAAGGAACAAATCGGCTTTAAAATGATTCGCTTTTTTCGCCCGTTCACTTAATTCTAAAAACGTATCATTTGTTCGTGTCATCCCCACTTCAAAACCAGCGTTCACTAGTTCCGTTTGCAGCTGTTTTGCGATAGCTAGCACCCAATTTTTTTCAACTAAGCCATTACCAGTCGCGCCAGAATCTTTGCCACCATGGCCAGCATCAATCCATATTTTTGTCATGCTTTTCCTCCTCATCCCCTGATTTCGCATCAAAAATCAA
Source organism: Listeria marthii (assembly GCF_014227425.1). Lineage (NCBI taxonomy): Bacteria > Bacillati > Bacillota > Bacilli > Caryophanales > Listeriaceae > Listeria > Listeria marthii. The sequence continues at coordinate 86,879 of NZ_JAASWB010000004.1, forward strand.
AATTAAATTTTTCAATACTTCCGGGACCTTCATTCCCATTCGAACGAAATTTTCCAAGATGGAAATCAGCTCATTCGCCAAATAGAAAAAGATAACCGCATCCCGCGTCGTATTATGCGTTCCCAGAATCAAATCTATTTGATGCGCAATAGCCACTAAAATTAAGATAGCAATTTTTTTCGCGATTCCTTTGAAACCCATTTTGCTGCTAAGTTCCCCTAGATACCCTGAAGCGAGTAGCCCTGAAACATAGTCAGCTACAATAAAGCACACTAGCACTTTTACCAATATATCCACTTCCCCAAACAAGTATCCAAACACCGCGCCAAATCCCAAAATCCCAATTTTTAGTACGACTTCCATGGAAAACCTCCTTTTTGATTACATAATTGTTATTTGGCGTAGCGCCCATGCTTTATAATTCGAATTATCTGCATGTCCTGAAATACCCGTTGTAGAAACATAGAAATATTTTTTATCTCCATAAGTTCCTGAAGGCATTTGAATTAAAACACCACCGCCTGCAATCTCCAACAATTGTGCTCTAGATAAGAAAACAGAATGATAATAATAATCTTGTGGTGTATTATTTGTTGAGTCATAACGGCTAAATAATAGCGTCATCCCAAATTTCAATTTAGCAGAATCCCATCTGTACGACTGACCCGCACCCATAAGGTTAGCTCCTTTAAAAATGACAATTCCTGAGCCAATTGTATCTACATAATCCTTCGCACTATTTAATGCAGTATTTGCTTTTTGTTCTGCACCCGCAGTAGTTTCTTTATCATTCCAAGTTGTTTTCTCTTCCTCTGAAACAGATACCAATCCTTTAACAGCCTCTGCATGTGTTTCTGGATAGAATTGCTCTAACGTTCCATGTTCATTTTTCTCTGACATTTTTACAATTTTAGTCATTCTGTTACCTCCTTAATAGTTTCAAGCGCGATCACTTGCATCGCATCTAATTTTTCTTTGTCATTACTTGATAAAAATCCGCTTTCTGTTGCCGTGGCATCAGGATGGCTATGGTTTATATCAGCCGCCTCCACATCTGATGCAAATAAATCGACTATTCCAGTTCTGCCATTCACACTGACAACGCCAGCTTCCGGTGATACTAATTCATCTATCTTTTGCTTATCAAATGAACTCATAAAGCCATCAGTCGTATAAGTGGCTAAATCATGGCCGTGATTTTTTTTCGCAGCATAAACATCATCTGCTTCTAGCAAAACCCTTCCAGCCTTCCCATTCACACTGACCACACCTGTCGGAAGCTGCCCTGAAACGTATTCTGTTAATCCAACAATTCCTTCCACATGCGTTTCTGGATAAAATTGCTCTTTTGAATTATCTTCCTTTGTTTGCAGCATTCGCTTAATTTCAGTCATTATTCACTCCTCCTTCACGCGCCAATTGACTCCATTTGATATCGTTCGTTTGCCCCTATTTTCGCAAAGACTAAACTAGTTAACTTTTCAGAAAAGCTCGTTTCACCGGTTTTTTCAAGAACAATATCCGCGCCTTCATTAAAACTAGAAACATTTGAAAAACATACCGTTTGCGCCTCCGAAATTGTTTTACTCGTTAACAATCCGATATCTTGTTTCTGCATGTTTATAATATTTTCCACATCAAACTGCACTGTACTTTTATTACTAAAAATGAGCTGCTCTTGGTTCAATCGTTCTCTTAAAACTGGGTACCTTGTGCCCTCTGCGTCTACTCTGGAATCCACAACTTCACTTAGCTGTTCTGAGCCACTAATCAGTTCATTTACTCGGGCATTAACTGCTTTGTCCACTGTATCAATTTTCTTATTTAAAATTGAATCTGCTTTGTTTACATAGACGTAAATTTCATTTAAACCCGTCGAAATAAAACTGGACCAATCCATTAATTTCTGCCAATTATCATTAGTTTTATTTCTAAATTCTCGACCTTGAAGAAGCATTTCCCATTTCCATAAATCCAACTTCATATGCAACCTCCTCCCTATTCCACTCTAGTCGCCTTTAGCTCACCTGTATTTGTCACCGTTATTTTAAAATTAGCTCCATTTTCCGATACTAAAATTGCATCCTGTTTTTTATTCCAGTTTGAAATATCATTTGCAGTCACATTGTTTTTTTCTGCGTTTTCTTCTATTCCATTTAATTTCGTCTTATCACCGGGCGCCATTAGCCCTGAAGCACTGGTAGTAACTATGCCTAGACCGTCTATAGCATTTAAATGTGTCTTAGGATAAAAAACTGTATCATCTGTATTTTTTAAAACTCTAATTTCAGTTGCCATCTACAACACCTACTACTTCTGTTAAAATCCGCGAATCAAAAGCATTCATTGCGATGCTCGAAAACGAATTAATTTTATTTGATTCCACTTTAGCTTTTTTCACTTGATTCGCGATTTGTGTTTGAATCCTTACCATATCCCGGCGCGAATTACTAAAGCCAACATCTTGAAATTTCTTACTCCACGGATGTCCCGATTTAATTCTCGTAACTTTCACTTCTGTTTCAAATCCCATTGGCTCATGGATAAAATACCAAACATCGCGCTCTGTTACTGTCTCAGTTCCTTTATAGGTAATATTTAAAGATGTTTCAGGAACATCTAGAATTTGTTTTTTTGCAAACTCTAATAAGTCGTTATTGTTTGTAATTTTGTCATCGCTCTTTGCATTCGCCATCCGCTTTCCATAAATAGTCTCATTTGGCGAAGTATACGTAACAACAGCCATATACTTATTATCTCCAGTTAGTTTATCTGCATTTTCTTTTTGCTTTCCGTAACATTTTATCTGCGTTTTCAAATTATCTGTGTTCGTATCGACGGAAACTTCTTCTGTATTATATAAATAGCGAAATTGCTTCTCTGTCTTCGTATACCAGCTTGCCTCATCATAGAAATACAGTTTTTTATTATCCGCAAATAATATCGCCCCAAACTCTTCTAAACATAAATTCACTAGTTCTAAGCCATTTTTATTTCCTAAGTCTTCTAACTCAACTAACGGAAAACGTCCTTGTATCTCATATGAAAAACCAAGTTCATTACCTTCCAACGCAAATTCCATCACAGTTTGAATCGAATATTTTTTCAGACCAGCTTTCACATTATACTGAACATGATCCTGTACCGTATAACTTATATGCTGAGCTGTTACTTGCTTAGAAATGGTATTCCCAATAACTTTTGGCGCACATTTTTTTATGACAAATTGTTGACCCTGATAAGTCAAAATCGCTTCATTTCCTACTAAATCAAAGGTACTAGCATTCTGTTTCGTTTTATTGACTGTAAAGGAGATGGAGCGGCTCGTATTTTTTTCATAATCGTACGAAAATGAACCATAATCAATATCCGTTAATATCTCTTCTATTTCTTTATCCATACTTTGAATAATTAAATAATCCATACCTATCACCTACCGATAAATGAACGGAAAATTAAAAGCGATCGTTACATCCGTTACACCCTTAATTTCAAAATCGTTCCAGCCTTTTTCTAGTGTGATAATCCCGTGGTTTGTATCTTTTCCTACCCGCTTATTATTAACTAGTGGATAGATATTGTTTAATAGGAGGACATCTGTTTTCTTAATTTCCTGACGATACTCAAAAGATTCTCCAGTCGTAAGGTTGTTAATTGTCGGTTTTCCATTTGCCGTCAACGCAATATCTAATTCGTGGCGCATCAATGGATTCACTCGGTCACTTCCCGCATTATATACACGGAATATATTCTCTTTAAAAACGTAGAATAAATCATCTCGGTTCGATAAGTTCATCCCCATCTGCCATAAATCTTCCTCAAAAGTCATCGGATTAAGGCATGTACCTCGCGACTCCGCATATCCTTTAAATACATCAAATTCAATGGTTAATGTTCCTACACGATCAGATTCTCGGCTAAAGTCAAAGGGCTTTGGATGTACCTCATACCGAATTCCCGGCATTTGATCGCTCCAAATATAATAACTATCCCGCTGAAATAAAAACTCATAAATTTCTCTCACAGCTAAATGGTAATCTGGTATATCAAGTGCCTGTATATTACATTTTGCACTGAAAACAAAAGGTTTAAATTGAATTGTTCCTGGAATTACTCCGTCAGTTCCACTAATTTCAGCAATTTCCATACTTAATTGCGGACTTTGTCTTGCTACTTCTTGAACCGAAAGCCCCGGAAACGTTTCACTAAGCGAATGAATTTTTCCATTTAGTTCTAAATACAAATCACTCATTAATAAGCCGCACCTCCCATTGCATAATTATATTGATCAAATGAGTTAGCTTGATTACGGCTAACTACTTCAGACACAACTTTATCATCCATCTTGATAACTGGATTTTTTTGTAGTAAACGTTCTAAAAGATTTTCCACCCTAGCTAAATCAGTTCCTTGATTTGTATATAGCATGGACTTATTACCACGTGCGCTTTCTCTTGCGTATTTCATCGTTGCATCATGCGGAATGACTTGAGAACCAGATGGTAAAACAACCATTTCTCCTCGGCCACCTTCATTCATTCGAGCAAAGCCACCTTGGAAGTTTGTTGTCCCAGAAATTAATTGTGGGATTTTACTTATTTCAACACCCGGAATTTTATTAATCAGACCAATTGCTGAGTTAATTCCGCTAATTACAACATTTACAAACCCTTTTACATTGTCTACAACTGTCTGAATTGCACTGGAAACTCCATCAAAAATATTGCCAACAAAATCAGTCAGTCCACCCCAAGCACCTTTAATTCCATCAAAAACATCTGTGATAATGCGCTTCACACCATTAAATACGGATGAAACAGTATCAGAAATACCTGTAATAACTGCTTTAATACCATCAATAATTCCTGAAATTGTCGACATAATGGAATTCCAAATTTTAGATGCGACTGCAAATACAACTCCGAATGCTGTACCAATAATAGAAACGATAGTGGTAAAAATATTGGTAATAAAAGCAATAATCGGCTGGATAATTCCAATAACTGCTGTAATTACACTAGCAATAAAGCTAATAATTTTCCCAATAACATTAGAAATCGTTGTCGCAATAATGACAACATAGCTAATAATTGTAGTAATAATCGAGATAATAATGCCAATAATCGTCATAACAATCGGCATAATTTTACTTATATAAGAAATAATCGTCATAACAATCTGGATAACAACCGTGGCAATCTGCATAATTATCGGAATCAAAAATTGAATAACTCCCATGATTCCTTGAATAATCACCATAACACTCGGTAAAATTGCCGAAACAAGTGACATTACAGCTTGAACAATTTGCATAATAACTGGCATAAGCATTGAAACCAGCATCGAAATAAACGGCATTAATTGAGCCACTAACTGAGCGAAAAAGGTGATAAATTGCATAACCATTGGCATTAAAGCAGCGCCAATTTGACCGACCGCTGTAACAATTTGCATGATAATCGGCATTAAACTGGCCATTAATTGTCCAAATAGCTGCCCAACTTGCGTCACTACCGACATTACAGTATTACGAAATGATTCATTAGTACTCATCAAATACACAAATGCTGCTACTAGTGCTACAATCCCGATAATAACTAATCCCATTGGTGAAGTTAACTTACCCATAATTCCGCCAACACTACCAATAGAAGACATCAATCCGCCTAAATGTTTCTTCACTTCCATGAAGCCACTAGCTAGATTCGTAATTCCTTGCACCCCGCCAGATACTCCGCCAAGCATCGTGCTCAAACCACCAACCCCAGTTGACAAACTTGAAAATAACGTACCATTCTGGACACTTGACCCTAGGTTTTTAAACGCATCCGTGATCCCACCAACAGAGCCAACAGCCGTACCAAATCCCGATGTAATCGCTTGGCTACTAGAACCCAGTTGACCAAACGCCGAACTGATACTACCAAGTCCAGATTGGAGATCATCCAAAGACCCCGTAATTTTGGAAGCTGGATCAGCATTTCCTACGTCTTCAATTGTCATTTTCAGTTCTGTAAATCGTTGCTGAACAGTAGCTGCCATTTCATCTAACCTACCAACTTGCGCTGTCAAAACACTCTCGTTAAACTCGAACGTTATTTTTTTAGAATCCGCCATCCATTTTCCCCCTTTCTTCTTTATTTTTAGGTCTACGCAACCCATTTGCACCATAAACCCTATCAATCCACGCTTTGCCTTCCTGCGCCTCATTCTCAGAAATTGCTTGAAGTGCATTTACTGTATAATTAACATCTGCTTTCTTCTGACGTTTTTTATGCAACTCGATAAAACGTGAATTCCGTTTTCGATTGAGATTCTGTTCTGCATTTAAAACAGCATTTCGGAGCATAGTAGATTCAAAAATCACCTTGTTTTCCCATTCTTTCATGATGAAATTTTTCTCCACTTCGGTTAATTCCTCAAAATCATGTTTTGTCATATGAAAATTAACTACGAAAAAAGCGAATTGTTTTTCGAGATCAAAATCATTATCGCTTTCACTATTCACTTCTCCATCTTCTGCTCCAAAATACTCAAACTCAATCTGCTTTAACGGAACAAAAAACCCATATCCTCTTGTAATTTCTCAATAACTGCTACATTAAGCGAAATCAAGCCTTGTTCTTCCACTAACTTGTCGAAAATATCCAAAGCTTCTTTTTGTTTTACAGGCACTAGGCCTTTTTCTTCCACTAAACCAGAAACAAATAACGTTTCAATCACTTGATAGCTCAGAATCCCTTTATTCGCAGTCAACGCCGCAACTAGGCTAATCCCAGACGTTAGTTCCACCGTTTTAACTTTTTGCTTATTAAATCGTAAAATATAATTAGTATTATTCACTTCAAACATTTAATTTCCTCCTAAGGGAAAGCCACTTATTTCAGTGGCTCTCTATTTTATTCTGCTGGTGCTACTGGTGTTTCGCCGGGCATTTGATCTCCGCCCTCAGTAATTGTTAAATCAACAAGCGCGCCCATTCCGTCTAGTTTTACAGAATAAGTCATTGCTTCATCAAAAGGTGCCTCAAAACTATAGTCAGCTACAATCGCTAAGCCGCCAAAAAGGCCTTTTTTAGATGCTTGGTTAATAACTTTCACACAAACCGGGCTATCACTTTCAAAATATTTCGCCAATTCTTTATGAGACTCTGCATCAGCGACATATAAACCGTCATTTTCAATAGACCATTCTTTCATTCCGCCGATTTTAGACTTCCAACCGCCAACTGTATCTTTAGATGTAATTTCAATACTATCTTTAGAACGATTGATAGTTAGACCTTGTTGGCCAGCCACCGCTAATAATTTATCTCCTGTTGCGTTAAAAATCGCTAAAAGTACGTCTTTCCCCGCGACCGCTTTAGCAGCTCCCGGTGTATAATCACAATATAAATTTTCTTCAAATGCCATTAATAATTCCCCCTAAATTTTTACTTTTAATTCACGACAAATACTTATTTCAAAACTAGTTTTTGCATGAATTAACGTATTTTCTTTAACTAAATTTTGTTTTCCAAAATGTCGAACTGCCATTAATTTGTATCCTTCAGGCAAAGTAAAGCCCGTTTGGATTAATGTATCAATTTTTTCGACTCCCGCTAAATCCATTTCATTTGTATAATGATGAACTGCAAAACGGTATTTTTCTCTCCAAGATGTGCGGCTTTCTTCTTCCTCTTGCTCGATCATTTCTAGCATCGTTGTGGGTATTTCCACTTGGTCACGCATTACGACAGAAACATCTAGCTGGCCTTTTTCCTGGAGCATTGTTCGGACTGCTTCCAAAACTCTCATGAAGCTCAAACTCTTCACCAAGCGCTCACTCCTTTAAAAACGAAAAGCAACATCCGGTCAAGACCATTCTTAATAATTTATTCCTCCGAACGTTACTTTTCAAAATAGAATATTTGTTTATGTCAACGGAATTAGTATCCAGTAATAAAAACAAATTTCTTGTAAAAACATCATGTATTATCAGAAAATCGGTGCACCTTCATTCTGACGCAGCTTTTATTGTCATCCGCTTGCTGGACAATTAGCTTACTTTTATATTAACGGTAAAATGGTTTTTGAAAATATCATGAAAGTATCATCATTTCCTTACTAAAAGCCCCATAATCGTTGCCAGTTCCAGTACTGCTCGCTTTTTGATGCGTTTAAACTGGGCTATTTCATATGGCAAATCCATCATTACCGCCACATCTTGTTTTTGTTCCACATAACACTCCAGCAAAATATTTCGATATAAATCGTCCATTTGATTTAACGTCGCCGTATATTTCTCCACTAACCAACGCGCTTCCATAATTACTTCCTTATTATGTCTAGCAGAAAATCCCAATGTGCCAAAATGCGGTTCTTCCAAAAATCCGCCTCTAAGTAAAAATGGTTTTTTCGATAAGCCAGCAATTACTCGAAACCGCTGAAAATCCGCAAAAAATCGTTTTACTTCTTGAACTGTCTTTATATAATTGATATCTTTATTCTCCGGTAAAATTAAAACTTGCATCCCATCACTCCTTAATTATGAGCTTCGTTAATGACATAGGCTTCATACTGACACTCAATTGCAGCTGCCGGCAAGCGACCAATTTCCTCTTCTGTTTTATCTAAATGAAAAGCTAACACCTCAATCATTTCCTGCTGTACCGGCTGCGACTTTTTTCTATTTAATCCTTTTTTTCGTTTCCAATCGGCAAGTGACGATCTTGATACCCCAATCAACTTGCTAATTTGCACATCGGATTTAGTCTTTTTATATTCACGGTACTCATCAGGTGTTAAAATAAGTAGCTTTTGCTCCGCCGTTAAAAGGCCTTTTTCTCTATCCCCAAGTGCTTCAAAAAACTCCAACTCTTCTATTAAACGTTTCCGAATAAATCGATTTTCTTCTTGTTCTAGTTGAAAAATTAGTTGGATTTGCTTTTCTTTCAAAAGTTTTCTATCCATCCATTCCCACTTCCATCTCATAAGTTAATATGCTAGTTCGTTGTCACCAAAATGGTGCTATTGATGTAAAATACAGCCGCTTTTATTTTCTAGCTCTACAAATATTATAGCACCATTTTGGTTACTGGTAAACTTTATCCGACAAATATGTTCGAAAAAGTTCCGTTTTGGTGCTAAAAGTGCTATACTGAAGCCATAAACATATGGAGGACAATTATTATGGAGTTAAATAAATTTGTAGGAAATAAAATAAAACAGTATCGCGAGGAACGCGGTTTAAATCAAGAAGCCTTAGCAGAAAAGCTTCATACAACTCGCCAAACGATTAGCCGTTACGAAAATGGCGATCGAAAAGCAAATCAAGATGTTTTATTTGAACTTGCAAAAATCTTCAACAAACGATTAGATGATTTTTTCCCGGAAAGAAGTTTACCGCCTGTTGATGAACGCTTGGTGACAATTGCAGCCCATATAGATGATGATGTAACAGATGAAGAAATGCGGGATATTCTAGCTTATATAGAGATGAAGAAAAAACTCCATCGCGGGATGTGATTTTATTGTACGAAAAATTAGTGAATAAATACCAAGACGAGGTAACCATCAGAGAAGAAAAAATGCCTTACAAACTACCCGGTCTTTATTTAAACGGGACGATTTTTATTAGTAAAGATCAGTCTTCTATTCAAAAAGGTTGTATTTTAGTAGAAGAATTGATGCATTACAAATACACTGTAGGTAATATTACCAAACAAGAAACAATTATGGATAAAAAACAAGAAATTTTTGCTCGTCGTAAAGGCTACGAAGAATTGATACCACTTGATGATATTATCTCGTGCTTTTATCTCGGTTTACGTGAATATTTTGAAGTAGCGGAGTTTTTAGAGGTAACAGAAGAATTTTTGCGCCACACCGTTTCTCATTATGCTGATAAATACGGTCCAATGTATGATTATGGTGGCTATCTGATTAATTTTGGTAATTCCATTGATGTTTATAAGAAGTTTTAGAAGGCTCATTTTTATGGGTCTTTTTTGTGCTCTTTTTTAAAAGTATGTTTTTAGTGGTGAAATTATCGAAAATGTTGCTAAAAAGTGTCTTTTTCATATCTGTATTGCGAAAGTTTTTTTAATCTAGTATCTTTTTAGGACAGATAGCAGTACAGTAGTATAGTAATTAACATTTTACTTTAGTATAGGAGTTTTGATTATGCTTTCCACTATAGATTTTTCAGCTATTTTTTCTAGTGATTATTCGAGTAAAGTCTCTTTTAAAAAAGGCGATATTATTCATTCATTTCGAGCTTATGAAAATAAACCACCTCAAATGGGAGTGCTTCTAAAAGGAACTGCTGTTTTAGAAGGACCAACAAGCGAAGGACGCTGGATGATAAATGCTTTGATCTCGCAAAAAGCAATTTTTGGAATGGAAAGTTTGCTCGAAACAAAAACGGCTCCCGAACTTACGGAATACCGCGTTCGCGCATTAGAAAACGGCACTGCTTTATTCATCGACCGCGAATTTTTCCTCAATTATTTATATGCGAATCCGCAATTTTTCCATCTTGTGTTGGATGATGTTATTGTACGATACCTGTTTACAGCGAAAAATTACAAAAATATCAATCAACCACCAATAGTAAAAGTGACGCGCATTTTTGTGGAAATTGTCGAGCTTCTCAATTTGCATCAATCCGATGGGCCAATTAAACTTCCGTCCTATATCAATCAAACTTTCTTAGCTGATTATTGTCGTTCTAGTCGCGCTCGAATTACAGAAGCGCTCGAAGCATTACGAGAAAATGGTTTATTACTCTCTAAAAGACCTATTATGATTAGTTCTCATGAAGACTTGTTAGATCAAGTGGACAGTTTTCAAACAGGGAACGGCTTATTAACTAAATAACCTTGAAAAATAGACACGCCATGACTTTCTAGTAGAGTCATGGTTTCTTTTGTTTCAATCCCTTCGACCACAAAATCAAGCTTGTTTTTTTGAGCAAAATTCGCCCATGCTTTAATAAATAATAGTAGATCTTCTAATGGAATATTTTGGAAATGAATTAATGAAAATTTAATTTCTATTATGTAGGGTAGGTAACTCATTACTCGCTCTAAGCTGTTTAAGCCGCAACTAACATCATCTATTGCGATGTGATAGCCAAGACCGTGAATCACTTTAATTTTGTTTAAAATAAATGCGTCTTTATCATTCGCATTGAGGTGGCGTTTATGCGCGGGAACATCGAAAATATCTTCAGTCATTTCGACGGTAATACGGTGGCTCTCACTTTTTAATTTATCTAGCCAGTGGAGGGTTTCTGTATAAAAAAGTTGCTGTGGAGCGATATTTATAGCAAATCGATCATTTGGATATTTCGCTAAAACATCGAAAAAAGCATCGCAAAACCACTCTGAAAAAGCCAAGTATAATTCTTCATCCGCGAGTACTGCCTCTAATTCTGACAGAGGAAATCTAGGAACTTTACTATCATCGCGCAACAGTATTTCATATTCGACAATATTTCCCTGAAGAACGTCTAACTTAGGTTGAATAAAAAGTTGAAATTTCATGAGTCCCATCATCCCTTCCCGTTTCTCTTCTCTATTCTAATACATTTTTAGTACTAATCGCAAAATTTAGTATAATAATATACAATTAGTCGATACTTTGTAAAAAGAAATTATAAAGCGCACCATATAAATTAGCATCGTTTCGGAAATGACAGGTAACAATTTTCGGCCTTGCTCCGTGGAATGGATTTGCAGCTTTTATTTCTTCAATGGCCTTGTTTAAACGTTTAACAACAATGGGTTGCGCGCTAATTCCGCCGCCAATCGCAATAATTTCTGGATCAATCAAATATTGGATATTCAAAACCTGCGAGGCTAGCCCATAAATATAATCATCAAAAATAGCTTGAGCTTCCTCATCCCCTTGGTTTATCCACTCAAAAACTTGCTCGCCGTCTTTTTTATCTGCCAGATTTTTCTTGGTAGCAATTCTTTTAATTAGTTCAACCGCCGACCCAGCCTGTCCAAAAAACTTCCCTCGCAATTTTTCCGTATCAAAAGAGGTCTGAATAAAACTTACCTCCCCAGCCATTAAATTAAAACCAGATTGCAACTTGCCGTTCATAATAATCCCGCCACCAACACCACTTCCAAGCGTTAAAATCGCCGCACTTTCAACATCTTTCGCTACACCTAACCACAATTCTGCAAGTGCAGCACTTTTAGCATCATTTTGTAAAACGACCGGAACATGACATTCACGTGCGAGCATTTCAGCCAAGTTTTTTTCATGCATAAATAATAGCGCACCACCTTGGTAGATCACGCCAGTTTCCGTATTGACCACCCCAGGACAACTCACTGCAATCCCTGTTACATCTTGTTGATAAGGACGCCATTTTTCTACCATTTGCTCTACAAGTTCTTCCGCGCTTTTGGCAGTAGTAGGGAATTTATCTTTCATTTTTATCGTTCCATTATTTTCCATCAACGCAAATTTTATAAAAGTTCCACCGATATCATATACAAAATACATCTGCCAGCATCCTCTCTAATGTCTTTTATTCATTGTAATACGCTGGCTATGATTTTGTCCTCTTTTTCAAATAAAAACAGGGACTCTAAAAGAAGAATCCCTGTCCTGCAACGTATATTAATTAATCAAAAGCCACGGGCCCCACTGTTCAGCTCCCGGCTCATTTCCTTGTGTCCACCACTGTGCTTCATATGTTTTCCCTTTATAAGAAACCCTATCTCCCTTATTGTACGTTTTTGCAGTGTCCCATGCTGGAGTTGCTGGTGGTGTTGCCGCGTCAAGCGTTGTCACAGTTAAGGCCGAGCTTGCCGCCGAGAAATTCCCAGCCGCATCATACGCTTTTACTGTGTAAGTGTACGCTGTTTTGGCAGTTAAGCCACTATCTGTAAAAGTAGTTCCTGAAACAGAGCCAACTTCAGTCCCATTTCGGTACACTTTATATCCAGCCACCGCTTTATTGTCCGAGGAAGCTGTCCACGTTAGCGTAGCAGCTTTATCAGTTACGTTAGAAGATGCGAGTGCTTTTGGTACGGTTGGAGCTTCTGTGTCACTTGGATCAGGTACAACAGTTCCTCCGCCAAAAATAGTTTGTTTACCAAATTCGACACTTGATTTTACCATCCGTTGTGTTAAATCAATTTTAGAAATATTATTTACATCCACACTAGATGCACTCGATTTTAAACGGAACGTATAAGATGCGCCTTGCGGAATTTGCTGTGCATCATATACAGAAGCTAAATCAACTACTGTATTGCCACCCGAAGTAGTAACCGTACCCGCTTTATAATCTCCAGCAGTTAACGTTTCGCCCGCTTTTACTGGAATATAAAACTTAGGTAATTTCACTGTTTCAAACGATAGCTCAGTTGATTTCAAAACTTCATTGGTTTCGTCCGCTTTTTCATTGTTTGTAATTGTAATTTCGTATCCGACCCCATTTTCGCTATAAGGTTTCACTGTCGCTACCACATTTAAATTCGCATAAGTGATCGTATTTTGCGGGATAGCGCTAGCACCGAATAATCCTGATTTAATCGCCTTTGTGAGTTCATCGCGCTTAGTTGAAGTCGTGGTTTTATCCTGCGACTGCATCCAAGAAATCATCCCACCAAGATTATTATCTTTTACATATTGTGCCTTATAGCCAATCGAACGTGGATTGTCATATGTGTAAAACTCCCCAGTTTCCTTACTATAAAGATACGGCGCTTTGGCAGTATCATCCCAATATTCTTTCAAAGTTGGCGTTTTAGCTTTCAGCGCATCGATACTTCTATACGCCCAAACTCCGCCAGCACGGCCCCCATCGCCAGTTTTAATTGGGTTTTCGTTGTTTGCCCCATAAGTAAGCGAGCCATCCGCATCTTTATTCGTTTTTTCAGCAGCTTGGAAAAGTCCTGGCAATGCCGTATCCGTTCCAGCAGCTACTTTATTCCAGCCCCGAGTATAAAATGCTGCCCCAACAACAATTTTATTCGAAACTGCTCCCTTTTCTTTTAAGTATTTAACGGTTTGATCCACGGAAAAACCACTATCATAATTTGGGTCTTTCGGATTGCCGTAAAGCGCTGTATGATGCGCACTATTCGGTGTCCAAGCACCATTTAAGTCATACGTCATCACATTCGCAAAATCGACTACTTTAAACAAATTCGCTACATCAATCCCATTTTCTAATGTAGATTTTGCAGCTGGTAAAGCAACCGATAATTCGTATTTCTTGTTAATATCAACGCCTTGTTTATCCAAAGCCGTTCTTAAATCTTGTAAAAGTGTAATAAAGTTTTGTTTGTCCGCAGGTTTTGCATTTGGAGTGCCTTCATCGTTTTTATTATCAACAAGGTCAGCGTCCCGCACCGAAGCAGGATATTCCCAGTCCAAATCAACAAAATCCATATTGGTATATTTCACAAACTTCATCACATTTTTCACAAAGTTAGCCCGTTTTGTTGGATCTGCTGCAACCGTAGAGAAATCTCCCGACTTAGACCAGCCTCCAACCGATACACCGATTTTCAAATTCGGATTTTGAGCGCGTAAATCTTGAATCGCATTCAAAACACCGGCATTCGCTCCGCCCCATTGAACTCCCTCTTGCCCAACAGGCGCCCCAACAGCAGCATCTTTATCAGTAAAAACCAAATCCCCATTGCTATTAAAATCCAGAAAAGCAAAATTCAAATGCGTTAATTGATCAGCCGGAATATCTTTCGGATAAAAGTTCCCTTCTCCTCCCCAAATCGACCAATCGCCATAATACATCACATTTCGATACTGTGGTACATTTTCAGCCGCTTTCGCCCGTTTTGGCTGTGCACCAATTGATACAACCACTAACGATAAAACCAACAACACAACAGAAGTAATACTAAAAAGCTTTTTCATCTTCTTATTCATCTCTTCACCCCGATTTTTGATTTATAAACCTCATTTCGGTAGTTCTAAGTTTGTCTCTCTGTACCCCTTTTCGTGTGGTTGCCAGAATGCCCTTTTCTCTAATTTCCTCCCCCCGATTAAAGATTCATTCCGAGCATCTGTATATCATGCAATTATCATGCCAAAAGAAAGCGCTGTCATCACGCGGTTTAACTACCATTTTTAAGCTACACAGATAGAATGTCAACTTACACAGATAAAAAAATAGTACGAGCGCTTGGCCCGTACTATCGATTAATTATCTCTTTATTTTCACAAACTCAAACCAATGCTTTCGCGAATAAAAAAATGATGCTAAGCAAAGACCAAGCGCAATCAACGTAGCTACCAAACTAGTCATAACAAAACCGTAAATAAGAAACGGAAACATCGCATAATTTAATATTAGTGCCTTACTATTAATCCGCACAATCACATCACTGCTATTTTCCAAAATCGCTTCTTCGCTTCCATAAAACCAGTTTGTTACCCGAACCTTCGTTTTCTCTACCTTGGGCATAAAAAAGTGCGATTGGTAGTTATCTAATTTCACAATCTCTTCATTATCAATTCTAATATTCACCGGAGTAATGCTTCTGCCAATGCCTGTTTTACGAGTTATTTTGATTGTCACAGTTGCTTCTCCTCCTTGGCTTTATGTCACTTTAATTATACCAAGAAGTAAAAAAAGAACAAGGAAATATCAACTATTTCCCCATTCTCATTTTAAGCAAAACTCGTAACATCAGTAATCGGCAATCGATAAGACTGATAACCGGAATTTTTAGCTTTCCCAATAGAAACAATCATAACTGGAACATAACGTTCTGGATCCATATTAAAAGCTTCTGCAACTTCTGTGCGTTCAAAACCGCCAATTGGATTTGTATCATAACCGTGCGCACGAGCAACGAGCATTAACTGCATCGCTACAAGTCCGCCGTCAATAAGTACTACACGTTCTGCTTCTGAACGGGGAATCGCTTCAAAATACTGGCTTAATTTCGCCATTTGTTGTTCTTTCACTTCTGCTGGCATCAAGCCTCGTTCAACAGATTCTCCGTAGATTTTTTCACCGTTTTCGAAGTTTTGTAAGTCACCGAAAACTAAAATCATTGCGGAAGAAGATTCGTTTTGACGAGTATTGAAGCGAACTAACGAGTTTAATTTTTCTTTACCCGCGTCACTTTCCACAACCACAAAACGCCACGGCTGCATGTTTACAGACGAAGGAGCAGTTACCGCATCCTCTAAAATAGCTTTCATTTCCTCTTGGCTAATTTTCACCGTTTCATCGTATTCTCGAATCGAGCGGCGGTTTTTCATTAAGTCTTCAAAATCATTATTTAAATAAGTCATATTTTTCTCCTCCTTATCGCGCAAGTGGCGTTAACACTGAAATTTCAAGTTCTTTAGCAACAAAATTGGCAGCGGCTTTCTGGAATTTTTGGAAATGCTCGCTTTCATTATGTTGTTGAATAGCATCCATATCTGCCCATTTTTCTAACATATAAAAAACTGTTTCGTTTTCCGTCGATTGCACTAATTCATAACCGTGATTTCCCGCTTCTTTTTGTGATGCGGCAATAACTTCCTTAGCAGCTTGCAAAAAAGCTTCGGCTTGCTCTTTTTTTATCGTAATTTGCGCTTCAATATGCAACATTTTCCAACAACTTCTTTCGGATTTTATAGTTCGATTAATTTCGAACTATCATAATATAACATAGCAGCAAGTTCCGCGCAATTAAAATGTAAGTTATGATATGATATTTATATGAAAAAGTTAAATGAGCTCTCAAAATCAGATTTATTATTAATTTTCCAAGCATTAAGCGACCCAATCCGTCTCGATATTTTCCTATGCTTACTGAAAAGCAAAGAGAAGCGCTTCTCTGGAACAACTTACAATATTTCCAAATCAACCATGTCACACCACATTAAACTGCTTAAAGAGGCAAAACTGATTAATTTAAGGAAGGAAGGGACAACGCATATTTATTCGGTGAACGAAGAATTAGTAGACGCAATTGGCTACTTCTTTGATACGTGCAAAAACAAACACCAATAACTTCACCCCAAAAACTATTAACCTTATTAACATTTTGATATAATTTAAATATCAACTTACTTAAGGATGTGGTTTTTTAGTGAAGAGAATATTAATTAGGTCAGGCATGCGACCCACGAATGTATACATGCCGGAAGACCTCTATTTAAAAGATCGGACAGGTTTTAACAATGGCAACCTTGCTTATCAATACAGTATTTATCGAGCCTTATGGAACGACGACGTGGAAATACATGCAGACGGGCTTTCATCTAACCCTAATTTAGCAGAAAAAATCAATGAAAATTACGATCTCTATGTTATGCCTTTAGCAGACGCATTCCGAGATGACTTCAGACCTATACTTCGCAATTACACTCAGCTTATTCACAAATTGAAAATCCCAGTTGTCGTAACAGGGGTCGGCTTAAGAGCAAATTACGAGCCCCAAATAAATGAAGGTTTTCCCTTTGATGAAGATGTTACTAATTTTGTAAAAGCTGTCCTAGAAAAATCTGCTCAAATTGGTGTTCGCGGACAAATCACAGCCGATTATTTAAAAAAACTAGGCTTTAACGATGACCTCGACTTTCGAGTAATTGGTTGTCCCTCGCTCTATACATTCGGCCGAGAATTAAAAATAAGAGATTTACACTTAACAGATCAATCCTCCATCGCGATTAACGCATCTCCAACCTCATCAGAAACTGCTATTCAATTCTTAAACAATCTGATTACTACATACAAAGACTATCACTTTATCCCACAACACTTAGACGAATTTCATTTAATGTACGCTGGTGGTCCAGATATTACTAGCGATATCAAAGGTTATCCAACAAATATCGAACATAAATATTATCAAGAAGGTCGTGTAAAATATTTTACTAGCATGCCTAGTTGGTATGATTTTGTGAAAAATATTGATTTTAGTATTGGTTCTCGCTTGCATGGCAACGTTATTCCTACAATCGTCGGAACACCTAACATTTCTTTTGTACAAGATGCCCGAATGCGCGAACTAGCTTCCTACCACGCCCTTCCTCACGTCACAATAGACGAACTAGCGCAAACCAACAACATTCAAGATTTACTAAGCAAAGTGGACCTGAAATCTGCTGAGAAAGTTCAAGCGAAAAATTTTGATAACTATGTTGATTTCTTAGATACAAATGGGCTAAATCACATCTATAAACACGACAAAAACAGAAAATCTGCCCCAATGGATGAACTTATTCATTCCATTAATTTCCCCACTAGCCCAGAAGTCATTTCCACATTAAATCCAACTGAGATGCTAAATCGAGTGAAATTTTCTGCCAATCTATTAAAAGAAAGGCATGATTTTAGCACCAAATACCGAGTAAATGCCGTTAATAACCAACTTACCCAATTGAGAAAAACTACCGCGGACCAAAACAAAAAACACCAAGAAAAAAATAAACACTTAGAAAATGAACTTAAACAAACTGAACAAAAATTACAACTTACAACAAATAAAAATAATGAACTAACGAACAAAATTAAACATTATCAAGGGACTTTAAATCGAAAATCCGTGAAAATGACCTTAAAATTTGTTAATTCACTGGCAGATGTTAAAAAGAAAGTCTCCAAAAGCTGATAAATCAAAAAAGCAGCCCATTAAAATCGGCTGCTTTTTGCTTATTTTCGTAAAATCTTCTCCATCTTTTTCCCTTTTGCGAGTTCATCAACTAATTTATCCAAATAACGAATTTGTTGCATCAGTTTATCTTCAATTTCTTCCACTCGGTAGCCGCAAATAACTCCGGTAATTAAGGAAGCATTGGGGTTCATTTTTGGAGCTTGGTTGAAAAAGGTCTCGAAATCAATTTCTTGATCGATGGCTTGCTGTAAGGAAGCTTGGTCGTAACCTGTTAGCCAGAAAATAATTTCGTCCACTTCTTCTTTGGTGCGGTCTTTTTTCTCCACTTTTTGTATGTAAAGAGGGTATACACTAGCGAATGACATTGTGTAGATTCTTGGTTTTTTCATGTTGGTGTTCCTCCTTTGATTGCGTTTTAATTATACTTTCTATTGTATCAAAATATGCTGTTTGTTCAATTATTATGTATGAAAAAAAGCATCAACAGACAATAGGTCCATTGATGCTTTTCGGTATAAATCGGCTTATTTATTTTTGTTTTTCTTCTTGCTAAATATCGACCGAAACGAGCGCTTCATAACGTCAAAGAAACTGAGCGAACTCACCATATTGGCTGGGTCGACATAAACTCGTATTTTACGTAAAACTTCTTTAGGCTTTTTAGAAGCAAATGTATATGTGCCGTTGCGCTTTGTTTTGATGGCGTAGCGAGGGATCCACTTGCCTTTTAGCATAACAGATACGATAACTTGATCTACTTCTTCCCAAGGAATTTGGACGAATTTACGCACATCACGTGAGTTGAAAAATTCAAAACCTTTGTCGCCAATCATAATTTTCCCGTAATCTGTAAGTCCAGTATACGCGGTGGCATCTATTGTTAAGTCTACCTTTGTATTAATCGATTGAACCAACTGTATTCGCTCCATTTCTTTTCGCTTGTTTTGTTTATTATACCGTATTCGTTTATCTGTGTCATATATCTAAACGAAAAGAGGCTCGGTGAATATTGCACCAGCCTCTTTTCGATCAGCTTATTTTTACAGAAGCCCGATTAAGTGACCAACTATACCAACTACGAATAGACCTAGAATGATGATAATTGGGCTGATTTTTTTCTTAAGTAACCACATACATAAGAATGTAAGAGCTACTGCTGCAAGTCCTGGGATTAAGTTATCCAAGTTATTTTGCAAGGTTGTTACTTTAATTTCAGAAAGAGCTAAACCTGCTTGTTGTTGTTCTAAAGCAGTTTTGATACCTTGAGCGCCTTGTGGAAGATGACTCCAATCAATATACGCACCTTCATCAAGTTTAACTTTCGAGATAATTGGCGCAAACTGGATATTTACCCATCTCTGCACCAAGGCGGCGAGGACGAACATCCCGAGTATCGAAGCACCTTTTGTAATGTCTTGTAGTAATCCACCAGAAAGGTCATCAGTAATTTTCGAACCAGCTTTGTAGCCGAATTCTTGTGTATACCACATGAAGCCCCAACGAATTACGTTCCAAGCAACGAAGAATAAAATTGGTCCAAGAATGTTTCCACTCAAGGCAAGAGAAGCACCTAATGCTCCTAACATTGGACGAATTGTAAACCAGAATACTGGATCACCAACACCAGCTAGAGGTCCCATCATACCAACTTTAACCCCTTGAATTGCTACATCATCAACTTCTGCACCATTTGCACGTTCTTCTTCAAGTGCAAGTGTTACCCCAAGAATTGGAGATGCAATATATGGATGTGTATTAAAGAATTCTAAGTGACGTTTTAGAGCTTGCGAACGATCTTCTTTAGTTTTATATAATTTTTTAATAGCGGGAATCATAGAGAATGCCCAGCCACCATTTTGCATACGTTCGTAGTTCCATGAACCTTGAATGAACGTAGAGCGCCATGCTACGCGTAGACGGTCTCTCTTTGATAATTCGATTTTTTCTGCCATTCTATTCTCCTCCTTTTTTTATTAATAGTCGTTTAATATATCGCCCAGTGGATCGCGAGAGTTTCCGCCTCCACCGCCGTTTGAGTTACCGCCACCCATTTTAGATAGGTTAAGGTAAATAAGAGCAAGTGCAACACCTAGAGCACCAATTGCGATAAGTGTAAGTTGAGAAATTGCAGCTACTACGAAACCGATAACGAAGAACGGCCATACTTCTTTAGTAGCCATCATGTTGATAACTAGTGCATAACCAACGGCAACTACCATTCCTCCACCGATAGCCATACCATCTGTTAACCAAGCTGGCATTGCTTCTAAGAAAGATTGAACGCTGTCTGCTGGAATGAATAAAAGTGCTGCTGCTGGAATCGCGATACGAATACCTTGCATACAAATTGCTGAAATATGTAACCACTCTACGCTGCGAATATTCCCTTTTTCAGCGGCTCTGTCCATCAAGTGAACAATTGGAACTGCCAATGTACGAACGATCATTGTTAAGAAAAGACCTGCTACTGCAAGTGGAATTGCAATTGCGATTGCGGACGGAATACCTGCTACCCCTTGTCCACCTAATACTAATATAATTGCTGAAGCTACTGAGGCAAGCGCGGCATCTGGTGCTACGGCTGCTCCGATGTTTGCCCATCCAAGTGCGATCATTTGTAGAGTTCCGCCAAGGATGATACAAGCTGTTAAGTTACCTGTTACGAGACCAATTAATGTACATGCAATTAATGGCTGATGGAACTGAAATTCATCTAGAATTCCTTCAATACCTGCTAAAAATGCAATAAGTACTACTAAAATTATTGATATGACAGACATAATAAACCTCCTATTTTAATTTTTTATTGTGTCTTTAATTCATTTTTTGCTTTTTTAATGATGTCATCCATGTTTGCGCTTGAGTCATTAGGGACTTTACGCACATCGAATTTAACGCCTTTTTCTTTTAATTTCTCAAAAGTGGCAACATCATCTTTACCCATGGAAAGTACTTTGCTAACAACAACTTTACCTACAGAGTGAGCCATGGAACCAACGTTTACTTGTTCGATTTCTACGCCACCTTCAATTGCGCGTAAAACATCTTGAGGATTTTCGAATAATAAAAGTGCTTTTGTATTGCCGAAACGTGGATCTTTTGAAATCTCAATCATTTTTTGGACTGGGATAACGTTAGCTTTTACTCCTGGTGGTGCTGCTTGCTCGATTAATTTTTTACGAAGATCGTCTTTTGCAACTGCATCAGAAACGACGATAATTCTTGTTGGGTGTGTTGCTTTTGTCCATGCAGTGGCTACTTGACCATGCAGTAGACGAGAATCAACACGAGCTAGAACAAATTCAATTTTGCCGTCACCAACTGCAGCGATTTCTGCTTGTGGCTGTTCAGTAGCTGTTACTTGCGGCTGAAGTTCTTCCGGTTTAACGCGGATGCCTTCTTGAGCTGGCGCAAGAATATTTGCTGCGATTTCATGTGCGCTTTCCATTGTAAAACGTGATGAGAAAGCTTCAATCAACATCGGCAAGTTAAGTCCTGCTACGATTGCCCACTTATCTTTATTGAGTTCATAAAGACCGTTTGCTTGATTGAATGGTGTGCCTCCCCAAAGATCCACTAAGAATAAAACTTCATCTTGGCTATCAAAAGTTGCTATTGCAGCTTCCATTTTAGCTTTGATGTCTTCTGGACCTTCGCTTGGCATCAAAGTGATTGCTTTAACGTTTTCTTGCTCGCCGAAAATCATTGTTCCGGACTGCAAAATACCTTCAGCAAATTCACCGTGAGTTGCGAGGATAATTCCTACCATCTTTTTCCCTCCTAATATAATTCATTTATTTTGCTACCCGCTCTATTTATTGCAAGTTCCGTGCCAACTTTATAGTATTGCCTTTAAAATACTGTTGTATCAATATTTCCGCTTACTAAATTATTACGGTATTAATTAGTGTATCATTCGCTGATACAGAAAAACTCGAATTAGAATTTAGTGTATTTATGAAAGTAACTATGTATATCAAAAAAGCGCTATTAATTCATCATTATTCCCATAAAAAGTAAAAAAACTACCCCAAAATTGTATTTGAGTAGTTTTTTTATGATATTTACGAGACACATAATACGTCTGAATCCTGTATTAAAATCCAAGGTGTCTTTTTTACATTAATTACTCCTTTGTCAGCTAATCCATTTATAATCATGGATGTCGTTGAGACGGAGCATCGTGCTAATTTTGCTAAGACATAGATTTTTAACCAACGCGGAAATACATGATTGCGCACAGGGTCTAGTTCATACCACTTTATAATTCTTAGCAAAACTTTTCCAACACGCTCTTCAGGCTCCGCCGACATCAGCTCTCTTTGCCATTCTAAGCTCTTCTCAAAATCTTCCGCCACTTGCAAAAAGAAATTTGATAATAAATTGTGTTCGTCTAGCTTCTCGAATAGTTCATCTGTCGAAATGATACTGTAGGTTGTTCTTTCTAACGTGGATAGCAGTAGTGTGGTCTCCGTTGTGTAAATAATACGTTCACCCGCAAATACTCGTTGAATTGTAGGCTTCTTTCCTTTACTCTCTTGAACCATTAAACCTTTCTCCATGATAATTACTTGTCCATGTTGCAATTTAAGTTCCTTACCTACCTCCAATTCCTGGTGAGTAAGAGAAAAATTCTTTCTAATCCATGAATAAATCAGCAAATCTTGACTGATTAGTTTATGAAATTCTAAAAAAGTCATTTTCTATTTCCTTTCCTCCCATGTCTTTTAAAAAAATTGGGCTACCGGTCGAACTGTCTCTGTCTGTTCACGGAAAAAAATTGTTTCATTCTGCGGAAAAAGGTAGGTGAGCCTCTAATTTAAGACCCCCTACCTCCCCGTTTTGTTTATTTATGGCTTCTTCTTTGTCTATTGATCCATAAGAATAACGCTAATCCTACTAAGCAAACTCCCAGTAAGACAATCCATAAGTTCATTTGATCGCCAGTTCTTGGAATTGCTTCTCTGTATGTTGCTGTGCGTTGTTTTATCTCCGCCGGGTCACCACCGCCTTTGACAACCATTTCTTTCTCTACTACTTGAATGTTTGCGACAACGGATAGTTCTTTCTTACCTGCATCCGCTGTGCCTTCATTTGGATCAATTGTATAAGTGACTTTGTATGTGCCAGCTTTTTTAGTATTAACTTTCCCTGTGACTTTTACATTAGAAAGTGGGATTTCGCTGCCATTTCTTGACATTGCGCTAACGAAATTATCTTTCGCATCCCATTTTTCATTTAGTTGTAGCTTACTATCATGGACAATGATTTTCGCATGATTTTGTAGTACTGTTACATGGGAAATGCTTGTCACACCATCATAACGATAGGTAACTTCGTATGTGCCTGGCGTTTGTGTATCAACTTGACCTGTAACTGTTACGTCAGCTAACTTCACGTTGTCGCCTTTTTTATTCGTAGCTGCGTCGAAGTTATCTTTCGCTTGCCAAGTGTCCCCAGCATAAATTGTGCTGTCGTGACTTTCTACTTTCGTCAGTCTTGGTTTTACAGTAATTTGTACGACTTTTGAAATACCCGCGTAACGATATGTCACGGAATATGTGCCCGGTGTCGCTAAGTCGACGTCAGCAGCATCTTCCACCGTAACATCTTTATAAGCAACAGCATTCCCGGCTTTATCAATCGCTCGGTCAAAATTGTCTTTTGCTGTCCAAGTATCTCCAGTATAAACCACAGAATCATGTGCATAAATGGCTGTTTGTGGGTTTTTCACGGAGACTTGAATTGTCTTAGAGAAACCATCGTATTTGTAGGTGATTGGGTATGTGCCCGCCTGCGTATTATCGACAGTTCCTTCTACTGTAACATCTGCAAAAGTGACAGCATTTCCGTCTTTATCGCGCGCACTATCAAAGTTATCTTTCGCATCCCACGGCTCATCAATATAAATCGTGGAGTTATGCGCATTTACAGCTGTTTGAATATTTTTCACTGTTAATGTCGCTGTTTTAGTAGCTCCATCAAAGCTGTATTTAATTTGATATGTGCCTGCTTTATTCGTGTTTACTGCTGGAGTTTCTGTAACACTTACCTCTGAAAAGGCTACCGGATTACCATCTTTATCTACGGCATTATCAAAGTTATCTTCAGCAGTCCAGCTATCGCCGACATAAATAGTAGCATTGTGCGCATTGATTCCTTTTTTGTTTTCTTTTACTGTTACAGTGATTGTTTTCGCTTCGCCTGCATACGTATAGGTAATAGAATATGTGCCGGCTTGTGTAGTGTTGACTGTATTTGTCACAGTAATTTTATCAAAAGTGATTGAATTACCATCTTTATCTGCGGCGCTATCAAAGTTATCTTTCGCACTCCAAGTATCACCAGTATAAATGGTAGAATCATGGGCATTAACTTCGGTTGCATTGTCTTTAACTGTAACATTAACAGTGGTTACTGTGTCGTTATATTTATAAGAGACTGGATATGTTCCAGCTGTTGTTGTATCAACGGAACCAGTGACTACGATATCCGCAAAAGTAACGGTTTCTCCTTCTTTATTAAGCGCGCTATCGAAATTATCAGCTGCACTCCAACTATCGCCGACATAAATCTTAGAGTCATGCGCGTTTACTGTTGTTAAATCTTTTTCAACTTTTACTTGAATAACTACTTCGACTTCTTTGCTATCTTGTTCCAATGTATAGGTAAGCGGGTATGTGCCACCTTGGTTTGGACCATCTTGAATAGCTTTTAGTTGTGTTTCATCAACTTTTACAACATTTGTACGATCTTGGGCGTTTGAATTTACGCCATTTTTTACTTCTTCAAAAGCTGCTGTTTTTGCTTTTGTCACTGCTTGGGCTTCTGTTAGTGCTAATGCATCTTTGTATTCAAGTGTGAAGTTAGTTGCCCCGATTCTTAATTGGTCTTTCTGAGCAGTATTGCCGCTCGCTGCTGTTACATAAATCGGTGCCGTAGACTTCTGTTCTGTTCCAAAAATGTCTTTAATTGCAATTGTAAGGTCGGTAGCTGCAATTGTTTTTCCGTTAGTAGAAACACCTACAATTGCGCCGGAACCATCGCTTAGGGTTCTTGCTGTCGCTATTCCCGCATTAGCTGTAGTCCACTTATAGCCATCCGTTGTTGCTTGGATTTTTTGGAAAAAGTCTGGTTCAATTGTGTCTTCTGCTGCTTCACCAGTTGTTTGAGCTACTTTTGGCAGAGTAATCTTTAAGCTTTTTCCTTCTTGAACTAGTTTTTCATTTAAGTTTACTTTTAAATCTGTTTCAGGCACGTAAGAAATATAACCTGCATTGATATGTTGTGCATCTGGTTGTGCTGGATCAATTTCTTTTACCCAACCAGTCTCAGCGCCTAGATTTGGCGTTGCACTATTCAATGATTTATCTTTACCAACATTTTGCAAGGTGAATTTGTATCCCGCTTTATCAGGGAATTTAACTGCATATTTTCCGTAACCAATGCCTAAATTGTAATCAAATTTATAGTCACCATCAGCATCGGTTGTCGTTGTAACGCTTTCCCCATCTTTAGTAAATGCTTCATACTTTGAGGTTGCTTCATTCCATTTATATAATTCAACTGTTTCATTCGCAAGCGGTGTATCAGTTTGCGCCGATTCATATACACCATTTGCATTTTTATCTTTAAATAACTTACCTGCTACTTCTACAATTACTAATTCTGCCCCTACTCGAGTACCTGCGATAGATCCTGAGTAAGTGTTCGTTGTAACTGCATAGTACGGGTTGTATACGTCACGTTCACCAATTTTATTTCCAGCAGTAGCGGAATCAAAAGTTTCATCTACTTTTAGTGGAACTTTAATGGTTTGCGTTTCTCCAGATTCAATTTCCGTTTTCACTTTGATACGGACCATGTTGGCTTTTCCGTAATCTGCCAGTGTATTACTGTAAATGGCATCTGTCGTATAGTTACTTGAAGTTGCTTCGGCTGTATAACTCACGTCAAATTGAGCTTTTTGCGCGTCTGTCATTGTGAGTGCGTCGCTTAGTTTCATATCCCATTTAAAAGGTTCACTTTGGAATTTCGAGCCAAAGTCTTGACCAGTTTTTGGAATTGGGATGTAAATATCTAAGCTTTCGGCGCTACCGCTAGACGTATTCGTGATTTTAACCATATAATCAGCATCAGTTCCTGGTGTGAAATACGAAACCGTGCTGTCATCATCTTCTACGTAAGCCGCTTTGATTCCTTCTCCAGCTACATTTAAGAAAGTTTCTACTGTAACTGTATCTTGTTTAGGAACACTTAGCGTACTTGTATTAGTAGAAAGCAGTCGTTCTGCATCTTTACCATTTTGGTTCACATCAAGCCCATTATCCGGGAAAACATTCGCTCCTAGCGCCGAAGTAACATTACTTCCACCCCAAGCAAGCAACTCTTGAATATTTGTGTGGATACTCTTACTTAAAGTCATATCGAATGTTGTGTTATAGCTAATATTTAAATATTGTTTTTTAGCGGGATAACCGATATATTCACCTACTGTAACATCTGTTGTTTTGATAACATATACTTTATCGCCGTTATTAGCTGATTTCGCTTCAACAGAAAAATCGACTTCTTTGCCGTCTTGATCTGTCAGTTTAATAGATCCTGGTTTAACCGTTGTTCCTTCTAATTGACGTAAATAAATTTCTGGATTGTTAAGGACGGTTCTTGTTCCATATGGGTAATCATGCATAATTAATGATGCTTTTGTGGTTACTGTATCTCCCGCACGAGCAGTCTTAATTAGTGCACCTTCACTGTTATAAAATGAAGCTGTTCCATTCGCAGCCGTGCTTACACCCGTTGTAGTAGTGTACGTTGATGAACCGGAAACTTTGGTATTTGCTTCATCTTCAGCATCCCAAATATTGACATCAAATTGAACCGAAGTGATACCCGGCTTCACTATTCCGTATGATGCGCTGTTGGCCGCTTTGAATGGCGCGGAAGTATCAATATTTGTAAATCCGGTAGAGAAGTCCCCTACATTCGCTTTTACTTCTGTAAAGTATTCCCCTTCTTTAAGCCCGACTGCAGTTGCTTCGAGAGTAAGCATTTTATTCGCATTTGTTTTAGGGAGCGTTCCGTCATATGTTCGATATTCTGAATTTAAATTGGTTTTATATTGTATATCTGTTGCTTGATTACCAGCTAACTTACCATCAAAAGGTAAATTAACCGTGTATGCTTCCCAGTTTTCATCAAATTTAATTTGGTAAACTTGATTTGTTTTCACTCCGGCAGTTTGCTTATTGTTAATCTGAATAAGACCTGCCCAAGTTTCATTATCTGGATTAATGTAGTTATTTCTTGGTAGCATAACCATTTTATTTGCTGTTCCATCGACTACTTTACACGTATCTTTCGCAGCTAGAGTTGTTGTATCGTTGGAATCATTAGTTAATGCATCTGTTTCAAATACTTGGTCATCATATGTTGTGATAACCGCATGCGGGACTTTAGGCGCCGTATAGGTCCCAACCGGGGTTCCAGCTGGCACTTTATATTTAACCGCAAAAATGGTTTCTACTATACCATAGTAATTTTCTTGTTTAAAATCAATAACGACTTTGTTTTCGCTTGGATAATGGGTGATGGTTCTATTGTCAGTATTTCCAAGCACACTTTTACCTTCGTTAACTACACCGACATACTCCATACCTTCTGGATAATAAAGGGTCGTTGAAACATTTTTAGGAACAAAGATTTTTGATCCACGGCTATCTGCTTGGTTGATACCATTTACAACTGAATATGGTTTTGTATAATTATAAGAATCTTCTGTATCTGTGCTTGCTATAACTTCTGGTAAAAAGGACGATGTATACCAGTTTCTAAACATGGTTTGAACACTCTTTTGAGAAGCGTAACCGACAACATTTTTTCCTTCGGCGTGAACGCTTTGCTCTGCTGAGGCAACAGGCGTGCTTCCTTCACCCATGTAAGCATCGACTTTGATAGGCGATTTTAAGTCTGCTGTGCCATAATACTTGGCTGCATCTACTTGAACAGAAAAGCTAAGCGTTAGTTTCTCTGTTGCAGGTTCTAACTCATAGCTAACTGTTCCATAAGTGGCCTTGTTATAGCCAGCCTCTTTGTCCGGAACTGTAACCGAAGTAATCGAATCACCAACCGGATTACCAGCGCCAAAATAGCTTAAAATACTTGAATCAGAGCTACTTGTCGGTTGGTAACTGCTTGGAACTGGTAGAGAAACAAATCGCATGCCATCTGGTAAGGTGAAATTGATTTTTTTACCAGCGGAACTATTATTATTAAACTCTACTGTGACAGAAACGTCTTTGATGTCCCCGTTACCCCAAGCCGTCTTATTATAATCTGGGATATTTAAGGCTACAGTTGGCGCACTAGATTTAAGCCCTGTTTTACCGGGGGTTACAGTTGCCACCTCTTCAGATATTTCACTTACTTTATAAGAAGCAGTGTATTCTTTTTCTGCGCCGGCTTTATCTTTATAGGAAATAATAAAGTCGACAGAGCCATTTTTGGTAGCTACATATTCAGCTTCATCGCCATCCGTTTTTTCTCCATCAGGCGTTTCTATAGTTGAAATTTTAACTTGCGTATTTTTCGGTGCGGCTTTAAATGTCAGGGTAGCTTTCTTTTTGTCGCTTGAAAGCTCTTTTTGAACCGTGTAAGAAACGGAATCATTACCATTTTCTTCTGCAAAAACTCGGAATGCAGAAAGATTAAGTTGACCGAGTATTAGTAAAACAGCCATGACTAACAATAAGGGACGCCTTAAGCTCGTTGTTTTTATCATATAAGTTTATCTCCTTTTGAATTTTCCAAATTGCCCGGAAAGTATTTACGGACGCTGAGGATTTTTTTATTAAAATTATTTCAGCAATTTCACATAGATGCGTTGCCATATAAATATGGCTCCTCCTGCCACAAGCAGGCTACAAATAACTAAGTAACTCCTAATTCCAAACTGAATCGGCCAAGGGGAATCAACTATTTGTGTAAGAATAAAATGCATAGTCTTCATCGCAAAATACCCAATAAAATATAAGCCGGTAATTAAAAGTAAACCTAGTAATTGTGTCATTTCTTTTTTGAATTTTTGAGCTACCCGCGTTTTCTTCCATAAGGAAAACAGATGAAATAACCACGTGCTCCAAAACATGAATAGTATAAATTGGAAAGGGATTGCCACTATTTGCAACGCTGCGATACATACTAAAAGCGTTGCGCTAATAACGACGATAAAAGCTGTAACCTCCCCGTCCAGTTGAAAACGTTGGTACCACAATTGATACCGCCGGAGTCTTTCTAAAGGTATTTCATCTCGTGTTAAAAAGTGGCGAATGTATACAAGAAGGAGCAAAACTATTAGAAAAAAAGCAGCAAACAAAGCAACAATTTGTAGCAATGTATCAAAAAATCCGCTCGTCATATAATCCCTCGCTCTCCATGTTTTCGCTTACTAAGTCTTTCAAAAATCCGTTCAGCTTGTTTGGCATCCGTCGAAGCAAATTGTGCCATAATATTTGCTTCATTTTGAACAAGATGTAAATAGCCGAGGGCAACAAAGATAGGCTCTGTAGCGGCACTATCTAAAATAGTAATTTCACTATAGTCAAAGAAACTAAGGCAATCGATATGTTCTTCTAATACCGTTTGCTGCCCTTCTTTTGTATTGATAACAAAACCCTCTACATCACCTTCAAAAAATTGCCCCATAGGCGAGACGATTTTTAGTTTCATTTGCCTCTCCTCCTATTTCAAGTCTTTGTAGGATCCTATAAACAAGAATTCTCGCTCTGAACGTTCATCATATTCGCCACTTAGAATCCGCTCCACACTGATCAGCAAGTCTTCAATCTCAACAAAGATCCCTTCTGTACCAGTGAATTTTTCGGAAACATAAAATGGTTGCGATAGGAAGTTACGAATTTTCCGAGCCCGGTGAACGAGTTTTTTATCCTCATCACTTAACTCAGCCATTCCGAGCACGTTGATGATTTCTTGTAATTCCATATAACGTTGTAGAATAAACTTCACTTGCACAGCCAATTGATAATGACGTTCGCCAACAAAAGTTGGATTAAGCGCCCGGGAGAATGATTGAAGTGGATTAACAGCCGGGAAAATCCCTAGCGCTGCAATCGAACGTTCTAATACAATCGTTGAATCTAAATGACTGAACGTCGCAACCGCGGATGGATCATCAATATCATCAGCCGGTAAGAATACACATTGGATTGACGTAATCGAACCATTTTTTGTAGATGCGATTCGGTCCTGAAAATCACCCACTTCTTTTGAAAGTGTTGATTGATATCCCCCAGTAATCGGAATTTTACCTTGCAAGGAGGATACTTCGGAACCCGCTTGAATGAAACGAAAGACATTATCGATAAATAGTAAAACATCTTTTTTCTCTTCGTCACGTAAATATTCCGCGATTGTAAGACCAGTCAACGCTACACGCATCCGCACGCCTGGCGATTCATTCATTTGCCCCAGAACGACGGTTGTTTGCGGTAATACGCCACTTGATTCTAGTTCTTTATATAAACCAATACCTTCTCTGACACGCTCGCCAACCCCAGTAAAAACGGAATTCCCGCCCATCATACTGATATTGTTAATCAACTCTTGCATTAAAACGGATTTACCAACTCCAGCACCACCGAAAAGCCCCGTTTTACCACCTTTTAAAATTGGACAAATTAAGTCAATAACTTTGATGCCTGTATAAAGGATTTCTTTATTTGTATCTAATTCTCGAAGTAAGGGCTGTTCGCGAAAAATCGGCCATTTAACTTTAGCTTCTGGCTCCGGGAACCCATCAATTGCTTTACCATAAACATTCAACATCCGTCCTTGAACCGTTTCTCCAACAGGAACTTCAATCGGATGACCAAGATTAACGACTTCTGCTCCTCGCGCCAGGCCACTAACTTCTCCAATTGCAATTGCTGAAACAGTATTAATTCCAGTATGTTGAACGACTTCCGCTAAATAAGTTCCTTGGTGTGTCTTATATTCAAGCGCATGGCTAATTTCAGGGAGTTCGCTTTCATTAAATTCAATTTTTAAAACAAAACCACTAATGCTTATAATGGTCCCAGTGTTTTTTTTCATTTATTCTTCTTCCTTCCTGATCGTCTGTGCGCCACTGATGATATCTAATAATTCGCCGGTTTTTTGTTGTAATGCTTTTTTTCTAGCATCAAAAACGGCTTCTTCATGTTGCTTATGGATATTGTCCTTCGCTTGTTTCATCGCAATTCGGCGCATACAATACTCACTAGCAACCGAATAGCGGAACATGCTGTAAAGCAACCCACATAGATAATTTTCTAGTAACAACTGCTCTACTTGTTCGTCATCCGTCTCGAAATCAAGTACATAATCAACTTCAATTGACTCCGCATCTAATTCTTCAGGAATATCCGGATAAATTTTTTCGCACATCGCTTCCGATTGGACTGCATTTAAATACTTCGTGAAAATAACATACAATGCATCCATTTCTTGCTTATTAATTTGATCAATAAAATCCGCTGTCACTTCTGTCGTTGTTTCCAAATCAATATTTTCAAGCGAAAACTGCAAGTATGTGCTGATATTCTGTCCAAGGTTCGTTAAATAACGATGGCCTTGTTCACCCACGACAATCCAATTAATATTCACTTGATCGCCAAGAGTTTCAATCAATTTATCTATTTCAGCAAAAACTTCACTGTTATAGGCTCCACAAAGCCCTCGTTCGGATGTAATCGCAAGTGCAGTAACATTTTTTTCTTCGGTTGCTTGTATGTTTTTGCTGGTGTACATCGTTTTTCTAACCCAGCGCAAACTTTTCAAGATAGTTTCATAATAACTAACGGCTGCTTCGGCTTTTTCCCGCAGTCCAGAAAGTTTTCCAAGGGTTGCTAATTCCGTTACATGGACAATTTTATAAGTTGAGTTCAGTGCTTTAATTTTTTTTCGCGCCTGGTCTATGCTACTCAACGGAAAGGCCTCCCCGCTTCCTGAATAATTTCTTCTAATAGTTTGACGTGCGATGCATCTAGTTCACTGATTTCCTCAATTTGGTTAGAAAATGACGCAAAATCCGGATGTGCATGTGCTTTTTCTAATAACAATCCTTTGAAAGATTGAACATTTGTTGGCGCCATTTTGTTTAAGAAACCATTTTGGAATGCATATAAAATGGCAATTAATTCTGTCACGGATAGCGGGCTCAAAATATTTTGTTTAAATAGCTCCGTCAACATCCGTCCATCTGTCACCATTTTCATACTTCCGTCATCAAGTGCATTACCGAAATCCAGTAATTCTTTTAATTCTTCAAACTGAGAAAGTATAAGGGTCAGGTTCTTACTAAGTTTGCGAATAATCGGATGTTGCGCGTCGCCACCGATTCTGGAAACCGATACGCCGACATCTACAGCTGGCTTTTGACCCCGGTTAAATAAATCGGATTTTAAGAACAACTGACCATCTGTAATCGAAATAACGTTGGTCGGAATATAGGCTGTTACATCATCGGATAAAGTTTCAATCATTGGGATAGCCGTGATGGATCCACCACCATGCTCCTGATTCATTTGTACTGCTCGTTCTAAGAGACTTGAGTGGATGTAGAAACTATCTCCTGGATAAGCTTCTCTTCCCGGTGGACGATTGAAAAGTAATGTAATCGCTCGATAAGCATCCGCATGTTTCGTTAAATCATCAAAAATAATTAAAACGTCTTTTCCTTGGTCCCGTAATGCCTCTGCGACTGCCATTCCCGCATATGGGGTTAAATATTGGGCAGTGAGCGAATCACTTGCAGCTGTTGCAACCACCGTCGAATAGTCCATCGCGCCATGTTTACGCAGCGTTTCAATCACTTCAGCAATATAAGCTGCTTTTAGACCAATTGCGACATAGATACAATGTACATTCTGATTGTGTTGATTAATGATTGTATCCACCGCGATTTGGGTTTTGCCTGATTGTCGGTTACCCAGAATTAACTGGCGCTGACCTCGACCAATTGGTGTAATAGAGTCGATTACTGCGAGCCCTGTATTAAGCGGACGAGTAACACTATCAATCGTCATAATTGCCGGCGTTACACAAAATAGCGGGGAAGTAGCGGTTGGCTGTTCATCGCTAATGTCGTATAACATTTTTCCGGTTGTATCAATAATACGACCTGCCATATCTTCAAACAGATTTACTTCAATGAAATGATCCGTAACTGACACAGTCATTCCTTCTAAAATATCATTGGTTTTATCAATTAACCCGATACCAACAAATTCTTCATTTAACTCAAGAATTACGCCGCGGTGTTTACCGTCAATCGTAACCGCTTGGTGAAGAGCTGCATTTTCGAGGCCAGAAGAAAAAATTACACCATCAGAGATTTTCTCAACCCGGCCATGTTCCTTTAAATATTCCAAATCCACAGGGGTTTCGTATTTGTTCATATCAAAATGAATAGTTTTCAAAGTCTCACTTCCGATTCCATTTTTTCTGTTGTGCGCTTGATTAGTTCCTGATAGCTCATATCAATCGACTTTGTTCCATAATTGATAATAACTCCACCAATTAATTCCTTTTGAACTTGATACTCGATTTTATAGCCTGTATGTGTCGGTTTCCAAAACCTGTCAAAATGACTTGCCGATTCTTC
This sequence comes from Listeria marthii, assembly GCF_014227425.1. Lineage (NCBI taxonomy): Bacteria > Bacillati > Bacillota > Bacilli > Caryophanales > Listeriaceae > Listeria > Listeria marthii. The sequence continues at coordinate 121,138 of NZ_JAASWB010000004.1, forward strand.
ATTAGCAACATTTACACGAATAAGCCCTGTATAAAAGTGAACATTATAAACTTCTATATAATTCCGGTAAAGTCCACGCGTTTGACGATAAGAGAAATGCGTTAACATATAGAATAGAAATTCAACAAATTGATGATTAAGTTCATCCAATGTGCCGTCTTCACGCATTACCTTCACTTTTTGTTCTGGCGACAAGTAGCTACTCTGATAAATTTGTTTCACAGAAAGCTTACTCGCGCGCTCATTGAACTTTTCAAATGACTTCGTAAATGCGTGTAACTCTTCTGACGTATGCATTTCAAACAAACGCAAAAGGACTTTGTAAGGAAGAGCTAGGCGGATTTTTTCAACCCGGACAAGTGCATCAAATTCACGAATTGCTTCCGTGAACAGTTGTGCTTCCTCTTCCTCAGATGCAATGAAAACCTTTTGAATGATTTCATTAACACAGCTACTTAGCGATTTGAACGGCGCATGGGGTGTCGTTTCAACACTTGGAATTTCAACAATTTGTGTTGGTTTTTCATTTTGCCAAATTTGTAATTCTTGTTCATACTTTCTATTTCGAGCAACTAACTGGTCGATTTCTTCGAGAAAAATGGTCTCTTTCTGTTCTGCTTCAATAGCTAATTGCCTATTTTTTTGTTCTTCTTGATTCGTTGCAACTTTTTGTCGTTTTAGGCGACGTAATAAACTTTCTTTTTCAAGTGATTTATCTTGGCTAAGTTCATAAAAAAAGCTCGTCAGGATATTTTCCAATTTTCGCAAGGTAAAATAGAGTAAATAAAGAAAACCAATTGCAAAAATACCATAAAGTACTATTGTTTGAATCATATTTTCCATGCTCTCACCTATCATATAAACGGATTAACCCAAAGCAAGATGACTGCGATTGCCAGTGCAAAAAGCATTAATGCGACAATCATTAGAAGCCCTAGAAAAAGACCTCCCATAACTTCTTTTTTTGCATTTGGGTTTTTTCCGATAATTTCTGTTGCTCTACTAACCGCTATTCCTTGTCCAATTGCAGCTCCCAAAGTCGCAAGCCCAATTGCGAGTGCGGCGCCAATTACGCTACATGCAACTACTAAATCCATTATTTTTTTCCTACCTTCTGTATGAGATTGGGGTACTGAGAAAATGTACCCCTCTACTATTATTGATATACGTAAAGTTGCAATGCGCCCTTCGTATCATAAACCGCAATACGGTAATCAAAACTTTCTTTCGCCATCCTCGAAATTGTCTCCATGTGACTTACTAAGCCAGTTTCGTCCGCTGTCAGTTCTTTGTTACTAAAAGAAGTCCAACTATCACTTGTTCCAACCGCACGTCTTTCAAAAGCTATCCGATATGTTTCGCCTGCTTTTCGCTTCATGGAAAACATCATGTCATAAGTGGCATTTTGAGGGGCTAAAACTTCTTCAATTTTCGTTGCTAAGCCTACATTCCGTGCCGTATCTTGTTCAGTATCCTCGGTTTGCTTTGTGCTATTTTCTTCTGTTTGGAACGGTGTTAAGGAGATAGTTAATTTCGCATCTTTGTCGTACTGAACGTCTTGTTCAATCGGATACTCGAATGTTTTACTTTCTTTTGTATCATTGTTTGTTGTTTTAAGGACTAACTTAGCTTCTAAATCAACTGTTTCTTCATCCGTGATTGGAACTAAGCGAATGCTCCCTTTTTCTTGGTTGACGATTTTGTAATCAACTTCGGATTTTTCTTCATCCTTTAACTCAACAGTGGCTTGGTTTAACGTGTAATCGGTTGAGGTCCAGTCGTACTCCACTTGCACCACTTTATTGGCTGATAAATTAGCTCGTAAACTTCTTAAAACGGTTGATTGCATGGTGTAGTATTTTTCTGAGCTGTTCAATTCGATTGTTTCGCCATTTTTCATTTCAATAATCGTTTGGAATTGGTACGCGGTGCCTGGATCTAAATCTGTTACGTTTAGAAGTTCTCCGTTACCGTTAATAAAATTTGTTCCAACATTCATATAGAAAGAATCACCATTAGCTTTTTTCACTTTGATTCGAGCTCGTTTGATGTCTTCTATTTGTGCATCGAGCGCGATATTTACTTTGATTGACGTACTAGTTACACTTTGCATTTGATAAATAGCTGATACTGATTGGGTTGTGAAGGAGTCACTCTTCATTTTCACTTCTTGAATGCCTTTATCTGTACCTAAATCATATTGGTACGAGAATTCAAGATGGTATTTTCCATTAGGAGAAAGTCCCGTCAGAGTGGCCTCTGTATCTATAGCAGATGCATAGTGCGTATTGATTGTTTTTCCAGTTTTTTCATCTACCACACTGATTTTCGTTATGCCAATCAAGGTGTTATTTGGATCTGAATATTTATAGCTAACTTTCGCGCTAGTTACACCTGTCGCTATATAGCCAATCCTTAATACTGGGATATTTCGTTCCAGTTTATTGTTCAGTTCTTCAATTTTCTTGAGAACAGCTTCATAATTATCAATTTCTTCTAAGTCCTTTTGTGCATTTCCACTCGTGCCGCCTTTAGTACCGCTATTTCCGGCGTCTGCTGATCCGCTGCCTGCTTTAATTTCATTTCCGTATTTCTTCGTTGCGTTCAGGCCACTATTCGCAGATTCATCCTTCTTATCAGTACCGCTGTTCGATTGGTTATCCTTTGCAGCAGTTTTGTCAGTTGCTTCTTTCTCGTCTTTTTTAACGACGATTTTTTCATTATCTGTTCCGTCGAAGCTAGCAAGGTCGATTTTACGTTCGCCGATTGTATATGTTTCATTACTCGCATCTAAAACGGTCTCATCATTGACCTTTAATGTCATATGGCCTAAATAACGGCTTTTCTTTTTATTTTCATAAATGGTGACACTACCGGTTTTATCAATGAGAAGCAGCGGTTTGGAAACTTTCTTAATTTCTTTTCCGCCAAGATAAAGGGTTGCCTCGGCATTTAAGAAATATTGGCGATTGGCTAGTTTTACGATACTTTTTTCGGCGATTTCTGAGTTTTTGTATTGGTAGGAAGCCCCTTTTGGTTCATACACTTGTCTTCCTTTTAACTTGGTACTAACGCCATTTATATCAATGACAGGAACACTCTTGGTGAACATTAATTCGTCTTTGTCCAAATAGAGAATCGTACTTTGCATGATTTTATTGCGCGTATCGTCTTCATCATTTTTGGCGATTAGCTGATCTTCATTCCAGCTTCGATAAAGTGTGTGTCCTTTTTGAAATTGCAATGTTTCTTGTTCATCATTTAATACCACACCGTTACTGGGGAGGGAGACAAGATCATATCTTGCCTCTTTAAATGATCCCCATAAGATTACAGAAATAATGATTAACGGGACAGCTGCAACGATTATGCCTATTTTCCATGTAGGTTTCATTTGCTTGCCTCCAGTTCGATAATCCCAAAAGTTTTTCCTGATTCTGTTTCTTTAACAGTAACTTTTGAATCATGATAATTTGCATCGAATTCCACACCGGTATCTAGCTCTTCTTTTTCGACAGTTTTCGTTTCTGTGAAATCTTTGCCGAACCATGACTGTACTTTTTCCCAAGTGGAAAGTTCTTTTGGTTCAATCGTGACAGTCAATTTTGTTTTCGCATCCGCGGTGTCATTTGCCATCAATGTGAAGCTATCATCAGTGATATTAGCTTTAAGATTATTTTCTTCGTTATTGCCTTGATAAAGCGCAATTGGCTTGTCTTTCTGATCGAATACAGTTATTGCATAATTGCTCGTTGGTTCCATCGACAAATTAACTGTCTCCGCAATATCTTTGGCCGCAACTTTTTCTGTATCAATCACTTCGCCGTCTTCATCTTTAAGCTCAAACGTGTAAGTTTCTTTTGCTTCTGTATCTACTTTTGTCGTGTCTAGTTGTACAGCCACATTAGTATCAGTAGCTCTTACGCTTCTGAATGACCTTAAGTTTGCCGCAATATCTTCTTGCAAGGTTACAAAGTTGGATGTTTTTTCATAGGTTTTAACTTCATTCAACGGTGTACGATAAGTGACGACCATTTTGCCTAAGAAACTTTGATTCTGCTTCTTCCCTGCAATACTAAAGCTTTCAGAAATTGTTGCGGGATATGAGCTTGGTAAAGTGACCGTTTTTCTTTCAACTAAACTAGTTCGCTCATTGTTACCACCATAATCAAGCAACTCATAGAACTCCATTTCGATTTTTTCAATGGTTGTTGATCCTGGACTTAATTCTTTTGCTTGAAGCTTGATTTTTTTCGTTGCGGCATCAAGTTGAATTGTTAGTGAGTTCGAGGTTACATACTCATCATCGGTCGTAAAGTTTAAACTAGTACTCCATGGATGACTTCCATCGCCAGCCAAATTGTCGTAATTTGTACTGATAGTTAATGTATAACCTTTCGCTGGCTCTAAATCGTCGAATGTGTTCAACCAGCTAGCTGTATTTCCGCCTGTGAAAGCACCATTCTTAACTATCTTGCCAGACGTTGTTTCTTTTAAGACATATTGGAATTGCTTATTCGTCCCGCCTACAAAGTAACTATCTGGGTCGTTATAAGAGAATTTCAATGTTGCTTGTCTAGCAGAAACACTTTCTAGCTTAATTGGAGCACTAACCGTTTTTGGTGGCGCAAGATAAATGGTCTTCGCATTACTTAAGAAAATTGGTGCCTTAGCTAGACTTGTTTTCATAAAGGCCGCAATTACATAGGTTTTTCCGGAAACATAATTTTGAGTGCCAAGATTATTATATAAATCAAATTCTGGCGTCTTCGATAAATTATTAAACGTCGCTACTGGCGTTTTGCTGCCAAGTTCTTGTTCCAGCGCGACTAGATTCGTTAAGCTAGAAGATACTGTCGCAGCATCATACAAACGATATTCGATGTCTGTTAAAACGCTACTTTCATCAATAAAGTTGTTATTTCCTTTGATTGTCCTGTATCCATAAGCTGGGTTCCACGAATAACTTGTTGAGGCCATGCTTGGTAGACTTTTCTCAGTAGTGATCGTTTCGGTATAGTAAACTTTATTTTTTGCGCCTTCTCCGTCCAACAAATCATATTTTCCTTCTACTTTAATAACATAGGTTTTGTCAGGCGAAAGTTCAGTAAGCGAGACATCTCGAGTTGGTAAGCCGTCAATTCGTACCGACTTCACAAGTGTTGTCCCGTCCTCTTTGTATGCATTCGCAAATAGTTCTTTTTCGTTAGCTTTGTTAACAATGGTATTATCCTTATCTTCACCAATAACATCTAACTTAACTCGCTTGTCATAAATACTAAGCGACTCAGCTGTAATGTCTGGCTCTGCTAGTGCTTTCGTAGTTATCGATTGCGAAACTTTGCCTGTTTCTTCTTGCGCAGAATAAAGGTCGATTTTTGAACCGGCCGCTTCCGTAGAAACAAGACCTGATGAGAAGTCAACATAACGACCATTTAGTTCCGCTACATAACTTCCATCTTCTTGACGTCTAAAACTAAACGGATCTGCTGTCTCACTGTTACTAATCAAAACTCCACCGCGGTATGCAATGTAAGTCCCAGTCCAAATATTTTTAAATTTAACACCGGAAATATTGCCTTCTGCGTCAGTCGGGCCTTTTGTCACGCGGTAAACATCTGCCCGATTTGCGTTTCTAGTTGTTGATACACCGCCGTTAGACGAGGTTACAAATGCCGCGTTATCGTTTAGTGAGACATAATAGTTTTCAAATAACTTCTCATTGTTTATTCTGTTTTCCATATAGTTCATTTTCATATCAAGCGCTAACTGATACGAATTGTTAAACCATACATTCCCGAATGGCAAATCAATAGTTTGTGCATCAAATTGTTCGTCGCCTATTTTAGCTACGGAATAATCTGGGCTAGAACTATTTTCCGCTTGAAGGTTATAAGTTGTTTTCATTACATTATTCTTGGCCACATCATCCGGTTGAGGTGTTAGAATCAGCGAACGACCTGTTTCATCTAACGCAAATTGAGCACTCGCTTGCGGCGCTGTTGTGTTCATCGCCACCAAGTTTTTTGTCATAAAGACCGTTGATTCCGCAGGCTCACCGCTAGTAACGACATAGTCACCTACTGTTTTAATCGTTGTCGCACCTTCACTTGAGAGCGGTAATGTTACGGTATTTTTCCCATTCACAAGCGGCACAGAACCGCCTGTTGAGCTAGTAATATCTAATTTTCCAGGTATAATCGCGCCCTCAATATCTCTCACATAAACATTGAGCTTTACTTCTGTTGCCGTTCTTCTTAAAATTTCATATTCCACAGTTGGTTTTTCTTTTTTAATTTGAATTGTTTCAGAACTGATTTCAATACGATGATCTTCATAATTATCATTCCAAATTACTTCTGCTTTAATCATGTAATCGAAACCGCGTCCTAAATCGGCATTAGATAAATCAAAGTAAGAATACTTTTCAAATTCAGCTGCTGTTGAAACTTCTTGTTCTACAAGCGGCGTATTTAAGTCGTCTACTTTATAGATTCGGTAAGTGATAGAGCTAACCGCATTGTAATCATCCAGCATTGGTTTTTCCGTAGCTTCAATACCGGCTAACCCGCCCACTTTCATTTTATTTGGTTGATAATCCAGTAGAACTTTATCGGTTATTGGTGTTTCTCTTTTTGTTTTGAAGACTAATTCGCCTTCTACAGGGACTTGGTTCATTCCGCTATCAAAGCTATCTTCTACTTTTAACAAGTATTCTTTATTAATAGCTAGATCTTCGAAAAGATAGTTTTTCCCATCTGCGCTCATGAGCTTTTCAAAGTCGCTGTTTAAAGGAATTGTTTTTATAAGTGTGTTATTTTTCTTATCATAGATTTTCAAGTTTGCAGCACTTAGTTTTGTCGCGGTTTCTGAGAACTTGACATTAATTTCCGCTTGATTAGTCGTTACTGATTCGAGTGTAAAAGTGGCATCAACTTTCGCTATTTTCGTTGTTTGGAACACGCTAGATTGGCCAATGCGCTGATCTACCATAATTCCTGTGCCGTCATCTAAATTATATGAAGCAGTCATTACAACAACATAATAAGTCTCACTTTCTAAACCATCGAATTCCAGTAAATTTGTAATGTCAGATTTATTTCGCAGGTCTACTGTAGCAACCGGATTGCCACTATATAAACCTTGCGCATTCGATTTATAAAGTTTTAAGGTCGGATGCGTCAAATTATCATAAAGCAATGTATTATCCGCATCAAAAACTTCATAATTGATTGTTAATTTGTCTTGTTCTGCTGCTTTTAGAGAAAATTCTACAGTTGGTATAGATTTCATTCCAACTACTACCGCATTAGATGCTGGTGTAGCAAAAGTATAGTCGGATTGATTATTATTACCAGAGATATAAGCTACAAAAACATAATTCCCATCGCCCATATCAACCGTTCGACCAACTTTTACCGATGTTTTCTTCTGACTTGAATCAACAACAGAATAAGCATATTCTTTAGCATTCTCACCATTCGCTTTATAATCTTCTTCTAAATAAGCGACATAGCGAATACTAGTAATAGAACTATCTTTATCGATTAAATTAATTGGCACCGCTGTGAATTCACCTTTCTCGGTACTATAAGAAAGATCTATTCCGGTCATCGTTGGTTTTGCTTTTAGTGTCGATGCAATGAAATACCAATTGTCATCCGTTACATCTTTACCATCAACCACTAATTTTTCCATTTCGACGATGTATTCTTTACTACTACTCAACGAATCTAATTTGACTTCTACTTTGCCGTCTTTTGTAAGTGCCTTTGCATCGACTTTAACGGTTTTAGAAGTAGTTACGTTACTGTTGTTTTCTTTGATTCTTAAAACTAATTCATCCACTTTGCCGTATAATTCTGTAGCAGTTATCTCCGCTGTTAAACTATCTTCACTGCGTTCGACTACTTTTGGCGTTAATACGACTGGTTTCGCTTCTACAGTTTGGCGGAAGAAAATCGTTTCTTGAATTTTGTCACTTGCAGATTTGTACTTCCCTTGAACAACAACTTGGTAGGTTTCGCCGTATTTCAAACTATCGAAAGCAAAATCTTGGTCGGCCTTTGATGAATCCAATGCTACTTTTTTCACAACCTTGTTTTCGCTATCGTATAAAATTGCTTCTAAAGATTGTAGTCGTTTAGAAGAATCAGTTAGTTGTAATTTTGCGGAGGCTTTTTGGCCTTTCACAGTTAATTCAACATCTACAATTGGCACTTGGAATGCGCTTAAACTTTCTGCGTCATTTAGCCTTTTGATAATTTCATTGGCTTTAGTGACATCCGTGTTATCTTGGTTGTTTTTCGTAGTTTCATTGCCGTTTGCGCCATTTTTGGTCGTTGTTCCAGTGTCACCACCGTCAGCATTACCAGCTGTTGCTTCTGCATTAGCCGCATTACCACTGTTTGCTTGATTTGTTTGTTCGTTACTTTTATCTTCTTGCTTCTTCGTTTCGTCCGTTGTAGTTGTTTCTTTTGTAGCTTTTAGATTTCGTTTCTCGGCCTTATCATCTATTTCAACCTTAATCGAACGAATATCGATATCTTCTTCCGTGTCAGTTTGGCTAACTAGCATTTCTTTCTTTAAATCAAATTGATAACGGTTATTTTCCATTTCAATATAAGCATCATCGCCCGCTAGTTCCTCTAAAGTTTTTTCCCCCATTAATAAAACTTTCTTATTCTCATCAATGGAAACAATCACGTTTTTTGGTAATTTTTTGTTAAGTCCTTTTTTATTTTTCAAATATGAATTATCTAGAATAATGTATCTTCCTTCAGCAAGTTTAACTACTGTGCCTTTCGGAAGCTGAGCAATTGTTTTGTCTTTTGTAACACTCGCTTTATATGTCCCCTTATTTTCAGTGACAGCTGTTTTTGAAGGCATCTCAATTAAATCTGATGCACTTTTAATAGCTACACTTTTACCTAAAAACTGGATTCGTCCATCCTTTAAAAATAATGTTCTCGCCAAGTTTATCGGTTTTACTTCTTTTCCGTCTGAAATGGTCTTTTCATTATTAAGCCAAGCATCATTGTACTTCGCATCAGCTGAAAACGTAACTGGTTTTCCTTTGGGACTATACGTAAATCCCTCTGCTTCAATAGCATAAGCGTCATCTCTCAATAGGAAAAAAGCTGAAACAATGGCACTAATAGCAAGTACCGAAACAATAATTACGACTAAAATATTTTTCTTCAAGTCCTACTTCCACCTCGTTTATGTGTATATTTTTTGTACTTGGAAAAGAACTTGATTCATTCATTAATTCAAGCCTTGTACCATCCGAAAACAAATGTATCTTGTTTTCATCTATATTAGTCCGCTACTTTTTGAACTTCTCTTTCAAAATATTCGAGCCTCATTTCGCGTCCTTTGAGTTTCCATGGAGAAGATTTAATATCAAGTTTTCCGTTATTGTGCAGTTCATTTACAGTGGAAGATATCGTGGAAATGGAGCAATTAGCCAATTTTGCTAAAATGTTTATTTGGAGCCATTCTGGAAAAACTGGCAATGTGGTATTAGCAAAATTATTTTCTAATAGGAAGTTTAGCGTAGACACAACTTTATTTTTCGAGTTCTCTATACCGAGCAGTGCTTGCCTTTTTAAGTCTTGTTCGTTTTTCTCCGCGATTTGCAAAAAGAAGTTAGACAATATCTGATCCTCTTCTAATTTCCCAAATACGCCCTCCGCACTAATCAAGCAAACTTCCGATGTTTCCAAAGCTTTTAACACCACCGGATTTCTTGTAGGAAAAACAAGATTTTTTTGAAAAAAGCAACGTACAATCCCCTTTTTCTTTCCGTCACTCTCTTCAATTAACGTACCATTCTTCACCAGCAAGACGTGTTCTCTATCTATCGTAATACTTTCCCAAGCCTTAATTTGTTTACAAACATAAGAAAAATTATCGAGTAAATAAGCATAAATAATAGCGTCTCTTTTAATGTAATCGTGATATTCAATGTACTTCATTATCATAACCATCCTCTCTAAAATTCCATCACAGACTTATTATCTTAGAAAACGAATAATTTTCGTACAGGCAATTACAACTGATTTACGATAAAAACGGCGTTGTTTGACAATTTTTCGTAACATTTAAGCGATTATCCAATTTTTCAAATCTGAAAAAACGTTGATAAATCTCACTTTCACTAAAATGGTGAAAAAAAAGAAGCCTAAAACGATACATTTTTATCGATTCCGGCTTCATTTTTCGCTTTTAATCGTAGTCCATTCGTTCTATTAAACAATTTAAACTACTGAAATAGGAAAATTTGGAGATAATGTTTAAGTTGGTTGTGCTTTCTTTGAATTCTTGTTTTTTCGCAAAAACAAAGAATAATATTAATAAATTTTCTTTTAAAACAGCTTTTCCCAAGCTTTTTATGATAATATTAAGAAGTAAATTTTTCTCATTTTATAATAAAAAAGACTATTTACAACAGCATATAGAAAAAAGGAGAGAAGGAACATGGCAAAGGTCATTAAAATTGAAGATAGTTCAGCAATAGTACTAAAAGATAACGGGGAGACAATCGATGTTTCATTGACTTGTTTTACATTCAGTCCTGACATTGGGGATGAAGTGGAAGTTTATAAACACGGAGAAGAACTGATTGTAAATAAAAAAGTGGAGAAAACGACTGAAAATCCTAATATTAATATCGTTAACAATAACTCCCAAAAGGATGAGGGGAAATTAGTTAATAAATGGGTTTATGTTGCCTTAGCACTTTTACTTGGGACATTCGGCGCCCATAAATTCTTAGCAGGAAAAAATGGTCAAGGCGTTCTTTACGTAGTATTTTGCTGGACTGGTATTCCTTCAATTGTATCGTTTATAGAAGGAATTGTGGCTATATTTAAAAAAGCGGATGCTAATAACGAGATTCTTATTCAATAATATAGAGAAAGACAACCTGTAAATAATAGGTTGTCTTTTTTAGGCGTTTTTTCTAATATACAGCAATTTTGCTAGGTGGAAAATAAGACTTACAATGATGAAAATAAGCACAAAACTTCCTATTAAATTGAACCACTGGATGCTTATACCCTCATTTCCCGCGAAAAACGTCTCTGTAAAATTATTTTTCTCATCTGTTATTGTCATTACAGTTAGCCATTTTAAAGGTGATCCGTATACATATTCATAAAAGCTCACCTTACTTCCATCAGCTATCCCAAATGTTGGAGGGACCACAAATAGCGCAGTAATTAATAAAATCGATGATACAAACGCTCGATTAACTATCCATTGAATTTTCTTCATTTTTTCTCCTGTCGATAATAAAGTGAATTATTTTTTCGCGTTATCAGTCAGAATCCCATTTTTTTCAACTAATAAATTTAAAACTATCACTGCAATTCTTTCATTCACACAGTCATTCCTCTCTTACAAGAAAACACTATCCACTAAATTTCGCTCCTCAATATCTAAAAAATTATATAATCCACTTGAATCAAGTGCGTTTAGTGCTGCAATTGCAACAATTCTCATGGTTAACGTACCCAAACCTCTATATGACACTTCATTATTATTTGATGCAATCTCAGTTATTTTCATTATAATCTCATCGGTCTTTATTTTTTTATGCGCAATCTCATAAAGTGTGTTATACACAACCGTTATACTATTATGATTTAAATATCTGAGTATATCAGCATCTACATAATTTCCTTCTTGTAATTTTCGTTCGATTTGCAAAGCATTTTCCAACTAAATCTCTCCTATTAGCATAATAAGTAGTAATTTCACTTCACAATCTGCATTTTTTCAGGAATTCCATTTTCTTCACAAACTTTATATTTTCTTCCACTAAAATCTGTAGCATAAAGTATTCCTTCTTTTACATTAATCAAAGTATAAATATCATTATCTCCGATGGGTCTCTTTCCTATTTGCCATTTTCGTTCACCGTTATAAGAAAAAGCATAAACATTATGAAAATCATCAAAAGTATATTCTTGTTTGGCTGGTATATCTAATAGCACATATACCTGATTTTCATCTTCTCTCAAAATTTGTATAGGGTACTCAAATATATATTCCTGATTTCCGAAAATCAATTTATTATTTATATGATTTATCTTCGTCATAAGCTTTTTCCTCATCTTTGTGTTTGAATCTTTCTTCAGCGCCTTTATCAGCCTATCTACCTCAACATAATATCCTAAAAAGATCTTATATTCTCTTGTGCACAGTTCGCTTGATATATTTCTCTCATGAAAAAGCACCTTTAGCCAATTTTCACTCATCTTCATTTAAAGAATTATTCAAATTAAGTTATCGCTTTAAATGGTGCGTGCCCTGTTTCAGCATTTCTTAATAATGTCGGCTTTCTAAAGCGCAAACTTGTTTCCAACTTAAAAATAGCTATTTCTCCGTACTTTGTTTACTTAATCACATGAGTTGCCATTTATTAACTCTTCAATATCCTTGATTTCACCCGTATTATCATTTAAAGCCAGTAATTGCGATACTTTTAGTACACCTCGCTATCTTTAATAGTAAATCCAATATCCTAATAAACTTCAACAAATAAAAATTTATTAGTGTAAAAGGAGAGTTTATTTCACTATTTTCACTTGGTTGATTTCACCATTTTCTTGATTAACTTCAAACCTCCGCCCCATGAAATCCGTTACAAATAAATCGTTCTCTTCAATATCCATACCTACCAATGGTGCGCATATATAAACATTATTTCCTTTTGGCGCAACATTTTTTATTTGCCATTGAATTTCACCCAATTTATTAATTGCATATACATTACTTAAAGTGTTTTCATTTAATTCTTGACCAGGAACAACCAATAATCTCACAAATACACAGTTATCATTCTCTTTTAATTCTACAATTTTGTTCTTAAATTCAATACTTTTTCCAAAAGCAATTAATTTATTATCAATGTATTCTGCATTAATTGTCACTTTAATCCGCCCCATTCTGAGATTTTTCCGAGTTCTTTAAATTCACCAATGAATTGACCTTTCAAATCAAATTGTATACCTCCACCTTTATTTTCGAAAAGAGGATTTACTTCTCCCATTCTGATATTGCTACCTTTTGGCAAAGTAACTTCTCCAACAAATTTGGGTATATTAGGTAATGCAAATTTATCTTTAATTTGAGTCGGCGTTAAACCTTTTATATCCTCTGCTTTCATAAGCCATCCACCATGTAGTTTTGAACTTCCCCCATCATATACCCTGACAAATTTAGTATCTACCAAAAGTTCTAAATCTTGGACAGGTGTTTTAGGTGTATATGGAGGTTGATCATAGTTTTGTTGATGCCAATATTTATTGACGCTTTCAGCAGAGTCATACTTCTTTATTTTCACTTTATTATTTAAATCGCCCAACTGGTCATCTAAATAATCATAACCCTTCAGCTTACTTTTCTTACCAAACGTAGTACTCCCTCTGATAGCAGCCGTACTCAACCCAAGCCCCAACACAACATCCGCTAACCCACTCTTATCTATATACCCTTTCCCAGCTTCAACATATGCCGAGGCAGATAAGACGCCGCCAGTTAGTCCATCATACTTATTACCATTTAGATAATAAACACCATCTCGCCAAGCTTTATTGATTTTCTTATTCAAGTCTTCATTAGTAATAATCGAATAATCTTCTGGGTTAAGATATTTTCCGTTTTTTTCTAAATAAGCTTTAAGTTCGGCATTCTCCACTCCCAAGCCGTCTCGCTCTAATAACCACATGACTTGTTCTTTTCCATTACTATCTAAATATACCACTGCAAGCACTGTGTAGTCTTGTAGTTCTTTTATAATATCTTCTTTTATTCCTCGTGCTTTATTTAATGCTTGTTGCATGCGGCTCACTGTAGCTTGATTCAGCTTACTTAGATCGTAAGTGCCTGTTTGGCTATTGAACTGGATATTAGACTGGAGTTCGCGGATGGTCTGCTGAACGGCTTGAACTAAATCAATCAAATGGTCAAAAAAGCTAGCGTGGCTTTGTTCAAATGACAAATATTTCTCGAGAATGTTTTCCTGTTTATAGGCAATAGCTAACTGGGAACGGTAATTCTGCATTTGTCCTTCTGTCCCACTATTCATTCGCTGTGCTAAAGCTTCTTTTTTGCTTTCTATTCGGTCAATCATTTTACCCAGTTCATATAAACCGTCCGCATCGATTTTGGCATCTGGTGAACTATCGACTTGAGCATGGAAATCTTGGATATACTGCTGCAATCTTTCTTCACTTTCATCCATGGCTTCGATTATTGCGTCACAGAGAGGGAAATAAGTCATTTGATAATAATTTTTCGATGCATCAACTGCTTTTCCTTTTAAACTATTATCTCCCACATACTTTGTCACGGCCGTTTTGATAGATTGGATGGTTTTTCTTCCTGATTCATTAGCTGTGCGTAATTGAAACACAAAGGCTTGTATTTCTCCGATGTCAATTCTACTCACTGAAACAACTCCTTTTGTATATCATGTAGTTGATTTAATATAGACTATATTCATTTTTCATCATATGTACTATGTAATTGATAAAATTTCAAAAAGAAAGCGACTGATTATTTAAATAATTAACATTTCAGCTATAAAAACGACAAAACACCAACGACTTTAACAGTCACTGGCGTTTGTTTTTTATGGGTTGTGAGGGTTTCGAACCCCCGACCCGCTGATTAAGAGTCAGCTGCTCTACCAACTGAGCTAACAACCCGATGTCGTATTCCGACAAAAAATATTATACCATAATTTAGCGGAAAACACAGCCACAGCAACTCGCCGTGGCTATATTTATCCGTATCAATACACGGAATTTAGCGGTTCTCCGCCTGCCAAAACTGCTTCCACATTGGCGATAGCGATTTGCCCCATTTCTGTGCGGGTTTCCACGGTTGCGTTGCCGATGTGTGGTGTTAAAACGACATTATCTAGCTTGCCTAGCTCTGCGCCAATTTTCGGTTCGAATTCAAAGACATCAAGCGCGGCGCCAGCAATCACGCCTGTTTTTAACGCGTTAATCAGTGCCGCTTCCTCCACAACAGGGCCACGGGCAGCATTAATCAAAAATGCGCTCGACTTCATTGTTTTTAAGGTTGTTTCGTTCAATAAATGTTTCAAGCTTGGATTATATGCCGCGTGGATCGTCACGACATCGCTCTGCTCCAATAGTTCTTCTTGGCTCACAAACTCAGCGTCCCACTCTTTTGCAGCTTCTTTCGGATTGTGCCCTGAATAAATAATTTTCATTCCAAAAGCAGCGGCACGTTTCGCGACCGCCTGGCCAATTCTTCCTAAACCAATGATTCCAAGCGTTTTTCCGCTTAACTCTGTGCCTAAAAAGAACGTTGGCGCCCAGCCTTTAAATTGCTCGGGGGTTTCGCGACATAATCGATCACCTTCTGAAATTCTCCGTGCTACGTCCAAAATCAATCCCAGCGTCAGTTCAGCCGTCGCTTCCGTCGATACATCTGGCGTATTTGTTACTGCAATGCCCAACTCCTGCGCTTTTTTCACATCGATATTATCAAAACCCGCGCCAATATTTGCCACGCTTTTGAGATTTTTTGCTGATTCTAATACTTTTGCTGTGATTGGTGAAGAAAGTGGGCATATGATTGCGTCCACTTCGGCTGTATTTTTTAACAGCTCATCTTCTGTAATATTTTCTTCACCCGTATAGGCGTTAACATCCCATTTCCCAAGAGTTTTCATCGTTTCCGGTAGTAGTTTCCCTGCTACAAACACGCTCGCTGTCATCTCGCTCACTCCTCAAGTTCCATTTTTATCCTAGCTTCATTGTAATCCGTTTTTTACGAAAGGTAAACGATTTTCCGCTCCATTTCCTCGTGAAATACGGTATAATGAAAGCGGAAGTGAGGTCGAAATAATGAAAAAAATTACTGCACCGCGGATTCCTGATGAGGATTTGACGGTTTATCCGAATGATACATATTTTATTGAAGATGTTGGTGAAGTTAGTGAGCAGATTTTTAGAAAAACGACGCTAACTGGGGAAATTTTCGAGCATTTTCATTTAGAAACAATTATTTTTGATGGGTGTGTGTTCGATTCTGTTTCTCTTGTAAGTGCGAATTTGACCGATGTTGTTTTTAAAAATTGTGACTTGTCGAATTTAGATTTGATGGGAGCGGTTATTCACCGGGTTCGTTTTGAAAATTGTAAATTAATTGGCGTGAATTTCAGCGATGCTACGCTTAGAAATTGTACTTTTGTTGACTGTTACGCGGATTATGTTGCCTTTCGTTATGCTAACTTGAAATGGGTGGCGTTTGAAACCGGCGCGTATACGAATAGTGATTTTAGTGGTGCGCAACTGGTTGATACGTATTTGGAACGGCTTGATTTGAATAAGGCGCAGTTTTTGAATTGTGCTCTCAGTGGGGTGGATCTTAGTACTTGTATTTTTGAGTCTATTACTGCGATGCCGCAAGATTTAAAAGGTGTGAGCATTGATTTTTCTCAAGCGCCTGCCTTGATGCCGTTGTTTGGGATTCGGGTAAAATAAGAAGAAAAAGATGGTTCCGCGTTACTTTGGAACCATCTTTTCATGTTTAATGAGCCATTCTTTGCGTGCCAAGCCGCCACCGTAGCCGCCTAATGCTCCGTTAGTATTGATTACGCGGTGACACGGGACGATAAGCGATAATTGGTTGGTGCCGTTTGCTCTTGCTACAGCTCGACTTGCGGTTGGCCGCCCTAATTTTTCCGCCAGACCTTTGTAAGAAATCGTCTCGCCTATTGGAATTCGACGCAGCTCATCCCAGACACTTTGCTGAAAATCCGAGCCAATGTAGCGAATTGGTGTTTGAAAATCAACTAACTCGCCATTAAAATATAGCGCTAGTTCTTCTTCAATTTGTTTAATTACAGCCGTTTTTTCAGGTGTGATAGCTGCGTTTAAGCGTATTCGCAATTTTTTAATTTCTGTTTCAAGTCCTTTTCGATCAACAAATTCTAAAAGAAGTAAACTATCATCGTCGGAAATCGCGAGCATCGAGCCAAGTTTAGTTTCAAGCCAAGCAGAATGCAAAATAGTGATATCTTTTGATTTATGCGGTACATTCCCCATCGTTTTCGAAAAAGCATCCCGAAACCCGTTCCCAGACTCATAACCACTATCAATTTGCGCGTTAATAATCGAATCACCGTTCCGAATGTGCTTAAAAGCAAGACCGAGCCGCCGCGACCGCGCATACTCAATAAAAGTCATCCCAAATTGCTTCTTAAACTGACGCCGCGCCGTATTTGCACTTATTGATAATTCATCAAAATCTTTATCGGTCCACTTTTTCTCCGGATTCTCCTCAATTGCATCAACAAGCAACTTCACAGCAGGAGACATTTTCGTCGGATTGGAAAGCGGTTCACATCGCTTGCAAGGGCGGTACGATGCAAGCAACGCCTCCTTAGCCGTACTAAAAAACTCACAATTTTCTTTCAAAGGTTTTTTCGCTGGACACGTTGGGCGACAAAGTATCCCCGTCGTTTTCACCCCAACAAAAAAGACCCCTTCATAATTCGAATTTTTCTCCACTAACATATCATAATATTTATCAATATCCCGCTGATTCGTTATCACAAGGCTTCCCCTCCCGCAAAAATCCGCTCTACTTCCTGCTGAATCGCTAAATTGGCCCGAAAAAAGCTAAACGGTCCATAACTGATTCTTTTTACACCAATTTCTTGTAATTCTGCGCTCGAGATCATCCCATCCATCATCATGACGTTAACCGGAAGTGGTGATTTTTCTACAAAAGCACGAATTAATTTTGGCGATAACAGCCCTGGAATGAAAATAGCATCCGCTCCAGCCTCTTTGTATGTTTTCGCCCTGTTAATCGCTTCTCCCAACAAGTCTTCCGTTTCTTCGCGCCCTTGAAAAAAGACATCTGTCCGCGCATTGACAAAAATATCCGTGCTCATTTTCGCCGCCGTTTCTTTGATTGTCTTGATTTTATCACATTGCTCCTCCACACTGCAGAGCATAGGATTTGCAGAGCCAATCAGCTGATCTTCCAAGTTCACACCACAAACACCAATCGCCAGCAACCGCTCAATATTCTGAGCCAGTTCTTCCAAATCATTGGCATAACCACTTTCAATATCCACCGTCATCGGCAGACTCACATTCAGAGCGATACGCGTAATAATGAGGAGCATTTCATCAAATGTTAAATGCTCCCCGTCCGTCACACCCCGTGATTCTGCGATTGCAAAACTGCTTGTCGCTATTACTGGTGCTCCGCCTTGTTGGATAGCTTTGGCAGATGCGACATCCCAGCAGTTGTAGAGGATTAGTGGGGTGGATAGTTCATGTAGGGATTTTAGTTTATTAAAGTTTTTTGTCATTGGTTTCAACTCCATTTGTTAGGATGGAGTTAGTATAGCAGGTGGGGGGATTGGGGGTACCAGGAAAATTAACATGGATGTTTTTAAAGCAAGACAGGTTTGAGGATATTCTTGTCGTTCGTGATTTCATTTAATTATGTTATCTACGTCCACATTTTCACCATCTGGCAAGCCTACTCGATTAATAATAAGATTTTTGTATACTGTAATCATATAGTTTCCCTTAGGTAATCCGTTTTCTTGTTTAAGCCCCTCTGCCAAGTTATCTGCTACCTTTTGCTCAGGGAGTTTATCTTCTTTAGAATAAAATTCCATTGGGATTGATAAAATGTTTCCCTCCGGATCATCTTTTGCAAATAATAATTTTAATTCATCTGTGGCAATTCTTTGATTTTCTATATATGCTTGGTAAACACTTGGAAAACTTAATGATGATGATGCAATAAAGTAGTGATTACTTGTATATCCTGAAGATGATGTTTTTTCAATTGCTTCATCTCTCAATCCCAATAAGTTATTTTCTTTAGCTAATTTCTCAGTGAACGTATCTAAATTACGGAATTCCGTTTCATAAGCTTTGGCATATAAACCACTGACAATTGCTTGCTCTACCTCACCATCACTACTCCTCGCAGACCATTCACCCTTTTTATTAATTGATTCCCCCACTATGACCGAAGTATGAAATTGAATAGGTTCCTCGCATTCTACCATAACAACCGCTGCATTTCGGGCTGGTACCACGTTATTTACTTTTACATTTGTTTTATATTTAGTCTTCACATATTCTATGGCTTTTTGTTTAATCTCTACTTCATTCTGTTTCACTCGTTCTGCCGATTTATTCCCGTCAACAAATGAAAAACCTTGCCCTACATAATCTTGCACAGGTGTGGTTCCTTTTTGGGCTTTTTCTTCCGCTGTTTGCTCATTCATATTGAAACATCCGTATAGTAAGAATAAGGTTGCTGATAAACTTAGGATGATTTTTTTCATTTTGTCTCCTGTCTATGTTCTATATTGTAGTATTGAATAAACCAAAACTCTTGATGAACGCTAAGTAGCCTAAGATTCTCGCACTCATCTTAGACTACTTGTTCCCGCACATAATTAGTTTTTATTCTCTCTTTGGAATTTGTTGTACAATCTTGCCAGTCCCTTGTTCCCGCAATAACTTATGATGCTTAAAAACACAATTCTCGCGACAATACCGTCCATGTCGCTTGTGATTTTAGCGTTGATTTTTCTCCCAAGAATGCTTATCAATTTTTTATCTACTTCCGTTTTTACTTTTCATACAATTAATAGTGTTTTCAAAGAAAGTTCGTTTCCTAAGATTTATTAACCTTCACATTCTTAAAAATCACCTTTAACTCTTTTGATGTAAAGGTATCTTTGTTTGGATTGAAATTTTGACAAGGTAATAAAACTTTTAATGGCATAATACTATTCGCTTTCATTGTGCCAATCATATCATGTCCGAATTCTACATTTTCACTTACAATTTTAGCTTCCGGATAACCTTCTACCTGCAGCTCTAAATCCATAGAAAAACTATCAATGTCCTTACCACTATTATTTGCTACAAATACCCCTACCCCTATTACCTGATCTTTTTCAAAGAATTGTCCGTTTAACGAAACTATTTCTACTTCTAACCCTGATTTTCCAAACACTCTTTCTATATCACCTTTTGCCTCTAAATCTGAGTATGTCTTCTTAGCGCTTTCCACGAACTCTGTATCAGTTTGATTATAGAAATCGGGTATTTGTAAGGAAAAATCTTTCTCTGTTTCTACAGGCACTTCATTTGCAATAACGGGCTCCTTAGATTCATTATTATTTCCGCAAGCAAAAAGTGCGATTGACATAACCAAAATCATCATTATTATTTTTTTCATTCATATCTCCTACCTCTCATTACCTATTAAATAGACAATAGTTAAAACATAGTGAACATCTTTCTGTGCCAATCGTCTCTATTTTATCAATCTACTTTCAGTCCATCACTCATTACTTTTTTCTCACGCCAATATTTGCTGTTAATTACCATAATACCTGCAACTAAATATAGAATGCCTGCTAATGAAAAAATGCTGATAACCCCCATGACAATTAAAACAACACCCCAGCTTTTTTTAGGCGTTTTTTTAAGCGAAAACCAACAAATCATACCCACAAGTCCAATAACGCACGGAATTACCCAAAAAATCGTCCACAGCCAGAATCCACCCATGCTAATATTCGCTACCTCCCAATAAGTAGCTGTAAAATAATCACCATTGATATTAAATTCAATTGGTGTAAAACTCCCAATTAATAATATTCCAAGCCCCATCAGCATAAAAATAATCGCACCTATAGTAATCAATATTTTTTCTGTTTTAAAATAATTCATTCTCTCAATTACCTACCTTTTTAAAATATCGTCTATTAACCGCATTGATTTTGAGAATCGTCGCCACTACCGCTAGTAAAAAGAGTACAGTTCCCGCCGGTATCAGGAAGAAACGCCATGTGTAGAGGAACTGCGCATACCCTGTTAAGTCTGAAAACCACTGATTGATGTAGGAATACACAAATATAGTCCCTCCAACAACTATTAAAACTAATGTGCTAATCACCAAATACATCAGACCTTTTTGCTCTTTATGCACTGCCAACTTAGGATTATTAATTTTCAAAGTAGCCTTCACTTGAAAGACAACTGTTATCACCATGATAAACAAATAAATGGTGCCAATTCCTAAAAATCCTGTATACACAATTGCTACGTTCAGAAATAGGTTGAGTAATAATATGAGCCAATATTTCTCTTGTAAAAAAGTCATTTCAATCCCCGTCCATTTAAATATTTCTCATTTAGAAAAGCTGACATTGTATTTGGTTTTACTTTGTCTTTTACAACACGCCACATGCACCATCTTAACCCAATCGCAAAGGGAACAGTCAGCACACACACATAAAAAATCGATGCAATTGTATATAATTTCACTAATTTTTCATCATAAATAGTTTCTACAAATTGTTGAATTTCTTTTCGATCTTTCCATAACCATTTCACATTAATTATCCAGCTGATTAAACAGCAGGATAAAGGGAGGCCAAGTATTGTTAAGCCAAATAGTATGGGCGAATTTACAAGACGTTCTAACTGGTCAGTAAAAAAGATCATTGAGATACATATACACGGTACCAAGATAACCATGGATATATAGGGTGATAGCTCCCATAATAATCTTGATGTAATCTGTTGTCCTAGTTGTTCTTTCACAGTTTTATGCATGTTTTTATCTCCTAGTTGATTTTATCTTTGTAGCTTCCTTACTTTATTATCTCAGTTACATCTACACTTTCTCCGTCAGGCAAACCGACTCGATTTACAATGTGATTCTTGTATACTCTGATATCATAATTTCCTCTTGGTAATCCTTGTTCCTTCCGAAGCTCTTCAGTTAAGCCATCCGCTAATTTTTGTTCAGGTAATTTGTCTTCTTTTGAAAAAAAGGCCATAGGAATGTTCATATTCTTACTAGTCGGATCACCTTTAATAAAAAGAGCGCGCAAATCATCTGTTGAAATTTCAGGATTAGCTAAATAAGCGTTGTATACGCTCAAATAATCAGAGAATCCCAGTGTGACGAAATAATATTTCCCTTGATAGCCATTAGGTGATGTTTTTTCCCGTGCTTCTTGTGTATAGCCCTCTAAATCATATTTTTCTGCTAGTTTTTCTGTAAACTGATTTAGCTGCTGAAATTCTGCCTCATGTACTTTCGCGTAAAGTCCACCTACTATGGCTTGTTCCACTTCCCCCTCGTTACTTGTTCCACTTCCTAATTCGTCTTTTCTATTAAGAATAAATTTTACAGTAACCGAGGTAGTAAACTGAACCGGCGCCTCGCTTTCAACAATAACAACCGCTCCATTTCGCGCTGGTACTACATTATTCACTTTCACGTCTGTCTTATATTTTGTTTTCATATAATTTATTGCTTCTTGTTTTATCTCTTCCTCATGCTTTTTCACTCGTTCTGCTGATTTATTCCCGTCAACAAACGAATAGCCTAGCCCTACATAATCTTGCACGGGCGTAGTTCCTTTTTGGGCTTTTTTTTCTGCTGTTTGTTCCTTCATATTGAAACATCCGGATAGTAAAAATAATATTGCTGATAAACTTAGGATGATTTTTTTCATTTGTTCTCCTGTCTGTGTTCTGTATTGTAGTAATGAATAATCCCATAGATCCCTTACGTACGCTAAGTAGCCTAAGATTCTCTCCCTCATCTTAGACTACTTGTTCCCGCACATAATTAGTTTTTATTCTCTCTTTGACATTTGTTGAAAAAATCTATTGTTTTTTTCGATTGACTTTCGATTTCTTCACTTTTTCTCTCTTTATATATACTAATGAAAAATGATTTTCCACCAATCATCAACCGTAGTTTTGCTATTATATTTGTTCTAATCGCCAGTCCCATTATCTCTTTAACTCTTGATATGAAACGCTTAAAAACACAATTCCCGTAACTATGCCGTCCATGTCACTTGTGAATTTAGCATTAAAATCTTTAAAAATTTAGCTTCTCAACTACTAAACATTAATACTTCCACGCTTTATTTGCTCTAATAAAATTTTCATGTTTTTACTAGTTTTTACAGCTAACTTATCTAATGCAGAAATAGCCGCCGACTCGTTTCCACTTAATTGATACTTAATATCTCCAAAAACCATTTCCGCACTATGGAAGATATTTGCTGCTGCTTTATTTAATAAAATGACATCATGGAATTTAGTACCATCAAATAATGCTGTGTCAATATACGGACGATAAGCAGCTAACACATTTGGTAAATTAGATTGCAAATCTTTTACTGCGCTTCCTACACCTTTTACCGTCAACAGAATTTCTTGCAGTTTTCTGATACACTCGCTTAGTTGCTCCCTTACTTGATTGTCTATGTCTGTAAAGGGAATTTTCACTCTCGAAAAGCCATATTGAAGGGTTACCAAATACTGTATAGCTGATTTAATTGCTTGTTTTAATTGCTTGACAATACTATAAACCCCACTTAATGCTGGTATTAATAAACTCGTTGTTTTATAGGTGAATGCTTTATAATTTTTATCTAATAATTGTTGCTTTTTCCCCATCCCATTCTTTAAAGCTTTGGATTTTTTTAAGACATAGGATTGTGTCGCTGGTGGAGCTCCAACACTTTGCACTTTTTGGGTCGCGCTTAAAAGTTTATCTGCTTTTTCGAGTTCATTTGATACATAAGTGACTTGGGAGCTAAACGTTAATACTTGTTTAACGACAATATCTTTATTATCATCCAATATTTTATAATGTTCTTTAAGTTCTGCCACCATTGCATCACTCAAGTACTGGTTATCAATTCCTTTAAACAGTTCCGGTACAGCCTGCATTTTGACTTTTGATACTTGATCCATTGCATCTTCTGTCTTTAAAGCAAGATCTACAATAAGCATAGGAATATCAGTTAAAAATCCGCCAACACTTAAGAAAGAACCTGAAACCACATCTAACAAATCCCCTAAAAAAGGTAAAGTTCTTACTCTCTGCATCACATCTAACGCTCCAAAACATACCGGATTTGCTCTTTCCAAGTCATCTCGAAAAGATGAATAATTAGATAATGAAGTAATGATTTCTCCAAACTCGCTTTCCGCCAACAAGTTGTCAAATGATTTTTGCAAAGAAACTGTTCTATCATCCAAATGACTTCCCTCGTTATTCACTAAGTCTACAGCTGTATCTAAATAAAACTGCCCCATATTTACTTGCTCTGTCATTCGCGTCCGTAAACTATTGGCTAAAATTCGAATATTGTCCGGATTCATATCGATTTTCTGCCCTTTTCCTCCCCCAGTCAAAACCTTTCCACTCCAAATACCTACGGGAAGATAAGCATCTGCATCAATTGGAATTTTTTTACCATTAACAGTGACACCTTCATCATCATAACCTGTATGATTGGAAAGAATGGTCTGCAACCATGGTACATTATTTTGAAGAATGTGTGATTCTCCTGGAAGGCGGTCTCCGTATCCTACCCCACGTTCCCCTAAGGTTAGTGGATCATATTCACTTAAATAGTTTGTGATTCTTGGATTGTCTTTGTCATAAGTTCCTTTAGGTAAAATAGCAGGATTGTAGGTAACGCTTCTTATACCGCCATTTTTTGAAGCTACATAATTAGATAAGCCTCCACCTAAAGAGTTTCCTGCTACATTTTTAATATCATATTTTTGACTTTCTTTTTTGTATGCTGCGTCTGCTTCTCTTAATTGAGTGTTGGGAATAGAGCCAGGGAGTGTCCCATCCGTTAAGAAATCTTGGGTGCCTTGGGTGCCTTCGAAAATCATGCTGATTTCGCCCGAGACTGCATTCTCGACCACCATATAGTCTAATCCAGAAGCTTTGTTATATTCACCTCTTTTAACAATATATATATTTCCATTAACTTTTAATTCTGTACCTTCTTTGGGATGTTGATAGACCCATTTTCCACTTAATTCAATTAAATCTGTATCTGGTGTTTTTAACTTTGTTGTCATATATCCTCACTCCTACTACTTTGCAATTTCTTCTACTTTTGCGCTATCTCCCTCGGGTAATCCTACTCGATTCACAATGGAATTTTTATATACTCTGATATCATAACTTCCTTTTGGTAGTCCTTTTTCTTGCTTGAGCTTCTCCGCTAAATCATCCGCTATCTTTTGTTTAGGAAGGGTATTTTCTTTAGAATAAAATTCCATTGGGATAGATACACGTTCATACATCGGATCATCTTTTTGAAATAGTTTCCTTAATTCTTCTGCCGAAATTCCTTGATTTGCTAGATAAGCATTATAAACACTTGGGTAGTAAACATCCATTGCTACAATAAAATAATGATTGCTTGTATAGCCCTCTGCAGCTGTTTTATCAATTGCCTCATCTCTTAGTCCTAATAAATCATTTTCTTTTGCTAGTTTCTTCGCAAAAGTATCTAAATGGCGAAATTCTGCTTCGTACGCTTTTGCATATAAACCACCGATAATCGCTTTTTCTACTTCGCCTTCATTGCTTCTCGCTAGCCATTCGCCTTCTTTATTAATCACTTTTCCCACTATGACGGAGGTGTGAAATTGAATAGGCTCCTCACTCTCTACCATGACAACTGCCGCATTACGCGCGGGCACTACATTATTTACTTTTGCAGCTGTTTTATATGTGTCTTTCATATAGTTTATCGCTTCTTGCTTGATTTTTTCTTCATCCTTTTTCACGCGTTCCGCTGATTTATTCCCATCCACAAAAGAATATCCCTGTCCAACATAATCCTGCACGGGCGTAGTGCCTTCTTGCGCTTTCTCTTGCTCTGTTTTCTCATTCATATTGAAACAACCTCCTAATAATAATAAACTTGCTAACAAACCGATGATTTTTTTCTTCATTTGTTCTCCTATCTGCTTCTGTATTTTATCTCTTTGGAATCTTAAGCTTTTCTGCGTTTCCTTCTAACAGTAGATACAGTTCTTGAGGAGCTAATGGTTTTTCTTGTACAATTCTGATTGTTGGGCTGTAGATTGCTTGGTCTGCAAATCGAGCACCTAGTAAAACTTGTTTGGAATTGCGAATAGTATCTCCAATTGGACTGTACTCTTTCGCCATGCTTCCTAAGTCATTTCCTATAATGAATTGTACTCCCATTTTACCATCTGATTTTAACATCTCTAGTAATTGTTTTTGCGCGTTTGATGATAGTTGGTTGTATAGCTGAACAGTTGAGTAGGTAACGACTACTATAGGTGGCACATTTTTGAAGTATTCTTCTTTTGTTATGGTATTATTCGATTGTAATTCTTCTAAATATGCTTGTTCTGCCGTTTTAAATGCTCCATAAAGAATGTCAATTTTACCCTCTATTCGCTCACTGTTTGTAATGTAAGTGAGTGGTAATTCTTTTAACTTCATTAATTCCATAGAAGGCGTATCAAAAACAACTAACTCTCTTAATTCTTTTTTGACAAGTAAGTGACTACTGTTTGTGATAATCTGTTGTACCAATTCTACAGTTGGCATGATGATGGCTAGATTATGCTGTTCTAATGATACCCCCACAGGACTTGCATACTCGTACTCTAAACCGATTGGTAGTATCGATTTCATTTCAAGCATTTTCTTTGTTTCCATGTGGTCGGTAAAGTGAGTAAAACCTAATGTTTCTGGAACCATTGGTATACATTGTGGCTTTTTGCCTGTCCAAATTTCGGTCATTTTCTCTGCTTCATCTTGATTGTTCTTGATTATTTCGATTGCTTCAGCTCCGTTATTTGGTAGCGCCATTTGGAACAATGTAGGTTCTTCTATCTTAATTAGACCTCGCCCCGGTAATTCTTCAATAGTGTAGTCGCTTCTACCTACAATACTGCTCACTTCATTTTTCTCGTTCAAGTGTAAAGCTATTTGCGTTTTAATGTTAGATAATAGCTGTAGGCGCATAGCATTTTGGTTATTAGCTGTAATCATTAAATGGATTCCTAAGCTAGCCCCTTCTCTTGCTATTTGGACAATTGTTGGTTCGAGATTTGCTACAAATTCATCCACTTCTCTAATCGCATCATAGTTATCAATTGCCAGTAGAATAATTGGTTTCTTATCACCACTAATTTCTTCATACATTTTCAAACTAGCTACACTAAATTTACTTAATAGCTGTTTTCTCTCTTTAATTTCTCGGCTAAGGAGTCTTACTAATTTTAACGTTTTCTCTGTTTCATCAATTGAAAATGTATCTGCAACATGCGGTAACCCTTTAAGTGAAAGCAAACCATTTGTACCAAAATCTAATAGATATGCATGGAAAAACTCTGGTGTGTTTTTTCTAGCTAAATCAAAAATCGCCGTTTGCATGAAAGTTGATTTCCCGAAGCCAGGGCTAGAAAATACTGCCATATGTCCATTTTTCTCTAGATTCCAATGTAAAACGTTTTGTGCTTGTAACTGAGGTTGATCCAGCACTCCTAACGTTAATTCTAAATCTTTTTCTTCTTTCTGCCAGTTTGCTTCAAAATCAACTGTACTAATGCTTTCTAACGAGATACGTTCCTCCAGAGGTGGCAACCAAGGTCTCGGCAATGCCTCAATCCCAGAAGCTTCCGTATACTCATGAATATGATCAATAACCGCGTCCAGCTCACTCGGCAATTTCGTCAAATCATCCTTCTTATCTAACCCACTCAAATCCTCTGTCAAAATATCATATTGACCTAAATCATTAATCGCATAAATCGTCGTATCAATATAATCCGTGCTTTCCTTATCGGGCACGTAATCTGCGCCACTCCAGGCACTTTGGAACAATTCGTAAATCTCATTATTACCAACTTGCAAGTACGAACGACCTGGTAGTGTGATTTCTGCTGCGTCTGGTGTTTTCAAGATTTCATTTGAATCGCTGGCGTTTTGTACTTTGAGGGCTAGCTTGAATTTGGAGTTAGACCAGATTTGGTCATCCACGACGCCGCTTGGTTTTTGGGTTGCTAGGATTAAATGGATACCTAGGGAACGCCCGATACGTGCTGTCGAAACGAGTTCTTTCATGAATTCTGGTTGTTCTGATTTCAACTCGGCGAACTCATCTGAAATAAGGAATAAATGCGGCATTGGTTCGGTCGCTTTTCCTTGTTTGTATAGTTTTTGGTATTGGTTGATGTGGTTGACATCGTGCTCGCCAAATAACCGTTGCCTTTTTTGCAATTCGGCTTTGATGGAAGCTAGTGCACGCATCGATTGCGCGCCGTCCAAGTTTGTAATTGTTCCAAGTAAATGTGGCATATTTTTAAATAAGTTCGCCATTCCGCCGCCTTTATAGTCAATCAGCAAGAATGCGACTTCATATGGGTGGAAATTGACGCCAAGTGAGATAATGTACGACTGAATGATTTCTGATTTACCAGAACCCGTTGTTCCGGCTACCAAACCATGCGGCCCGTGAGCTTTTTCATGTAAATTCAGTTGAACGATATCGTCTTTTCCGCGCAAGCCAAGTGGTACAGCAAGGCTCTTATAGGTTTCATTTTTCGCCCAACGGCCGGCAATATTTAGCTCTTCAACGCGCTCCACGCCGTACATTTCAAGGAAAGTAACGGATTCTGGAATCGAGTTTTTCAAGTTTTGAAGATGGTTCAACGGCGCAAGGGCACGGCTGATTACTTCTTTGTCAAAATCTGCTGGCAAATGGTCTGGGACGAACGCTCGGTTTACAAGGTCGCCTTGCTCCAAAATAATGTTCCCGCTCTTCGCGTCACGAATATCTACGACCGTCTTCACGTGTTCAGGCAAGCTCTCCATTACGTCCTGTACGAACACTAAAGAAACACCTAGTTCGCTTGGATCTTCATTGAAGAATTCCATAACTGTGTGATCGAGTACTAATTTTTCGTCGGTAATTAAAACCACATAATGTGGCGTGAAATATAATTTTTCTTGTTTGCTTGCTTGTTCAGTAAGCGCTTGTTTACGCTCTTTTAAAATTTGGTAAAGCGAGTTCAACACTTGATCGCGCGAACGTTCATGGTAAACAAATCCACGTACATTCACATCACGCATATTCGCATGCGGCAACCAGCGCATCCAGTCCCAATCCGCTTTTTCTTCTTCTGGGAAAATGGTAATAAATTGCAAATCGTAATAACTATGGAAAAGAGAAGTTTGCATTACTAGCATTTGAAGTTGCTCTAGAACTAAACGGCGTGGCCCAATGTAACCAACTGGTCCGTGCATTAAATCTGTCGCTACTGGCACTTCATTAATAGACAAATATTGTCCTTTGATTTTCACAGCTTCTTCGACAAGTTCATCTTTTTCTTGGCTGAACTCTTCTTGTTGGAATTCCACAGAAAAGCTACTTGCTTCATCGCCGCGGCCAACTCGGAAAGTCAGGAAATCGTGGTGGAACATTGTTTTTTCATAAATACGTGAATCTACTCGTAGCGCCATTTTTTCAAGTTCCACTGCATCTGGATAGTGATACGTTAAGGCGTGGCGTTGTTTTTCACTTGTTTCATGTAGTTCTTTTGTTTTGCGTTTTAAATACAAATCATAGCTTTCCACTCGTTGTTTCGAGTCGATTTTGTATTTTTTGCGTGATTTTACGTAGTTAATAATCGCCATTGTGATTGTCACAGCTGACATTGCGATGGTCATGATAATATAAAGTCCACGCGGTTGGAAAATGGAAATCATTACCGTAATCGCAACCATGATTAATGGTGGTAAAATAATTTTAATTAAGCCATCTGTTGGTTTTGAAGGCTTGCTTGACGGTTTCGCCATGCTGATTTTTTCTTCTGGCGCACGGTAAATAATCCGCGGCGAACGGTGGTAATCTGGATAGTCTTCACCAAATGAATTATCCGCAGCAAATAAAGGTGCTAATTTGCTCGTCACGCGATTTTTCACAGCTTGCACGCTGATATCTTCTTTTCCGATTGTAATCGTCACACCGTCCGTATAAAGCTGGTCACCCGGCTCTAACGTACAATCTTCCGTCACTAAAGAAAAGTTATGATAAATTTCGCCATTTAATACTTGTAGTTTAAACAAATCTTCCTTCGCACTACGTAAAAGTAAAAAGTCTGATTTTGTATCATCTATCGTGACATCATTTTCAGTTCCGGCGCCAAATGCGACAGAAATATTCGTTACGACATCATATACTTGCGTGTGCAAATCTTGGCACAGGTAAAATGCTAAATTGTCTATGTTCACAGCTTGGTTCGTTTGAAGCGCAGTTGCTCCAGCATTCCAAGATCCTTCACTGCACTTAACTTCAATCGTTTCCGCCAGTTCCGGATAAGTGATTTCGTGTTCGATTGTATTACCAATTGTCACGACTCTTTCAGGGGACAAGTGGTGTTTATGACATTGCTGCCCGTTACTAACAATTAATAAAGCCTCTCTATTCATGGTTCATTCTCCCTTATTTTGTTTCTGTATTTGTTGTTGCATCTTCAGTTGTTGTTTTTTCGTTCACTTTTTCATCGTATTCTTTCAAGCTCTCTTCTAACGCTTTTAGTTTTTCTACTTTCTCATCGCCGCTTAGTTTTGTATCACTTTGTACTTGTTCAATTTGTTTTGTTAAACTGTACATCGCAAGCGTTGGATCATCTAAAAGTTTGGCAATATCAAGTGATTCTTTAAATTCGCCACGGCCATTATAAATCCAGTAAAGTAAGTTTTTCGCATCAGATTTCAAGCTGATTGTGTTCATAATATTTTCTTTCTTTTTATCGCTCATTTTTTCGCCGTTAACGTAAGCATATGCTAGTTCGTATTGTACGGATT
Organism: Listeria marthii; assembly: GCF_014227425.1. Classification (NCBI taxonomy): domain Bacteria; kingdom Bacillati; phylum Bacillota; class Bacilli; order Caryophanales; family Listeriaceae; genus Listeria; species Listeria marthii. The sequence goes on from NZ_JAASWB010000004.1 coordinate 151,876, forward strand.
GCGGCATTTTTTCTGGGTCAACGTTTTCTAGACCTGTGATTACTTTATCGTAGTCGGTTTTCAGGAAATTCTCGTTTGCTGTCAGTAAATCGTTTTGCAGTGGCACTTTAACGAAGGCAAAATAAGTTACTGGGACTGCTAGTAAAATAGCAACGATAATAAAACCGACAGCCAGCCCGCGGAAAGTTCCGTATTTTTTCTTCGGTACGCTTGCCATATTTTTTTGAACAGCCGCATGCTCTTTCACGTAAGCTTCTTCTAAAATATCGGCAATATCTTGAATCGTTTTCGCATCCAAAATGCTCTTCTCAAATTGCGAACCTCTTGCACCTGTAAGCGAACCATTGTACAAGTTTTCAAAAGAAAATTTCTTAGAAAACATCGCAATAACGAAGCATTGGTATTGTTTAAAAAACGCCTCTTCGGTTAATTCATATGGCGGTAAAATGTTTTTAATCCCGCGATGAACAATATTTGGTACTAAGTTAATATCGAAAATCAAATTATCTGGGTGTAAAAAGAATGTATAACGCGTATTTAACAACTCACTTAAATCAGCAATATTGCGTAGCGCGCGTAGTTTATCTTCGCGTTCCATTTTTCGAATTTGTTCAAATCCGTAAGTGCGTTTTGCAATCTCATAAGAAATTGTATAAGAATCGCTATCACTCGAAATTTTTGCAGGTGTAAAATGTGCTGTAGGTTTTTCTAATAATTCTAGTTGTGCCAGTTCTTTTGCGTGCGTTTTTGATTTCGGGAACGTAATGCTCCAAACTAAATCCTCATAAGTAAAATCGTAAGCTGTTCCGTCCATTTCTGTTGTCTTATTCATCGTTTTCATTCTCCTTTTTTTCTATAAAATTTCTAAAATGTCTCCATCGGCAATTTGAAAATTAGTTAATTTATCATCATCGCTTAGTAGAATTGCTTTATTTGTTGTTTTTATCGTACATTTGGACAAATCTTTATACTCGATCTTGAGCGTTTCTGCCAAATTGATAATTAGTGCTTTGATTGGTTGATGCACCGGAATTCGCAAATCATACTTACCTGCGCCCCAATTAGTGAAATCAACTGTCACATTCATATGTGTGTTTTTAGCCATTTAAAACTCCCCGCTTTCTATTCAAAAACATTGCGCGCTGCCACATAAATCCCGCCTGCTAAAGCCACAAGCGTTCCGGCAATTACTCCGCCAACTGTTTTTTGTTTGGTCTTTTTAGTTTCGTCTTCTACGGTTGTTTCTGCCGTATCGGCCGCTGCTACTTCCGTGTTTACAGCAGTTGTTGCGTATTTTCCGGTGAACAATTTGGCTTTCGTTTTTTTCACTGTTTCACCAGAAGTTGGTTCTTCTTCAAAAAGTGAGTCTTTAATCCGGTCGTATTCTGCTTTATCTGCTGCTTTTTGTTTGGCGATTTTTTCATCCATTTCAGCAGTGAAAAGTGGAATTCCGTTTTTATCGAGCTCCGTTTCTTCCATCTGTTCTAGTTCTTTTGTTTTTTCTTCTTCGGTTTTTTGAAGTCTGTCTGTTTTGATGTCCATTTTCCCGCTATTTTCGAGATAACTATCTGAATCTGCAGCGAGCGCACTTGGAGCAAAAGCAAAACACATCAGCATCAACCATGCCGCTATCTTAAATTTCATCTGAATAGTCCTCCTCTACGTCTTCATCTTTAGAGCGGTGCCAGACAAACAGATTAAGTGCCGTAAATAAAAGCGTCATCCCAATCAAACTGTATACGACGATAATATAATCTTGTTGTGCGCTTAAAATTCCATTTAGCAATTGCTCCATGTATTGCAGTGGCGAGAACTTTCTGAACGTCGCGAAAATTGATTCGTTATCGATATTAAGTCCAACTGCATCTGTTAAGAACAGGTATAAACTTAAAACTAGTAAAACAAGCGACATCCCAATCATATTGAGCTGACGTAGTAAGTATGAAAAGGCAGTAACTAAAGCCATCATAATTAGCACACAGACACCAATCCATAGGAACATCCCAATTTCGCCAACTTCAAAAATAAGTCCTGAAACCGCGCCGATTACTAGCCCTTCAATAATTCCCACACAAATTGTTAGGAATGTAATTGGGATATTTTTAAAGACAAGCGACATTTCATTCTCAAATTCATTCAATTGTTCTCGTTTTTTCTCTTGATGTGAAATAACATAACTCGTGAAAATGGCAAGAATTGTACAAATTAAGACCATAAAGTATGGCATTGATTTGTCACCCGCAACGATAGTCCCGGCGTTCATTTTGTCGACCGGATTACTCAAGAAACTATACAGATTTTCGTTTTGACGATCGCCAACACGACTATTTTTCATGACCTTCGCAAAGTTTTTCTGGAACGTTTCATCGTCTTCCAGTTTTTGCCCTAAATCATCCGATAGTGTAGAAGCTTCTTTTACCAAAGTCTCTCCACTTTGTTGGATGTTTTTCGCTTCTTTATCAATGGCATCAAAAGTCTGATATACGACTTCAGCTGATTTTAAGTTACCTTCCGAAGTACCAGCTAACGACTCACTTTTCGCTAAAATTCCTGCAAATTCAGAACTTAGCTGTAGTGCCATCGTTGCTTCTTCGCCAGATTTATCTAAAACCACACCATTTTCTACCATTAGACCTTTACTAGCTTCGCGCCATGCTTCCAGATTTTGCAGCGTTAATGCTAGATTTGTATTTAAACTAATGGCTTCTTGGGTCGTTTCGTTTAATCTATTTGTTACATCTTCTGACCGCGAATTTGCCTCGGCCATCGCATATTTATAGTCAGCAATTCGTTTTTCAAAAGCTTTAATTTTTTTCGTATAATCCGCCACAAATCGGTCTGTTGTGAGGTTTACAAAACTACCAATGATATCTTCTTTATTAAAAATGTAATAATACGATGAAGTTTTCGCGGAATTGTCTAATGTGACTTGATAATCACTAAAGTCCGGCATTTGCTCCGAATTGCTCGCATCAATTCCATAATATAAATCAAATAATGCTTGTAATTTATAATAATCTTTCACGGTATTAGTAATTGCTTTGACAGAAGATCTCGTTTCATTAAGATATGTTGCCGAATTGACCTTCATCGGCTGTGCTTCTTTTCTAACTAGTAGCGAGGTTGCCATACCAGGATTTAGCTGCGTTGGATTGGATGGGTCTGGAACAACCGGCATATATCCATATTCTTTACTCTCAAATTGTTGCACCGAGGCACTCCAATTCGCGGCCCCAACTAAAGGAACATTAGCACCTTCCCGTAATATTGCTCTACCAGTAATTTTTATATCAATTGGATAAGTTAGCGATGGTATATAAAACTTAATACCATTTTCGCCGTATGGTGTCTGTTGAACTAATCCCGTATAGGGACTTCCATTAACCAGACAATCGACATTAGAAAAAGTGAAATTTTCATCCAAATTCACAACAACTTCCGTATTATAAGGGCTAACTTGCACAGTATAAGACTGACTTTCAAGCCCAACACCTTCTGATTTCAGTCGATTAATCGTGTCACTTTTCAGTACATCTGTTGGCAATGCTTTGGCATCATTCGTAAAGCTAAAATCCTCACCAAACGCATTACGATGACTGTTATAATACTCTTTCGATAGCGTTACAACATTTTTATACATCTCTTCATCGAGTCCGAGATACGCCAATTGATCTGTATTGTAAGTCGGCAACGCTTTTATTTCATTCACAAGCATATTGTTAAAACCTGCGTTAAGATCTTCGCCAGCCAAATCTTTCAGGCCAATTTCATTTATTCTATCCGAATAATCGTTTTCTTTTAAAATACGCAGCAAATCATTATAAACCGCTGTCCGGAAATCATTTTCTAGCGTCCCGACAATCTCTCCATCTAACGCTTCAATCCGCGCATTCGTTTCAGCGATGTAGTTTTGCAAAGCTTGCGTCTGTGATAATAACGAATTAGTTCCTTCTAAAACTTGAAACTCCGAAGTCATTTGCGCATTAGCTTGTTCTAACGCGGCCGTCTGTGTTCTAATATCTTCTGCCGACAAAGAACCATCAAAGTTCTGCAAGTTCTCCGTGAATTTTATCCCAAAAGGTGCATTGGTTTCTTGCGTTTTCGTGTAGCTATCCATATTTTTCATATGTTCAGCGTTTTCCGTTTTGGAGACATTTAAGCTTTCTTCAAATTCCTTCATAATATCTTGGAAACCTTGGAAGCTCTCTTTAGAAGTCCCCGTGTATGTTTGTACCGTTTTAAATTGTTCCGTGTAGTTTGATAACGGATTATTTACATCTGTGTTGTAAATAGCGTCATACTTTTTCTCTTCTTTAACTAACGCGCCAATGTTATCTTGCGCTTCTTGTAAAGTGGTTAAAATGCTAGCAAAATAAACGTCAATTATCCGTGAATTGAAGTCTTCCAGTACTGATGCTGCTGTTTTTTCTGCTTCTGCTTTTAAATCGCTATTTCCGACATCATTAACCTTGTAGCTAATGGTTACTTTTTCTGGTGCAGTCGATGTCATTGACAATGCTTTTTGAGAAAAGTCACTCGGAATAACAATCATCATGTTATATACATCTCGTTTTAAGCCACTTTCTGCAACCCCGCGGCTAACAACGTACCATTCATGTCCTTCATCTTTTTCAATACTTTTAACAAATTGATTCCCGAATTCCACTCGTTTTCCTTGGAAAGTATCTCCTTGGTCCTCGTTAACGAGCGCGATAGTCATTTTATGCACTTTTTCACTATTATTTTTAGCTTCTTTATTCGAACCTTGATTCAAGGCCAAATAAGTAATTCCTGCCGACAGAAAAATCGCCAAGACTAAAAAGAGTAAAATACTCCATTTTACCTTCTTCATTCATGTCCCACTCCCGTTGTGTCTTTTTTATATAAATACCTTTTTAGGCATATGCTTTCTATTTTAGAAAAAGCCATGCAAAAAACTGCATGGCTTTTCGTAAAGCATCCAACTATATTTGTATGTATGCCTCACTGTGTTGTTGATTTTTAGAATCCAAAGTTTTGAGAAAGTTGTTGATCGTGCTCTTCAACAGCGTTCGCAGTTTTCTCAAGCTGATCATTGATTTGATCCATCAAGTTAGCGAATTCAGTCACTTTTGGTTTTAATTGCTCAAATTGCTCATCAAAACGTGCAAAAGCTTGACCTTCCCACTCGCTACGAAGTTGATCTTGTAATTGGCTCAAACGACTTAGAATATCCTCAATATCTCTACCACTTTGACCGTAAGTTTTAGCGCGATCACGTAGCTCATTAGGACTCATACGAATTTGACCTGACATTCACTTCATCTCCTCTTATTATCTATTGTGAATAAGATATCACTCTCAAATTATATCATGAATTCACAAAGTAAATTGTGACAGAAATACGAATAAAAAAGCCCCAAAACAATGATATTAGGTCTTTTTATGGAATCCATTTCCTTATAAAAGATGCGAATTTCACAAACTAATATTATTTTTGTTAAGTTTTCCAACTTTCGCAAAAGTGAATTGTATACCATACTGATATCAAAGCCAGCTCTTATACAGAAAAAATTCCAAGCAAAAAGCCTCTCCAAGGAAAACCTTAGAGAGGCTTGCTAATTATTTTATTAAGCTAAACGCCAAACGCTTTTAATCACGTGTGTTTGAGCGCGGTCTGGACCTACAGAGAACATAGAAACTTGCACGCCTGTAAGTTGCGCAATACGTTCCATGTAATGGCGGCAATTAACAGGTAGATCATCTAATGATGTAACTCCTGTAATATCTTCCGTCCAGCCTGGAAGTTCTTCATAAACTGGTTCGCAACGAGCTAAATCTTTCAAGCTTGCCGGGAATTCTGTAATTGTTTTTCCGTCTAATTTGTAAGCTACACAGATTTTAAGTGTTTCAATTCCGGTCAAAACATCTAGTAGAGTTAACGATAAATCCGTTAAACCACTAACACGACGAGCATGACGAACAACGACACTGTCAAACCAACCTACACGACGTGGACGACCAGTAGTCGTACCATATTCATGACCAACTTCACGAATATTGTCACCGATAGCATCAAATAATTCTGTCGGGAAAGGACCGTCACCAACACGCGTAGTATAAGCTTTCGCCACACCAACAACATGATTGATTTTCGATGGACCAACACCACTACCGATAGTTACACCACCAGCAATCGGATTACTTGAAGTTACAAACGGATATGTTCCTTGATCAATATCAAGCATAACCCCTTGCGCCCCTTCAAATAACACACGTTTACCATCATCTAAAGCGTCATTTAAAACAACCGATGTATCGCAAACATATTCTTTAAATTGTTGACCATATTCATAGTACTCGTCTAAAATATCTTCTAATTTAAAGCCTTCAAGTTCGTAAAAACGTTCTAATAAACGGTTTTTCTCACCAAGATTATGCTCTAATTTTTCTTTAAATGTTTCTTTATCTAGTAAATCGATAATACGGATACCAACACGCGCCGCTTTATCCATATATGCTGGGCCGATACCTTTTTTCGTTGTACCGATTTTGTTTGCGCCTTTACGTTCTTCGTCAGCTTCATCAATACGAATGTGATACGGTAAAATAATGTGCGCGCGGTTAGAAATACGCAAATTAGAAGTATCCACGCCTTTGTCATGAAGATAACTTAATTCCTCCACTAAAGCCTTTGGATCAACAACCATACCGTTACCAATAACGCTAATTTTTTCCTTGTAAAAGATACCTGATGGAATTAAGTGCAATTTGTACGTTACACCATCAAACTTAATTGTATGGCCTGCATTGTTCCCACCTTGATATCTAGCAATCGCTTCTGCATTCTCGGAAAGAAAATCCGTAATCTTCCCTTTTCCTTCATCGCCCCACTGTGTTCCTACTACAACAACTGAAGACATTTAAACACCTCATTTAATTGGTCTTTGATAGCTATGAGTTTTTCATAGCCTCTTCATTTTCCACTATATATTGTACCGTTTGCCACCAAAATAGTCAATGGATTTACGAACATTGATTTGTAAGGTAATTTTATCGTTCGCTTTTTCAAACGTTTTAGCAGAAATATAAAGTATATTTTTAGTAATATGATACCTTTTTGCGTAAAATAAAAACCTTGCGCACTCCAAATCTAATTAGAATTTCACAAGGTTTCCTCATTAAGCCATTGCGTCGTCGTACCGCACTTCTAAATTCACAAACTTATTATATTCTTTTACAAAGGCTAGTTTGACGTCACCAACTGGACCATTACGTTGTTTCGCAATAATAATCTCAATCGTACCATCATTTTCACCTTCCCGGTCATAGTAATCTTCCCGGTATAAAAAGGCTACGATATCCGCATCTTGCTCAATCGAACCGGATTCACGAATATCTGACATCATTGGTCGCTTATCTTGACGTTGCTCTACACTACGAGATAACTGCGAAAGTGCAATTACCGGCACTTCAAGTTCCCGCGCCAAAGCTTTCAACGACCGAGAAATTTCAGAAACCTCTTGTTGTCTATTTTCGCCACCGCGACCGCTCCCCGCAATAAGTTGCAAGTAATCGATCACAATCATGCCAAGGCCAGTTTCTTGTTTTAAACGACGACATTTGGAACGAATCTCATTCACACGAACACCCGGCGTATCATCAATATAAATCCCAGAATTAGAAAGTGTACCCATCGCGATTGTCAGCTTTTGCCAATCATCGCTCGTTAAAGCACCCGTCCGTAAATTCTGCGCATTAATATTTCCTTCCGCACAAAGCATACGCATAACAAGCTGTTCCGCACCCATTTCCAAACTAAAAATGGCCACATTCTCGTCGGTTTTCGTCGCAACATTTTGCGCAATATTTAAAGCGAAGGCTGTTTTACCAACAGAAGGACGCGCGGCAACAATAATTAAATCATTCCGCTGAAATCCAGCTGTCATTTTATCAAGCTCATTGAATCCAGTTGGAATCCCAGTAATATCACCTTTACGATTATGCAAAATTTCAATATCGTCATATGTTTTAACAAGGACATCTTTAATATTCTTGAACGCGCCGACATTTTTACGTTGCGAAACTTCCAAGATACTCTTTTCCGCCTCGTCCATAAGCATATCGAGCTCGTCCTCGCGCGAATAACCATCTGTCGCAATTTGGGTAGCCGTTCTAATTAAACGTCTCAGAAGCGCCTTGTCCTCGATAATATGCGCATAGTATTCTAAGTTTGCAGCAGTTGGCACAGCTCCGGATAATTCCGTCAAATAGGGCAAACCACCCGCATCTTCCAAATTACCTTTGGCAGCAAGCGCCTCATACACCGTTAATACATCGACAGCCTTCCCGTGGTCATTCAAATCAAGCATTGTTTCAAAAATGATTTGGTGACCCGTGCGATAAAAATCATCCGGCATTAAAATTTCAGAAGCAGTAATCAGCGCATTCGGCTCAAGAAATATCGCGCCCAGTACAGCTTGTTCGGCTTCAATATTTTGTGGTGGTGTTCTGTCCTGGAAATTATTATCCACTGTCTTACGCTCCCTTAAGAAAAATTATTCTTCACTAACATGTACATCAAGTGTTGCCGTTACTTCATGGTGCAACTTCACAGGTACTTTCGTATGTCCTAAAGCTCGAATCGCATCCGGTAAATCCATTTTACGTTTATCTATTTTAATACCATGTGTTTTTTCAAGCGTTTGAGCGATTTGTTTAGATGTAATCGAACCAAACAATCTGCCGCCTTCACCAGACTTCGCTTTTAATTCCACTGTTAATTTTTCCATTTTTTCTTTCAAAGCTTTTGCCTCAGCTAATTCTTCTGCAGCAACCTTGTCTTCTTTTTTCTTTTGAGCTGAAAGTGTGCTTAAAGCCGCATTGTTAGCCTCAACCGCGTAACCATTTTTAATTAAAAAATTATTTGCGTAACCATCAGCAACATTTTTAGTTTCACCTTTTTTACCTTTACCTTTTACGTCTTTCAAGAAAATAACTTTCATAATTATGTTTCTCCCTTCCAATACGCATCAATGGCGCTAATTAATTGTTTTTCTGCTTCTGCAATTGTAACATCTTTAAGCTGTGTGGCCGCATTCGATAAATGTCCGCCACCGCCTAGTTTTTCCATAATGACTTGCACATTGATTTGGCCAAGCGACCTCGCGCTAATCCCGATTAATTTATCCGGGCGCAATGTAATAACAAAGGATGCCTGCACGCCTTCCATTGAAAGCATCGTATCTGCCGCCTGCGCTGCAATGACCGTGCCAAATTCCTCGTCTTCATGTCCCATCGCAATCGCCATGCCGTCATGATAAATTTCAAGCGACTCCACTAAACGACTTCGCTGTGTAAAAGTAGTAATATCTTCTTTCAAAAATTGCTGCACCAAAATCGTGTCCGCACCAAGCGACCGTAAATAACTTGCCGCATCAAACGTTCGCGAACCAGTCCGTAGCGTAAAGTTCTTCGTATCGACCACAATCCCCGAAAGAAGTGCCGTCGCTTCAATTTTCCCAACTTGCTCTAAATCAGGTTGGTACTCAAACAGCTCCGTAATCAGTTCGGCAGTAGATGACGCATATGGCTCAATATAAACAAGCACCGGACTTCCAACAAATTCCTCCGAACGACGGTGATGATCGACAACAACCACATTCGTAGCCGAGTCCAGCAATTCTTTATTAATAACCATCGAAGGTTTGTGTGTATCAACAACAACGAGCAAACTCTTCTCGGTAATATTTTCCAGCGCAACTTGCGGTGTAACAATATTTTTAATTACATTTGGATATTCTTCAATTTCATTCATCAGTCGCTTCACATCTGGACTCATTTTGCCAGGTTCCACAACCACATAAGCATTGCGATCATTCATCTCCGCAATCCGCATCACACCAAGACTCGAACCAATTACGTCCATATCCGGATAGCGGTGCCCCATAACAAAAACTTGGTCACTTTGCGTAATTAGCTCTTGCAAGGCTTGCGAGATAACACGTGCGCGAACCCGAGTCCGTTTTTCCATCGGGTTTGTTTTGCCGCCGTAAAAACGCACTTTTCCTTCTGGCTGCTTAATAACGACCTGATCTCCGCCGCGCCCTAAGGCAAGATCTAGACTAGACTGCGCCAAATCCGCCAGCTGAATCAAATCATCTTCCTTATAACCAATCCCAATACTAAGCGTCAAAGGAATGTTCTGCTTCGACGTCCGTTCACGAATCCGGTCCAAAATTTGAAACTTCTCCTCTTCCAGTCGCTTCAACATTTCCTCTGTCAAAAAGGCCATAAAGCGATCCGTAGAAATCCGTTTCAAATAGATTCGATGCTCTCTGGCCCAGTTAGTCAACATCGACGTCACCAAATTGTTCAAAGCACTACGACGCCTATCATCCATACCTTGCGCCCATTCATCGTAATTATCTAAGAAAATAACCGCAAAAACAGATTTATTCGCTTGATATTTCTTATTTAAATCATAATATTCCGTCCGGTCATATAAATATAAAATCCGCTCTTTACGCTTTACTATCGTATCAAAACGGTGATCACGCCAAGCAATCGACATAATCCCTTTTTCATCATTCCCAGTAATCACATCCAGAAATTCCGGTCCTACTTCTTCCAAGGATTCCCCAATTAACTCTTTCTTATCAAAGTATTTCGACATAAACGGGTTAACCCATTCAATTTTGTAATGTTCATCATACAGCAATATTCCCATCGGCATTTCAACAAGCGCTTCTTCCTCACTGCGCTTAATCCGATACGTTAAATTAGAAACATATAGTTGAACGTCCTCATTCAGGCGATGTTCAAAGTAAAACATCGCAACCGTAAGAATAATCCCACCAACAACAACTAATACTGATAACCACCACGAAAAAAAGAACGTGATTACGCCCAGAATAATTGTCGCTGCAATCAGACCGTATAATGGATATTTAAGCATTCGTTTTTGAAAATAGCCTGACATTTCATCCAGCTCCCCATTTTTTTACATACCTTTTGTCTGAAATTGAGTATCTATATCATAACATAAACTGAACTAACAATTCATCACTATTATTTTACCTATATTTCCCCATTTCATCAAATCCGAACTCAGCTTCGTACAAAAAAAGCGACCATTAAGGCCACTTTTATAAACTCAAGCTTTTAATTAATTTTGATGATGCGTAACAATTTTCTCCATTAGACATCTTCACCACACCTTTTGTCGTATCTAGTTCATGAATGTTTTTCTTATTCACAATATACGACCGATGGCACCGATAAAAGGATTCGTCCAACATTTTCTCAATATTTTTCAACTTACCATAAAACTCCACTTGGCGGTTTTTGCCATGTAAAATCACTTTATGAATCGTCGGCGCTGTTTCGAAAAACAAGATATCGTCTAAAAGTTCATGAATAATCTTCTTATCCGACACTTTAAACGTAAAATACTTCTGCATATCTTGGTCGTTAGAAATCCGTTCTTCCGCTTGCTTCATACAAGACAGCACTCGGTCATGCAACATATCAATATCGTCTTTAATGATGTAATCAAGCGCTTCCACCTTGTACGTGAAAGTCATATAGCTCAATTCCGCATGTGTCGTAATGAAAATAATGAAGCCCCGCGGATCAAATTTCCGAATTTCTTGAGCTAATTCAAAACCATTCATGTCCGGTTGCCCTAAATCAATATCTAAAAAGTAAAGTCCCATACCTTGATGTGAAGGCATTCGTGATACTAACTCAAACGGATCTCCTGTCGAAAGTTCTAACTTCATATCAAAATGTTCAACCATTATATAGTCTTCAATATATTTCGTTAACCTTTCTCGCTGCATTCTGTTATCTTCACAAATAAAAACCGGTAGCATAAATTCATCCCCATTCTTCTACATAATTTCTAGTTCTTGAATAACTTCTCTATTGGTCACTTTCGTATCTAAGGCAACGTGCGAATATTTCTTCATGATTTCCCGCAAACTAGCAAGACCTAAACCGCGACCTTCCCCTTTTGTTGAGAAACCTTCTTCAAATATTTTATAAACAGGCGGCATATTCACTGGTAAGCTATTCGCAAATACAATGATAATGCTATCGCCTTTCTTCACAAACGCAATCCGAATAACTGGATTTTCACAAGTTAGCGCCGCTTCAACCGCATTATCCAGCAAGATTCCAACAACTTTACATAAATCTATACTATCCATCGAAATCTTATCAATCGGTTCAACTACTTCCAAAATCGCATCAATTTTCAACTCTTGAGCTCGTATTAACTTAACAGCTAGTAAGCCCTTCAGTTCAATCACGTGAATATTTTGCAGCAATGAAATTTTATAGTTGTTCGATTCAATTGTTTTATTTATAGGTACAATATTATTTTCAAAGTAATATTTCAAACCCGGCATATCATTATTATCAATATATCCCACAAGCGTAGACAAGATATTCACATAATCATGACGAAAAACTCGCATTTCTCTATGCAGGGACTCTAATGTAGTAACATAATCCTGTAACTGTTCTAGCTGTTCCTTCTGATTCTGTACTTTAAGTTCGTTGGTCGCTGTATTAATAACAACCGTCACTATAACTATCAACAAAATGGTATAACCCGTAAAAATAAGCGTGTTAATTTTCAAAACTGAACCATCGAAACCTGCAATCGAGCCCGCGTAAATATTCATATAAAACGCTAAAACCGTAAGTGCAACGATAGAGAAAATAATATACGCATACTTTCTATGTTCAACAAATCTAGATAAATCTACTTTTTCAATGAGCTTTCTAAGCAGAAAAGAAAGCACCAACAAGTTTGTCAGCATCCCCACGCAATAAATTAATGTTGGTAGTAATTCATTAAATATTTCATCGTATTTAAAATGTAAACCCGGTACTAAAATAAAACCTACTATAGAATCACTAATAGTAAGCAGAATAATAACTACAAGCGTAATAGAACCCGAAACTATCACATTTTTATTCTTCCAATATAAGGCACTTACAAAAACCAGCAACACCAAGATCATCGACCAATACTGAACTAATGTAAATAAAGGGAAGGCTACCATAGCAATTGCTACAGTGACCACTCCCTCTTTAATTGAAAAAACTTTGTTTGTCAAAATCTGGATTGCTATAAAAATACCCGTTATCTGTATAAATGCCATCAAAATACTAAACATATTAGTCCTCCACTGTCTAAAATATCTATGTTTAAATATGTAAGTTTGCCTTCTTTTTATTTTAGCATGAATTTTGACGTTATACAGTTTTTAATTTATTTATTTTCGTTTTTTTCTTGCATCTTTACAAATGGACTTTTTGGTTCGTATACAAACATGAAGCAAGCCTTACTCATAGAAGAATCCGCAACTTTCATGGATTTTTCTTCTAGCTTTCTAGAGAGGAAATTACCAACCGATCTATTCATATTTCTCATAGTTCCGATACCTCCTTCTTAATAGTTTGTAAGTAAGTGGATTTATGCTTATCACCTGAAACAAAGAACCTATCATGATTAATGTTTTCATCTCAGCGAATGGTATTAGTAACGCAATTCCCGTTAAAATTAACGTCCCTATCATCGCTTTTCTTTTTAGTGTTTTTCGGTGTTCTGCACCGATTAAAGGCAAATTCTCTGTATCTGCCGGAGCGAATAAAAACATGTTGAGTAGTATGAAACCAAATGTACCTAAAACAATCCAATTATTAGAGGGGATATTTTGAAAAACGAATGGCGCGAACACAAACATCATCAAGCTAATCAACGTACAATTCAATGTTTTGGTTGCGTGTAATCCAAAAGAATACCGTCTAAGCCATAAATACGACAGATGCACTGTCACCGTTTGCAGTAAAAGCCCTGTTACTAAGGCAATACCATATACGAGAGCAAACTTCATGGCATTAATTAAAATTATTTCCAGTCCATATTTTACTTTTAAATAACCTTCTTCGTCATCCTTCCAGCGGTCTTTCGAAATCAAAACATCCGCCATTCTTTCTGACAAAGGGACTTTTGCGGTAAAATTACTCAACTAATTCACCTCCACTAATATTTTACAACGAATTTACCTGTAATAACCAAAAATGTAATGAAATGTCCGATTCTTGTCATGAACGACTCAAAAAGGGCAAAATTAGCGATTTTTTGGATACAGTTCAGAATTTTCATACGTATATAAAGAACTGCATACTAGTATTAAAGACTCATATTAATATTATATTTCAGTAATTTTATTCATAAAAAAAGCAAGCTACGAAAGAATATTCACAGCTTGCTTTTCTGATTTTATTAATCATCTTGTTCTGTTTGAAGTACGTCTAAAGTTTTTGCATTTAGCTTGATTTCGTATTTTTTATTATCTTGTTTTACCGTCACTTCATAATAAGTTGTATCTAATTCTCTTTCTATTTTCCAACTCGTTACGTCGCCAGCTTGTTCAGTTACAGCCTTATCCATCGCTTCTTTTGGTGTTTTAATGCCATCTAAGCTAAGTTTTTCGTTTTCTTTTTCCACTCCACCAGCATCTTCCCGGTCAAGTTTGTCTGTTTCATCGCTTAACTGTTCTTTTGTTTCAGCATTGAATTTCATTTCATATTCATTGTCATTTGAAATTCCATCAACTTTGTACACGTATTTTCCCAAGTTTTTCTCTAATTCAACGCTAGATATTTCTGCATCACCATGTTTGTCTTTGAATGCATTTATCGCGTCTTCGTAGCTCATATCGAAGCTTTTATTTTGCAAGCTATCGGATGATGAACTTTCATTGTTACTGCTTTTGCTACTAGTAGTTTCTTGGCTGTTATTATTTGATGATGTATCCTTATCATCATTTGAGCCACACGCTGATAAAGCCCCTACTAATAAAACTGCCATCCCTACTGTTGCTAATTTTCTATACATGTTTGTTGCCCCCTGTGTATTTTTTTACTTCTTTTTAAGAATAACATGTATATTTAACACAAACTTCCTTCTTAGGTCGTAGATTTCGATACTTTAGGTCTATTTTTGATAAAAAAACAGCCTAGAAATAAATTCTAGACTGTTAAAATTAATTTTATTTTTCTTCAGCAACAAATGGTAGTAATGCCATTTGGCGAGAGCGTTTGATAGCAACAGTAAGTTTACGTTGATATTTAGCGCTTGTTCCAGTTACACGACGAGGTAAAATTTTACCACGTTCGGAAACGAATTTTTTAAGAAGTTCTACATCTTTATAGTCGATATGCGTAATACCATTGGAAGTAAAGTAACATACTTTTTTCCGACGGCGTCCGCCTCTGCGTCCTCCAGCCATTGAAAGTTCCTCCTATCTTAAAGTTCAAACCGCTAAAATGAAATTAGAATGGCAAATCGTCATCAGAAATGTCGATTGGCTTACCATCACTTGCAAAAGGATCATTGTTAGTGGATTGATAATTTTGATTTTGAGATTGTTGCTGGTCCTGTCCGAATCCACCGTTATTTGTAGGTGCTTGTCCGAAGTTATTTCCACCGCTATTATAATTATTGTTGTTATTGCCACTTTGATAGTTACTTCCGCCACCGCCATTAGAATTACGCGGTTCAAGGAATTGAACACTCTCTGCTACAATTTCTGTCACATAAACACGTTTACCGTCGTTCCCCTCGTAATTACGAGTTTGAACACGGCCATCAACGCCTGCCATGCTTCCCTTCTTCAGGAAATTAGCAACGTTTTCTGCCGGTTTACGCCAAACAACACAATTAATAAAGTCAGCTTCTCGTTCTCCTTGTTGGTTAGTGAACGTACGATTTACAGCTAATGTAAAAGTCGCAACAGCCACACCAGCTGGAGTGTAACGTAATTCAGGATCTTTTGTTAAGCGTCCTACAAGTACTACACGATTCATCATGCAAAACCAACCTCCTCTCGTTTAGTAAATCAAGGTCCTAGCCTTGAATAAATTCTTATGCTTCTTCTTTAATTACCATATGACGAATGATATCATCAGAAATTTTTGCTAAACGGTCAAATTCGTTGATAGAATCTGCTTTATCAGCGTTTAATTTCACGATGTGGTAAAAACCATCACGATAGTCATTGATTTCATATGCTAAGCGACGTTTACCCCATTCTTTTGATTCGATGATCTCCGCACCATTATCAGTTAAGATTCCGTCAAAGCGTTCAACAACAGCTTTTTTCTCATCTTCTTCAATGTTTGGGCGAATGATGTACATAATTTCGTACTTTCTAGCCATCTACTCTACACCTCCTTGTGGTCTTAAGCGGCTCTGATATAGCATGAAACCACACCATATCCCTGAAATTCAGACTGCCTTTAGCTAGCCTTAAAATCAAGAGCGAGCAAGGAATAATTTATAATTACTCACAATAAAATATTATATCATAGCGCAAACTAACCAGCAAGATATTTCTCGAAAGTTTCTGGTTTGAAAACACTATAGCACATCTCAAAATCACCGACAATACTTTTTGTGAAAGTTGTATTTTGCAGGAAAATCCCAGTTTTTCAAGGCTTATTATAGATTTTCTCTAACAAGCGGCATGGTCATACACCTAGGACCACCACGACCCCTAGAAAGCTCCGAACTAATCACTTCATGAACCTTAATACCAGCACTTCTTAAAAGGTTATTAGAGACATGGTTACGATCATATGTAATTACTTCCCCCGGCGCAATCGCAAGTGTATTTGCCCCGTCATTCCACTGTTCTCGTGCTGAAACAATCACATCTTCCCCACCACAAGGAATAAAATCAACTTCCGGCACATCTAAAATCTCCGCAATCACGCGCTGAAAGTCTCTGCGCGGCGTAATTTCCAGCCCATTCTCACTTTTTTCTAAAATATAAACATTGAGCTCGCCTTGTTGATTTTGAATAGCTGGGTGAATTGTGAACTGCGCAAAATTAACCATGGTGAAAACAGTGTCCAAATGCATAAATGACCTAGTTTCCGGAATTTCAACTGCTAAAACTCGCTTGATTTTCGGAGCGCGACTAAATAAACTTTCCGCAAGACGCTCGACCGCTCGTGCATCCGTCCGCTCAGATACGCCAACAAGGATAGTTTCCTCATTTAGAACTAATTCATCGCCACCTTCTAAAGAAAACGGCTCTTCGCGACCTGACCATACCGGAACCGCTTGCTCACTAAAACGGGGATGCTGTTTCAAAATCAGCTCAATAAAAATAGATTCTCGCCTTCTAGCCGGCTGGAACATTTTATTAATCGTCACGCCATCCCCTATAACCGCTGCCGGATCTCGAGTGAAATACAAATTAGGTAATGGATCTAAGAAAAATGGATATTGTTCATCCATCATTTCATTTAAATGTTTCTTTTTCCGTTCTGGAATTTCTGATTTTTTCAAACCGGACATCAGTTTGCGAATCATTTCTTCCTCATCAAATGACATCAAATAATCTCGCACATATAGCGCGCTTTCGTCCATTTGATTGGATTCTTTAATCATTTTTGTTAAAAAGGCTTCTTTATTATTAGCTGCTCGCAATGCTTCTGCTGCTAATTTTTCTAGGTAAAGTACTTCAATGTTTGCGTCTTGCATCGTTTTGACAAAAAAGTCATGTTCTTTTTGCATCATTTTCAAGTAAGGGATATCGTCGAATAATAAAGATTCTAGATACTCTGGTGTGATATTTTCGAGTTCAGAACCCGGTCTTTTTACAAGTACTGTTTGGAGTTTGCCAATTTCGGATGTAATGTTCAATGCTTTTTCCATTTCATCACCTCTTGATAACTAGTTACCCTAAATGGTTGTTAATTATTCGACCGATTCATGAAAAAACTTTTCTTTATCTTTTAAGGTTAACTTCACCATTGTTTGTTCATTGGTAATATTTGCTGCCACACCACCAAAATTTGTTTTATTATCAGCGGAAAAAATATAATATCCTGTATACATATTCATAGTAAGTTTTTGATGTATGTTGCCATTTTGCACTGTGGATAGCATACGTTCCCAAACCATGGATGTTAATGTTTTTGCCATCAGGAATAGAGGTGACTAGTTTATTTATTGCTAATTTATTTTGTAATTCTTTTAAATTGATTCGTTCCCAGCAATCCATTGATCCATCTTCAAAAATTGGCATAGATATAAGATAATACTCCATATTATGAATAATAGCAGGAATCGCTGTACCTTCTATCAATCGCTTGTAATACATTTCCATCGCTATCTCTCCTTACACTTAATATTATATATTTTACTAAACTTAACTTAACCAACAGCAGCTTGTCATAATTTCCCGGGAAATAAAAAAACGCAGAAATTATTCTGCGCTTTTTTTGTCCATTTTACTTTTAATGAACGAAACTACCATTGGGATAACGGAAACTACGATAATTCCGATAACTACTAATGAGAAGTTGTCTTTTACGATTGGGAAATTCCCGAAGAAGTAACCTGCAAGCGTACAAAGTAATACCCAGACAGTTGCTCCTAAAATATTGTAATTTAAGAAATAGCGATAATTCATGCGACTTGCTCCAGCCACAAACGGCGCGAACGTACGGATGAATGGCATAAATCTAGCAATAAAAATGGTTTTTCCGCCATGTTTATTGAAGAATGCTTCTGCTTTTTCCATCTTTTCTTTATTTATTAATTTTCCAAACCAGCTATCTTCTGGTATCGATGTGCCGATTTTTTTACCGATATGGTAGTTCACTGTGTCACCAAGAACAGCAGCTAACCATAAAGTGATGATTAGCGGAACAATATGTAGAATTGAACCATCTAATACAGATAACGCTCCGGCCGCAAAAAGTAATGAATCTCCTGGTAAAAACGGAAATACTACCAATCCAGTTTCTATAAAAACAATCAAGAACAAAATGATGTAAGTCCAAATCCCAAAATTATTTATAATCTCCACTAAATGTTGGTCAATGTGCAAAATAAAATCAATGATGTAAGTAATAAAATCCACCAGGCACTCACTTCCTCTTCTTTTTTTAAAGTCAAAGTTCATTTTACCACAAATTAACTTTCCTTGTATCAGACTTGTGACTTATTTATCAACATTTAACAATTAATTGCTACATGTTGGGAGTCCGAGAAAAAAAGACTAGAAAAACCCCACTTATACGGGGTTTTTCCAGCCTATTAGTAACTTTTAAGCGTAGTCACCAGGTTTTGTTTTACTTTTCATTGCCACACCAAAGTCTGTGTAGATGCGTTCTGTTAATTTATTTCCTTTCAACTCCGCAATATGATGCGCTAAGATTTGGAAAGTAAGAATCATTAGGAACGGCGCTTGGTATTCGTCGAGATCCGCTGAAATTGCTAATGTGCGGTCGTTCTCAGCTGTGCCAAATTTAACCGTATACGTAAATGGTGTGTACTTAGATTCATAATCGCGCAACAGTACTAAACGCTCTGTAACAGCACTTTCTGTTTCTAAGAAGAAAATTCTATGTTGCGGGTTTACTTCTAAATATGGCCCATGCATAAACGCCTCTAAATCAAGACCTTGTGATGGTACGCGGACAGTTTCCGAGAATTTCGTTTCAAATTCTTTGCATGTCCCAACTGTCGGACCATAACCAATCGCAGTAAATTTCGGCGCAGTAGCGAATTCATCCTGCCATTTTTCATAAAACGCTTCGGTTTGGGCGATTGTTGCTGGAATTGCATCAGTTGCGCGGCCGAATGCACCGATTTCGTTATTGAAGCGTGCTTCATCAATTTGCCCTGTTTTATATGCAAAATGAAGTCCTGTCAGCATTAATGTTAGAACTGTTGCTGTGAAGCCTTTTGTTACGTAGCCAACACGTTCTTTTCCGCAGCCGATATCCAGTGTAATATCCGCAAAATCGGCAATTTCACTAGTTACATCGCTCGTTAGCGCAACGACTGGTACAGAAGCTTCTTTTTTCACTCGTTCTAGCGCAGAAATGGTTGAGGTACTTTGACCACTTTGTGAAATTCCGATGACTAGATCAAGATGGCTTGATAGTTTTTCGTAATATAAATGGTTGAAAGGTTCTTCAACTGTAATACGGACATCCGCGATATTTTCAATGTAATATTTGGCACTCAGGGCTGCATTTAAGCTTGATCCGGTTGCTAAAATCAACCATTCTTTTGCGCCATTTTTTACGAGTAATTCTAATTTTTCTGCATTTGTTTGGAAATTGGCTAAAATTGCTCGGCACATTTCCTCTTCTTCATTAATATAAGTCATCATTGTTGGTTTCATTTTAAACTTCTCCATTCGTTACTGTTTCTGCTTCTACTTCCCCAGCAGCTTTTTGTTCTAAAACATATGCGCGGTTAGCTACAAGTACAAATGGAAGGTAAATCAGCGTTCCAACGACGATAATAGCGATTTGCAAGATGGAAGCGCGAATGTCTCCGCCCGTTGCAAGATAACCCGAAAGCACTGGTGGTGTTACCCAAGGAATCAAGATGTATGTTTGGCTAATCCAGCCCCATGATGTTGCGAAGTATGCCATTGCAGTTGAAGCAAGTGGAGCAATAACTAATGGAATACCGTAAATTGGGTTGAAGACAACTGGCAAACCAAACATAAGCGGCTCACTGACGTTGAAAATACTAGGAATCAAGCCAAATTTTGTGACCATGCGGTGATCCGGTCGTTTCGACGCTATGAAAATCGCGATAACTAAACAGATAATTGTTCCGCCACCGCCCATGTATACGAAAGCATCTAAAAATGGTTGTGTAACAATGTTTGGTAAAGCTGTCCCTGCATTTACTGCATCAATATTTTGTTGTAAAGAAGTTAAAAGTACTGGTCCGGAAATCGCGCCTAATACAAACGCGCCGTGAATACCAAATACCCATAAGAATCCCGCTAAGAACACATAAAGTAGAATCCCTGGTAGCGTTTGGAAACCACCAACTAACGGAATTTGCAATACTTTTACGATAATTTCTGGAATACTCATTGATACAAAACTAACTACAAGCACTTCAATAATAGCTAAAATACTTAAAACTAAGAAAGATGGAATTAAAATGTTAAATGATTTCGCAATTGCTGGTGGTACACTTTCAGGCATGGAAATCTTCAATTTTTTACTTCTCGAGAATTTCGCAAGCATAGTGATACTGACTAAAGAAGCAATAATCGCAAGGAACATCCCTGTTGAACTTGTCATTTCTTGAGTTAAAACGCCGCCAGCCTCAAAAGCTTTGCCGTCAACAGACATTAAATGAGAAGATGCTGGGATTAAAACTACATAAGCTGCAACAGCAACCATCCCTTCCGTACGCCCTTCCATTCCGTATGATTTAGCTAAAAAGTTCCCGATTAGGAATGCCGCTAAAATCGCCATAATACCAAGTGTCGCGTTGTAAACTTGCACACCAACACCTAAATAATTTTCCACATTTGGAATGAATTTAAGCAGACCGTTTTGTGGTTGAAGCAAAACATTATTTACAAGTAAGAAAAATGCTGCAATGATCGTAATTGGAATCATTGCTGCAAAGCCATCACGAATTGCCATGATATGCTTTTGCGATGAAATTTTTTGGGCAAAAATTGATAATCCTTCAATAAATCGGCTAGATAAAGTTCTCTCTGAATTCATTTTTTTGTCCTCCTATGACTTTCCTGTTATTTTGTTTAAATCTGCTACAATTGACATCCATTTGCCGGCATTCCCGACCCAAACTTCCTTATATGTTGCATTATTAAACTCCGGCCAGTATGGTTCATCTTCATTTCTAAACGTTTCCATTCCGACTGGGATTTCCCCTGTAATTTCGCCGTTCAGCACACTGTACTGCTGCGCGTAACGGTAACCTTCGCCGTGCATCATTGATTGTCCAAATGGGTTCATTCCAATCACCCACTGCAATTGACCTTCCGCAATATCCAGAAGGGCCTTATCTTGCAAAATCCCCCCAGCAATCGATGCCGCTTTTCCTGCTGAAAG
Source organism: Listeria marthii (assembly GCF_014227425.1). NCBI lineage: Bacteria > Bacillati > Bacillota > Bacilli > Caryophanales > Listeriaceae > Listeria > Listeria marthii. Next base: position 173,794 of record NZ_JAASWB010000004.1, read on the forward strand.
TAAAATGGCATTATTTCCTCTAAATGAGAACCAAATTGGGAATTTCCGCAAAGCTACCTCGTCGTTTATTTTGATACCTTGCTCGAATTGCAGTTGGTATTCTTCTATCGCGCGTTCATCAATGAGTAGATGTTGTAAGTTAAAACTCGCTTCATCTAAATACTCATCTTTTTTGTAAAGTCCTGCTGGAATGAGCGGATATGGTTTAGTGAAACGTGTTACTTTTTTCAAATAGTCGCCGTACATTTCGACCGACTGTAGCCAAGTTTGTTTTTCAGCGTGATCTGGTTGCGTTTCGAGAGCCGCCTCAAGTGCCATTAAATAAAGATGTTCGCGCGCTTGATGATTGAAATGCTGAATGACATTGTGCGTTTTATCGCGGTAGAAAAACCCTTTATAAAGCTCGCTAGTTTCGCTGTCTTTAATTCCTGCTTTTTCCTGAGCCTCTAGCATCAAATCTAACCACTCGAGCGCTTTTTCAGCATAACTTTCTTTATTTGTCAGTTGGTAAACCATCGAAGCCGCCCAAGAAGCCGTTGCATAATATAAACTTTCCGAGGTTTGATACGTATGCTCCCAGAAAATTGGTTTTTGACTCGTTCCGTGTTTTTCCAGTTCCGCTATCGCAAAAAGTAAATCCTCTTCTGCAATTCGAAGTAAATGGTTCTGCATAGTTGCGTTATCAGTAATTTGGCTACCAATATAGGCTTCAATCCCCGCGCAATAAAAATTCTCATACGCTTGATTATGCACTCGCGCAATCGCGTCATCCATGCCACCAACAAGACCATCTGTCCACCGCGTCATACCAGCACTAGTCGCTCTAAATCCATCCCCAAAGCGCGTTTTCAAAATGAAATCAAGTCCCCACTCGCCTTCTTCTAAAAGACGCATCCGTAACATTTCATCTTTTTCAGATAAACTTGCCGCCATTTCGTATAAAGCCATCGTTACTTCCGCCGTTTGAATGAGCTGTTGCGAAACATCACCTGCATCGTGCCAACCACCATTAAATGACAACTGTTTCCCATCATGTTCAGCGATAATATCCGCATGACAAGTCGTATGTTTCCCAAAAACTGGACAACCACAACGTTCACAGAAAATAAAATTGAGCGATTTCCAGATAGACGATTCCCAAATCACTTCGGAAGTCCCAATTTGGAAAATTTCCGACTGCATATCAGCAAATTTCAAGTAATATTCGCCAATTGTCTGCAACTCGGAAAAATCAAGAATAATGAAGTTGCCAGTTTCCGTCGTATTTTGGTAACTTTTTCCAGTGAAAACAACTTTTTCCGTTTCTTTTTCATGAATCGTAAAAGAACTCGCTGCATTTTTGTTTGAGCAAAACGCCACTTTTGGCATATCTTTGGAATAACCGTTGTGGGAATAAATCAGCGCGTTATCTTGCGGCACCCAGCCTTTTGAAATTTCCGGTTCACTGATTTGCTCTAATTTAATTTCATTAATAAATAATTCCATTGTTCCAGCCGTAAGTCTCTCTGGGCCGTTCAAGTAATAACTAAAACTAATTTCCGTCATCTGATCGCGCGGCAAACCTTCAATTTCAAAAACGACATCGTTCCATTCATGATTGATTAAATTCACCCCATGAACTCCCTCGCGGCCATATATATCAGGCACTTTCACAGTTCCATCGTTTTTAAAACTAATCATTAAATACGGGTTCGTTACTCCAGGAAAGTCAGGCAAAACTTGAACTCTTACGCGGTTAAAGCCGCTCCAGTCCTCATTTTCGAGCGGTGCAGATATGGTAACGTTACCAAAATTGGTGTAGTCACCGTCATCCGGCGCACCAGCAGGCCAATGTGGCATAACGACTGGTGAAGCAAGCTTAATCTCCCCTTGTTCTGCAATAGTAAAATCTCCTGCCCCTTGATGTGTGAACTCCAAGGAAATTTGTTGTTCCACGCTAAATAACGTTCTACTTGATAAGACTTGTTTCCTTTTCGCCAATGTTTCTAGCGCATGTTCTGTTTCAATAGGGAGTGGTCGATGAATAATACCAGTTTGGGCAATTTGTCGTTTCATACTTGGTTTCATTCTTTTCCTCCTTCATCTCCTAGTTTCATCCCAATAACCGCCGCGCCAATTAAGCCAACTTTATCTTTCTCAAGCTTAGAACGAACAACGCCTTTTGTAACGAAACGAATTGTATTACTTTGAAGATTATCCATTATCTTTTGGAAAAAATGCTCATTTCTCGTCACGCCGCCACCAAGAATTACACACTCTGGATCTGTTGTTCGAACCAGGTTCATAATCAGATTAGCTAATTGAAGCGTCGCATTATCAACGATTTTTTCAGCAAGTTCATCCTTTTGTTCCGCTGCATGAAGAACCATTTTCCCAGTTAGTTCTGCCGGATTTTTGGCAAGTACGGATGTTGGGTAATCATTGATATGTCTAAGCGCCTCTTCTTTTATCCCAAGGCCAGAAGCAAGTCGCTCCACGCAACCACGTCTGCCGCAACCACAAGCTACATCACTATGAATGTCAATCACCGCGTGACCAATTTCGCCAGCGTTAAAGTGCCCACCTTGCGTAATGCGGCCATCTACTACAAACCCAGCAGCCAGACCTGTTCCGACATTCAAATAAATAAAATCGTTTGTTTCTCGTCCCCAACCAAATTGTTTTTCGGCCATTGTTGCGCAAACAACATCATTGCCAAGGCTGACAGGTAATCCCGTTTTCGCTTCTAAAATTTCCGCAAGTGGAGTTGGGTTTGTTTTTCCCGGTTCAATTTCTAACCAGATGCCTGATTTATAATCCACTCGGCCGACAAGACCAACGCCAATTCCGATTTGTTTTTCTGCTACGAAGCCGATATTTTGCGTATAATCATCTAACGCATCCAGTAAAACCTCCACTGCTTTGGCTTGGTTCTCCGTATCGCTTGGATAGCTCTTGGAATTTAGCACCTCCCCATCTCTCGTTACTTCACCAATTAAAATTTTAGTGCCACCTAGATCAATGCCGATGACAGATTCTTGTATGTTCAACTATTCCACCTCATTTTTGGTAACGTTACCAAATTAAACCATTTGTTGATAGCGCTTTCTAACATAGAATAACTGGATATTTTTAATATGTCAACCCCTTTTTGCATTTTTTTGATAACGTTACCAAATTATGCTTGTTATTTCCCGGTAAATAAGCTACACTTAAAATAGTTAAAAATGCTTATGAGGTGAACATTCCTAATGAAAAAAATAACTATACAAGAAATAGCTAAACTTAGTGGTGTTTCTGTTTCCACTGTTTCGCGGGTCATCAATAACAGCCCGTCCGTTTCAGCTAAGAAACGCCAAAAAATCCAAGCTATCATCGATGAACATAACTACACACCTAGCGTATTTGCTCGTGGAATGGTTAATAAGCAAACCAAGAATATCGGCGTGATTTTGCCAGATATTTCCAACCCCTATTTCATTTCACTAATAACGCAAATTCAAAAATTCGCGCTAGATTATATGTTTTCAACGATTTTGTTCAACACCATGCTTGCCGAGCCAAATAATAAGAACAACCAACATCAACTAACCGAAGAAGATTACTTGAAAATCATCTTAGAAAAACAAGTTGACGGACTTCTTATTTTAGGTGGCGAAATTGACAAAGAAGTCGTTCCGGCAGATTATATTTCTGCTTTGAATCAGTTAAATAAAGCTATTCCAGTAGTTGTTATCGGGTCGAAAATCCCTGAGCTCAACTGTTTATTTATTGAACGTAATTTGAAAAAAGGTGTTACAACTTTAGTCAGCCATCTGACAGCACTTGGTCATAAAAATATCGGTTTTATTGGCGGGGAAGCCGGCGTAAAAATTACCAGTTATCGACTAGAATCTTTTAAAGAAGCGATGGCTAGCTATCAGCATCCGCTAAACGAGGACTGGGTTGTACTTTCTGATTACTATACGGCGGATGGTTACGCGGCGATGACTCAACTTCTAGAAAATAACGCCACTTTGCCGACAGCGCTCGTCGCTATTAATGATAATGTTGCTATCGGGGCGATTCGGGCGATTAATGATGCCAAGCTTTCGTGCCCGGAAGACATCGCGATTGTCAGCTGCGACCAATTTATGAATGGAGATTACCAAACTCCGCGCCTAACTTCGATGGACCAACACAATGAATACCTTGGCAAAATGGCGATTTTACAACTAATTAGCGCAATTAACGGCCAAGTAGAACCAATGATTATTAACCATAATCCAGAATTAATTATCCGCGAATCTTGCGGCTCTAAGCTATAACGAAAGGAAGGTTTACTTGGAAAAATACTTAATTTGCTCCGATTTAGACGGAACATTACTACTCAAAAATCAAACAATTTCTGAAAAAACACTAACTATCTTGCAACAATTAATAGAAGAAGGGCATCATTTTGCCGTTTCTACTGGTCGCATGTACAATTCTGCAACAGATTTCGCCAAACTTGTCCATCCAAAAGCAGATATTATCGCTTCAAACGGCGGTGTGGTCGCAGTATCCGGCGAAATCATCCAACAAGAGAAAATGAAGCAATCTGCATTACTCGAAACATTTTCGTTATGCCAAGCTCATGATTTGCCAGTGTTTTTCTTCTCCACGGATACAGTTTACTATACGAAAAATCCACCTTACTATTTTACCGATGAGGAAGACAAAGGCCGAGTTAATGCAACAAAACTCGTTGCTATTAAAACGGAAGAAGCTTTCCTACAACATTCGGATCAATTTATTAACGGCATCGTGATTGAAGAAGAAGATTTCGATAAACTAGCTATCCTTCGAAACGAATTAGAAAAATTAGCCGACGTTTCTATTCTTTCATCGCATGCAAATAACATCGAAATCTTACCAAAAGATATGGATAAAAAATATGCCGTGAAAAATCTCGCTGCGCATTTAAATATTAAGCCAGAAAACGTAATTACTTTCGGCGATGGTGAAAATGATATCGGAATGCTTGAAGTAGCTGGCGCAGGGGTCGCAATGGAAAACGCAAGCGAACTTGTGAAAAAAAGCGCTGATTTTGTCACCGCAGCAAATGACGCTGACGGAATTTATTACTTTTTGAAAAAATATCTTAATCGTTAATAAAAAAACGCTGCCCGCGCGGACAGCGTTTTTGTTTTATTCTTCTACTGAAACAGCTTCTTCATAATTAATTAGTGCAATTAATCCACCAACAGCAAGTAACACGATTGGTAGTAAGAACATAATCGAAATCGACATTGTACAACCGATTGCAGCTGCAACCATCATCGCTCCACCAAGACGTGGCTTATGCGAAACAACAAACGATCCTGTAAGCCCAACCCCTGAAAGCACAAGCGAACCAATTGTTAACATATAGAAGAAAAACGATTCCTCTTCTAAAGCCTGTGAAATATCAGGAATAACAAGAACCATCAAACTAAATCCAATTCCTAGCGCCGCCCCTAAAAATCCAAGCAATCCTTCAACTTTCATGATAAAAACTCCTTTTTCATACGCATTTTCTTTTATGTTATCATTTTAACAAAAAATTGAATAGTTATCAGCTTGGACAGTTTATTTCTCGTAAATTATATATGATTAAATATCACTTTTTGTAAAGTATTTATCATTTTCTGTAAATTCAAAAAACATATTGACCAGCTTGATAGATTGTGATATATTTAACAAGCAACATTATTCTATTAGAATAGGAGATGATTATCATGAAAAAATTCGCATCAAAAAACGTTAGACTTATCATAGCACTTGTTATCGGAGTAATGGTTTTCGCACCTGCTTTCCATTCAAAAGCTGCTGATAATAACATTGGTTTCGATTTCAAACTAAAACCAAATTGCGCTAACTCAGGGTCAAGCTCAAGATATAGAGAGACTTCTTCTGTAAATAACCCTTGGAAAGTTCGCCTCGATAACTCAACAGAAGGAAAGGGTACAATTGCTTCTTTTTGGCTAGGTACATATAATAAAAACAAGAATGCTGTACAAGGTTCAGCAATAATGAATGTTAAACAAGGGGCAAAAACACGGTATTGTGGTGCTTACAAAGTAGCTAATAAAAATACAACCTATTTGGCTGCAGAAAATAATAATTATAATTCCAAAACGTACTATGTCGATGGTATTTGGGATGAGGAAACTTGGTAATTATTCTAATTAGGAAAGGGAGTTAAATACATCCCTTTCCTTTTTAAAATGACGAAACGGAGTATACAAAATGAAAAATCAGTTTACCTACTTAATTAACAATAAAACCACTCAAGGAATGTTCATTTTAATCTTACTTATACCTTGTATTGAAATCATTCAATTATACATAATGTTAAAACCAGAAGCAGTCAATATTCATCCTGCTTTTGCATTTTTCCTCGCAGGTTCAAGCCGAGGTCATATCACTCAAATATTATTACTTTGGTTCTTACCTGTTTTAAGTCTGTTACTTGGAGCGGACTCGGCCATTCAAGAATATCAGACCGGTGTTCGTAATATTATTATTAATAAAATAGGAAAAAAATCTTATATTCTTCAAAAATTGGCTGTAAGTTTTATTCTTTGTTTTATCACAATGTTTACAACTTTATTATTAAATTTTATTCTAGTTTCTATTATATTCCTAGGCGGCACTTATAAAATGGGGTTAAATGGATTAGGATCCCTTAATGCTTTATTTGATTTTAGCATTCAAAACCCCTACTTAGCAGATATTGGTTTTGGATTTATGGCTTGCCTAATGGCTGGAATGGCCGGACTTATCGGCACCAGCTCCAGTCTGTTCTTTTTGAATAAGAAATTCGCGTATCCAGCTGCATTTTTTATTTGGTTTCTGATGATTCTTCCAAATAATTCCATTATGTTTATTTTCCAACCTTTTACAGAATACGGCTTTGAAATAATTCTGCCTATTTTTCTAGTTTTCAGCTTAATAGTTTTAATAATTGTTGGTATTCTTTACTTATATGAGGTGAAATATGTTAAAGAGTAGATATTTTCTTCTAATTCTTTCCATGTTCCTCTTTTTTTCTGTTTTTTGGTTCACACAAAACCTGGAGTATCTAAGTTTTCCTAAAAACAGAGAGCTCGTTCTCATCATGAATGGTAGTTTGTATGGGTATGTCTCCATCAAATCCCTTTGCTTGATGCTTGTTTTCCCCTATCTTATTTTTCTTTTACTATTTTCAAAAAAGGAACAAATTGTTGCCTTATCCAGAGAAAAAAATCGCTTACGATTCTACCATAAAATATTGAAAGATATAGTTATCGCAACAGCACTATTTGTAGGTCTATATCTTGGTGTGAATCAGATGTATTCTTTCATTTTTCTAAGTAATAAGTTGCTCACTACTACTCATTTTTATAGTGGAATTTTCTTTTACTTCTTGCTACTTTTTCTCTTTTATTTAGCTATTGGTTTTCTTTTCAGAATTATATATGACTTCACCGCTTCAACTGGCCAAGCGCTTATCTTTGGGGCTTTCGTGATGTGTATTTTTTATCTTATTGATTGGATAATTTTAGAAGGTATCTACTGGACACCTCTTCACAATTTAAATTTCTTTGATCTTTGGTTACAAAATAGTTCCATAATTTCTGAAATACCGTTCATTCTAATCCCAAACGCTGCGCTGGCATTTACCCTATATTTGATTAGTTCTAATATCTTTATAAAAAAGGACTTTTACTAGTATGAAAAATAACAAACTTATCATTTTAGTAGTTATTTGTTTATTTCTACAAGCGATATTATTCATGGCCTTTGATTTCCCGTTCAAAACATTACCAAATCTAAGTGGTTTTCCAGTCGGACTAGCAACGCCAGTAGTAACACGATTATTACTATACTGGTACTTACCAATTATTGCTTTTAGTTTCTATATTTCAGGTAATATAAAAGATTTATTGTCTAATTATGGTTTTTTACAAATTTCTCGTAACTATAAAAAAGAATATTGGCTAATGAAGCAATTTTTAAAACTGTTCATAAGAATTGTTCTTTTTACTTGTTTACAACACGCTTTAATTTCTATAATCACGCCCTATTCTCTACATTTTACTGCTTCTTTTTTCTATTTATTACTTGGATATTCCATTATGTTATTTACTATTTTTAGTTTGCAATATCTTTTGGAACTATTTCTAGATGCGCAAAAAGCTTTATTAATTATAAATGGATATGTAATTATTTCTGTTCTTATAGCAGATTTAATCTATCAAAACACAACAGTTACTTGGCCTTATTATTTATTAATTCCTAATTATGGTATGGGCTTTAGAACTGGATTAATTCCGTTTACTAATACATCTACTTTACTAATCTCAGAACCTACCAGTTTAATTATTTTGCTAGTAGTTTTACTGTGCGTATTTATAGTCGCTCTTAAAAAATTTAAAACAACAGACATTTTATGATAACGGAGGATTTTTATGATTAAAATTGTTAATTTACAAAAAAAAATCAAGCATACGGAAGTGCTTACTAATATTAATTATTCATTTGAATCGGGGAAAATCTATGGTATTTTCGGTAAAAATGGATCTGGAAAAACTATGTTACTTAGATCGCTTGCTGGCTTAATTATTCCAACAAGCGGCAAGATATTCATTGATGATAAAGAACTTCATCAAGATATTTCTTTTCCGCCAAGCATGGGTATTATTATCGAAAACATGGAGTTATTACCCCAATTTGATGCGCAGACAAATTTAAAAATATTATCTAAAATAAAAAATATTGCAAGCAATCAAGATATTGATAACGCCATTTATAGAGTAGGATTATCCCCACATGTTGATAAAAAAGTTAAAAAATATTCGCTTGGAATGAAGCAAAGACTTAATATTGCACAAGCCATTTTTGAAAAACCTGCTGTCATCTTGCTTGACGAACCCACGAATGCGATAGATGATCAAGGTATTGAACTAATTAACCAGCTGCTCTTAGAAGAAAAGAAACGTGGTGCCACCATTATTATTGCAAGTCATCATAAAGAAGACATAGAACCTCTTTGTGATATAAGTATCCGAATGGACCAAGGAAAAATTATCCATGACTAAAACCAAACTAGGTATCTTCATTGCGCTAGCAGTTATTACACTGCTTTTATTCCTCGTTCCTAAAGGTATAAAATATCTCAAAAACCAAAATCCTGAGCTATTGAATACGGCTGAAAACGTTAAACTTCAATCAGGTGAATACACAATTGGAAAAGATATAAAAGTTGGAATCTATGATATGCAAGTAACAAAAGGTTCGCTATCTTACTATGGTACAAAGCTTTCTAAAGGCGATCAAATAATTGGTATTAATTTACTAGATGCTAATAAACTGTATTTTGAAGGATCCGGTGAAGTTGAGCTGACACCTGCAGAATTCCTCCCCATCAAATCCTCTGCCAACATTTTTACAATCGAACATTCTGGTTCTTATGAGGTGGGTAAACAAATTCCAGTTGGAAAATATAGCCTGACTTATATCGCTGACAAAAATAGTATCGAAAAACCTTTTATTCAAATATTACCGTCTTACGCTGATGATGCTCGTGCTGAAATACAATTTGAAAACAAGCAGGCATATACTATTAATTTGAAAGCTGGAGAAATCTTGACGGTTAGAAAAACAAAATCAGAAGAACTTGATGCTATGACTATCTTGCTTGAAAAGAAATAAAAAAAGACCGACAATCAAGTCGGTCCAAAAAAGGGAGTTTAGGATTTTAAGGAAGTTTACAATTAGCAAAAAGGGAGTAAAACTAATTGTATTCCTTGCTTACAAATTCTATATTAAAGGTTAATTATGAACATTTCGCAATAAAAATATTAAAAATTTGTTAATGTTTCTCGTGAGATATTAACTTTCTCTCCAATGCAGCATGGTTTCGCATCTCTACCATGCCCAATTTCGTTCGTTCGGAAAATCGGCACCTTATGTTCTCGTCCAATCTGTTGATATAAGCGGCCTATCCTGTCATACTCGCCACTTTCCTCCGCCTCTGAATGTTGTCCCACAATAATCCCCATACAGCTAGAAAACACACCTAACTGCTCTAATTGCGCTACATAAGAAGCGATTCTCGCCTCTTTCCCACCTAAACTCTCTAGCAAAATCACTTTATTAGTACAATCTGGCATATATTCCGTTCCTGCCAATTTCAAAAAGCAACGAATATTTCCACCGATAACTTCTCCAGCGCGCCATTCAAAATCATTGAGCTGCTCTCCATTAATTGATATGCAATTTTCAAAAAATGTACTTCTAAACTGACTTTGCTGCAACTCGCTATCTTTGCCGACTAAATGCAATAATTGATAATTAAAACCCAGCTGCCCCGTTTTCGCATAAATAGCATTCAAAATGACCGTTAAGTCGCTGTAACCAACAAAAGGCTTTCGCGCGTTTCGAATAATATCAAAATCAAGATATGGCAACACTTGATTTGCCGCATCTCCGCCAGAAATATCAAATATCACTTTCACTTCTGGGTTTTGATATAAATTCATCAGTTCCGCCGCCCGTTCTTTAGGAGAACCACTATAAGGCGAGGGTTCAATTTGAAAAATGGTCTGAGCAAATATGACTCGCAAACCAAATTCTGCTCTCAAAACTTCCTCCAGCCACTCAATTCGCGACTTATCTTCCGCTTTCCGGCCATCAGAACAACAAATAATCCCCACTGCGTCACCTTTTACTAACACATGCTTCACCGCCTATTTTTCCCCAGTATAACACAAAAACAGCTTGAGCAAGATAGCGCCCAAGCTGTTTATTTAGAAGTCTTAAATTACTAATGTGATTAAACGTTCTTCAAGTTTCGCTTCTTTTGCATCTGTGATCATTACGTCTAAATATTGGTTAGAGTTTGTTACTACTACTGGAGTTGTAACGTCATATCCAGCAGCTTTAATGCCTTCAATATCAAATTCAGTTAGTAATTGACCTTTTTCGATTGTATCGCCTTGTTTAACGTGTGCTGTGAAGAATTTACCTTCTAGTTGAACTGTGTCCATACCAATGTGGATTAATACTTCTGCACCGTCTTTAGTTGTAATACCGATTGCATGACCAGTTGGGAAGATAGTTGTTACTGTTCCTGCTGCTGGAGCTACTACACGTCCAACAGTCGGGATGATTGCAACACCTTTTCCAAGTGCACCGGATGAAAATGCTTCGTCTTTTACTTCTGCTAAAGTTACGATTTCGCCAACTACTGGAGCTGGAATTGTTTCACGTTCGATTAAAGTTTCGCCTTCAACTGTGTTAGATTCTTCTACAACTGTTTCAGCTGGATCTTTGAATCCTACTACATAAGTTAAGATGAAACCAAGGATGAAGCTGATAACCATTGCGATAATTACCCACCAGAATGCGCTTGTAATACCAGCGCCTGGTTGGATGAAGTTAGGAAGACCGAAGATTCCAAGTCCACCCATGATATAAGCTTTTGCACTTGCAAAGCCAATGATTCCGCCACCAATACCACCAGCGATACAGCTCATGATGAATGGTTTTTTCAGTGGTAAAGTAACCCCGTAAATCGCTGGCTCAGTTACGCCAAAGATACCGGAAATAAATGCTGGAATACTAAGAGATTTAATTTTTGTGTTTTTAGTTTTGAAGAATACTGCTAATACTGCACCGATTTGGGCAAAAGAAGCACCAAACATCATTGCAAGAATTGGATCTGCTCCAAGTGTTGTTAAGTTGTTGATTGCCACTGGAACAAGACCCCAGTGAAGTCCAAAGATAACGAATACTTGCCAGAAACCACCTAAGATTAAACCAGCAACGATTGGGCTTAAGTTATAAATCCAAATTGTTCCTGCTCCAAGTAATTGTCCAGCCCAAGTTGCGATTGGTCCGATTACAAGGAAAGTAAGTGGAACTACTACTAATAATGTACAGAATGGAACTACGAAAGTTTTGATTACATCTGGAATGATTTTCTTGAAGCCTTTTTCTACTTTTGCACCAAAGTAAGTTGCTAAAATAATCGGAATAACAGAAGATGCATAAGACATCAAGATAACTGGAATTCCTAAGAATGTTACGTGAATTGGAGATTCAAAAATTGTTCCTGCGAAAAGTGTGTAAATTGGGTCACCTGCTGAAATACCTGCAAGAGCTGGATAAACTAGCGAACCACCAATTGCCATCCCGATAAATATGTTTCCGCCGAATTTCTTCATTGCTGTGTAACCTAGGAAAATTGGGAAGAAGTAGAATAAACAATCCCCAATTGCATAAAGTAGTTGGTACGTACCTGAAGTAACTGTAATCCAACCAAATGCTGCAAACATTGCTGTGAAACCTTTAATCATACCTGTTGCGGCTAATACACCTAGAACTGGTGTAAATACGCCAGAAATCATATCGATGAAGCGGTTGAATAGGTTACCACTTGCAGGAGCGCTTTCTTCTTCTCCTTCAGCTGAAATCCCACCAACTTCTAATACTGCTTTAAATACGTCTGGTACATGGTTACCAATAACTACTTGGTATTGACCACCACTTTTAATGACAGAAATTACTCCATCAAGTTTTTCAATTTCTTTTGTGTTCGCAATGTTCTCATCTTTCAGTTTAAACCGAAGTCTGGTAATACAATGGAAAACACTGTTGATATTTTCTTTACCGCCGACATTTTTCAGGATGTCTTTTGCTAACTGTTCATATTTCATTTTGACGACTTCCTTCCTCTTTTTGGTTTTTTGGGCAAAAAGAAAAACCTAAGCTCATTCGAGGACTCCACGTATATACGTGTCCTTCAAATCAGCTTAGGTTTTGCCCAATGAATTGGTAACAATCCTTTGTGATGAGATAAATATATCATATAAAGAAAACGGTTGCAACCCTTTTTTAAAAATAAATTTATTTGGGGAGTTTTAGTACTCCCCAAACAAGTCAGTGCCATGGATTTCAGCTGCTCCAGTTTCTTTTAAAATCCATTTTATATTGTGTGATTTAATCCCGCCGCCGGGTAAAATAATTATTCGGTCCGCTGCGTAATTGATGTATTTTCGCCAATTGATAAAGGTTTCTTCTGGAAGTTTAGCTCCGTCCCCGCCGTGCGTAAGAATTCGCGTGACACCTTGCTCTGCTAGCCAATCAATCGCCGGTAATTTTTCCGATTCTATTAACTCATCAAATGCCATATGAAAAGTCACTTCGACACCTTTCGCCGCCTTTATCAACTCATTTATAGCTGGTTTATCTAGTAACCCTGCATCCGTAATACAGCCAAAAACCACACCATCAACTGCTATTTTCTTATACATCAAAATATCCTCGCGCATAATCGCAATTTCTTCTTTTGTATAGCTAAAATTGCCTTTTCGAGGACGAACCATCGCCATTACGCTCACATTTTGTTCATGGCAAACTCGTACCACATAATTTGCAACTCCGTAACTAACAGAAGTCCCGCCCTCCGCCAGATTATCACAAAGCTCAACTCGATTAGCTCCAGCAGCAATAACTTTTGCCAAGTTAGTAGTGTTTTCAATACACGCTTCTTTTAAAACCATCTTCTAGCCTCCAAAAAAAGCGCGAAAACAACGTTCATTTTCGCGCCCGTTTTTATTATAAGTGGAAAATCCGATCAGCGAATTTGTCTTCAATCGCAAAATTGTATTCGTAGCCGCCATCAATATTAGCGCTGCGATAAACTGGCGGTGTATAGCCTTTTTCCAGCATAAGTTCTACCGCTTCATAAATTGTTTGTTGGAGAAGCAGAACGGCTGAGAAGGAAGATGTTCCGCAAACTTTTCCTTCTAATCCATCTAATTCAAGTGCCGCATCCCCTTGGATCGAGCGATTATCTAAAATAACATCCGCAAATTCATACAACAGTTTTCCAGAAGAGTGTCTAGAAGCGGCTGTTTGCGAGGCATCTAGTGCTGTTACAACAATCAATTTGCAACCTTGCGATTTAATCCATTCCGCAAGCTCAATTCCCATCGGATTACGACCTGAATTAGATATAAGGAAAAAGATATCATTTGGTTTAGCTTGTAATCTATGAGTCAGCAAGGAACCAACGCCCTCAATAGATTCATAATAGCCACCAGCCGGATCCATAATAACTTTCGATGGAATAAGTCCTCCCGCTCTCCCGCATACTTCAATGGCCGCCGCATAAGAGTGCCCACTACCGAATGCTTGAATAATCCCGTCATTCATAATACTGTCTGCCACCAATTTTGCTGCTTGATGAATACTTTCCGCCTGTGTTTTTTCTAGTTCTTCCGTTAATTCACGCGCTTTGTCAAAAAAAGTTAATCCCATTTTGTCTATTCCTCCAATTTTCATATTTTAACCTAGAATTTTTAGGTTGAATAAAATAATCGCAATAACCATTACTAATAAAATTGCTTTCGTAGATGTCATTTTTTTATGGCCTAAAAGTGCATAGATTAGCGCCACGAGTAAAACTGGAACGAGTGAAGGCATGATTTGATCGAGCATGTCTTGCATTTTTAGTTCTACTTTTCCTGATTTATAAACAAATGGGACAGTTGCTTTGATTACGGTTGGTATTAGTGCTCCAACGACTGTGACCCCAAGTAAAATAGCTGCATCGGTTAACGCGTTAAGTCTGTCTGCAAATTCAGTTACTAGTTTCGCACCTTGCTTATATCCGAGTGGAAGTAGAGTGAATCTAGCTCCTACAACTAAAATATTAACTAATACCCAGATAACCACACCCGTCACATTACCTTGAAGCCCCATATAAGCTGCAATTGATCCAAAAATCGTTGGTAAAATAACTCCGAAAATCGTATCTCCCACACCAGCAAACGGTCCCATCAAACCAGTTTTCAAACCAGTTACGACCTCTTTTGAAGCTTTCTTTTCTCGTTCTTCAATCGCCATGTCCATCCCTAAAATCAGACCGCCGACCATAGGATTCGTATTGAAAAATTGGTTGTGCATATTCATCATATCTTTTAAATCATCGTCTGTTTTGTAAAGCTTACGAAGCGTTGGCATAATACTATAAAGATAACCAGTCGACATCATTCGCTCATAGTTCCAACAGATTTGGCTAGCAAACAACCAACGAAAGTTTGCTGCTATTAAATCGCGTCTCTTGAGGACTTTTTCAAAATCCTGCTCAGTCTTCGTATTCGCCATCTTCATTCTCCTCCCCAACTAGCGCTGCGCCATTTGCTCCTACAGCTACTGGATTTTTGAAATTTTGTTTGAAGTAAATGATTGCTAAAGCCACACCAATTAGCGCTACACCTAGCATCGGCACTTTTAGATAGGCTGCTGCTACAAAACCGATGATCAAATAGGCGACGAATTTGTTTGTTGGCAAGTAACGAAGGAGAATCGCGATACCAACTACTGGAAGAATGCCACCAGCTACACGAAGTCCGCCCATCAGCCATTCTGGAATTTCATTAAGAATAAAATCAACCACGCTTTGTCCGAAAGTCAACATGATAAATACTGGAACCGCACGTGATAAAGCCCATGGTAATGCTCCGTACCAAATATTCCTTTTAACCGCCGAGATATTTCCCGAAGCGATGTTAGTATCAATCCGGTGCAAGAAAAATGTATTGGTAAATCTTGCTAAAATATCTAATTGAACCATTAAAAGTCCTACTGGAATCGCAAGTCCAATCGCAAATTCCGCATCCTGACCTGATAAAACGGCAAACACTGTTCCGACGATTGCTCCCGTTGTAAAGTCAGGAATCGACGCGCCGCCGTATGTACCAACACCTAGAACCATCAGCTGTAACGTTGCCCCAATTGCAAGTCCGAGCACCATATCACCCATAATGATTCCAGCAAGCGTTCCTGTTATTACAGGGAAATTAAGTCCTATTACTAAAGTTAAAGCATCAAGAATGGTACAAGCTGCAAGTATAACTAACAATATAATCTGCCAAACTGCTAAATCCATTGTAGTTCTCCCTTCTTATTACTTATTTTTTAATAAACTTGCAAATTCAACTGCATCTTCACTTGGAACCATTTGAGCAGTGATTTTAATGCCTTTTTTGGATAAATAATCAAAATCTTCCAAATTTTCATCCGTCACGCTTACTGATTTTTTGATTTGACGGCTCCCTGCTTTCGTCGACATATTTCCAACATTGATTTGGGGAAGTTCTACACCAGCATCCACTAAACCGCGAAGAGCTTGAGGTGATTTTACAATTAAGAAAACTTGCTGACCTGCGTATTTATCGTTATTGATATTATTTGCTGCACCTTTGACTGTCAAAATGCTTAATTTAACACCAGCTGGCACGGCGGTTTTTAGGGCAATTTTTTCCATATCATTTTTCACAACAGCGTCATCAACAATCATGATTCGTGTTGCTTTTATAGTATTTGTCCACATTGTTGCGACTTGCCCGTGAATTAGTCTTTCATCTACGCGTACGTGTTTAATTCCGTTAGTTCCCATCAGTCCTCTTCCTCCCCATCATCGGTTACTGTTGCATTATTTGCTTTCTGCTCTACAAATTGAATGTTTTCTTTCGCTTCAAGCATCGCCCCTTCTAAATTTTCTCCAAGGCTAAGTGGGATGATTAATCCTAACGACAAACCTGATATGACTTTAACTTCTGGATTTTTTGCACGAAACATTTGAGCTGCATTACACGGAGTTCCACCAACAATATCAACAATGATAGCGGTTTCATTTATAGGTGAATAAACTGCCGTGTAAGCATCTATTACATCTGTCACCCCCATTTCTTCGGTAAAAGTAATTGCTGCAATATTGGTTGTTTGGCCAGTAATCATTTGGCAGCTATTTTTCACTTCCTGCGCATACCGGCCATGTGCTGCGATAATATAATCCAAGTAATTAACTCCCTTCTATTGTTTTTTCTTTTCAATTTCAATAGAGTAAAAATTATGCCGTAAATAGCTTTCAATATATTCATAGGGTTGCCCCTCTGGCACATAAGTTATTCTTTCAATACGGTAAAGTGGCAATTCGGTATCAATTTCGAGTAATTTGAAATTATTTTTGTCTTTTACTGGAAATTCGACTTGAATTCTTTCTTTCATCGCTTCGTGCAGAATATTAATGCCATACAGCTCTTTAATCACTTCAGATAAAGAATTAAACTTTTCGAAATTCGTTAGATCGACGTTAATCAAATTGGATTTCGCCATATAGTTATTTTGAACAGTCCAAGGTAGATCATCAATAAGGCGGATTCGTTGAAAATGAACAATCATATTTTCAGGTGGAATCTGTAATTTTTCAGCGATTCGCGCATCCTGAATTTCATTAATTGCTACAACTCTTGTGTGCTCATTAGTAATTTTTGTTTTACGGTTGAATCTTCCGTTCGGCACTGTTGTATATTCATTAAAAATAACTTCTTCGTTGATAATCGATTTACTGACATAGGTGCCTTTTCCTTGATAACGCGCTAAAATCCCAGCTCGTACTAATTCGTGTAAAGCACGAACCACCGTTGTATTACTAACGTTGTATTTCTTTTTCAGTTCATCTTCTGAATAAATTTTTTCTCCTGGCTTAAAAGTTCCGTCATTAATTAATCGCTTGATATCATTGATTATAATAGCGTATTTTGGTTCCGCCATAACAAATTCCCCCTAAAGCATCCCGCGCGTTAACACGTTAAGTTTTAGGTTAATGGTACCATGATAATTTTTTGATTGCAAACTTGAATTAGCCTGCTATCACTGAACTTTTTACTAATAACCGGTTAACACGTTAAGTTCATTTTTATAGTAACACGGGCATTTCATTTATGCAAGCGTTTTCTTTTTATTTTTGAAAAATAGGGTATACATAAGTAATCTGTGTCAAAGGGGGAAATAATGGGGACTTTTTTGGGGAAATGGGGGAAATGGATACTCGTCTTGGGATTAGTTTTAAGTGTATTTAGTGTTTCTACAACTGGTCAGGCGGCGGCAAAGGAAACGGTGATAAATAAGCAAATGGTAACAACCGCAAGTCTCAACGTTCGTTCAACCAACGCCACATCAGGAAAAGTTGTCGGCTGGCTTAAAAATAATACAAAATTCAAAGCGATCGCAAAAACATCCAATAACTGGTATCGCTTTAGTTTTAAAGGAAAAAACGGCTACGTATCTGGGAAATATGTAAAAGTTGCAACCGCCGCACCAGCTCCCACACCAGCACCGTCAACGCCAAAAATTGTACAAATGAACGTACCGCTAATCGTTCAGCGCCCGCAATTACCAACAGGCTGTGAAATCACAAACATTGCGATGATGCTACGCTATGCTGGGAAAAATGTCGATAAAGTCAAACTCGCCAAAGAAATGAAACGACATAAATCCAATCCGAATTATGGTTTCGTTGGGAATCCTTTTTCTAAAAGTGGCTGGACAATTTATCCTCCCGCTTTGGTGAATCAAGTGAAAAAATATACCGGCACTGCGAAAAATATGACTGGTACGAATTTAGGCGGTATTAAAAATCAGTTGAATAAAAAACGTCCGGTTGTGGCTTGGGTTAGTAATTTCCACGGCTTTTCTGTCCACGCAATCACTATTACTGGGTATGATAAAAATAATTTTTACTACAACGACAGCTGGTCTGGCCAAAAAAACGCCCGAATTTCGCAAAGTTATTTTAATACTTGTTGGAGCAAACAAGCAAAACGCACGATTTCTTATTAAGGAAAAACCTGCTATCCGATTATGGTAGCAGGTTTTTTACTTATCTAATTTGAGGGATGCTTTGCAGTCATAGATTAAATTTTCATTTGGAACAATTTGATAACTACGATATTGTATCATCCAATCTTTTAAAGCATGCCCTGTTTTAGACTCGAATGAGCATTCCATTTGCGCAACAATATCCGCATAATCTGCAAGTAAATCTACCCATAACTGGTCAATTCTTGCCAATTCTTGTTTTCCATCTTCTATTATTTCTGATACTTTTTTAGGGACTTCTGATTGTAAATGTTGTTTTTGCATCTGCTTGTCTAAAGCTCGTTGCGCAGCGATTATATCCGCTCTTTCTTGGCTACTTAGTTCTTTATCTTTGTTATCTAACTTAGCTTGTAGTCGCTGTTGCTCTTGTTTCGCATAATAATCATAGCTCTCTATTTTGCTTGATCTTGGTGAACTCCCGTACATTTCTACCATCCTTTACTATTTTCTTTTATCCAACTTCCTAGCTCTTTATCTTTTTTACTAAAGGAGAGTGCAGCACTAATTACTTCTTCTTTAAAATCACTTAACTTTTGAATTGCTTTCCGATTTCCATCATAGAACTCTTCAAATTTATCCGTGTCATGGAATCTATATACACCATCTTTATATTTCTGCGAGACTTCTGTAAGCACATCATCCACATCCCAATTCGTTAATTCGCTATACTTTCCACCCTCCCAAGTTTCTTCATCTAGCCTATATCGCAAACGTTGTGACTGACTCTTCTCCCATTCCTCGTAATCTTGCATGATATTTTCTATCTGGCGCATTTTCATAAAAACATCATCTAATCGTCTAATTTGATTGATGATTTCATCTGGTTTAACTAGTAACTCAGCTGAACCATTTTCCCCAAAACACCCTGTAAAAGTAGACTGCATATGCCCACCGATACCTAGTTTGTCTAATTTATTTTTGCTCGTATTTCGTTTCATTAAAAATTGCTGGTAAAAAACGGTTGCATTCGGAGGTAACATCCCAACAACATCATCTGAATGATAATAGTCTTTTATTAGATTCCAATATTCTCCACGTAGAGCTTTTTCTTGCTCTTCTTCTGTTAATTTATTAAATGACCGCGCAGCAGCAAACGTTACGGCAGGCTTTAAATGTTTCACTGCCTCATACTGAGCCAATCCACCGCCCAAACTATGACCTGTGAAACTATAATCCATCGTTCTATATTTTTTCAGTGTTTCATTAACAAATTTATCATAGGATTTAAATTGACTTTGCTTGCTACCATCCTTATCAAGCAAACCTATATTTTCCTTCCAATCATCTAACTCTTCCGAACCTCTTGAAACAAAAATAATATGATTATATGTTTTTAAATTCCCGCTATTATAGTTTTTGTAGTCTTTTAAGGGCACCACTGCAATTGCTTGAAGACCGTTGTTTTGGTTTGTGGAGTTGATGGTTACCCAGTTTTCTTTGTTAGCTAGCTCTATTGCAGTGCCTCTGTTTAAATTTTTATCTTCATAACTTTTTTCTGCTAAATAGAAATTTGTATCATCTTTTAATTTCACTCACATTCAGCCCTTTTCTATGTTATTATTTTTATGAGGTGAAAACATGAAAAAAAGAAATATTGTAATTTTTTTCATTATTATAATTATAATACTTAGTTGCATTGGAGGATACATAATTTTGAAAAAACATCAAGAAAGCATAGAAAAAGAAGCATTCTTAAAAGAAGAAGCCCCTAGAATTGAACAATTTTTGAAGTATAACTATAACAATATTAACAAATTGAACTTTACTCATGTTAAAGTTTCTCCTATGGGGATTCCATACATAGAAGGGTTTATCAATAATGACGAAAATCTATTTTTCAGTGCTACTATTTATGATGAACATTTTGAAAATAGCATTAGTGTCCCTGAAGATGTTAACAATTGGCGTAAAAACGAAATAAATAAAACTGTTTCCGAAATTCAGCAACAAGAAAAAAACAAAAATCCTTGAGGTGAACTTCTTTGAAAAAACAGCTTATTATTATCGTATCTATTTTAATCATCATTTTGAGTTGTTTTACTGGCTATGTATTTTGGAAAAAATATGAAATTCATATAGCAAATAAAACTCTTTTAAAAGAAGAACCTCCACGAATCGAAAAATATTTAAAATATAACTATAATAATATTGAGAACGTAACCTTTACTAAGGCTGATTTTACAGGAATGGGTACTCCATACATAGAAGGATATGTAAACGGAGATAAAGATCTATACTTCACGACTTCTATTTATAACGATCATTTTGAAAAAAATGTTGGAATGCCAATAGAAATGTATGAATGGGCTAAATATCCCGTAGATAAAACGGTAACTGAAATCCAACAAGAAGAAAATAAAACTCCTTGAGGTGAAGACCTTTGAAGAAACGCACAATTTTTATTCTTTTTTTAATTTTAATCCTAGTTTTTAGTGGGGGTTTATTTTTGAAAAAACATCAAGAAAATGTGGAAAGAGAAGCGTTCCTAAAAGAAGAGTCTCCTAGAATTGAACAATTTTTAAAATATAACTATAGCAATATTAATAAAGTAACTTTTACTCATGTAAAGGTTTCGCCTATGGGAATCCCTTATATTGAAGGGTATATTAACGATGATAAAGAGCTTGCTTTTAGTGCATCTATATTCGAAGACCACTTTGAAAGAAGTATTAGTATACCAAAACAGGTTGGAGAATGGAGCAAATATGAGGTTGATAAATCTGTAACTGAAATTCAACAAGAAAAAGACAAAAATCCTTGAGGTGAACTTCTTTGAAAAAACAGCCTATTATTCTCATCTCTATTTTAATCATATTGCTATGTTCGTTATGTGGATTTTTATTTTGGGGAAAATATGAAAATCAAAATACTAACAGGATATTCACTCAACAAAAACCAAGAATTGAAGCGTTTTTCGATTATAATTACAATGGTGTTAATGAAATTACTTTAACTAGTTTACAGGAAAATCCAACTGGTGTAGTTCACATTAAAGGTTATATAAATGGGGACGAAGATCTATGGATTGATGCTGGACTCTTTGATTCAGCCGGAGTAGAGATAGTAAATTCTGCAAAAGAAGTAGATGAAAAGTTTCTGAAAACTGAAAACGAAGAAAATATAAAAACAGTTTCTGAAATTCAACAACAAGAAAACTCAAAAAACCAATAAAACAAAACCCCCACCTTCATCACCGAAAGTGGGGGTTTCCTATATTCTAGTCGATATCTTTACCGTTTGTTTCAATTACTTTTTTGTACCAGTCGAATGATTTTTTCTTCGAGCGGTTTAGTGTTCCGTTGCCTTTGTTGTCACGGTCAACGTAGATGAAGCCGTAGCGTTTTTTCATTTCGCCAGAACCAGCGCTGACAAGGTCGATGCAGCCCCATGGTGTGTAGCCAAGAAGTTCCACGCCGTCCTCGATTGCTTCGCCCATTTCGCGAACGTGTTCACGCATGTAGTCGATTCTGTAATCATCATTGATTGAGCCGTCTTCTTCTACTGTATCCACTGCACCTAAGCCATTTTCAACGATGAAAAGTGGTTTTTGGTAACGGTCGTAAATTGTATTCATAGTAATACGTAGACCTAGTGGATCAATTTGCCAGCCCCATTCGCTTGCTTTTAGGTATGGATTTTTTAGTGTTGCGAAAACGTTGCCTTCTGTTTCTTTGTTTTTCTCTGGATCAGCGCTTGTTAGACGAGAAGAATAGTAGCTGAATGCCACGTAATCAACTGTGTGATCGCGTAATGCGTCTAAGTCGCCATCTTCCATTTTGATGTTGATGTTGTGTTCTTTGAAGAAACGTTTAGTGTAGCTTGGATAGTAACCACGTGCTTGAACGTCGATGAAGAAGTAGCCTTCACGGTCAGCTTGAATGGATTTCCAAATATCTTCTGGGTTACATGTCATTGGGTATGTGTTCCCAGCTGCAAGCATACAACCGATTTGGTTTTCTGGGTTGATTTCATGACCAAGTTTTGTCGCCAAAGCAGATGCAACTAATTGGTGATGAGCCGCTTGATATTTTACTTCTTCTGGATTTTCTTCGTTAGTAACGTCCATGCCGCCACCAAAGAAAGGAATATGAAGAATCATGTTAATTTCGTTAAATGTCATCCAATATTTTACTTTATCTTTGTAACGCGTGAAAATAGCTTCACAGAAATTTAAGTAAAAATCGATACATTTACGGTTTTTCCAGCCACCATATTTTTTGAAAACTTCTAGTGGAGTATCGAAATGGTTGATTGTAACTACTGGCTCGATGCCGTATTTATGACATTCATCGAAAACTTTGTCATAAAATGCTAATCCTTTTTCATTTGGTGTAGTTTCGTCACCATTTGGGAAAATACGCGGCCAGCTGATGGACATACGGAAACATTTGAAGCCCATTTCTGCCATTAATTTAATGTCTTCTTTATAACGATGATAAAAATCAATTGATTCATGACTTGGGTAAAAACCGTAATCAGTAGAAAGCGCTTTCGTTGGATTGAATAAGGCATCCCAGCGTCCGTCCTCTACTGTTGGTACTATATCTACTAGTGAAAGTCCCTTGCCGTCTTCAAGATATGCGCCTTCACATTGGTTTGCAGCAACTGCTCCGCCCCATAAAAAGCCTTTAGGAAATTTTGATTCTGTCATTATGTCTAACTCCTCTCACGAATATAATTTACTTCTCCACTATAAAATATGTAATGCATTACATAGCAAGCAATAATTTAAATTTTTTTAAATTCGTCTTATTTTTTATGATTTCAAAGTTCACACTTTAGCCATTTTCTTCCTCAAAAGAGCCTGTTTTTGATAAAAGTCTTTTTCTCCACACTGATAGAATTAGTTAACTTTTAAATTAGGAGGAGAAAAAATGAAATCCAGAAAAAAAGGGATTATACTGATAGTGTCAATTATTTTAATTTTTTCCATTGGTTTATTAGTGAACACCATCATGACAAACAACAAAGAAACCGCTAAGCCAAAAAAGAAAACCGTCGTTGCTGTTAAAAAGAAAAAAGAGACACCGCCAAAACCAAAAGAACCATTTAACATTGATTTTACAGGTGATATTATGTTTGATTGGGATTTACGACCAGTTTTAGCAGAAAAGGGAATGGATTATCCTTTTAATAACGTTCGCGAGGAACTGAAATCGAGCGACTATACATTTGTTGATTTAGAAACAGCTATTACAACTCGAACAAAAAAAGTCCCTTACCAAGAATTTTGGATTAAAAGTGATCCTAGTTCTTTAACCGCTTTGAAAAATGCTGGGGTTGATATGGTTAATATTAGTAATAACCATATTTTAGACTATTACGAATCTGGATTGCTTGATACAACAGCGGCATTGCGCGCCAATAATTTAGCCTATGTTGGGGCTGGTAAAAATGAAGATGAAGCTTATCAACTGAAAGTAGCTGACATCAAAGGAAATAAAGTTAGTTTCATGTCGTTTTGCCACTTTTTCCCGAATACGGGTTGGATTGCCGACGAAGATACTCCAGGGTTACTAATGGTTATGATTTAAACCTTGTCGAAGAAAAAATCAAAGAAGAACGCGCAAGAAATAAAGATATTGATTATATGGTCGTTTATTTTCACTGGGGTGTTGAAAAGACGAATACACCTGTAGATTATCAAACCCAATACATGAAAAAACTAGTGGATGATAATTTAGTTGATGCGATTGTTGCCAGCCATCCACACTGGCTCCAAGGGTTTGAAGTTTACAAAGATGTTCCAATTGCTTATTCATTAGGTAATTTCTTATTCCCTGACTATGTTTCTGGTCATTCAGCAGAAACAGGGATTTATAAATTGAATTTTAATCAAGGTAAAGTAACCGCCCATTTTGATCCGGGTATTATTTCAGGCAATCAAATTAATATGCTTGAAGGCTCTTCCAAGACAGCATAATTAAATTATCTGCAATCCATTTCTCCAAATGCAACCATTAATAGTAATGGTGATATTTCCGCAAAATAAAAAAAGCTGATGCCAGGTTCGGTATACACCGTTCCATGGATCAGCTTATTTTTTATAACAAATGATTCATATGGCCAATTTCCATTACCCAATAAGAACCAATAACTACGACAATCGCAATAAATGCTGCGAATAAAATATTACCGATTTGGATTTTACCATCGCGGCCTTCTGTCATGTGCATGAACATCAGAAGCTGTAGGGCTGCCTGAATGAACGCAAAGATGAAAATAATAACTACCTTAACATTCGTTGTTAGCGTCGAATAAAGAGCCACCCAGACTGCTAGAAGCGTCAAAATAACCGATAGCGCAAAGCCAACAATATGCTTCCAAGGAATGCCACCTTCAGCATGTGCTGCATTTGATTTATTATTTTGTGTCATATTAGTTCACCATCCCTAGCAAATAGACACCGGTGAAAATGAAAATCCACACAACATCCAAGAAATGCCAGTATAAACTGGAAATAAATACTTTTGATGCTGTTTTTGGCGTCAAACCATGCATTTTAATTTGAATCAGAATAAAACTAATCCAGAAAATCCCGACCGTTACGTGAAGACCATGCGTCCCTAGTAGAACGAAGAATGCCGACCAGTAAGAACCGACTTGCATCGTAACGCCTTCCGTCACATAGTGTGCAAATTCATACAGCTCAAAGCCAACAAATCCCGCACCAAGAATCAATGTGATAATCGAGTAAATCGTCAACATTTTCACATTGCCTTTACGCATTTCACCAATTGCAAGACCGCACGTGAAGCTACTTGTTAATAGTAAAAATGTCATTATTAGGACTAGCCAAAGTTCAAACATTTCAGCTGGAGGATGACCCGCGTTCGAGCCAGCCTTTCTCATAACAAAGTAAGTTGCAAAAAGCGTCGCAAACAATGCAATTTCGGCGCCAAGGAAAATCCAGAAACCAAGAATATTTAATCGACCTTGTTCTGACCTATATTCAATGGGTAGATTTTTATTTGTTTCTACAGATTCCATGGGTTACCCTCCTTCACACCAGTCGCAAGTTCGCGCGCATTATGTTCTTCTGTTTCTTTGATTTCGTCCACTTCCACGTGGTAGCCGTCGTTATTTTGGAACGAACGATAAATCATACATCCTAAAATACCAACAAGACCAATAATTCCCATCCAATACCAGTAGAAGACTAGTCCAAAACCGGCAATGAAGAAGAAGACCGACATCACAAATCCAACCATCGTATTGCTTGGCATATGGATTGGTTTATAATTTTTATCATTTACATATGGATCGCCTTTTTGTTTTCTATTCCAGAAATCATCCAAGTCATTCCATTCAGGTAAAACAGCAAAGTTATATTTTGGCGGAACTGCGGAACTTGTAGCCCATTCAAGCGTACGAGCATCCCACGGGTCACCTGTAACTTCACGTTTAGAGTTTTTGTAGCTGTAGTAGATGTTGTAGCAAAGAACTAAGAACGCCACACCCATCAAGAATCCGCCCACTGTAGAGATAAAGTTAAGCGTTGTCCAGCCATCACCTTGAACGTAAGTGTAAATACGACGAGGCATACCATCAAGTCCTAGGAAATATTGCGGGAAGAAACAAACGTTAAATCCAACAACGAAAATCCAGAAGAACCATTTACCAATTTTTTCATTCAGTCTGTAACCGACCATTTTTGGATACCAGTATGTAAGCCCGGCAAAGCAGGAGAACACGGTTCCGGCAATTAATACGTAGTGGAAATGGGATACTAAGAAATACGTATTGTGATATTGATAATCGGCCGCAGCCATCGCAAGCATAACCCCAGTTACCCCACCGACAACAAAGTTAGGGATAAAGGCAAGCGACCAAAGCATTGGCGTTGTAAAGGTTATTCGCCCTTTGTACATCGTAAAGAGCCAGTTGAATATCTTAATCCCGGTCGGAATCGCAATCATCATCGTTGTAATGGAGAAGAAGGAGTTAACAAGCGCCCCTGATCCCATTGTAAAGAAGTGATGGACCCAAACTAGGAAACTTAGTAAAGAAATAACTGCCATCGCAGCAACCATCGCCGGATAACCGAATAATTTTTTCCTTGAGAAAGTAGAAATAATCTCTGAGAAAATACCGAAAGCTGGCAAAATAACAATATACACTTCCGGATGCCCCCAAACCCAGAACAAGTTGGCCCACATCATTGGAAGCCCGCCATTCGTGAGTGTGAAGAATGCTGTCCCAAACAGTCGATCAAATGACATTAAAGCAAGCGCCACTGTTAAAACTGGGAAAGCGAAAATAATAATCAAACTTGTAATTAATGAAGACCAAGTAAACATTGGCATTTTCATCAACGTCATACCTTTTGTACGCATTCTTAAAATCGTCACGAAGAAGTTAATCCCCGTCATCAACGTACCAATACCAGCGATTTGAACACCTAGAAGATAGAAGTTAATTCCATATCCAGCGCTAAAATCTGTCGCAAGTGGCGCATAGTTTGTCCAACCAGCATCTGGCGAACCACCAATTACGAATGATAAGTTAAATAGCATCGCTCCCATAAAGAACGTCCAAAAACTTAAGTTGTTTAAAAACGGAAATGCTACATCACGCGCACCAATTTGAAGTGGTACGGCAATGTTCATCAAGCCAATGATAAACGGCATCGCCATAAATAAAATCATAATCGTTCCGTGCGTAGAAAATACTTCATTGTAATGCTGTGCGTCTAAAAATTTCATATCCGGTAAAGCGAGCTGGGTACGCATCATTAGCGCATCCACACCGCCACGGAAAAACATTAAGACAGCAGCAAGCAAGTACATAATACCTATTTTTTTATGATCAACGGAAGAAATCCACTCTTTCATGAGCCACTTCCATTTTTTTGTATAAGTTAGTAACGCAACAACACCAATACTTACAAGTACGATAGAAATTTGCGCACCTAAAATCATCGGGTCACCAGTTACGATAAACTCATTCCATTTCATGCCTTATGTCCCCCCTTTTACTTCCCTGCGTCATCCGATTCTTTTTTATTGAATTCATTTGTTTGGATGTCTTCTTCCATTTTCTTCATTTCGTCTTCACGGTGTTTGTCCTCATGGTAACCTTCACCATTTTTAATAATTTGTGGCTTCATATCATGACGCTCAAATTGCGGATTAGTTACTGTAACAGGACGAACCGGAAGCATTGGTTTGTCAGAAATGGTCGATTTTGTGTTTGGATTATGTGGATTTGTCATCTCATAACCAAAACGTTTGTAGGCATAGAAAACATACTCTGGATCAGCTGCAACATCAACAAATGCTAAATGCGTACCAGAATAAGTTTTTTGCTTAGAGCTTCCAGGAATTAACAGACGGTCATAGATGTCTTGCGTAATAACTGGTGAGCTAGCTTTTGTTTCTTTTGCCCATTTTTTGAAATCTTTTTCAGATTGAGCTACTACATCAAAGCGTTGATCTGCAAAACCTTCGCCGTTGAAGTTTGCGTTACGACCTTTGTATGTACCAACTTCATCTGCTTGTAAATATAAATTCATCGTCATGCCAGACATCGCATATTTTTGTCCACCTAATTGCGGAACCCAAAAGCTTGTCATCGTATCTGCGGAAGTTAATTTGAATAATACAGGACGGTCGGTTGGAATGTTTACATAGTTCACCGTTTCAATCGACTCATCTGGATAACTAAAAATCCATTTCCAGTCTGCACTTGTTGCGTAAATAATAATTGGATCTTTATGCGAAGTCACTTTTGGTGCTTCTTCCCCTGCATAAATTGTTTTTACCGTCGGAATAGCTAGAGCAATAACGATAGCCACTGGAATCAATGTCCAAAAAATTTCCAGTTTTTTACTGCCATGCATATCTGGCTCGTAGTTTGAAATGTCTTTCCGTTCGCGGTATTTAACCAACATAATTGTAAACAATACAAAAATCGTCAAAACAATAACCAGCATAAATATAATCGAATAAATAATTAAGTCCGACTGACCTTTAGCAACTGGCCCTTTTGGATTAAGTACCGTCAAGTCACCACAACCACTTATAAGGCCGGTAACCCCAAGTAGTGCCGTGAGTAGCAAAGATTTAAGTACCTTTGACACCCGAATCCCCTCTTTTCCTTTTGATGTTTTCTAATGTGTATTTTTGCGCAAAAATACCATTACCGGAGTGCTGAAAGAAGCTTTTTAGAACTCCTATGTAACTGAAAAAATGCCTTTTACTATTTAGTTCTTTTAAAAAAACTCACAAACTTTTTTAAAACTGATTAGCATTTTTAAAATCACTATGTTCATACTCTAACTCATTATATCTGATTTGATATCTTAGTTCAAAAACCTGATATATTAAATATTTCACAAACTTTTATTCTGTTCACTATTCCCTAGATTGTGAAATTCGAAACAAATGGGAAATGATTTTTATATGAAAAGTTGTTTTTCATGGTATATTAGTTTTGTCGCATACTTTAATTCCACAAGGAGTGGTTGGGTGAGTAAAAAATTAAAGATATTTCGAATGATTGAATTAATAATTGGAATTATAGGTATTGTTTTACCATCCATATTATATTTCATGGATATTCTTTCTGGTGCAGAATCTGGCATTTTGACAGTTGTTGGTGTGGTTATTTTTAATCATGCAGCTGATTTATCTAATAAAGATAAGACGGAAAAAAAGATTTAGTAATCAAACTAAAAGCCGAACAACTTTTATGTAAAAGTTGTTCGGCTTTATTAGTGATATCTCCATTATTCAGTAATTTGAACTCTCCCTGTATGGAAAGGTAAATGTTTAATACCAAGCGATTCCCACTCTTGAACTAGTTTTTCGGCGAGTTCTTTCGTTTTTGAGAAAGCTATTCCGCAATCTCCGCCACCAGAACCGGAAGATTTTCCTGCGCCGCCCATATTTTCGGCTGAGTCTGCTAGTTCTTTTAGCAAGCTCGTTTCAATGTTGACGCCCGCTTTTGTTCCAAGTTCTTGAAGAATACGACGATTTTCTTTGATTGATGCATAAAGCAATTCTTCGTTTTTCGTATGGAAAGCTTGAATCATTTGCTTCATGATTTCGTTATTTCTAGTTAAGAAATGTTGATAATTTTTGCTATCTTCTTGTTTAAACGCGTGAATTTGCGAAACAAGTTTGCCAGTACTCACAGGTGTACCCGTCCAACCAACTGAAAATGTTGAAACTGGTTCTTCTAATGTTTCGATTTGTAGCATCGGCCATGGTTCTTTCATAAACCATTCCAGTGATTTATACGCTAAACGATGCTTCACCCATTCTTGATCGAATGTTGTATACGCAATCCAGCCGCCGTACATACAAGATGCAATGTCACCACATGAACCGTTTCCTTGAACGACTAAATGGGAAAGTGCAGCTAGTTTAAATTTTTTCAGCATGGATATTTCTGGATGGAATTTCGTCATCAGCGCGTTGATTACAGCTACCGTTGCGGCTGCGCTTGAACCTAGTCCATATTTTGCGCCAGATTGATCGATTAATTCTGTTTCAATGACCATTTTCACTGGAGTTAGCTCGATGCCTTCTGATTTTAGGAACGTTGTCGCGATATTGATTGCCTCAGCTGTAAAAGTCCAATGTTCCCCGTCTGGTTTAAGTTCGCCGCCGATTGGCCATGAAACTGGATTTTCATAATGTGGAATCCATAATTCATTGCGCTCACTATCTTCTAGCGTTAGCGTTATATAACGGTTAACCGCAGTTAGAATGGCTGTGTGACCGGATTCTACAACCGCATATTCACCAGCAACATATAATTTTCCGGGTATTTTAACCTGTAGTTTATTTTTCATCTGATATAACACTCGCTTCCTTACCAGCGTGGCAAATTAGAACGTTTTTAGCCAAACCTGACAACTTCTCTGCTACGATATTTTCATTTTCACGTTCACAAATCACTTTCACATTAGGGCCGGCATCCATTGTAAAATAAGCTGGTATGCCATCTTCGCGCAATTCTCTAACGGCGTCCATTATTTCAAGTGACTGTGGTTGAAAATAAGTGAAGGGTGGCTCTGCGCCAAGTGTTGTCGCATGCATTTTCATGCCGTTTCGCTCTGTGATTTCGCCAACTTTGATGAAATCTTCGTCCAAAATAGCTTGTTTCATTTCTTCCAAATCCGTCTTAGCAGCAGCTACCCAGTTTTCGAAAAACGGGGATGTTTCAACGGTTAGACGCATGCCATCACGGCTAGAAACTTTCTTTTCTTTGTCCGAAACGACTGCGACTACAAGGGACATTTTATCACATAATTTGTTAGTAAAAGGTACCGCGAATGAATCACTGCCATCAGCAAGCTCGCCTTTTTCCCAAATAACGAAATCGCCAAAAATCGAACGAGAAGCAGATCCAGAGCCGAATCGAGCCAGTCTGGAAATATATTCTTTTGTATCGTTTCTGCCTGCTGCGCTCGACCCTGCAAGCGCAAGCGCCGCAAATGCCGATGCCGATGAAGCTAGTCCGGCCGCAGTTGGTACGTGATTTTCGGAAATGATTTTTGCTTTTGCTGTTAAGCCGAATTCTTCACGCATTTTATCTATAAAACGAGCTACTTTTGCATCCGTTTTTTGTTCATCGTTAAGAATAAATGTATCTTGGGATAGATTTTTGTCCCATTCTACTGTTGTTTTTGTATAAAATTTATCTACCGTGAAGGATAAACTGCTATTTGCAGGTAGAATCAAGTGTTCATCGCGTTTTCCCCAGTATTTAATTAGCGCCACATTCGTGTGTGCGATGGCTGTCGCTCTCATAACTACCTTCTCCAATCGTAAAAATCCATTCTTGTGCAGCTCCAGCATCATGAAGCGCCTTCGTTATTTTTTCAGCGATTTCTTGATTTTTTGCTACAGCGATAATACATCCACCACGACCACCGCCTGTAAGTTTTGCCCCGTCTGCGCCACTACTTCTAGCTACTTTAATTAATTTCTCTAAACTGCTATCGCTTACTGTCAAAGTTTCCAAATAAGTTTGTGCTTGATTCATTGCAGCACCAATCTTCACAGTGTCTGCATCGCCTTCTAAATGCGTCTTTATTTCCCGGGAAATATCGCCGAGTTGCTTAATTATTTTACCGATTTTAGCTTCGTTTTCTTTGTATAACACTTGAACATCCTTAACCGCGTCTCTCGTTTCACTTGGAACACCTGTGTCCGCTACGACGAACGTGATTTTTTTAGGAAAGCTCATAATTTCTAGTTTTCGATCTCGCTCGTACCAAACTGGCTTTTCACTAACAACCGTAATGGCATCAACACCACTAGCATTACCGTGAGCAATTTTTTCTGCCGCATTAACAATTGCTAATAGTTTTTTAGAGTCTAATTCTTGATTGAAATATTTATATAAGCCGCGCGCAATACTTGTTGCTACTGCGGCACTTGATCCTAATCCTCGTCCAATTGGAACGCCTGACATAACATGAATAGAAACACATTCACCATTACCAATTTTGTTTAAAACGTCTACAACTAATGCTTTGATTCCCGCTAAGAAATCAGGCATATCTTCTAAATCACCTGTAAAAAATGCCGAAGAGAATTTGGTTTTTGTAGAAGCTTCTACATTTGTCGTTACTACTGCTTGTGTAAATGGGACTGAAATTGCCGGTTCTCCGTATACAACTGCATGTTCTCCGCATAATATCATTTTAGCTGTCCCAATGCCTGTAGCCAATGCACGCCAATCCTTTCTCCATCAAAATAATACAAACTTTAATACTTCATGATACCATAATTTTTTCACTAAAACCTTATTATAGAACTTTTTTTGACCCAAAACAATGACTGGCGCAACTTTTCCCGCGCCAATCACCTTTTAAATATCCATTTCTTGATATTGTTGTTGGAAAATACACATTCGAATCGCATCGTGGTAAGTTCCATCAACAAAAAATTCATCAATTAGTTCGCCTTCACGAATAAAACCAACTTTTTCATAGATGTGAATTGCTTTTTCATTTACTTTATCAACGACTAAATATAATTTATGCAGATTTAGTACGTGAAAAGCATATTTCATCGCGAGTTTTGTGGCAGACACAGCATAACCGTGTCCCTGAAACTTAGGATCAATAATAATTTGAAATTCCGCTCTTCGGTGAATATAATCAATTTCCATTAACTCGACTAATCCAACCATTTGGCCATCTAATTCTAAAATAAAACGGCGTTCTGACTGATCGTGAATGTGCTTATCATATAACTCCTGAAGCTCGACAAATGCCTCATATGGCTCTTCAAACCAGTACGACATAATCTTCGCATCATTATTTAACCGATGAACAAATTTCAAATCTTCTCGTTCAAGCGGTCTAAGTTTTAAATCTCCACTCATTTTTCCACTCCTAAATTATAAAATTGGTGATAGTAAACTGGATAGAACTTCTTTTATACGCGTAAACAATGGCTTATTCTCCATGTCTTTCATCGTAAATAATCGGCTATCTTCAAAATCTTTCTTGAAATCGCGCTTTAAATGATGCATAGCCTCGCTTTCATCATATAAAAACACCATTAATTCATGATTCAATCTAAAGCTACGAACATCAAAATTCGCAGTCCCAATAGCTGCACGCGTTCCATCCACTAACATTGCCTTCGCATGAACAAAAGAGTCATCGGCGTAGGCATACATTTTCGCGCCTGCCTCAATCATCGTTTTCACATAAGCATTACTTCCGTGGAATGAAATCCCGCGATCGCCTTTTCCAGGAATGATAACCCGTACGTCAACGCCACTCATTGCAACCCGGCGGATAACCGCAAGCGATTCCTCATCAGGAACAAAGTAGGGCGACACAATCCAAACTGACTCTTTAGCGGAATCAATCAAATCAAGCATCGAATCGCGAACCCATTTTTCTTTATCGTATGGTCCGCCGTATATGACCTGAGCCCATTCGTCGCCCATATCAACTGGAGAGAAATACTGTTTTAATCCGGTTTCGCTGATAAATCCGTCGGCAGCGCCAGCTCGATTTTCCATATAAATCCAATCGTTTAGGAAAGATTCTTGGAGTTCGATTACGGCTTGACCGGTGATTTTAATATGCGTATCGCGCCAAACACGGAAATCAGGCGTATTGGAACGGTATTCTTCCCCAATGTTGAGCCCACCCGTGAAGCCTATTTGCCCGTCAATCACGACAATTTTACGGTGATTTCTTAAATTGGCCGTTCTTACAATCCACGGCGAGGAAATTGGATCAAAGGCGTGAATACTAACACCAGCTTCTTTTAAAGGGGCCAAAAAGGCTTTATGGAGCTTACTTGAACCTAGTCCATCAAACATAAATCTAACTTCAACGCCAGATTTCGCTTTTTCTACCAAAATATCGCGAATCTCGGTAGAAATTTCATCCGTTTTGAAAATATAGTATTGAATATGGATGTGGTTTTCCGCTTTTCTAAGCGCGTCTAAGAGCACTGGGAAAGTTTCTTCACCATTTGTTAGTATTTCAATTTTATTCCCCTTAATCGGCTCTATGGAGGTTAAATGAGCAATCCTTTTAGAGAGTCTTGGTAATTTTTCATTGGTGTTATTCGGAATTGCATGAACTGCATTTATTAATTTAGCTTTTTCCGTAACTTGAGCTGTGCTGAATTTTCTAGTTGCTGGGTTTCTACCGAACACAAGGTAACTAATCGTTCCAAGTACAGGTAAAATGAAAATAACCGCAATCCAGGCGACTTTTGAGCTAGTATTCCGCTGATCAAATAGGAGTAGCCGAACCGTAATAACAACCCCGCATAATTGAATAATCGCACTTGTTACTAAGAAAAGTATGGCTGCTTGATTAATTAAAACATATTCCACTAAAAATAAAACTACTGCTATAAACAGAAATTGGATCAGTTTGCGCATTTTTTTCAACTCTTCCCTTTTTTAGACGTATTAAAGATATTATACATAAAATGCGACCAAAAAGCGCTTTTTAATACCGAAAAAAAGCTGGAAAATCGTTCTAATTCGCAAATTAGAGTCATTTCCAGCTTGGTTTTATTCTTCTATGTCGCTTCCAGGAGCATCTTCAAAACTTTCATCAGGAACTTGCGTGATTAATGTTTCGTCGATTTCTTCCTCAAGCTCAACTTCATCTTCTTCTTTTGGAACTTTTGCAACAGTGGCTACTTTTTCATCTTCATCAAGACGAATTAGTTTGACACCCATTGCGCTACGACCTGTTTGTGATACGGTTTCGATTTCAAAACGAATCAAGACGCCGCTCACGGTCATTAGCATTAAGTCTTCTTCACCAGTAACAGTTTTCATTGCTACTAAGTTACCGTTTTTCTCAGTGATTGTAACGGTTTTAACACCCATACCACCACGATTACGAAGCGGATACTGGGAAGCTGGCGTTTGTTTACCATAACCTTTTTCCGTTACAACGAGTACTTTTTCGTCATCTTCCAGTACTTCCATGCCGATAACTTCATCGTCTTCACGAAGTCTAATACCACGAACACCAGCAGCTGTACGGCCCATTACGCGGATATTTTCTTCTGGGAAGTAGATAGATTGTCCATGTTTCGTTGCGATAATCATGTTTTTGCTACCATCTGTCATTTGAACAGAAATAAGTTCATCGTTTTCGCGAAGTTCAACTGCACGAAGACCACTTTGACGAATTTTCGCAAATTGAGAAAGGGTTGTACGCTTCACGACACCATGTTTTGTCGTGAAGAATAGGTAGCTATCATCGGTGAATTCGGATAGATTTATCACGGCATTCACTTGTTCTTGGCTTTCGATTCCAAGCAAGTTGATGATTGGGATACCTTTGGCGGTACGACCGTATTCAGGCACTTCATAACCTTTCGAACGGTAAACTTTACCAGTGTTAGTGAAAAATAGTAACGTATCATGCGTGCTCGTTGCAACAAGGTGTTCTACGAAATCATCTTCATGTGTAGACATACCTTGAATACCACGGCCACCACGACGTTGACTACGATAAGTCGATAATGGTAAACGTTTAATATAGCCACGTTTAGTTAGCGTGATTGCTACTTCTTCTTCTGGGATTAAGTCTTCATCTTCAAGGCTTACTAAATCACCAGCCAAGATTTCTGTACGACGTTTATCCGCATATTTAACTTTGATTTCTTCTAATTCTTCACGAATAATTTCAAGAATACGTTCATCATCAGCTAAAATGGCTTTTAAATCGTTAATTAATGCCACTAAGTTTTGATATTCTTCTTCAATCTTTTCGCGTTCTAAACCTGTTAAACGTTGCAAACGCATATCTAAAATGGCTTGCGCTTGTTTATCAGAAAGGTTGAATTGTGTCATCAAACCTTCTTTAGCGACATCGGAAGTTTTTGATCCACGAATTAATTTAATAATCGCGTCAATGTTATCAAGAGCGATTCGTAAACCTTCTAAGATATGAGCACGAGCTTCTGCTTTACGAAGCTCAAATTCAGTACGGCGACGAATAACTACTTTTTGATGTTCCAAATAATAATAAAGGATTTCTTTTAAATTAAGGACTTTTGGATGGTTGTCGACAAGTGCGAGCATATTAATACCAAAAGTAGTTTGAAGTGCTGTCATTTTGAATAAATTATTCACGATAACACTTGCGCTAATATCACGACGAACTTCAATAACGATGCGCATTCCGGAACGGTCAGACTCATCATTTAGGGAAGTAATACCGTCAATTTTCTTCTCACGAGCTAGTTCGGCAATACGTTCAACTAGACGCGCTTTATTTACTTGGTAAGGAATTTCAGTAATAACGATTGTTTCTTTACCATTTTTCTTTTCTTCAATGTCAACACGACCACGAACAGTAATCGAACCGCGACCACTTTCGTAAGCGCGACGAATTCCACTACGTCCCATAATCATCCCAGCAGTAGGGAAGTCAGGTCCTGGGATGTATTCCATTAAATCACGAATAGTAATTTCTGGATCACGACTCAGCGCCAAAACGCCGTCAATAACTTCACCAAGATGGTGGGTAGGAATATTCGTAGCCATACCAACCGCGATACCTGACGAACCATTGACTAGTAAGTTAGGGAAACGCGCTGGTAAAATAACTGGCTCGCGCTCGGAACCATCATAGTTATCCGCGTAATCAATCGTATCTTTGTTAATATCGCGCAGTAGTTCCATCGAAATTTTTGACATACGTGCTTCTGTATAACGCATCGCTGCCGCCATATCACCATCGACCGAACCAAAGTTACCATG
Source organism: Listeria marthii (assembly GCF_014227425.1). NCBI lineage: Bacteria > Bacillati > Bacillota > Bacilli > Caryophanales > Listeriaceae > Listeria > Listeria marthii. The sequence continues at coordinate 210,712 of NZ_JAASWB010000004.1, forward strand.
TCCGTCAACTAGCATATTACGATAACTAAAATCTTGCGCCATCCGAACCATTGTAAAGTAAACCGCTGTATCGCCGTGGGGGTGATACTTACCAATAACTTCCCCAACAATACGCGCCGATTTCTTATAGGCTTTATCAGAAGTCATACCTAAGTCATTCATCGCATATAAAATACGACGGTGAACTGGCTTTAATCCGTCACGAACATCTGGTAGGGCACGGGCAACAATTACGCTCATCGCGTAGTCTAAGAATGAAGTCCGCATTTCTTTATTTAAGTTTATCTCTGTTATTCGTTGATTTGGTGTTTCTGCCATTGTTAGAGAAACCTCCCTTTCAAAAGTAAGGCTGAATCTAGTTCAAACCTTTTAAAAACAATTAATATCCCAATTATTACCCGGGAAATATTTATTAAACATCCAAGTTTTTAACGTATTGTGCATTGTCTTCAATGAATTTACGACGAGGTTCCACGCGGTCACCCATCAACATTTCAAAAGTTTCATCGGCATCAATAGCGTCTTTGATATTGACTTGAAGTAGTGTACGGTGTTCAGGATTCATGGTTGTTTCCCAAAGTTGCTCAGGGTTCATTTCTCCAAGACCTTTATATCGTTGAATGCTGTATTTAGTGTCTCCATCAAGGGATGCTAGATAATCTTCTAATTGTCCATCACTGTATACGTACTCCACTTGTTTACCATGCTTAATTTGATAAAGCGGTGGTTGTGCAATATAGATATAACCTGCATCAAGCAGTGGACGCATATAACGATAAAATAACGTAAGAAGTAGTGTACGAATATGTGCACCATCAACATCGGCATCAGTCATAATAATTAGTTTGTGGTAACGAGATTTAGAAACGTCGAAATCTCCGCCAAAACCAGTACCCATTGCTGTAAAAATAGTTCGAATTTCTTCGTTAGCTAAAATACGATCTAAACGCGCTTTTTCTACGTTCAAAATTTTACCACGAATCGGCAAAATTGCTTGGAATAAACGGTCACGACCTTGTTTAGCGGAACCACCAGCTGAGTCACCCTCAACGATGTAAAGTTCGCTGATTTCAGGATTACGGGAAGAACAGTCAGCTAGTTTACCTGGCAAGCTAGAAATTTCTAGCCCACTGCTTTTACGAGCAACTTCACGCGCGCGCTTAGCAGCCAGACGTGCACGAGAGGCCACAACGCCCTTCTCAACGATTTTTTTAGCAACATCCGGGTTTTCCATCATAAATTTATTTAAAGCCTCAGAAAACAGTTTATCGGTGATAGAACGGGCTTCTGAATTTCCAAGTTTTGTTTTTGTTTGTCCTTCAAACTGTGGATCTGGGTGTTTGATGGAAATAATTGCTGTTAAACCTTCACGAACATCTTCACCAGAAAGGTTATCATCACTATCTTTGAACAATTTATTACGGCGCGCATAGTCATTAATAACACGCGTTAATGCCGTTTTAAATCCAGATTCGTGTGTTCCGCCTTCATAGGTATGAATATTATTCGCAAATGAAATGATATTGCTTGAGAATCCAGTGTTATATTGCATGGAAATCTCAACCATAATGTCATCGCGTTCGCCTTCCAAATAAATTGGTGGCTCATGGATAACGTCTTTTGCTTTATTTAAATGCTCAACGTAAGAACGAATTCCGCCTTCATAGTGGAAATTTTTACGTACTTTATGCTCGTCACGTTTATCTTCAATCGAAATTGTTAGACCACGGTTCAAGAAAGCAAGTTCGCGCGTACGAGTACGAAGCGTGTCAAAATCAAATTCTGTTGTTTCTGTGAAAATTTGTGGATCTGGCGTAAAGTGAACAATTGTTCCACGGTAATCCGTTTCGCCTTGTTCTTCCATGTCCATCACAACATCACCGCGTTCAAAACGTTGGTAATATTTTTTACCTTCACGATGAACGTGTACTTCAAGAGAGGTAGAAAGGGCATTAACTACAGATGCACCAACCCCGTGAAGTCCGCCTGATACTTTATATCCGCCACCGCCGAATTTACCACCGGCATGAAGAACGGTAAAGATAACTTCTACTGTTGGACGACCGATTTTTTCGTTAATCCCAGTTGGAATTCCACGTCCGTTATCGCGAACAGTAATGCTGTTATCATCTTCAATTGTAATTTCAATTTCTGTACAAAAACCAGCAAGGGCTTCATCGATTGCATTATCAACAATTTCCCATACAAGGTGATGGAGTCCACGTTGACTAGTTGAACCAATATACATACCAGGTCTTTTTCGAACTGCTTCTAAGCCTTCCAGTACTTGTATTTGATCTTCGTTATAATCGGAAGCACTTTCCTGTACATTTGTAATATTTTCTTCTGACATTAATTATTCCACCGCACTTTCTTTTTCATCAAATTATATTAACCTAGATTAGGATTTTTTTACTGTACCTTTTTCTACATAGAAAGTTGTTGCTTGTTTGAGCGTTTCATGGTCGATCCCGCTCGTACTTGTTGTCGTTACAAAGGTTTGTACTTTTCCTTCAATAGCTCCAAGCAAATGTGATTGACGGTAATCATCAAGTTCACTTAGCACATCATCAAGAAGAAGAACCGGATATTCTCCAGTTTCTTCGTGGATTAAGTCAATTTCTGCTAGTTTTACAGAAAGTGCCGTTGTCCGTTGCTGGCCTTGTGAACCAAAATCTTGCACATTTTGCCCATTAATATAAAACAGAGAATCATCCCGATGTGGCCCAATAAGTGTGACACCACGGTCGATTTCTCTTTGTTTGATTGATTCCATTTTTTGAAGTAAATCCGCTTTCCACACTTCGGGATCGTCCCCATTTAGCGTGACGGAAGCTTTATACTCGATTTTTAACGTCTCTAAACCTCGGGAAATTTGGTGATGAATCGGCGCCGCATATGCTTCTAATTTTTGAATGAAATCAGCTCGTCTTTTCGTCAAATTAATGGCGACATCCGCAAACTGTTCTGTCAAAATATCAAGCAACATTGGATCTACTTTGCGTTTCATTTGCAACATCTTCAAATATTGGTTCCGTTGCTGTAAAATCCGCTGATATTCACTTAAATTATGCAAATAAATCGGCTGCATTTGTCCAATTTCCATATTTAAAAAGCGACGTCTAACTCCAGGCGCACCTTTTACAAGCGATAAATCTTCTGGGGCAAAAATAACCACGTTTAAGTTTCCAACGTATTGGCTTAGTTTCTTTTGTTCCAAATGATTTACTTTAGCTCGCTTGCCTTTTTGGGTGATAGCAAGCTCTAAAGGCACTGATTGCCCGTGCTTTGCTATCCGACCTTCCATCTTGGCTTCTTCTTTTTCCCACATAATAAAATCTTTATCATTCGTTGTCCGGTGTGATTTTGCAAGTGCAAGCATCAATACGGCTTCCAAAAGGTTGGTTTTACCTTGTGCGTTCTCGCCAAGAAAAACATTTACAGATGGGGAAAATTCTAGTTCTAAGTTTTCATAATTGCGGAAATTTCTTAAAACAATACTTTCTAAATGCATCTGCTATTTTCCTTGCTCAATTTTCACTTTTCCAATACCGGGAACTAAGATAACATCGCCATTACGAAGCTTTTTCCCCCGGCGATTGTCTTGCTCTCCGTTGATGTAAATCGTATTTTCACTCAGGTACGCTTTTGCCATTCCACCAGTCGAAACTACATCAATCATTTGTAAAAGTTGACCAAGCGTTACGAACTCACTATTTATCTTCACTGTTTCAGCCAAAAATTTCACGCCCAATCTTTTTTTATCACTACCTTCTATTTTACTAAAGTTTTGCCAATAATACAAAGAATATTTTCATATATTCGTTTTTCAGCTTTTTTTAGCAAAACTAATGGGGGGATATTATTTATTCAAAAAAAGAAAATATGAGCTTCTCTGGCGTTTTTTCACTAAAATGGTTATTTTCGCCTGATAACTGCCTTTTTTTGCCATGCTCCTGATTTATATCGCCAAACGCCGAGCATTGTTGCGGTAATCCATGCAACTGGAGTAGCCCACCAAAGCCCTACATAACCAATGTAAAGTGATAAAATAAAACCGATAACAAGTCGTGAAATTAACTCGAAAATCCCCATCGCTAAAGGAACCATCGCATCCCCAGTACCTCGCAATGTCTCACGAACAACAAACAAAATTCCGACTACAACATAAAATAACGACACAATAAGTAAATAGCTCACACCAATATTAATAACTTCTGTCTCGCTGGAATCTACAAATAGTAATAAAAACTGCCGAGCGAAAAGTTGCACTAAAATTGTGATGCCAATACTGATAGCAGTAACTACTTTGATTCCCGACCAAAATCCTTCGCGAACGCGGTCAATTTTCCCAGCACCGATATTTTGACCAGCAAACATGGAAGAGGCCGCACCGAAAGCAATCCCTGGTTGATATGTAAGTGAATCAATTCGACTTGCCGCCGTATAAGCTGCAACGACCGATGAACCGAATCCATTTATTAAACTTTGAAGAGCCATATTTCCGATAGAAATAAAGGATCCTTGTAATCCAGAAGGCAGTCCAATGCGCACCATCTCTTTAAGCAGTGGGGTGGAAAGCTTGAATTTCGCACGTTCTATCCGCATAAACGGCACGTGACGATAAGCATAGTAAATAACGGCAATTGCTGCAGCTGTTTGGGATAAAACCGTCGCAATCGCAGCCCCGCGAACGCCCATATCCATATAAACAACAAATAAAAAATCAAGCGCAATATTCATTAAAGACGATAAAATCAAAAAAATCAGTGGCGTAATCGAATTTCCGAGTGCCCGAAGAATCGCCGCCATTCCGTTATACAAACTCATAGGTAAAATTCCGATAAATAGGGTGGTTAAAAAGATGGTCGAATCATCTAAAATATTCGCTGGCGTTCTAAGTAACACAAGTAATGGCTTCGCAAGTAAAACACCCGCAACAGTCAAAATAATCGCCGAAAAAACCACCGCATAAGTTGCCGTAGCAATAACATCTTTTAAACGATCATAATCTTTAAAGCCAAAATACTGTGCAACTACGACAGAAATCCCGCTCATAAGTCCAATAATCAAAGAAATCATAAAAAAATTGACTGAGTTTGTCGCGCCAACAGCAGCAAGCGCATCGACACTGACAAATTTCCCAACAATAACCGCATCAATCATCGTATAAAATTGCTGGAATAAGTTTCCAATCAACATCGGCATCGCGAATAAAAAAATTAATTTTGTCGGATTACCTGTTGTCATATCTTTCATCATGCTAAGAATTACCTCCATTTGCATAAATATACATTTCTATCCAAAAACTGTACTATAACAAAAAAAATCCGCCTTGAAACCAAGACGGATGTGCTTTTTGCGAGATTAGTAAGTTCTAACCGGCGTGATTAATTGTAAAATTTCATTTGGATTGGCTGCATCTTTTGGTCGAAGTACGAATGGGCGCATTGTACCAGAGAAGGAAATTTGAATATCATCACCTTCAAAAGCACGCAGGGCATCCATCATGTATTTACCGTTAAAAGATATTTTGATTTCTTCGCCAGTAAAGCTTTGGCTGAAGACATTTTCAGAAACATTCCCAACTTCCGGAGAATTCGAGGATACTTCTACTTGGCCATTTTCCAGTGTCATTAATTTAATAACGTTATTACGATTTTCGCGAGCAAGTAGGGACGCACGGTCAATTGCTTGTAAAAACGCTTTGGAATTAATGACTAATTCTGATTTAGTATCAGTTGGAATTAGACGAGATGTATCTGGGTAACTACCTTCAAGTAAACGAGAGTAGAATAGTAAATCTTTTAATTTAAAAAGAATTTGATTGTTTGCAAGTGTCATTTCAATTGATTCGCTTGCATCATCTAAAATTTTATTTAATTCGGATAAGCTTTTTCCTGGAATAACAATGTTGTATTCTTCGTCAATGTTTGTTTCCAGTGGAATTTCACGTAAAGCTAGACGGTGACTATCTGTTGCGACTGCACTAAGCTTATTATCTTTAATAATCCAGTTAACACCAGTAAGTACTGGGCGAACTTCGATAGCAGAAACAGCGAATACTGTTTGGCGAACGATATTTTTCAGTACATTAATTGGAATTTTGATAGTTTTACCATCAGTAACTTCTGGTAATTTAGGATATTCCATTGGATCTAAGCCGTTTAATGTAAAAGATGCTTGACCGGAACTAATGTTGGTTTGGTAATTAGAAGTAACTTCAATTTCTACATTTTCTTCTGGTAAACGACGAACGATATCGCCGAAGTATTTGGATTGAAGAACAATCCCACCAAAACTTTCCACTTCTACAATTACTTCATCATTTTCAACTAATGGAATAAATGCTTCGATGGAAATATCGGAATCACTACCAGTTAGTGTTACACCTTCATCATTTACGACAATTTTTATTCCCGTTAATATTGGAATCGTTGTTCTTGCAGAGATGGCACGAGTAACTTCATTGACTGCTTGGACAAGACGATCACGCTCAATAACAAATTTCATGAGTATCCCCCATTTTTTTATATTTTGTAAAACCTCAAAAACCTTTAATTAATTAATAAAAAATCGTAGTAATAGTAATAGGCGCTGTGGATTTGTGGATAAGTAGGTTGCAAGCCATGATGTATAAAGTTTTCCACATGTTGATAACTTGTGGGTAAGTATGTTTCAGTTATCCACATTGTACACAGGTCTATTAAAACATATTTTGTGCTTTTCTTAAATTTTTTTCAATTTCAGCAAGGTCATTTTTCAACACTTGGTCGGTTTTTAGCAGTTGCGATATTTTTTCATGTGCATGAATGACTGTTGTATGATCTCGGCCACCAAATTCATCACCGATTTTTGGTAATGAGGCGTCTGTAAGCTCTCTAGAAAGATACATAGCGATTTGGCGCGGGAATGCGATACTTTTCGTCCGTTTTTTTGCTTTAAAATCTTCTAAACGCACATGGAAATATTCACCGACTGCTTCTTGAATACCACTAATAGTAATAACTTGTGATTTAGAAGAGGGGATAATATCTTTTAGTGCTTCTGCTGCAAGACCAGCTGTTATATCTTTATTAACGAGGGAAGAATAAGCAACTACTCGGATGAGTGCGCCTTCTAACTCGCGAATATTCGAATCAATTTGGTTTGCGATATAAAGCATGACTTCATTTGGAATATCTAATCCATCAGCTTTTGCTTTTTTACGTAAAATGGCGATCCGTGTTTCTAAGTCTGGTGGCGTAATATCAGTGATTAAGCCCCATTCAAAGCGGGATCTCAGTCGATCTTCCAGTGTAGGGATTTCTTTTGGTGGTCGGTCACTGGAAATAATAATTTGCTTTTGTTCATCATAAAGCGTGTTAAATGTATGGAAAAATTCCTCTTGTGTTCCTTCTTTACCGGCTAAAAATTGAATATCATCAATAAGTAAAACATCGACATTCCGGTATTTTGTGCGGAATTCTTCGGTTTTGTTATCACGAATAGAGCTAATAAACTCATTCGTGAATTTTTCGCTGGAAAGGTACATTACTTTCGCATTATCTTTATGTTGTTGAACATAGTGGCCAACTGCGTGCATTAAATGTGTTTTGCCGAGGCCAACTCCTCCATAAATGAAGAGTGGATTATATGCTTTCGCTGGTGCTTCGGCTACTGCAAGTGACGCTGCATGGGCGAATCTGTTCCCTGAACCAATGACAAACGTATCAAAAACATAACGCGGATTAAGCATATGTTTTCCAATTTCAATGCCATCTTCATCTAACGCTGGATTCGGTTTAATCACAGTGTATTCGAAGTTTTCTTCTTGCTCGCCATCAATAAAGCGGACATCAAATAAGCGACCAGTTATTTCTTGCAAAATGTTAGCGATAAATTGCGTGTAGCTTTTCTCTAACCAATCGCGAACAAAATTATTGGGCGCTGAAATAATAAACGTGTTACCTTCTAATGAATGAGCCGTTGTTGATTTCATCCATGTATCGTAACTCGGTTTACTCATATTTTTTTTAACGATTTGCAGTGTTTCCTGCCAGATGTCTTCAATTGATTGCACTAGTAACCCCCCTTTTTTATGTAATGTAAATGGATGCTATAAAGTTATCCACAGATAGAAAAAGCTATGGATAAGGTTATCCAAACACTGTTAAAAAATTATCCACAAAGTGAAAATGCATTGTGGATAACTTTAGTTTTCCCCAGCTATATTTCTATTCGACAGGAATTATAATATCAGAAAATCACTCTGATAGCAAGGACTTACCAAATCTATCCACAAAACTGTCCAGATGTGAAAAACGGTTGTCCACAGCCAGTTAACTTGTGTATAACTTGTGTGTAAAGAAATCTGTAACGAAATTGTTAAAATTAATTATCCACAAGTCATTGTGTGTAAGTAACCACTAATTGTGTATAAGTTTGAACTAAATCAAAATGTTATCCACAATAAAAGAACGTTATTAACTAGTTATCCACATTTTCTGGGAAAGGATTTCATTGCGACAATGTGTTAAACTATTTACCGAATACGAAAAAAAAGACAAAAAAATGAGGTTGTGAAAAATGATATTTCAACGGCTTTTGAAAACTAGAGATACAGAATTTTATCGGGTTATACAAAACGGGAATATTGACGACGTGTTTGGTTACTTATTAATTCACGACAAACGGGAACCGGCAGAGATTGACGATTTTACGGTATTTGCAAAAAGTAATATAAATAAAGAAGCTTTTTCAGTAAATATCAAAAAAAATCATTTTTACACGATGTTTTTTCACTTTACAGATTTAGAAGAAGAACAGGAAATTCCAAAATTTACAAAAGTAATTCGTTTTATAGAAGGTTTATTATCTTTTCAGCCAGAAACAAGTCATTATGTGGATAACTATTTAATAAAAGAAAAACTCATTTTTGAATATCCTGCTGAATTTGAGAAGATTGGGGAATTTGCGCAGTATTTAGTAGAGATTTCCGGCCGAAAAATTGCAATACCAGAGACTACTAGAGAAAAATATGTCTATTTGACACAATAATTTTCGAAAAATGGTTTTTCTCTCTATAAAAATATGATATGATAGTGAACGGAGTCTAAATAGAAATTCGTCTAAATAGTATTGACAAAAATGACCAGTTCACGTACAATATCTAAGACTGTCTAATAGATAAATTCGATTGGACCCTTTCATGGGAGGTGTAATTAATGAAAAGAACATATCAACCAAGTAAACGTAAAAGAAAAAAAGTGCATGGTTTCCGTACGCGTATGAGTACTAAAAACGGACGTAGAGTTTTAGCAAGTCGTCGTCGTAAAGGAAGAAAAGTTTTATCTGCGTAGACCACTGAAAACGACTCAGTGGTTTTTTTTTTGAAAAATCGCTGAGTTAAACGGCCTTATACTAAGATATGTAAGAAGATGGAGAATGTATGAAAAAAAAATATAGAATTAAAAAAAATGACGATTTTCAAAAAGTATTCCGAAGAGGAAAATCTTTTGCTAACCGTCAATTTGTTGTTTATACTTTAAAGCAAGAAGGATCGAATCATTTTCGCATTGGTTTATCGGTTAGTAAAAAAATTGGAAACGCTGTCTGCCGAAATCGGATTAAACGTTACATAAGACAATCATTCCATGAATTAGAAGACCAAATCAATCCTGAAAATGAATATATTATCATCGCCAGAAAACCGGCGGCCAATATGGATTTTCATGAAGTAAAGAAAAGTTTGATTCATGTTTTAAAAGTGGGGCGTGTTTTAAAGCAAAAAGCAAACAATTCAAAATGAGTGGAAATTTGAAAAAGGCGAAATTGGAGGTTACATCAATTTGAAGAAGAAAAAGCGATTCAAACAGAAGTTGCTCATCGCAAGTCTTGTAATCGGATTAATGGCTGTACTTTCGGGTTGTGGCTATTCAACTGATCCAATTACATCAGAATCAACTGGATTTTGGAGTCATTACATCGTATTCCCATTATCCTGGACAATTACGTGGTTTTCCGATTTATTCGGGGGAAGTTATGCAGTCGGAATTATTGTTGTTACAATTTTAATTCGTCTACTTATCATGCCTTTAATGATCAAACAGCTGAAAAGCCAAAAAGCCATGACAAATTTACAACCGAAAATCAAAGAACTACAAGAAAAATACTCATCCAAAGATAATGAAACAAAACAAAAATTACAACAAGAAACAATGCGTTTATATCAAGAAAATAGTGTAAATCCAATGATGGGTTGTTTACCATTATTAATTCAAATGCCGATTCTACTAGGATTCTACCAAGCTATTAGTAGAACAGCAGAAATTAAAACAGATTCATTCTTATGGATGCAACTGGGAAATCCGGATCCATATTACATCTTGCCGGTTGTTGCAGCACTAACAACATTCTTATCATCAAAAATTTCTATGATGGGGCAAACACAGCAAAATAAATCAATGGCTATGATTGTTTATATCATGCCAGTAATGATTCTATTTATGGGTATTACATTACCGTCTGCACTTGCTCTATACTGGATTATCGGTAACGTTTTCACCGTATTCCAAACACTTTTAATTAATAATCCTTTTAAAAACAAACGCGAACAGGAGGCGCTGGCTGCTGCTCAACTTGCAGAAGATCGCTTGAAGAAAAAAGCAGCTAACATGAAAGCTTCCAAAAAAGGAGGTAAGAAAAGAAAGTGAGAGATTTAACTGCGCAAGGCTCAAACGTTGAAGAAGCTATCCAAAATGCATTAGCCACTTTAGAAACAACACGCGACAAGGTCGAAGTAGAAGTTCTAGATGAAGGTAAAAAAGGTATTTTCGGAATTGGTTCAAGACTGGCTATGGTAAAAGTAATTGAAAAAGAAGATGGTATCCAAGTAGCGATTGATTATCTTTTAGATGTTGCTACCAAGATGGGTGCAGTAATCACGATCGATGTAGAAGAAGTTGGTAAAGATGTGAAGTTGCAAATTAAAGGTGACAGCCTAGGTATGCTAATCGGCAAACACGGTCAAACCCTTAATGCGCTTCAATACTTAACACAATTAATTGCTAATAAAACAACGAGCCAATACAAAAACATTATTGTTAATGTAGGGGATTACCGTGAAAGACGTCATGAAACGTTAGTGATTTTAGCGAATAAAATGGCGGATAAAGCTCTTAAAACAAAGCGCGCTGTTCATTTAGAACCAATGCCTTCATTTGAAAGGAAAATCATTCATGCTATTTTAAGTGAGAATGACCAAATTGAAACGCATTCTGAAGGACGCGATCCTTATCGTTATATTGTGATTAAGCCAGTTCGGAAATAAATTTTTAGGCTGAGGTTTTTAGGAACCTCAGTCTTTTTTTTAGGAGGGATTTAAGTGGTGGTTTATAAAGATTCGGTTAATGAAATGTGGCAAAAATATCGAGCGGAGAACCCGGCGATTTCTAATAAATTTGAGGCTTGGGCATTTGGTAATTCTGCGCGAATGGCGAATGAACTTGGCGAGCTTGTGATGAACGGAGTGAAAACGGGGACTAGTAGCCTATTTTACTGGTATGATCAGGGCGAGGAAACGATGCCGTCAGTTGGTTCGCATGTTGTTCTTTTAAATGGTGAAGAAGAGGCAATGGGGATTATTAAGTTGGTTGGTGTAACGATTATGCCTTTTAATGAAGTTCCGGAAACATTTGCTTATTTAGAAGGAGAAGGGGACCGGACGTTGGATTATTGGCGGAAAGTACATACTTCTTTTTTTACGAATGAATGTGTGGAGCTAGGTATTTCGTTTGAAGAAGATGCTCTAGTGGTTTGCGAAGAATTTGAGGTTGTATTTAAATAAAATGTTTCACGTGAAACAAAAAAAGAGCCCCATACAGAGGGCTCTTTTTTAGATATTTTTTGGTAACCGGAATATCAGCAAGAAACAAACAATGAGGAGAGCGATATTTACATACATACTCATTTGTAAGCTATCTGAAAAGGCACTTGCTTTGGAAGTCGCCGTTGTATTTCCTAGTGTGCGGAAAAATACAGATCCGACAACAGCAATACCAAACGATGAACCAATTCGCTGCGCTGTATTAAACATACCACTTGCACCGCCGCGTTCTATGCCGTGGACAGTAGACAGTGTGAAGCTGTTTAAAGGAGCAATAATCAAACCGCTACCAATACCTGCAATAAACAGCGGAAGGAAGAGCAACCAAGCGGAAAAAGCACCATCATGGAGATGAAAAACAATAGAAACGGTTCCAAGGCCAACAATAACTAGAGTTACACCAAGCATTAAAAGTTTTCTTCCAAGTACAGGAATCAAGCGGTAACTATTCGAAGCTGCAAGAACGCTACCTAACGCAAATGGACTAATAGCCAGTCCAGATAAAATAGCGGAGCGGTTAAAACCAGTTTGCCAAGTTAGTGATAGGACGAAAAAGATGCTTGTAAAGGCAGCAAAATATACGAGTGATAAGAGCATGCCGGATACAAATTGGTTGTTTTTAAGCAAGTTAGGCGCAATTAATGGTTGATTGCCTTTCTTTTCTTGATAGACGCTCCATTTATAAAGAATGATAAAGAGCGGGATAGATAGCGCCATTAAAAGGTAATCAATTGGTTTGAAATCATTTGCTCCGTTTGAAATAAGCGGGAATAGTAATAGTAAAAGTGCGATTGTTAGTAACCCGACACCAGGCAAATCGAAGCTGATTTTTTTCGTGGAGATAGTTCTTTTTGGGAGGTAAAGCATTGCTAGTACGAGCGTGACTAAAACGAAGGGAACATTAACAAAGAAGACTGCGCGCCAACCGTTTGTAGCTCCGAAAAGTTCAATTAAAAGTCCGCCGGTAAGCGGTCCAATCGCGGTTCCAACGCCAATAACAGAGCCAAGAATACCAAAGATTTTCCCAAGGCTTTTTCCAGAATACATATCCATAATGGTGGCATTGATTTGCGGAAAAAATAGTCCGGCAGCAAGTCCTTGTATTACCCGGGAAATAATTAAGCTGTTTTCCGAATCTGCAAAACCAGCCGTCACACTCATTATTAGAAATAAGGTAATACCGATAATATAGATGTTTTTCCTACCGAATTTGTCACCGAGACGGCCAGCTAAAATAAGTACAATTCCAAATGCGAGCGCATAGCCTGAAATGACCCATTCAATCGTTTCGCTTGTGGCATGAAGTGCAGTCGTAATATCTGGTAAGGCAACGTTGACAATCGTTGTATCTAGTAATGAAATAAAAGCGCCAAGCATAATCGAAATAAGTGCTAAAGTCTTACGTCTATCTGTTTGTTCCATAAATCATTCTCCTTTTTAAGATATTTTTCATTATAAACCTAAATGTTGAAAACTACTACGAATAAAGAAGGCGCAAATGTTTCACGTGAAACATTTTACTTTACGAGTGAGATTTGATAAGCTTTTTTTATTAAAAAGGCGGGGGTAAATCTATGGAAAATCGAAAGCAAATGATAAAAACAGAACGACTTTTTTTAAGTGAAATGACCTTAGCGGATACAGAGATTTTGTTTGGTTATTGGTCAGATGATTCGGTTACCAGATATATGAATATTGAACCTTTCCAAAGTTTACAACCGGTGGAAGAAATGATTCGGATGTTAAGACAATTGGAAATCGAAGGAAAAGCGCTCAGATGTGTCATTATCTTGCAGGCAACTGGGGAAATTATTGGGACATGTGGCTTTAATTATATTGATCATGAAAACCGGCGTGCAGAAATTGCGTATGATTTAGGTACTCGTTTTTGGAAACGAGGTTACGCGACGGAAGCTGTGAAAGCGTTGATGGAGTGGGGAAAAGAATCGTTTGAACTGCACCGGATTGAAGCTAAAGTGGACCCGAGAAATACAGCTTCTATAGTATTATTGGATAAGCTTGGTTTTTCAGAGGAAGGGCTACTTCGAGATTATGAAAAAATTGGCGAAGTATACCAAGATGTGAAATTGTTCTCGTGGATAGATGGAAATTAGCAGCAATTGTGTCTAATTTTTTACTAAATAGTGTAGATAAACCGACAGTTGCTATCTCATAAAGATTTTGCCTTGTTTGTTCTATTTACTTATTGCTAAAATAGGGGTATCTAAAAAAATTTAAGGAGATTACCAAATGTCAAAAGAATATTATTTTATAAAACCAGAATTAAGCTCTCCTGAAACAAAACAAGAAAACATAGATTCTTGGTTAAACACACAAGATAAAGCTTTTTATGATGCCCAAATCGCGCAAGAACGTGATTATTGCTTCTGGTGTAATATTGTAGAAACGGCTAAACCAAATTCTCGCACGAGTTATACTTCGATGGCTTATACGTTAAATGAGCCGAGTATGCTTAACTCTGCTGGGAAAACTAGCTTTATTTTATCTGAAGAAGAAGTATTATATATTCACACTTTATCCGTTGTTCGTGATGGGAAAGTGATTGATAAATTAGACGATATTAATGTAAAAGTGTTGGACTATGTGCGTGATGAAAATCAAGCGAGCTTTAACGACGAGAAAAAGGTAACCGTACTTATTCGCGATTTGCATTTGAATGATATTTTCGTCATTGAAACTTCTATTGAGCGCAAATATGAAGAGAGCAGCATTCGTAATCAATTTTTCCGCTGGATTTATTCGGCTCCAAACTCTTACTGGGCTTATGGGAAATATCGTTTTGAATTGAAAAATGAAACAGAGAAGAAATTAGAAACGAACTTCCATTATTTCCGAGACGAAGCGGGAGCAATTTTAGAAAAAGACAAAGTGATGGTTCCGCATAACGAATCTTATACAATCGAAAAAGAAAATTATATTGGTGAAGATGCGAAAGAACTTGAACTTACGCCATTTATTGATTTTGTGACGGAGCAGACTTATCCGGAAATCACAAAAACAATTAGCGACATTTATCAAAAATTCTATCAAGTAGATATTGCTGGATTTGCGGCTGATTTAGTGGCTGAGTTAGATGCGTTACCGTCTTTAGACCATAAAATTAAGCATGCGATCGATTTTGTTCAAAAAGAAGTATACTATTTATACAATGAAACAGAAATGGATGGACACGAGCCGCAAGCTGCTGAAGTTACTTATAAAACGAAACAAGGGGACTGCAAAGCGAAAACAGTTCTTTTGAAAGTGATTTTAGATTATTTAGGAGTGGATTCAGAGCTTATTTTAGTTAACTATGGTAGTGATGTATTCTTGCCAGTTTATACACCGTCACCGTTCAACTTTAACCATGCGATTTTAAAAATAACACATGAAGGTCAAGTTTACTTTGTTGATGCTACAATGAGTAATGACCAAGGATTTTTAGCTAATCGTCAAAAAAATAGCTTTATGTATTATTTAGAAATTAAAGCTGGCACGGAATTACAAAAACAAGAACCATTTGAAGATGAAGAGCCAGCTGCGGAAGAAAATTTCCGTTGTGATGTGAAAGGAAATGTGGCTGAGGTTATCTTTGAAAGAAAGTTACGCGGAGGAATGGCGAACGGATCGCGTGATATGTTTAAAAATGAGTCTAATAAAGAGATTCTTAGCCGTTACAACTATACAACATATAAGTGCATGACGTTGTATAAAAGCTTTGAAGAGAATGAAATTGAGCAGCATTTTAGTAATACTTCTGTTCAAATAATTGAAGATAACAAGGATTTAAATGAGCTTTCGGTAGTGTATAAAGCGACTATTACGGATCCATATGAAGTTGAAAATAAAAAACGTTATTTACACTTCTGGAACTATGGCAACTTTATCGATGATGGTGCGGAGAAGCATTTCCATAAGGATTACCCATATTGGATTGATCGAAATGTTATCAAAACAGAGATTCATTTAACGACAGATCATGCTATCGATCAGCAAGATTCTTACACACGCCAAGAATGCGACATCAAGTCTAAGTACTTGAAACATCGCATGACTAAGAAACTTCATAAAAACGGTGCTTCTTGTTATATCGAGTATCGTCCATATCACAACCTTGCTATTAAAGGGAAAGATTTGGAAGAATATGTTAAAGCTAATAAACAAGTACTTGATAGTAACTGGGGTATCGGTATTGATATCATTGAAGATGGATTGTTTAAGAAATTAGGTAAGTTATTTAAATAGAGTCAAAAAAAGCATCTCTTACAAAAGAGATGCTTTTTCTATGAATGGTCCCGACTGGTCTCGAACCAGCGACCCCCACCATGTCAAGGTGATACTCTCCCAACTGAGCTACAGGACCAAGGGGATTCAGAAAACAAGCTTAGGCGTTTATTTTCTGAATGGATTCGCGTTCAATCATTTCGGTTTTGATAATAGTTGTTTTTGGTACGTTTTTGTCTTGATGGATTAGGCGGAATAATAGGTTGGTCGCTTTTTTGCCTAATTTGTTAATGGGAATATCGATAGACGTTAGCGGCGGTGATAGGAATGAAGATGCTATTTTATCGTTATAGCCGATGACGGAAAAATCTGTTGGGATTTGTAAGTTTTTATCGGCTGCCATTTTGTAAATGCTAAGTACTTTTAAATCGTCAGTTGCGAAAACTGCTGTTGGTTTGTCAGGGCCTTCCATTAGGCGTAGTGCGGCTTTGTAACTATCTTCTATGCTGTAACCACTATCAATAATCCAGTCATTACGCAGGTCTAATTGATGGTCGAAAAGGCAACTACGGAAACCGGCAAGACGATCAATTGACACGTGATAATCAAGTGGAGCATGGATACAAGCAATTTTTTGATGACCTTGTTTGATTAAATGTTTTGTTAGAGCATAACTGTCGCCAAAATTGTCTGTGTCGACAGAGTAGATGTTTTTGTAATGTCCTTCTACTTTTCCAGTAACAACGATGGGAATGTTATAAGGATCTAATTGATGGAAAAAATCTTCATCAGCTGGTGAACTTAGCATGATAATACCTTTAATCATTTTTTCTTGGATTTTGGAGAGGCATTTTTTAAGTTCGTCTTCGCTGTTTTTGGCAGTTTGAAGGATTAGGTCAAAATTTTCCAACTCAGCTTGAGTGGAAATTGATTGAATTATTTCGGAAAAAAATGGATTTCCAGTTGTGGTTGTAGTAGAGCGATTTGAGATAACCATAATAGCATCAAAACCCGAAGAAGTAAGTGCGCGTGCTAGTTTGCTTGGTTGATAGTTTAGTTCATCAATTGCTTCTAGTACTTTTTTGCGTGATTCTTCGGAGATGTTGGCTTGGTTATTTAGTACTCTGGATACCGTTGATTTTGAAACTCCCGCGTGTTTTGCTATGTCGTATATGGTCGATGCCAAGGTAATCTTCCTTTCTCTCTATTGTTTCCGGTATCGGTTCCGGTCATTATCATCCATGTTTATATTACTCAATTTTTTGCTAAATGTCCAACTAGATGGTGCGCATGCATGAAAACTCACTCTTACCAACATGTTAGAAAAAACATTTAAAATTGTGTTTGACAGAAAGCGCTTTCCATACTATAATTCTTCTTGTGGGAGCGCTCCCGGTTAGGAGGTAAATGATGACGAATTTAAGAAAACGACTTTCGCGGTTATATTGCGAAGATGTAGTGGAAAGTTTGGCAGCAAGAATCGAAGCACGGGTACAGCAAACGCAACAACGAAAGTTAACACGAAAAGATAAGTGGGACGAGAAAGATATTGTTTTAATTACATATGGGGACCAGTTTAAAGAGGAATCCCAAAAAACGTTAACAACTTTTAAGAAAATGTATGATAGTTATTTAAAATCGACTTTTGAGGTAGTTCATTTCTTACCTTTTTATCCTTATTCGTCGGATGATGGGTTTTCGGTCATTGATTATAAAGCGGTGAATCCGGAGCTTGGTGATTGGACGGATATTAAGGAAATGGAGCAGTCGGCACGCTTGATGTTTGATTTTGTTTGTAATCATATGTCGGCGAAAAGTGACTGGTTTAAGCGATATTTGGCGGGTGATGAGGAGTTTCAGAATTTCTTTGTGGAGATGGATCCGGATACAGACCTTAGTTCGATAACGAGGCCGCGTGCGACACCGGTACTTACGCCATTTCAGTTTGAGTCAGGTAAAGTAGGACATATTTGGACGACGTTTAGTGAGGATCAAATTGATTTGAACTTTGCTTGTCCGGAAGTGCTTTATAAGATGATTGATGTCTTGATGTTCTATTTAGAAGAAGGCGCGGAATATGTGCGACTTGATGCGGTTGGATTTATGTGGAAAGTGCCGGGAACGAGCTCGATTCACTTGGAAGAAACGCATGAAATCGTGAAATTATTTAGAGATTTAGTAGATATTGCAGCACCGGGGACGATTATTATAACCGAAACCAATGTGCCGCATGTAGATAATATTAGTTACTTTGGAAATGGTGAAAAAGAAGCGCATATGGTTTATCAATTCCCGCTTCCGCCACTTGTGCTCCATGCGATACATCATGGCAATGCGGCGTTCCTCCGTAATTGGGCGAAACATTTAGAGCTACCAGAAGGCAAGCGCACATTCTTCAATTTCCTTGCTTCACATGACGGTATTGGGTTAAATCCAGTGCGCGGCATTATTCCAGAAGCGGACATTTTGGCGCTAGTGGATGATTTGGAGAAAGAAGGAGCACTTGTTTCTTATAAACAAAATCCGGATGGTTCTCAGAGTCCTTATGAAATTAACGTGACGTACATGGATGCGCTAAGTAAACAAACGGATACAGATGATTTGCGACTTGCAAGATTCCTTGTGGCTCATGCAGTACTGATGTCTATCCCAGGCGTTCCAGCCGTTTATGTTCAAAGTATTTTAGGAAGCCGCAATGATTATTTAGGCGTAGAAGCAACAAGTCACAATCGCTCTATTAATCGAAAAAAATACGACTTGGCGGAAATTACAGCTGAGTTGGAACAAGCTGGCTCCTTACGAAAAGAAACATATGATGCTCTAACGAAATTAATTAGCACACGAAAAGCGGAATCACTTTTCCATCCAGAAATCCCGATGGAAGTTTTAGAATCTACGGCGGAATTGTTTGTTGTTAAACGCGCATCCGACGCAGAATCGATTATATTGATTCATAATTTATCAGAAAAAGAAGTGAGTTATTCACTAGACAGCGGTGTTTATACAAATCTTTATACGGGCTCCACGCTAACTGGGAGCGATTCCATAAAGCTTAGTGGCTATGAATTCTGCTGGCTAAAAACCAAAAATTACAGGGAGGAACAAAAATGAAGAAAAAGAGTCTTGTATTACTTGTTGTTGTGTTGGTTCTAAGTGCGGTCTTAGCTGCATGTGGAGGAAAAGGTTCTAGTAGTGAGGAAGTAACAATCGAATTTATGCATTCATCCGTTGAAAAAGAACGTTTAGATGTGATTAATCAATTAATTGCTGATTTTGAAAAAGAAAATCCAACAATTAAAATCAAACAAATTCCAGTTGAGGAAGATGCTTTTAATACAAAAGTTGTAACACTTGCTCGTTCTGGTAAACTTCCAGCAGTTATGGAGGTAAGCCAAGATTTTGCCAAAGTAATGGATAAAGATCAGTTGATTGACCAAGCGGCAGTAAAAGAAGTTATCGACTCTGTTGGAGAAGATAAATACTACGAAGGTGCAACAAACTTAGTACGTTCTGAAGATGGTAAAAGTTTTATCGCAGCTCCATTAAGCGGTTGGGTTCAAGGTATTTGGTATAACAAAAAAGCGTTAGCCGATGCTGGTTTTGAAGAACCGAAAAACTGGGCAGATATTGAAAAAGTAGCTAAAAAATTCACGAATAAAGCAGATAAAAAATACGGTATTGCTATTCCAACAGCAGAAAGCACTATGAGTGAGCAAGCATTCTCGCAATTTGCGCTTTCTAACAAAGCAAACGTTTTAGATGCAAAAGGTAATGTAACAATCGATACACCAGAAATGAAAGAAGCGCTTCAATACTACAAAGATTTATCAGCATATACTATGCCTGGTTCAAATGACGTAACAGAAATTAAAGATGCATTCATGAATGGAACTGTTCCAATGGCAATGTACTCTACGTATATCCTTCCATCCGTTTATGAAGAAGGCGATCCAAAAAACATCGGTTTCGCAATTCCAGAAGAAAAAGAAAAAGCAGTTTATGGAACAGTTTCTGGTTTAACTATTTCTGCAGGTCTTGATGATGAACAAAAGAAAGCAACGAAGAAATTTGTTGAATACTTGTCTCAACCGAAAAATATGGCAACTTGGGTATTAATGTCTCCTGGCGGGGCGCAACCAGTAAATAAAGAAGTAGTAGAACAAGAAGCTTACAAAGAAAATGAAGTAATTAAATCGTTTGGTGATCTTCCAAATGAAATCGCAGCATCATTCAATGACATCCAAGTGTTCGGACTTGTTGACGGTAAAAACCTTACAAAAATGGGTGATATTACTAGCTCAGGCATCCTCGCACAAATGGTTAATAACGTAACTGTTGGCGGTGGAGATGTATCAGCGGACTTAAAAGCTGCACAGAAAAAAGCCGAAGAAGGTAAATAATCAAATAGCGGGGAGTTGAGTCTCCCCGTCTTTTTTAACAGTTTAGCACGTCGCTTTTTGATTTAAGGAGGCATTATGAAAACAAAAGTATATAAAAGGTCCGACTTTAAGTTAGCAATGATTTTACTTGCACCAAGTTTTGTTTTATTAGCAGCACTTGTTTTATATCCAATGATTTCAAATATCCAGATTAGTTTTTTAGATATGCCTTTAAACCCGAATATTAAATCGGTTTTTATTGGCTTTCAAAACTATATAGATATTTTGAAGGATCCAGAGTTTTATAAATCACTTGGTCTTACGGTGGCTTATACAGGGCTGGTAGTAGTTGGAAGTACTGGGATGGGGCTACTTGTGGCGATATTCTTTAACCGCGAATTTCGTTTTAGAAGAACGGCTCGGTCGCTTATTATTTTGTCGTATGTAACACCATCTATTTCTCTTATTTTTGCATGGAAGTATATGTTTAATAATGGCTATGGCGTAATTAATTTTATGACAGTGGATGTGCTTCATATGTTCAAAGAAGCGCCACTATGGTTTGATAATCCAGTTTCTAGTTTCTTTTTAGTAACATTCTTTGCGATATGGCGTTATTTCCCGTATGCATTTATTTCGTTTTTGGCGATTTTGCAGACGGTCGATAAGTCGCTTTATGAGGCGGCTGATATGGACGGAGCGAACATTTGGGATAAATTCAAAATTGTTACTTTGCCAGCGATTATGCCGGTTCTTGCGACAGTTATTACGCTTCGTGCGATTTGGATGTTCTATATGTTCACCGATGTATACTTACTCACGAATAAAGTAAATATCCTTGGAGTTTATTTATATAAAACAGCATTCGCATTCAATGATTTAGGAAAAGCAGCAGCGATTTCTGTGATATTATTTGTCATTATTTTTGTTGTTATTATTTTTGCAAGAAAGCGGGTGGATTTGAATGGCGGTAAGTAGTAAAAAGTCAAAAAGAACGAAGAAAATCGCGTTTTATACGACGATGGTTGTGTTTTTATGTATGACGTTATTCCCATTTGCGATTATGTTAATGACTTCATTCAAGAGTAGTAAAGAAGCCATTTCCACGAATCCTACATTTTTCCCGAAAGAATTTACTTTCCAGCATTATATCGATATTTTTAATCCAGATATTTTCCCGTTTTTAACGTACTTTAAAAATAGCTTGGTTGTTTCGATTTTTGCGGCCGGAATTGCGGTTGTTTTGGGGATTTTAGGCGCTTACGCGTTGTCGAAATTACGCTTTAAAGGGCGAATGACGATTAATGCAAGTTTTTACACGGTTTACATGTTCTCAGGAATTTTGCTAATCGTTCCGTTGTTCAAAATAATTTCGAGTTTGGGATTATATGATACGGAAACAGCTTTAATTATCACGATGGTTGTACAAACACTACCAACCGCGGTATTTATGCTAAAAAGTTATTTCGACACGATT
Organism: Listeria marthii; assembly: GCF_014227425.1. Lineage (NCBI taxonomy): Bacteria > Bacillati > Bacillota > Bacilli > Caryophanales > Listeriaceae > Listeria > Listeria marthii. Next base: position 232,658 of record NZ_JAASWB010000004.1, read on the forward strand.
CCAACTGATATTGAAGAAGCCGCAATGATGGACGGGCTGAATCGCTTCCAGATTATTTTACGAATTATCGTTCCGCTTGCGATTTCGGGTATTGTTTCCGTGTTCGTATATTGCTTCATGGTAGCTTGGAATGATTATCTGTTTGCTTCGATATTCCTATCTAGCTCAGAGAAATTCACGTTACCGATTGGCTTGAATACATTATTTAGTACACCAGATTATATTTGGGGTAGAATGATGGCGGCATCGCTTGTTACGGCGCTTCCAGTCGTTATTATGTACGCAATTTCAGAACGATTTATCAAAGGAAACTTAACTGATGGTGGAGTTAAAGGATAAGAAAGGAAGTAATTTAAAATGAAAAAATTAGTAGCGACAGCGCCTCGTGTGGCGGCATTAGTAGAATATAATGATCGTGAAGTTTTAGAAGATGAAGTAAAAATTAAAGTGCAATTTGCTTCTCCAAAACATGGTACAGAAGTAGTTGATTTTAGAGGAATTAGTCCTTTTATTGATGAAGAATTTTCACCAGAATGGAATCTATTTGTTTCACGTGAAACAAATAGTGCGCGAGGCATTGTATTTGGCGAGTTTCAGCTAGGTAACATGGTCGTTGGTGAAGTAGTTGAACGCGGGAGCAAAGTAACAGAATACGAGCTTGGAGACATCGTTTGTTCTTACGGACCGATTATGGAAACAGTTATTGTAAAAGCTGTTGATAATTATAAATTACGTAAATTGCCAAAAGGTGCTAATTGGAAAAATGCAGTTTGCTATGACCCGGCTCAATTTGCAATGAGTGGCGTGCGAGATGCACATGTTCGTGCGGGTGATTACGTTGTTGTTGTCGGACTTGGCGCGATTGGTCAAATTGCGATTCAACTAGCGAAAAAAGCTGGCGCAAGTGTTGTTATTGGGGTCGATCCACTTAGTCATCGTCGTGAAATCGCTGAAAAACACGGTGCAGATGCTACATTTGATCCGATTACTACAGATGTTGGCTTAGAAGTGAAACGTCTTACTGGTAAACTTGGTGCGGATTCTATTATTGAAACAAGCGGGAATGCGGCGGCACTTCAAGCTGCGTTGCGCGGAATTGCATACGGAGGCACGATTTCTTACGTAGCATTCGCGAAACCTTTCCCAGAAGGATTTAACCTTGGGAGAGAAGCTCATTTCAACAACGCGAAAATCGTCTTTTCACGTGCAGCAAGTGAACCAAATCCGGATTATCCGCGTTGGGATCGTAAGCGTATCGAGGAAACTTGTTGGGAACTACTGATGAATGGCTACTTAGATTGTTCAGATATTATTGATCCAGTCGTTCCATTCGCTGATTCTGCTGAGAGTTACATGAAATATGTCGACCAACAACCTGATTTAAGTATTAAAATGGGGATTACCCTTTAAGGAGCGATAATAATGAAATTAGGCACACAAAACCAAGCATTTTTCCCAGAAAATATTGAAGAAAAATTTGCTTATGTAAAAGAAATGGGCTTTGAAGGTTTTGAAATTGATGGTAAATTGCTTGTTGAAAATTTGGATGAAGTGAAGAAGGCTATCGAAAAAACTGGGCTACCTGTTAGTACTGCATGTGGTGGTTATGATGGCTGGATTGGTGACTTCATTGAAGAGCGCAGACTGAACGGTTTAGAAGAAATTAAGGCGATTTTAGAAGCTTTAGCAGAAGTTGGCGGGCAAGGGATTGTTGTTCCAGCGGCATGGGGAATGTTCACGTACCGCCTTCCACCAATGACTTCACCGCGTAGCCAAGCCGGCGATTTCAAAGCTGTGAGCGAGTCGTTAGTTTACTTGGATAAAATTGCTGGTGAGACTGGCACGAAAGTTTATCTTGAGCCGCTTAACAGATACCAAGATCACATGATTAATTTGCTGGGTGATGCGCAGAAATACATTGATGAAAATAATCTTAAAAATGTAGAAATTATTGCTGACTTTTATCATATGAACATTGAAGAAGATAGCATTCCAGCTGCACTTGAGACGTACAAAGCTTCGATTGGTCATATTCATGTTGCTGATAATCATCGCTACCAACCAGGAAGCGGCAGCCTTGATTTTAAAACAAGTTTTGATCAACTGAAAAAGAATGGTTACAACGGATTTTTAACTTTTGAATGTCGTGTTCGCAGTGAAAATCCTGAACAAGCTTATAAAGATGCATTAGCACATTTAAAAAGCTGTTTAATTTAAAATAGAAAATCCGTCCCATTCAAAGCGGACGGATTTTTCTAAAAGGAGTTTCGGATATGAAAAAAAGAGTTGCGATTATCGGTGCGGGACAAGTCGCTGAGAAGGTCCACGCTGCGTATTATAAGACAAGAAATGAACTGGAACTTGTAGCTGTTTGCGATCCGAGTATGGAACGCGGCGAAGAGTTTCGCGTGAACAATGGTTTTGAGAAGCATTATGCTACGGCAGAAGAGATGTTTGCGACCGAGAAAATCGATATTGTGAGCATTTGTACGCCCAATCGGTTCCACTTTGACAATGTGATGCTGTCGCTGTCGCATGGTGCGGCCGTTATGTGTGAAAAGCCACCCGCTATGAGTGCGGTGGAAGCAAAAGCGATGTGGGAACTGGCTGAGGAAAAGGGTGCGATTTTGGCATATGATTTCCACCATCGTTTTTCTAGTGAAGCACAGTTTTTAAAAGGAAATTCGGCACTTTTAGGTGAGATTTATTGTGTGAAGGCTACTGCGCTTCGTCGTTCTGGTGTCCCGGGTTGGGGTACTTTTACGAATAAAGAAATGCAAGGCGGCGGTCCGCTGATTGATATGGGGATTCATATGCTTGACGCGGCGATGTTCGTTCTTGGTTTTCCAAAAGTGAAGAAAGTAACTGCGAAAAGTTTCCAAAAAATCGGTACGAAGAAAAGTGCTGGGACGTTTGGTTCATGGGATCCGGAAAAATATACCGTAGAAGATTCTTTATTTGGATTTATTGAATTGGAAAATGGCGGATTGATTGAGCTGGATACTTCTTTTGCGCTACATATTAAACCGGAAAATATGCTAAATGTCGATTTTTTCGGTGATTTAGCAGGTGGAAGTTTATATCCGGCTGAAATTTATACTGATAATGCGGGTGAATTTCAATTGTTGGAGAGTCTTGGTCAACTGGACGAAAATAAACACGAAAATAGTATGAAAGCCTTTGTTGATAGCGTTCTTGGTGATGGGAAAGTGGAGTTAGCTGGGGCAGAACAAGGTTATATCATCCAACAAATCGTTGAAAGCTTGTACGAATCAGCAGAAAAAGGTGAGAGTGTTTCTTTATGAGGAAAATAATCGAGAAGGAATTTGCATTAAATTATCTAAATAAATATGGTAGCCAAATGACTGTGGGCAACGGTTATTTGGGCGTGCGCGGTGCTCTTGAAGAAGAGTACCCGGAGCAAGTTCGCGGTATGTATGTGGCGGGAATCTACAATCGTCCGAGCGGTTCGATGAGTTCAGAGCTAGTGAATTTGCCGGATGTGACGCGATTCCAAGTGACGCTTGATGGCGAAGTTTTTTCGATGCAAGCGGGGAAGGTCCATACATACGAACGTTTTTTAGATATGGACACGGGAGAATTAGTTCGCAAAATTACGTGGGAAAGTAGCGCGGGCAAAAAATATCAACTAAATTTTCACCGATTTGTTTCAAAAGCTGTAAAACATATTATCGCGGCTAAAGTGGAGATCACACCTTTAAGCGACGATATGAAAGTGAAAGTAAAGACGGGGATTGACGCGCAACAAACTAATTTTGGAACGCAGCAGCTGGCAGAGTCGGGTTTGCGGATTTTTGACGAGGAATTGATGGTCGGCGAATACGAAACAATCGAGAGCAAACAGCGAATTACAGTAGCGACAAAAGTGAATGAAAAAGGGATTTTCACTGCGAAAAATCGGCAATTGATGACCGAAGTGGAGCAAGAAGTCGCTGTGAATGAAACGTTTGTTTTGGAAAAAATAAGTGTTGTTAAAACTTCGCTAGATGAAGTGGAAGCGGAATTTCCAAAAGCTAGCTACGCCGAACTAAAATCAGCATCGGAAACTATGTGGGCTGATTTTTGGGAGCATGCGGGTGTTCGCGTCGAGAGCACGAATGATTTCGATCAATTTGCACTGGATTTTGCGTGCTATCATTTAGAAATTATGACGCCGAAAGATGATTTTCGCTGCAGTGTTGGTGCGAAAGGGCTGACTGGGGAAGGTTACAAGGGGCATGTTTTTTGGGATACAGAAATTTTCATTATGCCATTTTTCCTTTATAATCAGCCGGGAATTGCCAAACAATTGCTGCGATATCGTTATCTTCATTTGAAAGAAGCGAAAGAAAAAGCGGCTAAAAATGGCTACAATGGGGCACTTTATCCGTGGGAGAGTGCATTTTCTGGAGAAGAAGAAACGCCAGAATTTGCAGCGATTAACATTCGGACTGGAACACGTCAAAAGGTAGCTTCTGCAATTTCGGAGCATCATTTAGTGGCGGATATTGCTTATGCGGTTTGTGAGTATGAAGCTGCAACGGACGATGCGCAGTTCATGGCTGATTGTGGCGCGGAACTACTTCTCGAAACAGCTGAATTTTGGATGAGCCGTGCAACTAAGCGTAATGGTCGCTTGGAAATCCTTGATGTGATTGGGCCAGACGAGTACACGGAGCATATCGATAATAATACTTACACAAATTACATGGCGCACTACAATGTCAAAAAGGCGCTTGAATGGAATAAAGATAATGAATCTTTCACGGTACGAGCGGAAAAATTCCTTAATAACTTATATTTACCAGTCACAAACGAAGCCGGCTTAATCCCACAAGATGATACTTTCTTGCAAAAAGACTGGATAAATTTAGATAAATATAAGGCGGCACAAGGCACGCAAGGGATTTTGCTAGATTATTCACGTCAAGAAGTAAACGAATTACAAATTTTAAAACAAGCGGATTTAGTGATGCTGTTTTATCTTTTCCCTAAGATGTTTGCACCGGAAATCGTGAAGAAAAACCTGGACTATTATGAAAAACGAACGATTCATGATTCTTCTTTAAGTAAAGCAATCCATGCAATTGTGGAAAATCAAACTGGAAACCGTGCGCAAGCTTACCAATTTTTCCAAGAAGCGTGTTTAATTGATCTTGGAAGTGAGCCTCATTCATCAGATGATGGACTTCATGCGGCGTCGCTTGGGGCAATTTGGCTGGCGGTAGTTTTTGGATTTGCGGGTATTGATACTAGTGGGGAATTGCTGGAAATTGCGCCAAACTTACCGGATGCGTGGCAATTTGTCGCGTTTGAATTTGTTTGGAAAGGTGAAACAATCTTAGTAGATATTGCAGCAAACAGATTGCAACTTTCAAAAAACACAAAAAGCGTGCTAGAATTAGTTATCTACGGAGAAAAACAACAATTAACGGATACATTAACCATTAATTTGGAACAGAAGGATGTGTCTTTATGAAAATTGTCATTGCACCGGATTCATTCAAAGAAAGTTTGACGGCGCATGAGGTGGCAGAGTATATTAAAGAGGGCTTTCAAGAAGTTTATCCAGATGCAGATTATCATTTGCTCCCTGTCAGTGATGGCGGGGAAGGTACGCTAGAGATTTTAAGTAATGCTTTAGGTGCGAAAAAAATGAAAATGGGCGTGTCTGGACCTTTTGGCGACCAAATCTCAGCGCAAGTTGCATTTACAGATGGGAACAAAACTGCGTTAATTGAAATGGCCGAGGTATGCGGTTTACACTTAGTTCCGGCGAGTAAGCGCGATCCACTTCAAGTGAGCACAAAAGGTGTGGGCGAGCTAATGTTGCACGCGATAGAGCAAGGTGCGACCGAGATTATCATTGGTATTGGTGGAAGCGCTTCAAACGATGGCGGAATTGGCATGGCTAGCGCGCTTGGTTATGAGTTCCTAGACGCAGAAAATAATGTCGTCAATCCAATTGGCGCCAATTTAGCAGAAATTGCAACGATTCGTTCTGAAAATGTAGCAGCCGAGCTAAAGAATATCACAGTGAATATTGTGACTGATGTTGAAAATCCGCTTTGTGGGGAATCTGGCGCATCGTATGTGTTTGGGCCGCAAAAAGGTTTGGCCGCAGTTGATTTGGCAAGAGCAGATGAAGCCATGCGCCATTTTTATCAGTTAGCCAACCAAGAGATGATTACAATGCCGCGAGCTGGTGCTGGAGGCGGAATTGGCGCTGGACTTGTGACATTTGCAGAAGCGAATTTGTTATCGGGAATTGATTTTGTGATTGAAGCACTTCAAATCAAAACCATTTGCGAAGATGCCGACTTAGTCATCGTTGGTGAAGGGAAAATGGACGGGCAAACCGCTCAAGGAAAAGCTCCTGTTGGCGTTGCAAAAGTAGTGCCGAAAGAAACACCGGTTTTTGCAATTTGTGGAAGTGTTGGTGAGGGCCTCGAAGCAGTTTATGAAGTCGGAATCAGCGCAGTATTTCCATCCATTGCCAAACCAGCAACTTTAGAAAACATACTTAAAGAAACACCAAATAATTTAAGAAGAACCGCGCGAAATGTGGCGGCAGTTTGGAGAGGAAGAGTAGAATGACAACAGCATTAAAAGGAGTAGTTTTCGATTTAGATGGTGTCATCACAGATACAGCGCATTATCATTACTTAGCTTGGAAAAAAACAGCAGAAAGCATCGGAATTGAGTTCGATGAAGCATTTAATGAGAATTTAAAAGGCGTGAGTAGAATTGACTCGCTACTGCTTATTTTGAAAAAAGACGGACGCGAAAACGACTTTACACAAGAGCAAATCGAAGCCCTTGCAGCTGATAAAAATGAGTTTTATGTGAGCTTACTGCAAGAAATTACGCCAGCTGATGTTTTGCCAGGAATTAAAGACCTTATTGTAGATCTTAAAAAGCAAAATCTTAAATGCGCAATTGCATCTGTTTCAAAAAATGCTCGTACAGTGTTGAGCGCGCTAGAAATGGAACAGGAATTTGATTATATTGTCGACGCTGCTAAAATCACTAAGTCAAAACCTGATCCAGAAATTTTTGTGGAAGCGTGTCGTGGTTTGGGCTTAGAAACGTCTGAAGTAGTCGGAGTTGAAGACGCTCAAGCTGGTATTGAAGCTATAAATGCAGCTGGAATTGTAAGTGTGGGCGTTGGTTCTGGACTGCGCGAGGCGGACATGACCCTGAAAAGTACCGGTTTGCTAGATTTACGTATTTTAGAGATATTACATAGCAAATAAAATGTTTCACGTGAAACAAAAGTGTCAAAAAATGAACAAAGAGCAAGATATATTGCTATTCTAAAACCCTTTACTTGACCACGATACAACTTTGGAATATTCTGAATGTGAGGTGGATATGTATGGCGATTATTTTTGCAAAAGAAGATGACTTGGAAGAGATTATTAGTAGCCATCCTAAAATATTACTTAATTTTTGGGCAGAGTGGTGTGCACCGTGCCGCTGTTTTTGGCCAACACTTGAGCAATTCTCTGAGATGGAAGAAGGTAATGTCCAAGTTGTAAAAATTAATGTAGATAAACAACGTGCATTAGCTCAACAGTTTGATGTAAAAGGAATACCCAATTCGCTTGTTCTTGTTGATGGAGAAATTAAAGGCGCAATTGCTGGTATTGTCAGTTGTGAAGAACTTAGAAGCAGATTTAAAAGTCTAGCAAAATAAAAATTCCGCGATACCAGTTAATGGTCGCGGAATTTTTTGTTTCACGTGAAACATTTATTATTTGAAAACGCGGAAACGATCAGCGTCATCGATAAATTCTTTTTCACCAGCTTCTTGAACGATGTTACCAAACGGCATTTGTGCACGTAGGTTCCAGCTTGCAGGAATATTCCATTCAGCTTTAACAGCATCGTCAATTAGTGGGTTGTAATGTTGAAGAGACGCACCAATACCAGCGTTTGCAAGAGCAACCCATACAGAGTGTTGCGCAATACCTGAAGATTGTTCAGACCATACAGGGAAGTTATCTGCATATAAAGCAAAGTTTTCTTGTAAGCCTTCGATAACAGCAGTATCTTCAAAGAAAAGAACTGTTCCGTATCCAGCGCGGAAAGAACCAACTTTTTCTTCAGTAGCTGCAAAGTTTTCAGCAGGTACGATAGCGCGTAAAGTATCTTCTACGATATTCCAAAGTTTATCATGGTTTTCGCCTAAAAGAATCACAGCGCGAGAACTTTGAGAGTTGAATGAAGATGGGCTATATTTAACAGCGTCTTTAATGATTTCTTCAATTTTGGAATCCTCTAGGGAAACGTTTTTATCTAGTGCATAAATGGAACGACGAACTTTAATAGAATCTAAAAATGTATTAGTCATAATAATAAAACTCCTTTGTTAATGTTATTTACTTACATAAGTATAGCAACTATTCATTAATTTGCAAGTGTTTTTGTCGGAAAAAGATTATGTAAGCGCTAAACCAGTTCTGGCTCTTGCGAAAAAACTTTTTTAACAAAAAACTTGATTTTAAGAACGTTTGTTCGTATAATATGGTTAAGAGGTGATAATTATGGTTACGGCAATTCAGAAGGAGCAAGTAAGGACAGCGAAGAATGCTGCTTTTTTAACGAGTCGGCCAGAAGTGGATTATTTAGAACGTGAGAGCTTCTTTATCACATTACAAGACGCCGTGAAGCGAGAATGGGTTGTTCGTTTAAATTATTTTCAAGAAGCAGATGTTTCTTCTTTACGTCTAGCATCCTTTGAATATCCTTCCGCATTCCTTGGGCTTGGAGAACTTGAAAAACAAGACTTAGTGCCGCTCGAAATAGATATGTTAACAGAAGAAGTTATTTTTAAGGATATAGTTGGGTATGAGTACGTTATTGAATTTAGAGATATTATAGATGTGGAATTATTGTAGGGGCAGTCGTTTATTCGACTGCTTTTCTTGTCAAAGAGACAGTCTATATGTATAATGGTTGTTATGACAATTATTGTTACGACAATGGAAAAGGGGATAGTAATGCGCGGATATTATGATGAAATCTCATTTGATGTGAATACGACAGCGAAGAAAATGCATTTGTTTTTGCTGCGTTCGATTGCGAGTTATGATGTGACGCCTGAGCAGTGGTCTGTTTTAGAAGGGATTGAGGCGAACGAGCCAATTTCACAAAAAGAGATTGCGCTTTGGACGAAGAAGGACACGCCAACTGTGAACAGAATTGTAGATGTTTTACTCAGGAAAGAGCTTATTGTACGGGAAATCAGTACCGAAGATAGACGGATTTCGCTGTTATCTTTAACGGAAAAAGGGCGAAAAGAGACGAATGAACTGCGAGATATCGTGGAAGCAAGTTGTGAAAAAATGTTTGCGGGAATTGCGCACGAGGATTTAGAGCAATTCACGGCTGTTTTAAAGAACATTTCTACTAATATAGAGTAAAGAGGGGTAAATTTTGGAAAATAAGACAAGACTTTGGACGAAGGACTACGTATTTTTATTATTAGGAAGTGTGCTTTTATATATTGGATTTATGGTGTTTATGCCGACGTTACCGGCCCGGATTATTGAACTTGGCGGGACACAAATGCAAGCAAGTTTGGCGGTAGGACTATTTTCGATTGTGGCTCTACTGATGCGAGCGATTGCGGGGAGTTGGAACGACAAATTTGGCCCGAAAGTATTAATTATTGTTGGGTTTTTGATTTTAATTTTAACGACGGTGAACTTTTATTGGTCGACTGCGGTTGCGGCCTTACTTATATTACGGCTTTTTCACGGGGCTGGTTGGGGGATTGGGACGACGTCGATTGCGACTGGGGTTTCTAAATTAGTACCGCCGAGCAGAACTGGAGAAGGAATTGGATTTTACGGACTTACGACTGCGCTTGGAATGTCACTGGCGCCGATTATTGCAATTTTAATTATGAATTATTTTTCTTTCGATGTATTGGTGACATTTTCGCTAGTTTTGATGGTGTTTATTTTAATTTTAATGACACAGCTGAAAATTCCAAAATCGGAAAAAGTCGTACATCAAAAAATGAAATTATTCGAGAAAACGGCCTTGCTTCCGGCTGGATTATGTTTATTAATGGCTGTTCCGCTAGGTGGGATTCAGACATTTATGATGGTATATGGGACGGAGCTTGGTATTTCGACGACTTGGGTTTACTTCATCGGGCAGGCGATTATGGTACTTGTTAGTCGCTTGTTTGCTGGACAGCTTTATGATACGAAGGGGCACCGTTTTGTTGTTATTCCGGGCGCGCTTTCGATGATTATTGGGATATTGATCCTTTCTTTTGCAACGGGAGCAATTAGTTTGTTTATTGCATCGCTGTTCTTCGGGCTAGGTTACGGGATGACACAGCCGGCACTTCAAGCGCTTGCTGTTGACCGGGCCGCACCGCATAATAAAGGTACTGCGAATGGGACGTTTCTTTCGGGGATGGATATTGGGATGGCTGTTGGTAGTTTTGGCCTGAGTATTGTGGCGACTTACTACAATTATGCGATCATGTACCGCACAGCAATTATTGCGCTTGTCGTATTTTTTGCCGTGTATTGGTTTACTTTAGGACGAAAAGTGAAAAATAGCTAACATCTTTTGTGAAGCTGGGTTTAAATTTTATAAGTGCGAGAATTGCTTTAAATAGCCGATTCTCGCGCTTTTTTTATAGTAAAAACTTGGAACATCACATTTATTTGTAGATTTAGTATAAATTTTCTGAAAAACAGCGCTGTTTCTGCTATAATATACAAAAGTACAAAAGGCAGTGTTTACTTTTAAGCGCTGAAAAATCCGAATATTGTGTGGAATATCACAGGTTCGTTTTTTTTATTTCTTAAGAACAGAACTTCGAAAAGCATAAGTGTAACGAGGAAGGCTCATATCTGGCCAATAAGTATTCTATTATTGGTGAAAATTTTTGTAAGTAATTGGGGAAATTTGATGACAGGAGAGATGTTGAGTGGAACGTGTTTATAATTTTTCGGCAGGTCCGGCAGTTTTACCATTACCGGTACTTGAAAAGGTTCAAAGGGAGCTACTCTCTTATAATGGTTCAGGAATGTCAGTAATGGAGCTGAGTCACCGTTCAGAATTATTTCAAAACATCTTAGACGACGCGGAGAGCTTAATTCGAGAATTGATGGAGATTCCAGATAATTACAAAGTACTGTTTTTGCAAGGTGGCGCGAGTTTGCAATTCGATATGGTGCCGATGAATCTTGCAAATGGTAAAAAGGCGGCGTATGTAAATACTGGATCTTGGGCGAAGAAAGCAATTTCCGAAGCCAAGAAAATTCAGGGTGTTGAGGTGGAAGTGATTGCCTCATCGGAAGACCGCAATTTCAGCTATATTCCTGAAATTCCTACAGTTTCTAGTGATGCGGCTTACTTACATGTAACAACAAATAATACAATCGAAGGAACAGCGATGTTTGATGTGCCAGATTCAACTGTCCCAATCGTTGCCGATATGTCCTCTAATATTTTGTCTAGCGTTTATGATGTGAAGAAATTCGGTTTAATTTATGCGGGAGCGCAAAAGAACATTGGGCCTGCTGGATTAACGCTTGTCATCGTGCGCGAAGATTTGATAGGACAAGTGGAGGGGCTTCCTTCTATGTTAGATTTCAAAGTACAAGCCGAGAATGATTCGATGTATAACACACCACCAACGTTCGCCATTTATGTAGCGAAATTAGTATTTGAATGGATTAAAGAGCAAGGTGGCGTTGCTGGAATCGAAGCGTTAAATCGCAAAAAAGCGGCATTATTATATGATTATATTGATCAATCGGATTTCTTTTCTTCACCGGTCGAACCTTCTGCCAGATCGCTCACGAATGTTCCTTTTGTGACGAATTCCGCGGAGTTTGATAAAGCTTTTGTCAAAGAAGCTGAAGCAAATGGTTTTGAAAACTTGAAAGGACATCGCTCAGTGGGCGGGATGCGAGCAAGTCTTTACAATGCATTTCCAATTGAAGGGGTTGAAGCACTAATCGCCTTTATGGAAAAATTTGCAAATGCAAGAAAAGGGGGAGAAGTACGTGTTTAATATCCAAACGTTTAATGCTATCGCGAAAGAAGGCTTAAAGACATTTGATCTTGAAAAATATGTGATTGATGCGAACCAGCCAGCAGACGGGATTTTACTACGGAGTTACAACTTACACGATTTTGACTTTCCAGAAACAGTGAAGGCAGTTGCTAGAGCTGGTGCGGGAGTTAATAATATCCCCGTAGAAAATTGTTCTGAAAAAGGTATTGTTGTATTCAACACGCCTGGTGCGAATGCCAATGCTGTGAAGGAATTGGTTCTTGCGAGTTTATTCGTTTCGGCGCGCCCTATTTTGGAAGGGACGGAATGGGTGAAAGAATTACCGGCGGAAGATGATGTCGAGCAAAAAGTCGAAGCTGGGAAGAAAGCTTTTGCGGGAACAGAACTTGCGGGTAAAAAATTGGGCATTATTGGCTTGGGCGCGATTGGTGCCTTAGTGGCGAATGATGCCTTATCACTTGGAATGGATGTGGTTGGTTATGATCCGTTCGTTTCGGTGGACACGGCTTGGAGAATTTCTAAAGAAGTGGAACGCGCGATGACGATAGAAGAAGTTTTAGCAACATGTGATTATTTAACGGTGCATGTGCCTTTAACAGATAAAACGCGCGGCATGTTTAACGCAGATACGCTGCAATTAGTGAAAGACAATGCGGTTTTACTGAACTTTTCACGCGGCGAATTAGTGGATGCTGTTTCTATGAGAGAAGCTTTAGACGATGGACTTTTACGTTTATATATTACAGATTTCGCGACAAAAGAATTATTAAACCATAAAAAAGTACATGTATTTCCTCATTTAGGCGCATCGACGGAAGAAGCGGAAACAAACTGCGCCAAAATGGCTGCGAAAGAACTACAAGCTTATTTTGAAACTGGTAGCATTAAAAACTCTGTTAACTATCCAAACGTTGAAATGCCGTATAATGGGCATCCGCGGATTGGTATTTGCCACAAAAATATTCCGAATATGGTTGGGCAAATCACGACAGAACTTGGGAAATATTCTTTAAATATTTTAGATATGACCAACCGCAGTAAAAATGAATATGCCTACACGTTAATTGATATCGATAAGGAAACGCAAGCTAATTTGGAACAATTAAAGCAAGATTTGTTGTCTGTACAAGGGGTTTTGCGTGTTCGACTTATTGAACCATTAGGTGTAACAGTTTAAATTATTACCCGGGAAATAATGAGAGCATGAAACGTGATGGTTATTGCCAGAGGGGTTCATGCTCTTTTACTAAAAAGGAGGATAACAATGGTAAACATACGTCCATTTAAAGCAATTCGTCCAATTAAAAATTTAGCGGAAAAAGTGGCTTCATTGCCATATGATGTACTTAATTCGGATGAGGCGCGCGAACTTGGTGATGCAAATAAATATTCTTTTTTACATATTGATAAGGCGGAGATTGATTTAGATCCGGCGATTTCCCCTTACGACTCAGCTGTTTATCAAAAGGCGGCTGATAACTTGGAGCAATTTGAGCTGGATGGTTGGCTTGGTAGAGAAGCAAATCCGGCATTTTATATTTATCAGCTGACGATGGATGGCCGTCCGCAAACGGGGCTGGTTGTTTGTACCTCGATTGATGATTATATGAATGGGGAGATTAAAAAACATGAGCTGACTCGTGAGGAGAAAGAGTTGGACCGGATTCGTCATGTCGATGTTTGTGATGCGAATACAAGTCCGATTTTCCTGACTTATCGTGGAAAAGAAGCAATCAATACGCTTGTTGAGTCTTGGGTGAGGGAAAATGAGCCGGAATACGACTTTGAGAGCTTCCATGGGGTTGCTCATAAGGTTTGGGCAATTACGGACGCACATATTTTAGAAGACCTGTCAGCGGCGTTCTCGGAAGTCCCAGCGCTATATATTGCAGACGGACACCATAGAACGGAATCTGCTGTAAAAGTTGGCTTGAAGCGGCGTGAAGAATTCCCGGAGGCTGGGCCAGAAGCGGAATTCAATTTCTTTTTATCGGTTGTTTTCCCGGAAGAGCAATTAGAAATTCTTGATTATAATCGGGTTGTGAATGTACCACTTGAAGCGGATTTTCTTAGCAAAGTAGGAGCTAGTTTTGACGTGGAGAAGGTTGGTAAAGAAGCATTTAAACCCGAAAAGCCAAAACAAGTTGGGATGTATTTGGACGGAAATTGGTACAAACTTACGGCGAAAAGTGAAGTGATTCCAAGTGATGTTATCGGGCAGCTGGATGTTTCGATATTACAATCGCAAGTTTTAACGCCGATTTTTGGGATTGAGGATATTCGTCGCGACAATCGTATTGATTTTGTTGGCGGAATACGCGGATTGGGTGAGCTAGAGCGTCTCGTTGATAATGGCAGTCATTCGGTCGCGTTTGCAATGTACCCGCCAACAATGGACGACTTACTTAGTGTGGCGGATGCTTCGGAAATCATGCCGCCGAAATCGACTTGGTTTGAGCCGAAATTATTAAGTGGGCTGTTTGTTCATGATTTAGAGAGCAAGTAATTTTAGGATGAAGCAAATTAGTTACTTTTATTCTGCGGAAAATGAGTCGGAGATTAACTTAGAGATATGGAAAGTGTTTATGAATCAAAGTGAAGCTGAGCGAGAAATCCATTTTGATTATACAGGCATTGTGTTTGATATTCAGCTAGGAGAAGTCGGGAAAGAGGACTTGCCAGAGTTGGTTGAGACGCTGCTTGACGAGAATGGGATGGAGACTTTGCCGGTTTTAGTTGTGAATGAGGAAGTATACAAGTATGGCGAGTTTTCTGTTATTGATGCTATCTCAGAATTGCTAGATGTGGGTGTTTCAATTCAAGTGGAAGAAGATTAAAATCAAAAAGCCGGTCGGGAAATTAATCCTGGCTGGCTTTTTTATACAGTAAAAAAATAAACTACTTAAGACAGACTAGAAAACGGAAGCTTGTCTTAAATAGTTTATTTTGTGAAGAATAACCAACTTACATACAATGTTGTACATGAGTGATAAACGGTCGAACCGTTTTTTCCTTTGAATAAATTTTAGCATTTTTGGTGGTAGTTGGCAAGATTCTATAAACCCCAACCAAAAACACTAGCGCTTAATCTTCACGTCTATGATAATATAAAAGTGTCCGATTAAGTTAAACGAAGGAGTGAATCATGTGCCACATTTGAAAGATTATACGATTGGGATTCAACATATAAAGCAGCTGACTTCGGAAATTTCACTTGGAACAAAGTTGGTATTTGCTATTTCTGGACAGATAACGATTAAGCTTTCAGAGCAGAAGTTTTATTTGCAGGAAGGCGATATTTTAGTTCTTGATCGCAACACTTTTTATACAATTGAAGGAAATGAAGCTAATTTAATTATTGATTTAACTATTTCAGATACATTTTTTGCGCATTATTATGAGGATTATTTCCAGCATTCGTTTAAATTTTTCTCGAAGGAGAGTGATCCGGGGCGCGAGCGGGTTGTTGGGTCTTTGCGAAAGTCGGTTAGTGAGCTTTTGATTGCCTCGGCGACTAAAAAACGCGCGAATAAATTAGAGGCGCAATCGGCGTTGTTCCAAATTTTACTTTTGCTTACGCGCTTTTTGAAAAGAGGAATTCCGTCTTCGGCACGGAAAGAAGTTAATGATAAACGGATTTCGCGTATTATTCGGGAAGTGGAAGAGCGGTTTGATGAAGCCTTGTCTCTGCGGGAGTTTGCCCAAAAAGAGTTTTTGAGTGAAGCGTATTTGTCGCGTTATTTTAAAAAGACGACGGGGCTGGGATTTTTGCAGTATTTGACGGAAGTTCGGCTGAAACATGCGATTCAAGATTTGCTTCATTCGGCGGAAACTATTACGGAAATAGCACTTAAAAATGGCTTTTCGAGTCAAAAACATTTTTCGGAAGTGTTCAAGTTTCATTTTGAGTTAACGCCTAGCGAATATCGCATGGAGCATCACTCGGAAACTAATTTGCTAATAGAAAACCGGGCGTCGCAAATGGGTGCAAGTATCGAACACATTGCGCCATCGCCGGAGATTTTAGTGAAGTTAGCGGGGCTTTATTATGATGTGGAGCTTGGTAAGGAATTAAACAAAGCGCCTTTTGAGAAAAAGAAGATTGATATTACGGAAAAGTCGGCGCGCTCTCTCAGCAAGAATATGAATATTTTAACGATTGGTGAGCTTAAAGAAGTGTTGAAGCATAACGTGCAAAAGCAGATTATTACGACGCGTGATGAAATTGGGATAAATTATATTGGTATTCGCCATTTGTTTAGAGGTTCGACGTTTTTGCCTGAAACGGAAACGGATGAGTTAGTGCCAACGTCTTCGCCATACGCTAATGCGGATTTAGCGCTCACTTTTTTAAAACAGCAGAATTTACAGTTGTTTATTCGGTTGGAGTATCAAGATATTTTAGGTGAGGAAGAAGCTGTTTTTGAGAGGTTGGATCATTTTTTAAGGCATTGTATTCAAGTTTTTGGTCGGGAATTTGTTTCTAAATGGCATTTTATGTTTTTTGAGCCGAAAAATACATATGCTGATAAAGAGGAGTTAAGAAAACTCTATTTGAAGCTATATCAAATTATAAAATCGCGTTTTCCTGCTATCCAAGTTGGGAATTTTGTCCCGTTTTCGTTGTCAAAAGATGCGGTGCCAGAGTGCCACACGTGGTTTTTAGAAGAAGCGGACAAGATTGATTTTGTTGCCTTTAATGCAAACCAAAATGAAGCGGTAGATTTTTCGAAAGAGGATACGCAGTCGTTTTTAGTTTCAGAGGATCATTGTTTGTCGAAAACGTTGAAGTTAAAGGCGTTCTTGAAGCATCATCATATTAATAAGCCGTTGATGTTGGTGAATTGGAATACGTTATCAGGGAATACTAGGTATACGAATGGGACATTTTTCCGGGGCGCGCTCGTTCTGAAAACGATGCTAGATTTGGTGCCAGAAGTGGATGCGTTAGGCTTTTGGATTAATACGGAGCTGCATGAAGGCGACGATAGCAAGTTAAATATTAGCCTTGATGGGATTGAAATGTTCCACTTTTTTAATGGGAAAAGGCCAGCGTTTTACTCGGTGAAATTTTTGAGACGGCTTAAAGGTGTTGTTGTCGCGGAAGGTCCAGACTTTATTATGACGAAGCATGTGGACGGATATCAACTGATTTTGATGAACTGTGCGACGATTAATCCGCGCTATTCGGTGGAGGAACGGTTCATTAAAGAAGAGCAAAAAGAAATGCATATTCGGCTTACGGGACTTGAGGCTGGTGATTATCAGGTCCGTAAATGGCAGTTTGACCGAGATAATGGGGCGCTTTATTCAAAGTATTGGCAGCTGAATAGTAAGTATGGGATGGATCAAGAAATTTTAGATTATATTGTGGATGTTTCTCAGCCAACGCTTACGGTGACGGATGAGTCAATTACGGAAGATTGGTCGTTTTATGCGTATTTAGATATTAATGCGATTCATTTTTATGAGTTTAGAAGTTCGATTTAAAAAGTTCAACTATTGCAGTTGAGCTTTTTTTATACCTTCAACACCGAATTTTTGACATTGGCCGGTGCCGTTTACAAAAGAAGAAAATTTCAAGCTAAAACTAAGCAAAAAAGCAAACTTCTTTTAGATTAAAATTTTTTATAATAAAGGTGTAGTAAGAATACGGATGTTCTGGCCAGCAGAAGTATTAAAAATGGAGGTTTGGATAATGAAAGAGAAATTGTTTCAAAAACTAGACGAAAAACGAGATCGAATGATAGAAATTCGTCGTTACTTACATGAGCACCCTGAACTTTCTTTTCAAGAGGAAAATACGGCGAAATATGTGGCGGATTTTTACAAAGGTATGGACTGCGATGTGCGGACGCATGTTGGGGGAAATGGCGTTGTTGTAACGATTGATACAGGAAAACCGGGTAAGACGCTTGCTATTCGTGCCGACTTTGATGCACTACCTATCCAAGAAGAAACTGGTTTAGCTTTTGCCTCTAAAAACCCTGGTGTAATGCACGCTTGTGGTCACGATGGTCATACGGCTTATATGCTTATTTTAGGTGAAACGCTTATCGAAATGAAGCAAGAATTAACTGGGAAAATTGTTATTCTGCATCAACATGCGGAAGAAACTCCTCCTGGTGGCGCGATTCAAATGATTAAAGATGGCGCATTAGACGGCGTGGATAATGTACTTGGGATTCATGTTATGTCTACCATGAAAACTGGCGAAGTCTTTTACCGCGAAGGTGCGATTCAAACTGGTCGTTCTTATTTCAAACTTAAAGTTCAAGGTCAAGGTGGGCACGGATCTTCTCCCCATTTGGCAAATGACGCAATTGTTGCAGCAAGTGAATTTGTGGTCGCTGTGCAAACCGTTATTAGCCGCCGTTTGAATCCGTTTGATGTTGGTTCGATTACGATTGGTTCTTTTGACGGAAAAGGTAGTTTTAATGTAATTAAGGATGCTGTGGAACTTGAAGGTGATGTTCGCTCGATGTCAGAAGAGGCGCGCAACACTATTCAAAAAGAAATTACGCGCATCGTTGGCGGGATTGAAGCGATGTTTGGCGTTACTTGTGAACTGGATTACAAAAATGATTATCCGGTTTTAAATAATGACGAAGCTTTGACAGAGTTTGTTGTTAAATCAATTAAAGGCGCGGATATTCCAGAAATCACGGATGTTATACGCTGCGAACCGCAACCGCCATCGGAAGACTTTGCTTATTATGCAAAAGAGCGTCCGAGCTCATTTTTCTATGTTGGCGCGATGCCGGCTGATGGTCATTTTTACCCGCATCATCATCCAAAATTCGACATTAATGAAGACGCATTATTAATTGCATCAAAAGCAATGGGAGCTTGTGTTGTAGATTACTTAAAAGGAGAGAATAACTAATGACATCAACTGCTTATAAAGGCACAAATAAACTTATTGTTGGGATTGTTTTCGGGGTTATCACGTTTTGGCTATTTGCTCAATCAATGGTAAACATTATTCCAGCGGTACAATCGGATCTGGGGATTTCTTCGGATTTACTTAGTATCGCAATCAGCTTAACCGCGCTATTTTCAGGTATTTTTATCGTTGTAGCGGGTGGGATGGCTGATAAATTTGGTCGTGTAAAATTAACTTATATTGGACTTATTCTTAGCATTATCGGTTCACTACTTCTTGTTGTAACTCAAGGGGCAACGTTACTTATTATCGGTCGTATTATTCAAGGGCTTTCGGCTGCTTGTATTATGCCAGCAACTCTTGCACTAATGAAAGCTTATTTTGAAGGCGCGGACAGACAAAGAGCGCTTAGTTACTGGTCAATCGGCTCATGGGGCGGATCTGGTATTTGTTCATTCGCAGGTGGAGCTATTGCAACTTACATGGGTTGGCGCTGGATTTTCATTATTTCCATCGTATTCGCACTACTTGGAATGCTACTAATTAAAGGCACTCCAGAAAGCAAAGTAATTCAAAATACAAAAGCAAAATTTGATTCATTTGGACTTGTTCTTTTTGTTATCGCAATGGTTTGTTTAAACCTTATCATTACTCGTGGTGCTACATTTGGCTGGACAAGCCCAATTACAATCGCTATGCTCGTTGTTTTCCTAATTTCTGCAGGATTATTTTTCCGAGTGGAACTACGACAAGCCAATGGATTTATTGATTTCTCGCTATTTAAAAATAAAGCTTACACAGGCGCAACACTTTCTAACTTCTTATTAAACGCAGCAGCTGGAACACTTGTTGTTGCAAATACTTATGTACAAATTGGTCGTGGTTTTACGGCATTCCAATCAGGTTTACTTTCTATCGGTTATCTAGTCTGTGTACTTGGAATGATTCGTATCGGTGAAAAAATCTTGCAACGTGTTGGTGCGCGTAAACCAATGATTCTAGGTTCTGGGATTACAGCTGTTGGTATCGCATTAATGGCACTAACATTTGTTCCGGGAACACTTTATACAGTACTTGTATTCATCGGTTTTGCGTTATTCGGTATCGGACTTGGCATGTATGCAACACCTTCAACAGATACAGCTATTTCCAACGCGCCGGAAGATAAAGTCGGAGTAGCTTCTGGGATTTACAAAATGGCAAGTTCGCTAGGCGGCTCATTCGGTGTGGCGATTTCCGCTACAATTTACGGTGTTATCGCACTTTCCGGAAATATTGATTTAGCTGCAATGGTTGGACTTTTAACAAATGTTGGTTTTTGTGTAGTGTCACTTATTGCTGTTGCGGTAACAACACCGTCAGCGAAAAAAGCACTCGAATTAAAAGCGGCAAAAGAATAGGAGGCTGTATTTATCATGCGTACCAAGTTAATGAACATGCTTGAAGAACGAAAAGATGAAATCACTCAAATTAGACGTCATTTACACGAACATCCTGAATTATCGTTTCATGAAGCAGAAACAGCAAAATTCATTCAAGATTTTTACAAAGGAAAAGATGTAGAAATTGCAACGGAAGTAGGTAATGGCCACGCGGTCGTTGTAACGATCAAAGGTGGAAAACCAGGAAAAACAATTGCCTTGCGCGCCGATTTCGATGCACTTCCGATTGAAGAAGAAACCGATTTACCATTTAAGTCTAAAAATCCTGGCGTAATGCACGCTTGTGGTCATGATGGACATACGGCTTATTTACTTGTGTTGGCAGATTGCTTAATCCAGCTGAAAGAAAATATTCCTGGAACGATTAAAATTGTGCATCAACATGCCGAAGAAGCACCACCCGGCGGAGCGAAAAGCGTTGTCGAGTCTGGTATTTTGGATGATGTGGACCAAATTTTTGGGATTCATGTATTTCCATTCGGTGAAAGTGGTCAAGTATATTATCATAGTGGCTACGCGATGGCTGGCCGCACCTATTTTAAATTAAAAATTCAAGGTGTTGGTGGGCATGGCTCATCTCCGCATATGGCGAATGATGCGATTGTTGCGGGTGCTTATTTTGTGACAGCTATTCAAACGGTTGTGAGCAGACGCTTGAATCCATTTGATACGGGTGTTATAACAATTGGTTCTTTTGACGGGAAAGGTAGCTTTAATGTAATTAAAGATGCTGTGGAGTTAGAAGGCGACGTTCGTTACATGAATACCGAAAATCGGGACAAAATGGATGCGGAAATCCACCGAATTGTTGCTGGTATTGAGGCGATGTTTGGCGTAAGCGTGGAATTAACGTATACAAACGATTATCCGCCACTTTATAATGATCCAGCTGTAACGGAACAAGTTATTGGTAGTTTGCAAAAAGGTCTTGGGGAGTACTTAACAGAAATCTCTGAATATGATATGCTTTCAGGGTCAGAAGATTTTGCATATTATCTACAAAAAATCCCGGGCGTTTTCTTCTACATTGGTGCAAAGCCAAAAAATGTCTCACATGCATATTTTAATCATCATCCGAAATTTGACATTGATGAAGATGCGTTGTTAGTTGCGGCTAAATCAGTTGCAGACGTTGTGTTAGATTATTATAAATTAAATGGATAATAGCTTTGAAAAGAGCATAGTCAGACTTTAAGAATCTGGCTATGCTCTTTTGTTAGTAGCGGGATTTAAAGAGGAGTGAATTCAAATGAATCAGGCAAAAGGAGAAAGGCATTCGTTAATGGTATTACTTGTTCTGTTTATAGGTTATACCAGTGTATACGTGGATAAATATACTATCGGAATTTCGCTTGTAACTGTTTCTCAGGATTTAGGATTTGATCCAAGTCAAAAAGGTTTGATTTTAAGTGCTTTCTTTCTAGGTTATACGCTTTTTCAAATTCCGATGGGGTATTTAAATAACCGGATTGGCGCACGTCCTGTCCTTGCAATATCCATTATGATTGTCGGGTTGTTCCTTGTTATTTTTGGTTTTGGCTATTCCTTGTTGTTTTTGGTTGTGATTCGTTTCTTGTCTGGGGCGCTCGGACATGCGGGTTATCCGCCATCTGTCAGCAACTATATTTCTCTGCATATCCCTTTAAATAAGCGAGGTTTTGCGCAATCGGCAATGCTAGCGTCCTCTGGCTTTGCGGCCTTTATTGGTCCGCTTTTAATCGCGCAACTATTACTAACAGTAGGTTGGCGTAATACATATTATTGGATTGGGATTGCAGTAATTTTGATTGGATTTTTGATTTTACTAGTAGTACCCAAAGCGCCAAAAGTAGATTTAAACGCTCAAAAAGAAAAAATCAAAGTACCTTTTTCGGAACTTTTAAAGGACAAAAAGTTGTGGATTCTGTTGTTATCGGCACTTTTTATCAATGCGGCGAACTACGGTCTAACAAGTTGGCTTGCTTCCTATTTGAGTGAGGTGCGCGGGATTTCTATTAGTGAAGTGAGTTATATTAGTTCTTTAGCGGGTCTCTGTATCTTAATCGCGGGTGTTGTTGGTGGCTATTTTATTAGTCGTTTCTTCAAAGGAAAAGAGCCAATGGTCATTTTCACGTTTTGCGTACTTGGGGCATTTACGGTGTACGGCGTGTATTTATTTGATCAGTTGACGCTTTCGATTATTTGCTTGTGTTTATGCAATGTGTTCCTCATTATGGCCTTTACAACGCTGATGGGGCTGCCGCACAAGTTATTTAAACAGAGCCACATTGCGACAAAATATGCGGCTATTAATTCGGGCGGGGTTTTAGGTGGATTTTTTGCACCGATGATTATCGGAGACTTGGTGAAAGCTACTGACTCCTACCAGTCTGCTTTTCTATTCTTGGCACTGACTTTATTAATATCAGGAATTATTGTTTTAGCAATTAAAAAACGTTCCGTAATCAGCGAATAAAATAAAAGGAGGAAAACAAGATTGGCTTTGTTTTCCTCCTTTTTAATTAAGCTAATCCGCCATTGGTAAAGATGACTTGTCCATTGACCCAGCGTGCAGGTCCGGCTAAAAAGGCTACAGTTTCAGCAATATCATCCGGCTGTCCGAGGCGTTCGAGTGGTGTTGCTTTTGCTAAGTTTTCAATCGTTTGTTCATCTTTTCCAGTTAAGAATAACGGGGTGGCAGTTGGACCGGGAGCGACTGCGTTGACGGTAATATCTTTGCCACGAAGTTCGCGCGCGAGGATTAAAGTGAGCGACTCAACGGCAGCCTTACTAGCCACATAAGCCCCATACGCCGGAAAATTGGTTCTGGTTACCGAAGTGGAGAAATTAATAATCGCGCCACCTGTTCGCACTCTGAGGGCAGCCTGCTTGGAAACAACAAAAGTGCCACGGACATTGGTTCGCTGAATAAGGTCAAACTCGTCCATATCTAAAGTGGCAATTGGACTTAATTTCATAATGCCGGCTGTATTAACGACGACATCAACCCCACCAAAATGCGCTTCGATTAAGTCGAATGCGCTAATCATCTGCGCCTCATCTGCAACGTCGCCACCAACGCTAATCGCTTCTCCACCAGCTTTCACAATCGTTTCGACCAGCGCCTCCGCTTTCGCCTTATTTCCAGCATAATGAACAGCCACCGCGTAATCTTGCGCGACTAATTTTTCAACAACTGCCTTACCAATACCGCCAGAACCCCCTAAAATAAATGCAACACGTTTATTTGTCATGGTCTATTCGCTCCTTTAATTGTAAAATAGTTACTTTTTTTATTTTAAGTAACTTTATAGTTGGAAGTATACTCCTTTTGGTTACTTTGTCAAGGATTTGTAACTTTTTTAAATTCATGTATAATTAAAAGCAAAGAATAAGCGGAATGGAGGGCTTGAAATGGCACGTTTATCACAAGAAATTATTTTAGATATGGCAGAAAAAATTATTTATGAAAAAGGGATGGAGAAAACGACTCTTTATGATATTGCGGGGAATTTGAACGTCACACATGCGGCGCTTTATAAGCATTATCGAAACAAAGAGGATTTATTTCAAAAACTAGCATTGCGTTGGCTGGAGGAAACTTCACAAGAAATTTTTGCGTGGATGCCGGACGCTGGGAAATCATCAGATGAGGCGCTTCACGATTGGCTCTGGCTCTTAGCTGGGACGAAGAGAAAGCTATATGCAACTGATCGGAAGATGTTTTTGCTTTATACGGATTACATTGAACAAAATGAAGCATTGGTGAAGGATCATTTAGAGCATTTAGCGCAAAAAGCAGAGGAAGTTAGCGGGCGGAAGGAACAAGGCGCCGCGATTATAACGGCGTTTGTTTATTTTCACAATCCATATTTTGCGAATCGTTGGGAGCAAGCGGGCTATCAAGAATTATTTGAGCGTGTTTGGCAGTTAGTTAAGTGACAAAAAGGGATATTGCTCTTTAGCAAATCCCTTTTTATTATGGTCAAAATCCAACTTTCATCAACTGCTCCGTATCCTTAAACCGTTTCTCCGCAGTATCCGCATCCAAAACAATTGAAATAACACGTTTTCCTCCGCGCTCAGCCGTTCCAATAAAACAATAGCCAGCTTCATCTGTAAAACCAGTTTTTAGCCCGTCTAGTCCTTGTATTGCACCAATTAAGTCGTTAGTTGATTCGAGTTTGGCGCCTTTTTCGGTTATGATGCTGGATTTGGAAGTTGTTTCAAGCACTTCAGAATGAGTGGAAATTAATTTAGATGATAGCAAAAATAAATCTTTTGTAGTAGAAACAGCCATTTCCCCATCAACATCAAGCCCGCTGGCACTGACAAATTTGGTTTTATTAGACAATCCGAGTTTTTTCGCCTCATTATTCATTTTTTGAGGGAAACTCGCTCCTTCCAAACGGTCACCTAACGTCTCGGCGGCATCATTTGCAGACATGACAAGCATTGCGCTATATAAATCCCTGACCGACCACGTTCTTTTTTGCGTAATAGCGTAAAGTGAAACCGCAGAGGGATCATCGAGCCGAACGAGATCAAGTTGCTCGTCCCACGATAATTTTTTGTTATCCACAGCCTCAAGAACTAAAAAAGCTGTCATTAATTTAGTTAAACTTGCGATTGGCATGACTTTATCGGCATTTTTTTCATATAACAATTTGCCATTTTCGATTGAAAAAACCGCGGCAGCTTTGGCTGATAAATATACATCTGGCTGCTTCGCGGAACATGATGAGAGCAGTAATAGCCCTATTAGTAGCACCCAAGTGAGTTTATGTATTTTCATTTTTTCTCCTCCTTTTGACTTCAGTATAGAGAAAAAGAATTGAGTTAAAGCCAAGGAAGTAGAAGGATATTTTAAAGCTTTGGTCGGAAAATTTAAGTTTTCTTAACTAGTAGAGATAAAACTATTGTTATTCACATGTGGATAAGTTAAAATAATAGGGATGAATTTTTATTAACGGTTTTTCTGTGGATATGTTAATAAGTCTATGGATAACCTTCAAAATACTAACAATTTAATTGCTTTGGTCAAAGCGGAGCGTAAGTTGTTGAAAATGCACAAAATCATGTGCCAAAATTTATTCAAAATAGGATAAGGCTTATTTGGGCTGGAATTCTAATGAGAAAGGATGAGTAAAGAATGGAATTTGATACTATTGCTGCAATCTCAACACCGCCGGGAGAAGGGGCCATTGCTATTATTCGATTAAGCGGTCCAGAGGCGATTCAGATAGCGGATCGTATTTTTTATGCCAAAAATAGTTTAAGTGATGCGGAAAGTCACACCATTCATTATGGTCATATAAAAGAAGACGGCGAAGTGATTGAGGAAGTGATGGCCACAGTAATGCGTGCCCCGCGGACTTTTACACGAGAAGATGTCGTCGAAATAAATGCTCATGGCGGAATCGTTTCCGTGAATCGCGTATTGCAATTGTTACTTAGAAATGGCGCCAACCTAGCTGAACCAGGTGAGTTCACAAAGCGCGCATTTTTAAATGGAAGAATCGATTTATCACAAGCAGAGGCTGTGATGGATTTAATTCGCGCCAAGACAGACCGGGCGATGGGTGTAGCAATTAGACAAATGGACGGGAATCTTTCACGTTTAATTCGCAATTTGCGCCAAGAAATTTTGGATGCACTCGCGCAAGTCGAGGTAAATATCGACTATCCCGAATACGACGATGTAGAGGAAATGACCCAGCGAATGCTACTGGAAAAAACAGAGCTAGTTCGCGCTTCCGTCGAGCAACTTTTACAAACAGCCAGCCAAGGGAAAATCCTCCGCGAAGGTCTAGCAACAGCAATTATCGGTCGACCAAATGTCGGAAAATCTTCCTTGCTTAACCAACTAATTCAAGAAGAAAAAGCGATTGTGACAGATATTGCTGGTACGACACGAGATATTATAGAAGAATACGTCAACGTCCGCGGCGTCCCATTACGTTTAATAGACACAGCTGGAATCCGCGAAACAGAAGATATCGTCGAAAAAATCGGCGTAGAACGGTCTAGAAAAGCGCTAGCGGATGCGGACTTTATCCTGCTAGTATTAAACCAAAATGAAGAACTAACTGCGGAAGATGAAGCATTATTTGAAGCAGCGGCAGGTCATAATTATGTGGTTGTTTTAAATAAAACCGATTTGGAAACAAAGCTTGATATAGAGAAAGTGCGTGAAATCGCCGGTGAAAACCCGATTGTCGCGACTTCTTTAGTGAACGATGAAGGTTTAGAGGCTTTAGAAGAAGCGATTAAAACACTATTTTTTGCTGGTGATATTGATGCCGGCGATGCAACTTATGTATCGAATGTCCGCCATATTGCGCTCCTTCATCAAGCACTGGATGCGTTAAATGCCGTTACAACAGGAATTCAACTCGGCATGCCGGTGGATATCGTCCAGATTGATATGACTCGCGCATGGGATTTACTAGGCGAAATTACTGGTGATTCTGTCCAGGATGAATTACTCGATCAGCTGTTTAACCAATTTTGCCTTGGAAAATGATTTTTTAGGAGATGTTTTTATAAAATGCAAACCTATGATGCAGGAACTTTTGACGTCATTGTTGTTGGTGCAGGCCATGCGGGTGTAGAAGCAGGTCTTGCCAGTGGCCGAATGGGCGCCAAAACACTGATGTTAACGATAAATTTAGATATGGTCGCTTTCATGCCATGTAATCCTTCTGTTGGAGGTCCAGCAAAAGGTGTGGTTGTGCGCGAAATTGATGCTCTCGGCGGCGAAATGGGTCGTAATACAGACAAAACGTACATCCAAATGCGGATGCTAAATACAGGTAAAGGCCCGGCTGTTCGCGCATTACGTGCTCAAGCAGACAAATGGGATTACCAACACGAAATGAAACACACGATTGAAAAAGAAGAAAATATCACTTTGCGTCAAGGACTTGTTGACCGTTTAGTTATTGAAGATGGCGTGTGTAAAGGTGTTATCACAAACAGCGGCGCGATTTACTACGCGAAAACAGTCGTTATTACGACAGGAACTTTCTCACGTGGCGAAATTATTGTCGGCGAACTGCGCTACTCAAGTGGTCCGAATAACCAACAACCATCTGTGAAACTTTCGGAGCATCTGGAAGAACTAGGCTTTGAACTACGCCGTTTTAAAACCGGAACACCACCACGCGTAAAATCAAGTACAATTGATTACTCAAAAACAGAAGAACAACCGGGTGATGATCATCCGCGCGCATTTAGTTTTGATACGGTAGATATGATGCTCGATCAACTACCATGTTGGTTAACCTATACAAACGAAACAACACACGAAATAATCCAAGCCAATTTGCACCGTTCACCAATGTTTACAGCAACAAAAAAAGGTACTGGCGCAAGATATTGCCCATCCATTGAAGATAAAATCGTCCGTTTCAGCGACAAACCTAGACACCAAATCTTCCTTGAACCAGAAGGCAAAAATACTGAAGAAGTATATGTCCAAGGTCTTTCCACAAGTTTACCAGAAGAAGTACAACGCGAAATGTTAAGAAGCATTCCGGGACTTGAAAATGTCGAAATGATGCGCGTTGGCTATGCAATCGAATATGACGCAGTGATGCCTGACCAATTATGGCCATCACTTGAAACCAAATTAGTCGAAGGACTTTTCACAGCAGGCCAAATTAATGGTACAAGTGGTTATGAAGAAGCAGCTGGCCAAGGCTTAATGGCAGGAATTAATGCCGCACGCAAAGTCTTTGAAAAAGAACCTGTTATCCTCGGTCGTGACCAAGCTTATATCGGCGTTTTGATTGACGATTTAGTAACAAAAGGAACAGAAGAGCCATATCGTTTGCTTACTTCTCGTGCTGAATACCGTTTGCTATTACGTCACGACAACGCAGATTTACGTTTAACTGAAATCGGTCATGAAATCGGCTTAATTAGCGACGAACGTTATGAACGCTTTTTAGCGAAACAAAGTGCCATCGAAGCAGAAAAAGAAAGACTACAAAAAACACGCATCAAACCAACTGCTGAAGTACAAGCAATGCTAAAAGAAATCGGTTCAGGAGAGCTAAAAGACGGAATTCTAGCAGCAGATTTACTTCGCCGCCCAGAAATAACTTACGATAAAATCGCCCAAATTGTTTCACGTGAAACATTTGTGACCGACGAAATCGCCGAACAAGTAGAAATCCAAGTAAAATACGAAGGCTACATCCAAAAATCCAACCTTCAAGTAGAAAAAATGAAACGCATGGAAGACAAAAAAATCCCAGAAAACATCGACTATGATGCAATCAGCGGACTCGCAACAGAAGCCCTAGAAAAATTAAAGAAAATCGAACCCCTTTCCATCGCTCAAGCCAGCCGTATTAGTGGGGTAAACCCAGCTGATATATCGATATTGCTAGTTTATATTGAGCAAGGGAAAATCGCGAAAATAAGTAAATAAGAGCGCTGATTATCAAAACCAAAACCACATGTTCACGAAAACTTCAAACTTATTGTCTAAGTTTAAAGTTTTCGTTGAATAATGTGGTTTCTTCTTGTCTTTAATTAAGGTAAAATTAGATTACATAGAAGACATACTGCAGAGGTGAATGTGTGAAAAAGAGGTGGATAATAATACTAGGAATTACAGTATTGACTATTTTTGGTTTAGGGATGAAATTCTATATGGATGAAGAGAAATTAAATAAAGAAATGATGAATGTGGTTTATAGTGATGAAGCGAAAAAGGTATTTGAAGTTAGATTGAAAGCCGCGGATGCAGATGCTTTTACAGAAAAAGGTGTAATTCAATCGTATGAAATAGATCAGAAAAGTATAAAGAAAAATCCAATGGGAGGAATCAATATCACTTTAATTATAAACGGAAATTCTGAATTATATATAAAATATACTATGAACGATTTTAATGGAGAACTGAGCGGTGGAGCTTCAGTTACATCGGGAAATCTTGATAAACTTCTTATGAACTAGAAGAGAGCTAATGAATCACGACAATACTAACCATCGATTTTAAAAAGACTGAAAAAAGAAGGTGAAAATTTCTAACATATAATAAAATTAACCTACAGATAAAAAGTCTTACAACAGAGGTGAAGAGTTGAAAAAGAGATGGATAATAGTACTTGGAATTACAGTAATGACCATTTTGGGTTTAGGGGTAAAATTCTATATGGATGAAGAGAAATTAAACAAAGAAATGAAGCAAGTGGTTTATAGTGATGAAGCAAAAGAAGTATTCGAAAAAAGGCTGACAAATATGGATGGTGGGGGTGCTAGCATCTCTAAGGAGCTTACAAAGAAATTGGAACTTAAGGGGAGTTAAGATAGTCCAGCCGATACTAACTAAGAAATTAAACAAACGTTAAAAGACTGAAAAAAAAGAAAGTGAAAATTTCTAACATGTGATAAAATAGGCCTACAAATAAAAATCATACAACAGAGGTGAAAAGTTGAAAAAGAGATGGATAATAGTACTAGCAATTACAGTAATAACCATTTTGGGTTTAGGGGTGAAATTCTATATGGATGAAGAGAAATTAAATAAAGAAATGATGAATGTAGTTTATAGTGATGAAGCGAAACAAGTATTCAAAAAAAGGTTAACAAATTTAGATCCAAATGCTTTTACAGAAAAAGGTATAATTCATTCTTATAAAATTGAAGAAGAAAGTATAGAGCACAATCCAATGGGAGGTATAGAAGTCAAATTAATAATTAATAATGATCCAGAACTATACGTATCATATACCATGAGCAAGAATAATGGAGAATTAAGTGGTGGAGGTGCAATTGTATCAAAGGAACTTGCAAAACAAACAGAAAGAGGAAGTGAAAGTAATTGAACGGAGCTTATACTGATCAAGAAAGAGTTGAATTAGCCCGAAAAGAGTATGCTAAAATTAACCAGGAGGAAGTAGTGAAAATCCCTACAGCTAATGGAACTGAAAAAACCATCGGCATCGTATCCCAAATAATCAACAAAGAAGCATTGGGAGAACAATCCTTCATCATCACAGACAAATACACACCACCCACAGCCCCAATCACTGAAAGAAACCAAGTAAAAGAACTAACAATCCTTTACAGAGGCTCCACTGCGCCCACTCCTGGAAGTGCTCTTACGCCATTTCATAAGGATAGTTTGGATGTATGGATGGACTGGGGACAAAATGATATTCCAACCGCAATCCAAATTGCAAATGGAGGAGGCTCAACAGTAACAAACCAACTAAAGTCCGCGGCTATAACTTTAAAACAAGCAATGAAAACCTACCCAAACGCTCAGGTCTATGTTTACGGTCATTCTCTAGGCTCCATGAATGCCCAATACGCTATCGCAGACTTAGATAAAAAAGACATCAAACGTATCAGCGGTGGTTTCTTCTACCAAGGTCCCAATATCTACTCGAACCTAACGCCAAAACAACAAGACACTGTAAAAGCATTAAACGCTTTAGATAGACTATTTAATTTCGTTGATAGAAAGGATCTTGTGCCAATTGGTTATGGTATCGGGGACCCGACAATTGGTCATTTAATAGAGATTGATTCTAAAAAAGCTGGTATGGTGGAGCAGCATATGTGGGGTGGTTATCAATTTGACAAAGAAGGAAACATCCTAACAAATAAAGAAGGCAGCCTGCAACTAGCCAAATACGCAACAGCTCAACAATTAGCAGCAATCAACATCATGCGAACCAGTTTCACAAAAAGCGGCGGTGGCCTATCCTCATCCGAAGAAATATTTTTGGATGCAGCGGAAGCATTAGCAATTACGCAAGGGATGAAACAAACGATTCAAGGCGAAATTAGAGATTTAAAAGATGTTTTTGATAAAGAAATCGAGAATGCCGAAGAGTTGTGGCGGGATACGCTTTCGGACGCAAGGGACATCGGTTCCCATCTATCTGAGTCAGAAATACACGCCGCACTTGCTTGGGGCGGGGCGACTGAGCCGAAAATTGTGATAGACACAGTGCAAGATTGCGAAAAATCCTTAGTCGAAGCAACCAAAATAGAGCAAGAATATGATAAATTGCTAGAACAAATCAACGCAGCGATAAAAAGCCAGCTAAAAACCGACCAAGAATTAGCCAAACAAATAGGGAGCATGTATGGATAAACAAAGACAACTACTGCTAAAAATCGAGAATTCAGATGATGATTTTAATAGAAAAAGACGTCAATTGGATGAAGCGATGGATGAGGCTTCTCAAGAAAAATGGCGGTTTCACCAAGAACTAGAAAACCTTTCTGATCAAATCAGGTACATCCATCAAAAAAGAGATTACGAAGCATCTGAAGACTTGCAAAAAGCCTACCATTTAATCAGTTCTATCCAAGAAGAAGGCGATTGGACAGTAAAAAAAACACTAACAAAACTAGAAAATGAACACGAAGAGCATCAAGCGCTTTATAAGAAACAAGTGAATTCTTATGAAGAAGAATTACATCAGCTAAAAAAGGATCGTGATTTATAACATGATAGATAAACTAAAAGCAGAATTATTAGAGTCACGCAGAAATTTAGAAAAAAATCTTATTGGGATGTTTGTGGCGAGTCAAACGCATGCAACATCAGAAAATCGCAAACGAATGTTAAAAATGATCAAGCGGGACAAAATAGCCGATATCAAAAGCAATTGTCAGGCTTACATAGACGGAATTTCTACCACAGCAAAAGGAAAATGGGTAAATCAAGCCAAAAAAAGCTTTAAAGAGAACGCAAATAAGTTCGATAATTGTTAAATGCGTCACATAATAGGAGCTTGCTAAATAAGAAGAAAATATTTATACTTGAAAATAATGAGCTAAATATAGAAAATCAACGGTACAAGCCTGTTTAAAAGTTTATAAATAACCACCTAAACATGGCAAAATCGCGAAAATAAAGTGAGGAAAAAACATGAACCCAGAACAATTCCAAACAGCACTTGCTGAAAAAGGAATAGAACTAAGCGACACGCAACTAAAACAATTTCACGACTACTTCGAAATGTTAGTAGAATGGAATGAAAAAATGAATTTAACAGCTATTACTGACGAAAAAGAAGTGTACTTAAAGCACTTCTACGACTCCATTTCAGCTGCGTTTTATGTTGATTTTACGAAATTCGAGTCCATTTGTGATGTCGGGGCTGGCGCTGGTTTTCCAAGTATTCCAATTAAAATCTGTTTCCCGCATTTAAAAGTGAGCATCGTGGATTCCTTGAAAAAACGCATGACTTTCCTTGATGCGCTAGCAGAAAAATTAGGCCTAACCGATGTGCATTTTTACCATGATCGCGCTGAAACATTTGGCCAAAACAAAGCACACCGCGAAAAATACGACCTTGTAACCGCACGTGCCGTAGCAAGAATGAGCGTATTATCCGAGCTTTGCATGCCGCTTGTCAAAAAAGGCGGTTCGTTTCTAGTAATGAAAGCAGCCCAAGCCGAGCAAGAGCTACAAACGGCCGAAAAAGCCATCAAACTATTTGGCGGAAAAGTGGTCAATCATTACTCCTTCTTATTACCAGTAGAAGAAAGCGAGCGCAACATTTACGTCATTAATAAAACAAAAGAAACGCCCAACAAATATCCACGCAAACCAGGCACACCCAACAAATTACCAATCGAATAATCTAAGATAAGTCCTTTCAATCGAAAGGGCTTTTTATTTTTAACAGCAACGTCATTTTTCAAAGCTAGTTTCCATAAGCAACCGCACCTAAATATGAAAATAATTTTCATTTAATCGATATTGATAAAACCATTTTCTTGTGATATAGTCTGTTTGAAAACGCATACTTTACACTGAAACACAGTATAGAGGAGGAGTATCAGTGGTTAATTCTGTTATGGAAAAAATCAAAGGCGGGTTAGTGGTTTCCTGCCAAGCTTTAGAAGACGAACCACTTCATAGCGCATTTATTATGTCGAAAATGGCTCTGGCCGCAGTTCAAGGTGGTGCTGTTGGCATTCGAGCAAATACGGCAAAAGATATTCGCGCAATTCAAAGTGAGGTAGACGTCCCAATTATTGGCATTTACAAAAAAGACTACGCTGATTCGGACGTGTTTATCACCCCCACTTTAAAAGAAGTTAGAGAAATATGCGAAACGGGAGTGGGAATTGTTGCAATGGATGCGACAACGAGAAAAAGACCACATAACGAAGACCTCAAAGAGATACTAAGCGCCATTCGAAAAGAGTTTCCAGATACACTTTTTATGGCGGACACAGGCAGTATTGAAGACGTTTATTACGCTGATTCCCTTGGCTTCGACTTAATTGGTACAACGCTTTACGGCTACACCGAGGAAACAGCGAATAAAAATATCAGCGATCACGATTTTTCCCATTTGAAAGAAGTATTGAAAAGTACGAAGCGCCCGGTGATTGCAGAAGGGAAAATCGATTCGCCTAGTAAAGCACGACAAGTTCTTACGTTAGGTTGTTATGCCGTCGTTGTTGGCGGCGCAGTAACTCGGCCACAGGAAATAACCACCCGCTTTACAAACGAAATCCAAAAAATTCAAGAAGAAAGAGGTAAGTGACATGACAAAGCAAATCAAAGTTGGCGTAATTGGCGTTGGACAAATGGGGCAGTATCATGCAGAAATTTATCAAAAACTTCCGCAAGTTGAGTTAGTAGCAATTTGTGAGTTTAACGATGAAAGACGCGCCGAAATGGCAGAGAAATTTCAGTGCAAAGCATACAAAGACTACCATGAACTTCTAGCAAATACGGAGATTGAAGCTGTGAGCATTGTTTTACCTGATAATATGCACCGTGATTGTGTAGAAGAAGCCGTGAAACACAGCAAGCACATTTTGCTCGAAAAGCCGCTTGCAAAAGAACTTGAAGACGGAAAAGCCATGTATGAACTGACAAAAGACTACGACAAAGTATTTACAGTTGGATTTTTACTAAGATTTGATCCTCGTTTTAATATGATTAAGCAGCGCCTAGACAACGGCGAATTAGGCGATATTATTCATCTTTATTGTCGTCGTAACAGCCCAATTACCGGTCCAAAGCGTTACATAGGTGCATCTGATTTAAGTATGCACGTAATGATTCACGATATTGACTATATCAATTGGTATATGGATAGCGAGCCAGTCAAAGTTATTGCTAAAAGCCGCAGTGTATTGCTAAAAGAATACGGCATGAATGATGTTATCTATGCCATTGTTACGTACGAAAATGGCGCAATTGCTTGCCTTGAAGCGTGCTGGGTGCTACCAGAAAATTCACCAACCATCATTGATGACAAGCTAGAATTAGTCGGAACAAAAGGCGTGGCATATGTAGACTCTTGTGACCACGGCGTTCGTTTTGTTAGTGAAAAAGGGGTTTCCTATCCTGACTCAAGGCACTGGTACTACACAAATGGAGAAGTGTCCGGAGATTTGGCAGAAGAAGTTATGGCTTTTATTAATAACGTTGCAAATAACACAAAATCGATTATCACACCAAAAGAAGCGTATGATTCCTTGCGAGTAGTAGATGCCATTGAACGTTCGATTGCGGAAGGAAAAGAAGTATCACTATAAAATAGCGCCACACATATGATTGGAGGGGGAATTATGTCTATTCGGGTACATGTACAAAAGTTTGGGAGTAAGCTAAGTGGTATGGTCATTCCGAATTTAGGGGCTTTTATGGCTTGGGGTATTTTAACGGCAATTGGGGTAGCGACAGGCTCTGAGATGTTAAAAGGGTTTATCGCACCAATGCTAAATTACTTGTTACCACTTCTGATTGCTTTTGCTGGAGGTCGAGCGGTTCACGGTTACCGAGGTGGAGTTATTGGTACTGTTGCAACGATGGGGGCAATTATTAGTTCGGATATAACCATGTTTATCGGCGCAATGATAATGGGTCCGCTCGCTGCTTGGCTACTCAAAAAATTTGACGAACGTATTGATGGAAAAATACCAGCTGGATTTGAACTATTAGTTAATAACTTTTCGATTGGGATTATCGGAGCAGGTTTAGCACTATTTTCTTATGTTGCAATTGCTCCTATGGTTGAAACGGTAACAAAAGTGTTAGCAAGCGGCGTGGATGTGTTAATTAATAACCATTTGCTCCCACTAACGGCCTTAATTATTGAGCCAGCCAAAGTGCTATTCCTAAACAATGCGATTGGTCAAGGTATTCTTAGTCCACTAGCCACCTTGCAACTCGCGGAAACAGGGAAGTCGGTGCTTTACTTACTGGAATCTAACCCCGGACCAGGTCTTGGAATTTTACTTGGTTATATGTTCTTTGGAAAAGGAAACTCTAAAGCATCTTCTTATGGGGCAAGTGTTATTCACTTATTTGGTGGTATTCACGAAATTTACTTCCCGTTCGTTTTAATGAATCCAATTCTAATTTTGCCGCTAATTCTTGGTGGTATGACAGGAACATTTATTTTAACAATGACAAACGCGGGACTTGTTGGTGTAGCTTCCCCGGGTAGTATTATCACGATTATGATGATGGCAGCGCCCGGCGACCATATTAAGATACTTATCGCAGTGCTATGTGCGGCGCTCGTTACGTTCATTACCGCCATTCCATTTATTAAACGCATGGGCAACAAAGACGCTGAATTACAAGATGCGGCGAAGAAAATGGAAAGTCTTAAAGGCAAAAAAAGCAGTATTTCCTCTGTTTTCGAATCACCAGTCGATGATTTTAATTTTAAAAATGTTAAAAGAATCGCTTATGCTTGTGATGCGGGGCTTGGATCAAGTGCGATGGGCGCAACCGTGTTACAGAAAAAAATCAAAAACGCTGGCTTGGACGATATCAAAGTGTTCCATATCGCCATCCATGAATTGCCAACCGAATGTGATGTGGTCGTGACGCACAAATCCCTCATCGACCGAGCCAAAGAAAAGCAACCAGACGCGTATTATGTCGAAATAACGGATTACCTCGGTGCACCTGAATATCAAGAGCTGATAGATAAAATAGTTGCAGACCGAGAACAAAAGAATTAACTTATTTGTAAGCGCTTCTTTTTAGGAGCGCTTTGAATAGTAAAGTGGGTAGGAGGAAAATGATGTTAAAAGCGATTGTGATGGATTTTGATGGAATTGTTATTGATACAGAGGTAGTTTGGTATGAAATTTTCAAAGATTGGTTTAAAACAAAGCAACATTACGACCTTTCTATCGAGGAGTTTTTGCAGTGTGTTGGGTCTAATGTGGACGATTTGTTTCGCGAATTAAACGAGACGCAGCAAATGGATGTTAATCGACAAGTGTTCGAAGCAGAAACCCAAGCAACTTTTATTGAAAAGAGTAAAAATTTACCGGCCAAAGAAGGCGTAGAGCATTTTATTCACAACTTAAAAGAGCGAGGATTAAAGTTAGCGCTCGCCACCTCATCGCAGCGACCAAAACCACTTTATCATTTGGAACGACTTGGTTTACTGGAATATTTTGACGCAATTATTACAGCGGAGGATGTTACGCGGATTAAGCCAGAACCGGATTTGTTTTTAGAAGCTTTGCGGGCGCTTGATGTTAAGGCCGAGGAGGCGCTTATTGTGGAAGACTCGCGCAATGGACTTTTGGCGGGGAATAGTGCGGGTGTAAATGTACTTGTCGTTCCAAATGAAGTGACGAAACACAGCGATTTAACACCGAACTATTTGGAGCGAGAGTCATTAGCTAAGGTGGATTTAGCTGAAATAATAGCTGAATATAACAAATAAGGGGGCGCAAGTATGTTGTTAGACCGAGTTACTTTGGAAGATATTGAGGTAAATATTGAAGCAAAAGACTGGCGTGAAGCCATCCAAACATCCGCGAGACTTTTACTAAAGCGCGGTGCCATCAAAGAGAGTTACATCGACGGAATGATTCAAAGTGTAGAAAATAATGGACCATATATAGTGATCGCGAAACATATCGCACTGGCACACACACGACCAGAGTTTGGCGTCATCCACGGTGGCTTAACATTTGCAACACTCGCTGATGGTGTAGCTTTTGGTAGTGAAATGTTTGACCCAGTGAAGCTGATTATTACGCTAGCGGCAACAGATTCAGAAAGCCATTTAGAAGTATTATCGGAGCTTGCTGAAGTGCTCATGGACGAGGAAAAAGTAGCCCGTTTAATCACAGCAATCTCAAGCCAAGCATTTTATGATGAATTAACAAAAGAAGGATAATAATTTCACTAAAGAGGTGAAGAAATGGAAAATTATCTTTGTGTCGACATTGGTGGAACGAGTATCAAATATGCCAAATTTAACCAAGCAGGCGAGCGGGTAAGTGCGCTTGAGTCTTGTGCGACCCCTATAAGCGACGGAGCGAATCAAATCATGCCCGCGCTTATTCGGATTGTCGAACAAGAAAAAATGGATGTAGCAGGTGTCTGTGTGGCTTCTGCGGGCGTCGTTCATCCTGAAAAAGGCAAAATTATTTATGCTGGTTATACGATTCCCGGATATACTGGAACGGAAATAAAAAAAACAATAGAGCATCGTTTTGGTCTTCCGTGCGCAGTGGAAAATGATGTAAATGCGGCCTGTCTCGGCGAGTTTTGGCAAGGTGGAGCACGGGGGCGTGGGAGCGTGCTCTGTTTGACAATCGGAACTGGTATCGGTGGAGCAATGCTGTTAAATGATAAATTAATAAACGGCTATTCTTTTACCGCGTGCGAAGTCGGTTATATGCAGCTGTCACATGGGAAATTTCAAGATGTCGCTTCGACAAAAACATTGATTAAACAAGTAGCCTCGCGAAAAAATATCGATGTAAATGCATTAAATGGACGCCAAGTGATGAAATGGGCCTATGGCGAGGATGCGGATGTGCTGGCCGAAATAGAGCAATGGATTGAGAATTTAGTAGAAGGTGTAGTAAACTTAATCTATATTTTCAACCCAGAAGTGATTGTGCTCGGTGGCGGATTAATGGAAGAAGAGGCGTTCTTTAAACCTCGGATCGAAGCGGCTATTTCAGCTAAATTAATCTCACCGATGTTCGATACAGCAGATCTTACCTTTGCAAAGCTGGGAAATGAAGCGGGGATGATTGGCGCGCTCTATCATTTCTTAAACCAGAAAGAGGTCAAAAAAGATGACGATCTTAAATGAAATTCAACAAAATTACAATCGATTACCGAATAAAGAAAAGCAAATTGCGAAATATATTTTAGAAAAAAGTGATGAACTCAAGAACATTAATATTAAAGAGCTAGCTGAAGAAACCGGTACGTCCATTTCGACAATAACGAGATTTTGCCGCCACGTTCGCTGTGATAGTTTTGTTGATTTGAAAATGCGGGTAAATACAGCAGCAACAATGGTTCCGTCGCTTGGCTACGACGACCTTTTTGAAGAAGTTTATTCGTTTTACCATAAAGTGATTGATAACACGGTCAAGTTGATTGAACCAGCGAAAATCCGTGAAGTGGTGCAGTATATTCAAGCAGCGAAACGGGTCTATATTTGCGGTGTTGGAAGTTCGGGGCTCACTGCCGTGGAGATGTCGCAGCGCCTGATTCGGATGGGGCTGAACGTTATCAGTGTCAACGATCCGCACATGATGATTATCACCAGCTCGATTACGACAAAAGAAGATTTCGTTATCGGTATTTCCAATTCAGGCAACACCCCAGAGCTAGTCACAGCGCTAAAAATTGCCAAGAAAAACAAAAGCAAAGTCGCCACATTTACTAGCTTTGAAAACAGCGAAATGACCGAAATTAGTGACGTGACAATCCCGGTTTATAATACTTTATTCGTAAGCAAACACTACTTCGCCAACAGCCAGTTTTCGATTATGTATGTGATGGATATTATTTCCATGATGCTACTGCAAAATGAGTCTTACCGGGAAAATATGGAAAAAACCATCAATACAGTAACCGATGAATTTCATTAAGATACATTAGAAAAATAGATGGAACTGTGGAATTTTCGCAGCTCGATCTATTTTTTTCGTATGTAAACTGTAGAATAAGCGTGTTTTTCTGTAACATTTCTGCTAAAATAGTTTAAGAGACTTGCGGATAATAGCCTATAGTAAGAAACCCCAAGATTTTCCGGAAAGGAAGGACCCAGATGCCTTTTTCACGTTTATTTGGAAAAAAAGATAAGAATCAAGTAGATGATATCGATAATGATAATAAAGTAGCAGAAGAAGAGGTACAGCGCGTACAAGAACTTCCTACAGATAAAATTTTCCCGAACCAATTCCAACCACGGACAGTATTTGATCAAGATAAGATTGATGAGCTTGCTCGAACTATCCGAATTCACGGTGTTATACAGCCGATTGTGGTTAGAGAAATGGAACCAGATTCTTATGAAATCATTGCAGGAGAGCGCCGTTTTCGTGCCGTGCTTTCTTTAGAATTGGAAAAAATCCCAGCAATTATTCAAAATTTAGATGATGAAGAAGTAGCTGCGATTGCGTTAATTGAAAACTTACAACGTGAGGAATTAACACCAATTGAAGAAGCAAAAGCATACCGGAGCTTGCTGGACATGCAAGAAGTCACACAAGAAGCACTTGCGCAGCGTGTTGGCAAAAGCCAATCTGCCATTGCAAACAAAATGCGTCTTCTAAAACTACCAGAAACAATTCAAGATGCCGTTCTTAACAAACAAATTTCGGAGCGCCATGCTCGTTCGTTACTAGCTTTAGAAACGGAAGCGCAACAAGTGGCTCTTTTAGCTGAAATAGAAGAAAATCACTGGAACGTCAAACAAACCGAAGCAAGAATTCAAGAAATTTTAGGCGTGAAAAAACCAGAAGCACCGAAAAAACCAAAACCAAAACGCCAAGCTATTAGTCGTGACGTGCGCATCGCCATGAACACGATTAAACAGTCGGTGACAATGGTTAAAGATAACGGAATGGACCTAGATTTCACCGAAGAAGAAACAGATGATTTTTATCAAATTACCATTCAAATTCCTAAAAAGAAGTAAAGAGGTGTAACAGTGAGGTTTTTGAAGATAATTGGCCATGCAATCGGGATTATTAGCTCCTTCATGGTGCTGCCATCCCTAGCAATAGCAATCACTAGCGCTATCATGAGCTTGAACCCAATATACATTACATACTTTTTCACCAGCCCTTACGTACGAGCAGTTGCCGTAGCAGAAGAGGCTGGCTGGGGAAGTGGCTTTAATATTTTACTAACGAATTATGGCGCGTATATCATCGCTTTTGCATATACTTTCTTTGCAATAGTGAAGATTTATGGTTGGTACCAAATAGCTAAAGAAGCAAAAAAATAGACGTGAAACCCTACTTAGCGAAGTGGGGTTTTTATTTTTTAATTGCCAATCAACTCAAATTGAGTGATATGGCTTTATTTCTTAAAAATTAGAGAAAATAAGTGCAATTTTGAACAGAAAAAAGTACAATAGAATTAGGTAAAGTTGTAAAGGAGGGAGTGATTCACTCAACTCTGGGTGGAATCACGAAACGAATGGCAAAAATCATTTTTGTGAAAGACGAACAAAATGAGTTCCAAGCTTATGATTTCTTACAAAATTTAATTGTGGAAGAACCACTCATGGCCACTTTAGTATTCCAAGGCCTACTACAATTAGAAACAGCAGAAACAAGAAAACTTAGTACTGGGAAGCAAATTCTCCCCGATGTGCATTTAATCATCGGTAAAAGTCAAGCTTATTCACTGCAAACCACTCGTATAGAAACAACTGTAGACCAACCAATTCAAGAGATGAAAGCACATTTTAAAGATAAAAATTGTCGTTTAATTTACTTCACTGCATTTAGTGGAGATGAAACATATTATTGCTTCGTTAAAGGCTATTTTAAGGATAAAAATCCATTTACAGATCAAATGGGCTCTTATCGCGAGGAAGTAAAACGCGTATTCTTGCGCCGTATCGAAGCTGAAACAAGCATTGGCAACTCAGAGTATCAATTTGAAACACTGAAAAATAAAGCATTAGAAAATGAAGGCATTGCTCATTACTTAGATAGTTTTTCCGCAAGCCTTGGTAAATATATTTTTGCTAAACGAATGGAGAAAAAATGGTCGCAATTAGATTTAGCACTTAAATCAGATTTATCTCCTGTTATTATTGGTCGTTTAGAAGCTGGAGATCCAGATTTAACTCTTAGAATGTATCAGAAAGTCTGCACAGTTCTAGGGGTTAAAGCAACTTTTTCAGTAGAGTGAAGATAGAAAAGTAATCAGCTTAGGTTGGTTGCTTTTTTTGTTTTAAAATGTTTCACGTGAAACATTTCTAGTTTTTCAAAACATTATTTTCATCATTTTTCGGCTTTCAAAACACGAATTTCAATTTATTTTTACTTTTTGTAAGACTAAATGAAAATCTTTTGGTAGAATAGAAGATAAAAGAACCGGAAATCTCGGTACAAAATAAGGGTTGGTGAAAAAGATTGAGCAAAGTGATTGCACTAGCAAACCAAAAAGGTGGGGTTGGTAAAACGACATCATCCGTTAATTTAAGCTCTAGCCTAGCTTTTTTAGGTAAAAAAGTATTACTAGTTGATATTGACCCACAAGGTAATGCGTCAAGTGGGGTTGGTGTTAACAAAGGTGAAATTGAACATTGTATTTATGATGTACTAGTTGACGATGTAGCCATTCAAGATGTGTTGCAAAAAACAGACTTAGATAATTTAAATGTTATTCCAGCTACAATTCAACTTGCGGGTGCTGAAGTAGAGCTAGTTCCAGCTATCTCACGTGAAATTAGATTGAAAAAAGCAATCGACTCAATCCGTGATGATTATGACTATGTAATTATTGATTGTCCACCATCACTTGGGCTTTTGACTTTAAATGCATTAACAGCAGCGGACTCGGTTTTAATTCCAGTCCAATGCGAATATTATGCGCTAGAAGGTCTAAGCCAGCTTTTAAACACAATTAGAATCGTTCAAAAACATCTTAATGAAGATTTACAAATTGAAGGTGTTTTACTAACAATGCTTGATGCCAGAACAAATTTGGGCATTCAAGTAATAGAAGAAGTGAAAAAATACTTCCAAAATAAAGTATTTAGTACCATCATTCCACGTAATGTACGCCTAAGTGAAGCACCTAGTCATGGAAAACCGATTTTGCTATATGATGCAAAATCGAAAGGTGCAGAAGTTTATTTAGAATTAGCAAAGGAAGTGGTTGCACATGGCTAAAGGTCTAGGTAAAGGAATCAATGCACTATTTAATAATGTTGATGCCAACGAAGAAACAGTTCAAAATATCGCAATAAAAGAAATTAAGCCTAACCCATACCAACCACGTAAAATCTTTGATGCAAAAGCAATCAATGAATTACGTGATTCCATTAAAATTCACGGCGTTTTACAGCCAATTATTTTAAGAAATACGGAAAAAGGATATGAAATTGTTGTAGGCGAACGTAGATATCGTGCAGCAAAAGAGGCTAAATTAAAAGAGATTCCAGCAGTTGTTCGTGACTTGACAGAAGAAGAAATGATGGAGCTTTCTGTTATCGAAAACTTACAACGTGAAGATTTATCTCCGTTAGAAGAAGCTGAATCATATCAGTTCCTTATGAAGAAATTAGGCTTAACACAAGCGAAATTAGCAGAACGAGTTGGGAAAAGCCGACCATATATCGCTAACTTTGTTCGTTTGTTGACATTGCCAGAAGAAGTGCAAGTAATGTTGCGAGATGGTTCATTATCAGCTGGACATGGCCGTGTATTGCTAGGATTGAAACTCAAGAAAAACATCATACCAACTGCGAAAAAGGCTGTGGCGCAAGGCTTAACAGTTCGCCAATTAGAAGATGTTATAAACAATCTAAACGAAAATGTTTCACGTGAAACAATTAAACCAGCTAGAGTGCCTATCTTTATCCGTGAAAGCGAAAGCCAATTACGTGATAAATTTGGTACGGCAGTTTCGATTAAACGTCGCGACAAAAAAGGTAAAATTGAAATTGAATTTTTATCAGATGATGATTTAGATCGCATTTTAGAGATTTTAGATATTCAGTTTGATGATGAATAGGTTGTGATGTTTATGGAAAAAAAGCATTTCGATTTGAATGATGTTGTAGAAATGAAAAAGCCTCATCCATGTGGTACCAATCGATTTAAGATTATCCGCATGGGTATGGATATTCGAATTAAGTGTGAAGGTTGTGGGCATAGCGTCATGATTCCACGCCGAGAATTCGAGCGAAAAGTGAAGAAGATTTTAGTTAAAGCAGAACAAGAATAAAGAACAGGCGATTAATTAGTCGCCTGTTCTTTTTTTATAAGCCTTTTAGTTGAAGTTTAGCTGTTCCTTCTTTAGAATATAAATAGTATCATTTAATAATTATTATAAACAAAATGATATATTATTTTTATGGAGGTATATACATATGACAGATAGAAAGAATTTAACGACGAATCAAGGTGTGCCAGTCGGTGATAACCAAAATTCGATGACGGCGGGGCTTAAAGGACCAACTTTGCTAGAAGATTATGTGCTTATTGAAAAATTGGCGCATTTTGATAGAGAACGGGTGCCAGAGCGGGTTGTACATGCTCGGGGTGCTGGTGCGCACGGGAAATTTGTTACTAAAAAGAGCATGAAAAAATATACAATGGCTAATTTTTTACAAGAAGAAGGGGCGGAAACAGAGGTTTTTGTTCGTTTCTCAACAGTAATTCATGGTCAACATTCTCCGGAAACTTTGCGTGATCCACGTGGGTTCTCGGTTAAGTTTTATACGGAAGAGGGAAATTATGATTTTGTTGGCAATAATTTACCAGTATTCTTCATCCGTGATGCGATCAA
Source organism: Listeria marthii (assembly GCF_014227425.1). NCBI lineage: Bacteria > Bacillati > Bacillota > Bacilli > Caryophanales > Listeriaceae > Listeria > Listeria marthii. Next base: position 276,787 of record NZ_JAASWB010000004.1, read on the forward strand.
GTTCCCGGACGTTATTCACTCTTTGAAGCCGGATCCGCGCACGAATATTCAAGATGGCAATCGTTACTGGGACTTCTTTAGCTTAACCCCAGAAGCTACAACGATGATTATGTACTTGTTCAGTGATGAGGGAACTCCGGCATCTTATCGCGAAATTCGCGGTTCTAGTGTGCATGCCTTTAAATGGATTAATGAAGAAGGAAAAACAGTCTATGTAAAATTACGCTGGGTTCCAAAAGCAGGCATTGTCAACCTTTCAACGGAGCAAGCTTCACAAATTCAAGCAAAAGAATTCAACCATGCAAGCCGTGATTTGTATGAAGCGATTGAAAATGGAGATTATCCGGAGTGGGATTTATTTGTGCAAGTGTTGGATCCGAAAGACTTGGATAACTTTGATTTTAATCCGCTAGACGCAACAAAAGACTGGTTTGAAGATGTCTTCCCGTATGAGCACGTAGGAACGATGACGCTTGACCGCAATCCAGATAACATTTTTGCGGAAACAGAGTCAGTTGGTTTTAATCCTGGTGTACTTGTGCGCGGAATGCTTCCTTCTGAGGACCGTTTGTTGCAAGGGCGTTTATTCTCTTACTCAGATACGCAAAGACACCGCGTGGGACCGAACTACTTGCAACTGCCAATCAATAGCCCGAAAGCGCCTGTTGCGAACAACCAACGTGATGGTCATATGCCGTTTAAACAACAAACGAGCTCGATTAATTATGAGCCAAATAGTTATGATACAGAACCGAAAGAAAACCCAGCGTTTATCGAACCGGAACAAGAAATTCGTGGTGATATTGCTGGCCGCCTGATTGCGGAAAAACCAAATAATTTTGGACATGCAAAAGAAGTGTGGGATCGTTATTCAGATGCAGAACGTGCGGCGCTTGTGAAAAATATTGTCGACGATTGGTCTGGCGTGCGTGATGATATTAAAATTCGCAACTTGCGTAACTTCTATCAAGTAGAGCCTGAATTCGCTAGTCGAGTGGCTGCGGGAACTGGTATTAATCTTGAAGAACATGTAGCAGATTTAAAATAAGTTCATTTAAAACGGAAATCCTTTGTTATTTAAAGGGTTTTCGTTTTTTGGTGGGTGGCTTTTTGTGTGAAAAACCTTTATAATATACGTTAGTGAAAAAATGTCTAATTGATGGGCATTTTTAAAATGAAGTTAATGAAAAGGAGTTTATATATAATGGCACTTACAGCTGGTATTGTCGGGCTTCCTAATGTTGGGAAATCGACACTTTTTAATGCAATCACAAAAGCAGGAGCAGAGGCTGCGAATTATCCGTTTGCAACGATTGACCCGAACGTAGGAATTGTTGAAGTTCCTGACCAAAGATTAAACAAACTAACAGAACTTGTAAAACCGAAAAAAACTGTTCCAACTACTTTTGAATTTACAGATATCGCCGGAATTGTAAAAGGTGCTAGTAAAGGTGAAGGGCTTGGGAACAAATTCTTATCCCATATTCGCCAAGTAGATGCAATTTGTCATGTTACTCGTTGTTTTGACGACGAAAACATTACTCACGTAGAAGGCCGAGTAGACCCGCTAGACGATATTTCTACAATCAACTTGGAACTTATCTTAGCGGATTTAGAAACGGTAGAGAAGCGTATTGGACGCGTTGAGAAGCTTTCTAAACAAAAAGATAAAGATGCGGTTGCAGAATATAACGTTTTAGTTAAATTACGTGAAGCATTTGAAAATGACAAGCCAGCTCGCGCGATTGAATTTAACGAAGACGAAGATAAAATCGTCCGCAATCTTTTCTTACTTACAAGAAAACCAGTTTTATATGTGGCAAATGTAAGTGAAGAAGACGTTTCTAACCCGGACGACAATAAATACGTACAACAAGTACGCGAATTCGCTGCAGCTGAAAACTCCGAAGTTATCGTGGTTTGTGCTCGTGCCGAAGAAGAAATCGCTGAACTTGAAGACGAAGATAAGCTTGAGTTTTTAGAAGCGCTTGGAATTGAAGAATCTGGTTTAGATCAATTGATTCGTTCCGCGTACACATTGCTTGGCTTAGCGACTTACTTCACAGCAGGCGTTCAAGAAGTTCGCGCTTGGACATTCATCAAAGGTATGAAAGCTCCACAATGTGCTGGGATTATCCATACTGACTTCGAACGCGGTTTCATTCGTGCAGAAGTAGTTGCATATGATGCTTTGCTTGAACACGGCTCAGAACAAGCAGCCAAAGAAGCAGGTAAAGTACGCTTAGAAGGTAAAGAATACGAAATGAAAGATGGAGATGTTGTTCATTTCCGCTTTAACGTTTAATATGTTTCACGTGAAACAATCTTTTGACGAGCGAGGATGTCAAAAGATTGTTTTTTATTAGTTCCCATTAATGCTATACTTAAGAATATAAACAACTGATTTATTAGAAAGATGGTAATTACTATGGAAAAAATATTTTTTAATCTAGATGTTGTAGAAGGCTATCCGCCTGTATATACCGAGAGCTTGTGGGCAGAGAAATTATCATCAGGGAACTATAAGATAAAAAATATTCCTTTTTACGCTAAGGAAGTTTCACTTAATGATGTGGTTTCAATTAGAGTGGGGCCTGATGCTGAATTTTTATTTCATAAAATAGTTCGATATAGTGGCAATAGCACGATTCGAATCGTATTTTTTGATGAGAACGTGATAAAGAGGAGCTTAAATAAACTAGTGAAATTGGGATGTTCTTGGGAATGCATGAATGAGACGTTTTATTCAGTTAATATTCCAGCAGGTCCTAGTTTTAAGAAGGTAATCAAATATCTTGAAAAGGCTTGTATTCAAGAGGAATTAGATTATGAATATGGTAAATTAGAATGATTAATTGAGAAGTAAGGTTTCACGTGAAACAATCTTTTGACGAGTGAGTATGTCAAAAGATTGTTTTTTTTATGGGATTAGTCATAAATAAGTCCTACAAACGCCTAGGGTGATATAATAAAGTATCTTAATGTTAAAAAATAAAAAGCCTATGGGAGTGTAACTATGATGACTAGTAGTTTTATTGAGGAAGTAGAAAGACTAATGATTCTAAGCGAAACAACCTATCAATTTAGTGGGACAGGAACGCCTGAATTAATTGAAGTTTATCAGGACTCTTTAGGGAATGAGTTTCCGGAGTCATATAAGGTTTTTTTAGAAAAATATGGAACATTAACTTTTAATGGTGAATCTTTTTACGGCATATCTAAAAGGGGATTAAGCGCTGCATCTATCCCGGATGTTAGATTTGCAACGGAGCAGGCGCGCGCACTTGGGGATATAAATAAAGAACTGATTATGATAAAAAATTCAGGCTATGGATCGGTATTTTCTATCGACACTTCGACGATTGGAGATGCGGGTGAGGCCGTGATAGTTGAAACGCAATTATCATTCAAACACAATGCCGAGAAGCGGATTGTAGCAGATAATTTTGGCGAGTTTCTACTAGTGGAAATAGAAGAATCTTTAACCGGTTTTTGATGTAAATGAGGGGACATTAAAAAGTTTCATGTGAAACATTTGCGCAATATAGCTATTTTGTCAAGTGCGTATTGGCTATTTTCTTAGGCATATGTCGTAATTAATTCACAAAATGTACAATTTGCGTAGAGCTTAATAATGCTATAATTAACTATAAATCTTATTATAGGAGTGTTTTGTTTGGTACAGTTAATTTTTATAGCACTTTTTATTGTTCTAATCGTACTTATGCCGAAGAATAATAAAGAAGAAGTAAAAGCAGCACATTTGCTAATTGATAAATATGGTATTCAAGTTGCGAAGAAAAAAAATCCAATTCGCCAAATGGCCTTGTTAGAAAAGGCACTAGGTATTTCTACTTATGGACGCGACCGTAAGAAAACGTTCATTTTTGTTGGAGGATTCTTTGTTGGAGCAGGAATTTTAGGTTATATAATTTATTTCTTTATAATGAGTAATAACGTAATGGCTATAATAGTTTCAGGAATTATTGTGACGCTATATTTAATCGCAGGTATTGTAGTTATGTTTGTTATGACAGTTCGTCAAGCATCTTCATTACGTACAGATTCATGGGCTAAAATTTTAATTACGGTTGACCCTCAGTTCCCAATTGAATTCCTAAACGAGAAAAAATGGCAAAAAGCCTTCCTTGCTCAAATGGAAAGCATGAACGAACAATTAGCATAAAAAATAAGCACTAGGCTCTTAGGGGTTGGGTGCTTTTTTTGTTATGATAGGTATATGGGGAGAGTTTTTATTCCCTGGGAAATATTAGATATGGGGTGAACAGATGTTAAACGAATTACAAAGAAGATGGCTACAAAACCAACTAATAGGTATAGATGTTATCGTTAAAGACTCTGGACATGTGAAACTGATTGATATTACATATACGCACAATGAAAATTTAATAGATACTTTTAAAAAAGAGTATGTTATTTCATATGGTGTAGATACTGCATTGCCTAAACTATTGCAAGATTATAAGGATCCATGGGCAAATTACCAAATAAATGATCGTATTTCCGTTGATGATCAATTTGTTTTCTGTGGTGAGGGAGAGATGGGTAATGAAGGATTTATTGTCAAAACAGATGCAGATAATCAGATTAATTGGATGCTTTTTTCTACGACATCAAACCCTTTTATCGAACTAACAACCAATAATAATATTGTATATATAAAATCTACAGCAGGATTCTTTATTACTTTAAATGTGAAAACCAATGAAATTTCTATTTTGAATAATTTAAAATAAAAGAGTTACTGGAAACGGAAAGGAGAATTATGATAAAAACCTACTATTTAGAATATGGCAGTAATTATTCAAAAGAGGAAATACGTAGTTTTCTTGATACGAGATGGGATATAGTATGCACAGAAAATGATAGTTCGTACTTCGGTGTTTATTTTCGATATAGGGGAATGCATGCGGATGAATTAAAGATAACGGATAATTATTTACACTCAAATGAATGGTTGAATGAAGAACATAAGCAGTATGAAACAATTATTAATATGGCGTTCATTGAGGGAAGAAATGCGGATAAATTAAGTAGATATAAGTTCATGAAAAACGTGATGAATCAGCTTAATGTGGCGGAAATAATTCATGACGAGCAGATTGAGCGGGAGGGATAGTATTGGATGTTTTTGAGAAACTAGAAGAATTTTATAAGCAGCATAGTGGTTTGAAGGGGCAACCAGCGACTGAAGAGCAAATACATGAAGCGGAGAAAATACTAGATGCGCAGTTTAATAAGCAATATATTCATTTTATAAAGCAGTTTGGTGGTGCTTTTGGCGGAATAAGTATTCATGCATTTAACAATGGTTCGTTAATTGGAAAAGCGACAGTAATAGATTTAACCCTTAAGTTTAGAAAAATTTATGGAGAAACTATCTCGAAAGAATTAAGCGAGAGTTATGTTGTTTCAGATGATGGTTCAGGAAATCCAATTTTGATGGATACTGCTGGAAAAATAACTATCTATTATCATGACTCTGGAGAAAGTGAATTGTTATATAATTCGCTACAAGAATTGTTGACTTTAACAATGCAGAAAATCATATGAATGTGTGAAAAATAGATTGAGAGGTAGAAGAAATCCATGATACGAATAAATGATTTATGGAATAGAGAAGAATTGCTGATTAAAAATGGTATTCATTTTTCAGATGGTTCGGGGGTGGAGGTGGAGATCAGCTACTATCCCATTCCGGATATCAAAAAGGGTCATTACTTTTCATTTTTGGATGTTTATAAAGCGGATCAAGAAAACATTACAAAAATAGATGTTTTTAAGGAAATTAAGTTATCAAATGGTTTTTACTGTTGTGTTGGTGAGGGAAGTTATGGTTCGGAAGGATTTGTTGCTTATCTTGATGAGAGTAAAAATTTACTTTGGGTTTTATACTCGGAAACTTCCAATCCATTTGTAAATATTATGGAAGAGTGCGAAGGTATCGTAATTGCAGAATCAAGTGCTAATTTTAAAATAAGGTTGGATGTAAACAAGCCAACTAGCTTAAGTTTGAAATAAAACAGGAAACTTCTTTAAGCCACCTTTTTCGAAAATGGTTTTCAAAAGTTTCCTGTTTTTTAGTTAGCTATTTTTTCTAGTTACTGCTTTTATACAAGTAAGTGCAATTAAAAGAAGCACTGTGCAAAACGCTGGAAATACAAGCAGTGATCCTGAGTGTAGGATGCCAATTAAAAACGTACAAATACTGACAATGACATAGTACCCTAAGCTTAAAAAGGCACCAGCCGTACCTGCAACTTCTTGAAATTTCACTAGCGCTAAGCTCAAACAGTTTGGTAATGCCATGCCGATTCCTACCAAGATAATAGAAACGAAAAGAATATACGCTATCACTTGGATTATTAAGGGGAATGCAGAAACTATGCTAAGAGATAGAGTTCCGCCAAGGGCTAACAAAATTCCTTCTGTAATTATCTTTTGGGGCGAGTGCTGTTTTAGGCGCCGGTTGGAAAGCCACGCACCTAATATAGTTGCCGCCGCGACAGCACATCCCATAAAGCCATACTGACTCTGGCTAAAATGGAACTTCTCGATAAATATAGTTGGGGCTTCGGAATAGTAACTAAACAATATTCCGTTAAAAATACCAATTAATACGCCAAACACAACAGTATAGCGGTCGCATACCATTTTTTTACCAATTCCTACCATTTTCTGCACGTTGAAAGAATGAGACGTAACAATAATGGTTTCGGGTAGTCGTTTTAAACTCCAGAATAGCAGGCCCATTCCCATCATTACTAAAAATAAAAATACTACACGAAAGCCGTAATACTGTCCGATAAACCCACCAACTAATGGACCAATTGCTGGCGAAAAGGCTAAGGCAGCTGATATTTTTGCAAATAAATGGTGGCGATCTGTTCCGTGATAGTTGTCGCGTAAAATTGTTTGCGTAGTAACCGAGCCCGTACTAGCACCAAATGCTTGGATAAACCGCCCGATAAAAAGGACAGTAATACTATTAGACATAAGGCAAACCAAACAACCTATAATATAAATAAATAACCCAAAGTTCATTGCTTTTCGTCGACCTAAAAAATCGGAACTAACGCCCCAAAAGAAGACACCAACTGCAAAAGCAAGAAAGTAGATACTTAAAGTCATTTGAGCCAAATTTAATGAGACGCCGTAGCTCGTAGCAATCTCGGTTAAAGAGGGCGTATAAATGGTTTCGCTAATTTGTGGAAATCCCACAAGGCAAACAAGTAATGCTAAATTGATTTTCTTTGTTTTGATGTTTTTTTCCATAAAATTCTCTCCTGAATAAGTTATTTATCTGGGAAAAAAACATCCTTCACAGGGAAATGGTGGGACCATGATTTTAATACGCTCGTAAAAAAGCATGTAGTCACCCCTTTCTATTTTAAACGGAGGTGGTTCCGTTTTTTCGTTAAAGTTCATTGTAGTATATATGGGCGAAAAGATAAAGTGTTGGTGAGTGTTTGAATAAATATACAATGATATTTACATGGTTTCGGTGTTTAAGTGAAAAATTTCAAATATATGTAGTTAAGTTAAGCTGGTATGTGAAACTTTTGTGACTATCAAGCTTGATGCTGAATAGAAACATGTATAATGAGTCGTCTAGTGCTTTTTTTTATTCTGAAAATGAAGGTTTTTAACACGATATGTGTAGAAAATGCACTAAGACACTATAATTTTAGCTATTTATGATAAGAATTAAGTCGTTTATTACGGTTTTGGTTATACATGGTTTGTTAATGTTACAGTAAAGATAACCTTTAACAAAGGATGTGATAATAAATTTTCCATACTAAATATCAAGAAATCTCCGAAAAAGCAGATCGTGTCACTCAAATCCAGAAAGGAGAAATAAAATGAAAATAGTTGGTATTTCTTTGGTGAATAGTGGGCTTATCTTATTTGTTGTTCTTATTCATAAAATTTTATTTAGGATGTTGCTGTTGGGGTATGAGAATTTGTTTGTTTATTGGGGCAGCTTTGTAGGAATTTATTTTGTTTTAAATTTAATTACAAATAAGCTTTTGTTAGCTAGGAATTGAAAAGAACCGTCATCCTCTCGCTTTAAGGAGGATGACGGTTCTTTTTTATTCAAATAAGAAATCTAAAATCTTATCACCAATTTTTTTCTTCTCCCCTTGATACGGGAAGCAGTGCATATGCATCGCGGGATTGAAGTTTAGCTCGATGATAGCATGTTTATCTCGATCAATTGTTTCACGTGGAACAATTATGTCTACGCCGCAAATTTTGGCGTCAAGGACTTGTGTGGCGCGAATAGCTATCTCTTTGAAGTAATCGTCCATTTCTTCGGTATAGTCAATGCTGTCGCCACCTGTGCTGACGTTGGAGTTTTCGCGAAGGTAGATGATTTCTTCTGCTTTTGGAATGCTGTCCCAAGAAAGTTTTTGCATGGAAAGCATGAGTGTTTCTTCTGGGCCAGTACGGATTTTTTCAAGTGGTTTTAAATGATCAGTTCCGCGCAATGGATCGGTGTTTTTTTCTTCAACTAGTTCGCGTACTGTATGGATCCCGTCGCCAGTTACGTTGGCGGGCACGCGTTTTAGTACTGCTTCTACTTTGTCGTTGATGACTAAGAAACGGAACTCGTCGCCAGGAATGAACTCCTCGATAATAACGGAGCTATCATAACTAAATGCGATATTTAAAGCTTCTTGGTAATCTTCAAGTGTGAATTTATTTTTGAAAATGCTGATGCCCCATCCGTAATTGGTGGACTTCGGTTTCACAACGATTTGTTTATCCTCAAATAACGAGAAAGCTTCGAGTGCAAGGGCTTGGTCGCTAAAACTGTCGCCAAATGGGACGCGGATACCGTGTTCTGCGAGTACAAGCTTTGTGACTACTTTGTTTTCCATCATTAAAACGGAGACGTAGTTATCTTTGGACGTTTTGCTGGCTTGTTTAACGTATTCCACGTGGTCGCCTTTTTGGAAGCGGAGGAAGTTTTCTGCTCGGTCTAATACGTCTACTTTAATGCCGCGCGCGATGGCGTCTTTCCAGATGATTTGGGTGGAAAGTTCCATGTCTTCTGCGCCGATTAGTTTGTAGGCTAGTGCTTCGGTTTCTTCCATGTAAGTCTTTGCTTGGTTTAAATGGAAGCCGATGTAGCCTTGTTTGGTTATTTGTTGTTTTACTTGTGCGGCGATTGTTTTTTCAGGGTGTAGCAGACGTTCTTTTTGTTTTTCGATGATTGCTTGGCGCTGGGTGTCTTCTGGCAGTAAGTCTTGGATGAATTCGCTCATCTTGTCGAGTTCTAAAAGTCCGGCATCTGCAAGGGACATTTCTTCGTTATCGCAATTTTTAATGGCTGGTTGTGCAAGGCCGTTAAGCGCGATGGTATTTTCGTTTTCATCGGCTAATTGCTGGTTGTTTGCGCATAGTTCGCGGTCTTCTGAAAGCAAACCTTTGATTAAAAATAGGTGGATAAAGGCAAGTTCATCTTTGGAAATACCGTTTGGCTCCAGCGGGTTTAGGTCAATGGAGCGGATTTCTAAATATTCCACGCCATGCTCCGCTAAACTTTCAACGGTTTGGTCGGTATGAGCATTTTTCAAACGAATTGGGTTGTAAAATTCGCGCATGCTCTCGATTTTGCCTTCTTCGATATAGTTGGAAATGCTGGAAATATAAGCGTCAAATGAATTGTAATTGACGAAAAGCGATTCTTTATTTTTATAGCCAGCGTTACTATTGCGAAGCGAAATGCCGTCACGAAGGGCGCTAGTGCTATCAGGCAAAGCTTCTTCGTTTGCCGTTTTTGTAAAATCGGCAAGGTAGACCGGGCTCGCGCCAGTTAAATAAATGAGTAACCAACGATTTTTCATAAAGTATTTGGCAACTTTTAAATATAGACGGTTTTTAAAGTCTTGCTTGGATTCTTCGGGAAGGCGAATTTCGGCGTAAAGTCCGTCAATTAAAGCTTCCGGGAAGGAGAAATTGTAATGAATTCCGGATAATAATTGGATTTTCTTGCCATAGCCTTTAGCCAAGTGCTCGCGATATTTTCTGTCCGGGCTATCGGGTGTTTTATATTCAGCAATCGGAATATCTTCTTCGGCTGGTAAAATTGGCGGATTACTAGACGGCCAAAGTAGTTCGTTTTTAGCGCGTAAAGAAACGATATTATGAAGGTTTTCAAGCCATTCATAGACAGAGTCGATTGAGTCAGTTACCGGAGTAATCATTTCAATCTGACTTTCCGAAAAATCGGTTTTAATATATGGGTTATCTTCTTTTGGGCCAAAAATAGCTGGATGTGGCGTAAGAGCCAGTTTTCCATCAGAAGTTACGCGAATATTTTCTTTTTCCAAACCAAAATGTCCAGAAAATAAGTGTTTCCGGAGCGTCGGGTTTTCTTTAAAAGAATCGAGCATGGTTGTATCAAGTTTTATCATGTTTTCACCTCAGGGGTTTTAAATAAGTTCATATAGAGATATTTTACCGCAATATGTGAAATTAGTATAATGATTGGTTTCAACTTTCTTTCGTGAATTGATAGAAAGTTTTTAAAAGTGTAGAAAAAATAGTACAGAGCTTATATAATGAGTGAAAGAGGTGGAAAAATGGAAATTCGGAACTTAACTAAAAAGATGGATGATAACTTGGTTTTGAAGGATGTTTCATTTGATTTGAAAGCTGGCGAGGTAACGGCTTTAATTGGTCGAAATGGTGTTGGGAAGACGACATTATTTTCGACGATGACAGGGATTTATTTGCCGGATGAGGGCGATGTTTTCTTAGATGAAAAGAGTATTTTTAAACACCCAGAAGTGAAACAACAACTATTTTTCTTGGAAGATAATATGAATCACTTTAATACATATAGTGTACACACGGTTGTTAAGATTTATAAGCAAATTTATACAACTTTTGATGAAACATTTTTTATGGAGCTAATGAAGCAATTTGAACTACCGATGAAGGCGAAGTTACTGTCTTTTTCAAAGGGACGAAAGGCTTTATTTTTTATTATTTTAGCTTTTTCGCTTAATGTTCGGTATTTGTTGCTGGATGAGCCGATGGACGGGTTAGATATTATTATAAAAAAACAGATTTTGGCGATTATTAAGGATACGGTGAAGAAGCGCGGGACGAGTGTTGTGATTGCGTCTCATCGTTTGGAAGAGCTTGAGGCGATTGCGGATCGGGTGATTGTTCTAAAGGGTGCGAGTGTGGAGCTGGATTACTATTTGGACGATATGCGGACGGATGCGGTGAAAATACAGGTGGCCTTTAAAACGAAAAAAATACCTGAATTTGTGAAGAATAATGCGCAATTATTGTATCGGAATGGGCGGATTTATACACTTTTAGTGACGGAAAATGCAAGTGGTTTTCTGGCTGATTTGCGTTTAGAGGAACCGGTTTTACTGGAAGAAATGTCGATATCGATAGAGGATATTTTCACGGTGCATTTGGCGAATGACAAAATAGATTATTACGAGATATAGCAGGGGGTGAGACTAATAATGTTTAATCGAGGGTTATGGTATCGGGAATGGCGTAATATGAGATGGATGCTTTTGGGAGTGGCGTTACTTTTTTTTCTGGGAATTACTTTAGGCTTAATGTCAGACGCGGACAGATGGCATAGTCAAAAGGACTACTATGAATCGAGTGACTTTATAAAGTTGCAGGAAGAAAATCCAGAATATAAGACTTCTGATGAGGAAATGAAGGCTAGTTTGACGGTCGCTTATTTGTCGGTGCCGATGTACACTAATTTTGTTCAAGAAGAGTTTGTGGAATATATGCCGTTTATGTTTTATTTTCAAGTAGAGATGTTTTTCACGTTGATTAAGGTAAGTGTGTTTATTTTAGGGGTTTTAGCGGTAATATTTGAACGATATACAAGGGCGAATCGATTTACTGCATCGTTGCCTTATAAACGGACCCATATTGTTGGGGTTAAAATGATCATGGGGATAGCGACGATTGCTTTAAGCTACATTGCTTCCATGGGGATTGGTTTGGCTTATTTCTTGTCGCAAGTACCAACAGAATATGTTCAGTTTGATGCAGCGAAATTTTGGGTGGATATTGTTGGTGGGCTATTTACTTACATTGTTATATTTTTAGTGGCGATTTTAATTGGCTTATTGATAGGTTCGCCAATTGCTGCAGCTTTTGTGGCGTTTGGGGTAATGTTACTGCCGAATGTGTTAAATCCTACTTTAGATAATATGTATAACTTTATTTGGCCGCATGCTGGGGATAAAGGGATGTCTAAACTGCTGCGATTTGAGGATTATGTGAATGTATTTTCTCCGTTTTCGTTTGAGTCGGCGTCGTTTGGAGCGGTTATTTTCAGTGTGATATTGAGTGTGCTGATGGTTATAGCTATTTTAATTTTATATAAAAAGCAGCATATTGAACGGAGTGGCTATTTATTTGCTTTCCCGTGGGTTAAATGGCCGTTTTTAGTATTGTTTTCGTTGTTCGTTGGGATGGCTTCGGCTAATTTGGCTGTGACGGATACGGAGCTTGGATTCATTGGTTATCTAGCTTGGGGAATAGGCGCGACGATTGCTAGTTTTATTTTAGCGCTCTACATTTTAAATAAAATGCGTGGCCTTTTCCAGATGTCTAAAACGAATTAAAAAAATAGCTTTTTTATAGTAGGTAAGTCCGGTATAATAGAGGATAGAATGAGTGAGGGAGGATTTAGCATTGACCACAGAAACAGAAACGAATAAACCGCAATTAGCTGAATTAAAAGCTAGTTTAACAAAGCGGAACTTGCAATATGTTATGGAAGTCGAAAAGCATTTGCGAGAAACTCATTACGGCGCAGAACAACAAGAAGTGATTGTCTATGAAATGAGTGAAAAGATTTTAGCCGAACAGAAAAAAGGCATAACAGCGAGAAAATTATTTAATTTAACACCAACAGAATATGTTGTTTCTTTAGATGTGAAAGCAGCTACGGTTGAGCAAAATACAGACAAATGGTGGCTAGTTCTTGACGGCGGACTCCTTGTACTTGGAGCGATGATGCTGATTTCCGGAATTAGTGCTTATTTCCAAAAAAATGCACAGACTTTAGGAATTATCGTGCTAGTAATCACTGCGGTTGTCGGTGGTTTCGCGATGCTGATCTTACGTAAATACGCATCTAACATGCGCGCTGGTCAAAAAGGTGGAACAATAAAATACTTACTAGTAGCGGTCGGAGTCATTGCGATATGGATGTTTGTAATGACGATTGTACAAGTGACAATTCCTCCAAATATCAATGTAGCGTTAAGTCCGATTGTTAACACAGTTGGTGGTGCAATTATTATTGCCCTACGTTTCTATGTGAAGAAAAAGAAAAATATTCCATCCTTATAAGAAGATGGACACGGACAGGTGACCTAAATTGCATATTGCGAAGCGGTCGCCTGTTTTTATTTCCCGGGAAATACTGATACAGATGAGGTGAATAAACTTATGTTTTCGTATGAAGTGATTAGACAATTTACAGAGACAGAGCATCATTTATACCGTTACATAATGGACAATCGGGACAAAGTTATGTTTATGAGAGTTCGTGAGCTTTCAGAAGTGACACATGTTTCGCCGGCTTCCATCGTTCGTTTTACTAGAAAATTGGGTTGTGAAGGCTTCTCGGAATTTAAAGTGAAGCTAAAACAAGAAGCGACGCGTGAAGTGAAGAAAAAAACGGCGGATACAGTAGAAGTTTTAGAGGAATTCTTTGAACGGACAATGAATCGTGATTATGATCATGTGCTAGATGCGGCGGCGGAAATTATCAATGAAGCTGATTTAGTCGTGTTTTTCGGAATCGGAACCTCAGGGATTTTAGCAGAGTATGGTAGTCGTTTTTTCTCCAATATGAAGAAGCGGACATTTTATATTAAAGATCCATTTTATCCTAACCCGGGAGAGCAATTTAAAAATAAAGCAGTGATGATTATACTTTCTGTGTCAGGCGAAACGGACCAGGTGCTCGAGCAGGCGCAAAATATGCAGCAGTACGGCAGTCGGATTATTAGTATCACCAACACGAGCCACAATACGCTTGCGGGCTTGTCTGATGTTAATATTCCGTATTATGTGACGCAAGAAATGGTCGATAAAACGAATATTACGACGCAAATTCCGGTGCTATTTTTACTGGAAGCGATGGCGAAGAAAAATTATAATCAAGAACAAGAAGAATAATAAAAAGCGTGTAGGTTTTGAGGCCTACACGCTTTTTTATTAGCTTATTTTTTTGTATACATGCACGAACTCAGTGACAACTTCTCTTAATGTTTCTGTTGTGATGAGTAAGTCTTCCGCATGGATTAAAAGTAATTGAATTTCCACTTTTTCACCGGAAGCTTCTTTTTGGATTAGCTTATGATGCTCGTGGTGCCCGTTTGCGAGTGTTTCGCCGCCTTCTTTTAGTTTTGCTTCTGCTTCCTCGAAATTGCCTTCACGAGCCGCACGAAGTCCTTCTAAGTAACTGCTTCTCGCAGAACCAACTTGGCTAATCATGCCAAAAATAACTGTTTCCATTTCATTCATGTCTATTTTCCTCCTGTAAAAAGTGATACACTGCGCCGAGTAGGCCAGCTTGGTTTTTATGTGTTGCTGTTTCAATAATTGTGTCACGCAGTCCAAAGCTCTCCATATGATGCTTTAGCTCCGCGATAAAAGTAGGGCGGCTTGTAATTCCACCACCGATAAAAATGTGCGTTGGATCGAACAGGTAAATTAAATTATAAAGCCCCGTACAAATCCCGGTATAAAACTCAGTAATAAGTCGTTCCGAAACGGCATCTTGCGCATCATAATTAGCAAAAATTTCTTCACCAGTAATCTCTTCCAAAGGGCGCCCAGTAAGTTCCGCGTATTGTCTACGAAGAACAAGCATGGTTGTGGTCTCATTTAGCGTATATTTGCCAGGACGGAAAGCACCAGGACGTTCGCTAAACATATAACCAAACTCGCCAGCCCGGAAACGACCGCCACGAACTAATTCACCATTGGAAAAGATTCCGCCACCAATCCCAGTTCCGATCGTTAAACAAAGAAAATCATCCAAATCTTGTCCTTTACCAAGCCATTTTTCGGCAAGCAGGGCGCAATTGGCGTCATTTTCGATGGCAACAGGAAGTCCGGTTTCCGCTTCAAGCCATTTTTTCAAATTAAAGTTATCAAATCTACGAATAGCGCCGCCCATTGTGATAAGCCCGGTTTTCGGGTTCACATAGCCCGGTGCGCTGACTGCAATGCCCGTCACGTCCGTATTTTCAGCAAGAAACAATTTCATTTCTGCTAAAATTTGGTCGCCGTCGCTACCGCTGATTTCGGCTGATTTTGTTAAAATAATTTCACCATGCGGCAAAACGACCCCCATTTTAAGGGCCGTTCCACCGATATCAAAAGCTGCAATTTTCATTTTGTCACATCCTATTGTTCCGTTGAGGCTGTTGCATTTTTATCCATTGCAGCATCACTCGCGGCAATTTTGTTAGATACAAGTACGAATGGTAGATAAATGACTGTTGCGACGGCTAGACAGAGCAAGCCGACCAGAAGCGCGAGCCAGTTTCCTCCTGTACCAAGGAATGGAATCAGTGGTCCTGGAGTTGTCCAAGGCACTTGATAGGCGACAGGTGGAATAAGTTTTGTTGAGATGAAGAAGTAACCAATTAATGTATTGATTGCTGGTGTAATGATGAAAGGAATAACCATAATTGGGTTTAATACGATTGGTAAACCGAAAATAACTGGTTCGTTGATGTTGAAAATCCCTGGTGCAAGAGAAAGTTTCGCGATATCGCGGTAGTCTGCACGACGGGATGCGATAAAGATAGCAATCAGTAAACCTAGAGTCATACCAGATCCGCCGTAGTTTGCGAATCCGTCATTTAGGCCAGCCCATGTTGCTGGGTAAGGAGCGCCCCAAGCAGAACCGTGTTGTGCTACGTAAGATAAGTTATCTAAGTTTGGTTCAGTGAAAATGGTGTCACGAATAGCCGCAACTGTGTTAGGTCCGTGAATACCAAGAACCCAAAGTAAGTTAGAAACAAGTCCAATGATGATAACAGAGAATACGTTAGTTCCCATATCTTTAAGTGGCGCTTGAATAACTGTGTAAACAAGGTCGTTTAAACCTTCTGGAGCAACTAAAGTGATTAAGTAGTTAATTACAGAGAAAAGAATAGTGATGATGATAACTGGAATTAATACTTTAAAAGAACGAGCAACTGCTGGTGGTACTTGGTCAGGCATTTTAATCATTAAACGAGGGGATCTAGCTAGACGGCTAAATACTTCCCCAGTAATAATCGCTACAATAATAGCAACGAAAAGGCCTTGTGCGCCTAAGAATTTGATTGTCATGTAAGATGCATTGTCAACTACTGTGTAAGGTGTATAAACGATAAAGAATGCACCTATCGAGGTAAGTCCACAGAGTAAATCATCCTGTTTAAAGAAGATGGCGAGATTCCGCGCGACTAAGAATACAATCAGAATCGCCATAATATTGGTCGAACCTTGCATTACCGGCGAAAATACAGCCTGTGCATCTGCTAAATTAGGGAAGATTTTCCCTAGGAATAGAATTTTTGCAATAAAGCCATCTGGTGATAATACTGCGAAGTTAATCAAAGTGATAATTGAACCCGCCATAATTAATGGGAAAACTAAAATAAATGCATCACGAATTGCTGCAATATGGCGCTGCGAGTTCAATTTATTCGCAACTGGTACTAAAACACGTTCCATGCCGTGTTCAAATTTTGACATCATACTCATTTTAAAACCTCCCTATTTTAAATGAAACTCCCTTAACCAATTTCCGCGAAAGCTTTTTCAAGAACGGCTTTCCCGTTTAACATTCCATAATCTTTCATATCAATTACTACAACAGGGATGCGACCTTGTACAAGTTCATCCACTTGCGGTTTTTGGTAACGGACTTGAGGTCCAAGCATAACGATATCCATTTTATCTACTACGTTACTAGCTTCAGATACTGGTAATGCTTCAATTTCAATTTCTTCCCCGATAGAGGTTGCGTGCGCTTTCATTTTTGTAACAAGTAAGCTTGTCGACATTCCGGCCGCACATACAAGTAATATTTTTTTCATTAAGATTTTCCCTCCCAAAATGGTTGAAGCAGAGAGAGAACAAGGCTTATTTGCCCTGTTCTTCTACTAAATTAGCTCCGTTTGCTTCGATTGTCTTTTTATACCAGTAAAAACTGTCTTTTTTATAGCGTTTTAATTCTTTTTCATCATTTTCATCGCGGTCGACATATACGAAACCGTAACGTTTTTGGTAGCCGTTTAACCAGCTTAGTAAATCTGTGAAGCTCCAAGTGCAGTAACCAAGCATCTCTACACCGTCAGTGATTGCTTCTTGGATTGCTAGAGCATGTGCGCGAATGTATTCAATCCGGTACTCATCGTGAATTTTGTGGTCTTCCGTCAAGCTATCATACTCACCAAGACCATTTTCTGTAATCATGATTGGTAATTTATAGCGGTTAGTAATTCTACGTAAGCCAATGCGCAAGCCAGTTGGATCAATGTCCCAGTCCCAATTCGTTTTCTCTAAGTAAGGGTTGTTGGTGTTTTTGTATAACCCCGGTACACCAGTTTCCTCGGAAGTGCCTTTTTCGCCAGTTGTATTCATTTTCCCAGAACCAACGCCGTCTTTCCCATTAAATGCATGAGTCATTGAGCGGTAATAGTTAACTCCCATGAAATCAGGTTTTCCTTTTTTCAGAAGTTCCGTATCGCCTGGTAAGACTTCCGGTGCAAGACCGTGCTCTTCCAGCCAGTTCCAAGTAGCAGTCGGATATTCACCCCATGTGTAAACATCCATCCAGAAATGGGCATTGAATTCTTCGGAGTTTTCAGAAGCTAACACGTTCGCCGGGTTGGCATCGATGGAGTAACTTGGTCCGTAAGCAAAACTTGGGCCAATTTTTCCAGATGTTCCTAGCTCGCGGAATTTAGCAATTGCAGAAGCATTCGCCAAGTTCGCATTGTGATTTGCCGCAAACATACGCTTGTCGTCAGAAACGCCAGGTGGGTGATACGCTAATTTGTAACCGTGTGAGATAAATACGTTTTGTTCATTAAGTGTTACCCAGTATTTAACTCGTCCGTTAAAGCGTTCGAATAGAAGGGCAGCGTAAGTAGTGAAATCTTCTACGACTTTGCGCGATTCCCATCCACCATATTCGTCTTGAAGCCCTTGCGGAATATCCCAGTGGTAAAGTGTAACAACTGGCTCAATTCCATAAGAAAGAAGTTCATCAATCAAATTATCATAGAACTTAAGTCCAGCTTCGTTAACTTCCCCGTTACCATGCGGGATAACGCGACTCCATGCGACAGAGAAACGATATGCTTTTAGGCCCTGTTCAGCCATTAGCGCGACATCTTCTTTATAACGATGGTAATTATCCACCGCTACGTCTCCGTTTGTTTCTTTGAATGTTGTTCCAGGAATACGAACAAATTCATCCCATACAGATGGTCCTTTGCCATCCTCATCCCAGGCACCTTCTACTTGGTACGCTGCAGAAGCTGATCCCCATAGAAAATCTTTTGGGAAAGGTTTCAACTTATTATGTTCCATTATGGCACCTCCAAAAATTATGTGCGATTAGTCTGTTTTAGTTTTGCTTGCCTTATTAATGTAAACGGTTTCGACTAATTGGTAAATAGATTTTGGTGCTTTGGGTTCGTGTTTCACATCAATGGTATAAGTTTCTGAGCTGAAACGCTGTGTTTCGTGCATGTGATTGGGAGAACAATTGACATTTATAGTAGCATCCCTTATTCTATATGTATTAATGAAAAGAGGTGAGATGACATGTTTCTTTTGAATGCGCGAACTAGTATAGCTAAATTTTTGTATATTGTCCGTGCAATTTTTTCCGGTATTGCAGTTACATTGGCGAAGTCTGCCCAAAAAACTGTATAACGAGAAAAAATGAGAGAAGCATGGAGTCACGCAATCGGTAGTATGGTACTAAATTAGTATTATACTTATAATTGGCGTCGGGCGCTTGTCTGACGCTTTTTTGTTGTCTGGAAAAATGTTTCACGTGAAACATTTCTACCATGCTTCCTTGGATAAATGGAGGATAAAATGACAATAGTAGCAATGAATGAGGTAGTTAAAAGTTTTACTGGAGATGTAATTTTAGAGAAAGTCTCCCTTCAATTAGAAGAAGGTGAACGCGTCGGTTTAATCGGTCGAAATGGGGAAGGGAAAAGTACCATTTTGAAGATTTTAAAAGGGACTGAGGGTGTTGACAGTGGGATTGTAACGAGTAAAAAGGGAGCGAGGATCGGGCTGTTAGAGCAATTGTCGAGCGTGGATCCTAATATAATAGTAGAACAATATTTGCGGACTAGTTTTGGTGAGTTAGAGGATTTGGAAAAAGAATTGCGTTCATTAGAAGCAGAAATGGCAACGAATGCAAGCGAAAAACTAATGAATCGTTACGGGGATAAAATGGCATTATTTGGCGAGCTTGGTGGATATGAGATGGATGCTGATTTGCATAAGGTAGTTAATGGTCTGGGGATTGGAGTGTTACTACCGCAGAGATGGGGAGATTTAAGTGGTGGTGAGAAAACGAAGGCAGCGCTAGCTCATTTATTATTGCAGAAAACGGATTTATTACTATTAGATGAGCCGACGAACCATTTGGATTTAATGGCGGTGGAATGGCTGACCGCATTTTTACAACATTATTCGGGAACCGTGCTCGTTGTTTCCCATGATCGGTACTTTTTAGATGAGGTAGTTCAGAAAATGGTGGAGCTGGAGAATCGTGAATTGATTGTTTATCATACGAATTTTTCTGGGTATTTGAAGGAACGAGAAGAACGATTGTTGCGCGAATTCCAAGATTATAAAGACCAACAAAAGAAGATTAAAAAAATGCAGCAAGCCATCAAACGGCTGCGGCAGTGGGCAATGCAAGCTAATCCGCCAAACGATGCCATGTTCCGTCGAGCCAAAAATATGGAGCGCGCATTAGAACGAATGGAGAAAGTGAAGCGTCCAGTTTTAACGCAAAAACAAATGCAATTACAATTTGATGAAGCAGGTCGAAGCGGGCAAGAAGTAGTGGTTATGGAGGATTTAAGCAAAACTTTTGGTGAAAAAGAAATTGTGCGGGATGTCTCTTTGCAAATTAGGCAGGGGGAACGAGTGGCGATTATTGGTGAAAATGGCGCTGGGAAATCCACTTTGCTTAAAATAATGGAGGGGAAAGTGAGTCCAGATAGCGGCATGGTTAAGCTAGGTGCAAGTGTGAAAATCGCCTCACTGTCGCAACAAATGGAAGAGCTTAACGAGGAGATGACAGTGCTTGAGGCGTTTCGCGATAAGGTTGCGGTGACAGAGGGTGAAGCGCGGCAGATGTTAGCTGGATTCATGTTTTATGGAGAGATGGTTTTTCGGAAAGTGGCAAACATTAGCGGAGGTGAACGAATGCGGCTTAGGCTGGCGCAATTTATCAATATGCCTGTGAATACGTTGGTGCTAGATGAGCCGACTAACCATTTAGATATTGCATCGCGTGAAGTTTTAGAGGAAGCTATTCGGACATTTACTGGTACGATTATTACGGTATCTCATGACCGTTACTTTATTGATCAGCTATGTTCTAAGGTGATTTGGCTTGAGGATAAGCAATTAACTGTGTACGAAGGGAATTATAGCTATGCGGTTAGTAAACGAGGATAATCGCCTTGCTGGAAATCATCCTCAAAATAAATTAAAATGAAGAAAAGAGGTGATGGTATGGAGCTAACAGTTGTAAAAGGTGATATTACGGAACAAGATGTGGATGTTATTGTGAATGCAGCTAACCCAGGTCTTTTAGGCGGCGGTGGAGTAGACGGTGCTATCCATCAAGCGGCGGGGCCTGATTTATTAAAAGAGTGCCAAGAAATCATTAATCGAATTGGCTCATGTCCAGCAGGTGAAGCGGTTATTACATCTGCGGGTGATTTGAAAACGAGCTATATTATTCACGCGGTAGGGCCAATTTGGAAAGACGGAGAGCATCAGGAAGCAAATAAACTAGCTTCTTGTTACTGGAAAGCACTGGATTTAGCGGCCGGAAAAGACTTAACATCTATTGCCTTTCCTAATATTTCGACGGGTGTATATGGTTTTCCTAAAAAACTAGCAGCTGAGGTAGCTCTTTATACCGTGCGCAAATGGGCGGAAGAAGAGTATGATTCCAGCATTGAAGAAATACGTTTTGTTTGTTTTGATGAAGAAAACGCCGCATTATATAACGAATTAATAAATAGCGAAGTCGTTTAAGAGAATAATCTTAGACGGCTTTTTAAAATGTTTCACGTGAAACATTCTTTACTATATTTTCTGAATAAAACAACAACGGAAAACCTTCTTGACATAGCTCCTAGCTTCTTGTAACATCATATTCAATAACTAAAAATATACATTGGCTATTTCAGCATGATTATAAAAGACAAGTCGCATGATGTGGATATTTTCCACCATTTTTTCTTTATCAAAATAAGGAAAAGATGATGCGTTTTTTCTATATAAAAAAGCGAGTACCAATAAAAAAGGAGTGTTTGCGACCCATGTGGGAGACAAAATTTGCAAAAGAAGGCTTAACATTTGATGATGTACTACTTGTTCCAGCGAAATCGGACGTATTACCAAATGATGTAGATTTAAGTGTAGAAATGGCTCCATCACTCAAATTAAATGTACCAATTTGGAGTGCCGGAATGGACACAATTACAGAAGCTAAAATGGCGATTGCTATTGCGCGCCAAGGTGGAATCGGTGTTGTTCATAAGAATATGAGTATCGAACAACAGGCAGAAGAAATCGAAAAAGTAAAACGTTCCGAAAGCGGCGTTATTATCGATCCATTTTATCTAACTCCAGATCACCAAGTTTTTGCTGCAGAGCATTTGATGGGTAAATATCGTATTTCTGGTGTTCCAATCGTGAACAACGAGCAGGAGCGCAAACTAGTTGGGATTTTAACTAACCGTGATTTACGTTTTATTTCTGATTACTCCACAGTAATTAAAGATGTTATGACAAAGGAAAACCTAGTGACAGCACCAGTTGGGACTACACTAAAACAAGCAGAGCAGATTCTTCAAAAGCACCGTATTGAGAAATTACCACTTGTTGACGAAGCTGGCATCCTAAAAGGTCTTATCACTATTAAAGATATCGAAAAAGTAATTGAATTCCCGAACTCTGCTAAAGATAAGCACGGTAGACTACTTGCGGCTGCAGCTGTTGGGATTACGAATGACACATTTGTACGCGTAGAGAAATTAATCGAAGCGGGTGTAGATGCGATTGTTATTGATACTGCGCACGGCCATTCAGCGGGCGTTATTAATAAAATTTCTGAAATTCGCCAAACGTTTAAAGATGTAGTAATTGTTGCTGGAAACGTTGCGACATCTGAAGGAGCACGTGCTCTTTTTGAAGTTGGCGTGGACATTGTAAAAGTTGGGATTGGTCCCGGTTCGATTTGTACGACTCGTGTTGTTGCAGGTGTTGGGGTTCCGCAAATCACGGCTATTTATGATTGTGCGACTGTTGCGCGCGAATTTGGTAAAACAATTATCGCGGATGGCGGCATTAAATATTCTGGTGATATCGTGAAAGCATTAGCTGCTGGAGGAAATGCGGTTATGCTCGGAAGTATGCTCGCTGGAACAGATGAAAGCCCTGGTGAAACAGAAATTTTCCAAGGTCGTCAATTTAAAACGTATCGTGGTATGGGCAGTTTGGCAGCAATGGAGCACGGTTCCAAAGATCGTTATTTCCAAGCTGATGCGAAAAAATTGGTTCCTGAAGGTATTGAAGGGCGCGTTCCTTATAAAGGTTCCGTTGCTGATATTATCTTCCAATTAGTTGGCGGTATTCGTTCAGGTATGGGTTACACTGGCTCAGCTGATTTAAGACACCTTCGCGAAGAAGCGGCGTTCGTTCGTATGACTGGCGCGGGACTTCGTGAAAGTCACCCACATGATATTCAAATTACAAAAGAAGCACCAAACTATAGCATTTCTTAAGGTCGAAAAAGCAGGAATCTCTTCCAAAAGAGGTTTCTGCTTTTTAATTTCTACTATAAAAATAAGAAAACTGCGAGAAAACACGAATTTCCCCAAAAGACTTCAATTAAGGTCATAAAACCGCTATACTGTTTCTATAGAGGAGGCGTGAAAAAAGATAATGATAGAGCAAGCAAGAGCTATTTTACAGCAAAATTTTGGTTATCAAGACTTTCGAAATGGGCAAGTAGATGTTATTTCGAAACTTTGCGCGGGAGAAGATACGCTAGCAATCATGCCGACTGGTGGCGGTAAGTCGCTTTGTTACCAGATACCAGCACTTCTTTTTGACGGTTTAACCATTGTTGTTTCTCCGCTAATTTCACTTATGAAGGATCAAGTAGATGCGCTAGTCTCCGAAGGGATTGCAGCTACTTTTATTAATAGTACACTGACTAACAGAGAAATAGATATACGTTTGGATGCCGCGTTTTCTGGCGAGCTAAAGATGCTTTATATTGCGCCCGAGCGAGTTGAAACGCCGGGATTCCAACGTTTAATTGAGCAAGTACCAATTTCATTGTTTGCGATTGATGAAGCGCACTGTATCTCGCAGTGGGGTCATGACTTTCGGCCGAGCTACCTGACACTGTGCGATAGTTTAGATAAAATGACTAGGCGTCCACTCGTTATCGCGCTCACAGCGACGGCAACGCAAGCTGTTTCGGATGATATTTGCCGACTACTAAAAATAAATGCGAGTTCGGTTGTTAAAACTGGATTTTCCAGAGATAATTTAGCTTTTCAAGTAGTAAAAGGGCAAGACAAAGACAAATATTTAATTGATTATTTAACGAAAAATGCGACAGAATCAGGCATTATTTATGCGTCCACACGAAAAGAAGTGGAACGTTTGCATAGTTTCTTACTTAAAAAAGGCGTTGAGTCTGGAATGTATCATGGTGGCATGACCGATTTAGCGCGAAAAGATTGGCAGGAGAAGTTTCTATATGATGATATTCGCGTCATTGTTGCGACGAATGCCTTTGGGATGGGAATTAACAAATCCAATGTGCGCTTTGTCATTCATTATAATATTCCACGCAATATCGAGGCGTACTATCAAGAAGCTGGCCGCGCTGGTCGTGATGGGGTTCCAAGTGATTGTATTTTGCTGTTTTCACCGCAAGATAGCCGCATCCAGCAGTTTTTAATTGAACAATCCGAAATGGATGATGAGCGTAAACAAAATGAATTCGCCAAACTTCGCCAAATGACGGGCTATGGTTATACGGAAATTTGTTTGCAGAAGTATATTGTGCAATATTTTGGTGATGACGAGGAAAACTGCGGAAAGTGTAGTAATTGCTTAGATACGAGAGAAGCAACGGACATTACCATTCTGGCGCAACAAGTTTTTTCTTGTATTAAAAGAATGGGCGAGCGTTTTGGAAAAGTATTGATTGCTAAGGTTTTGACGGGTTCGGCTGACCAGAAAGTGAAAGACTGGCGCTTTGAAGAGCTGAGCACGTATGGGTTAATGAAAGATGCATCGCAAAAAGATGTATTGCAATTAATCGATTACCTTACAGCAGAAAAATATTTGCAACCAACTGATAGCCAATTTCCTTCGCTGAAACTGACAGACAGAGCGGTATCGGTTCTGCGGGGCGAGCTCAAAGTAGAACGCAAACAAGCGAAACGTGCTGAAAAAGTTAAAATTGACGTAAATAGTGACCTTTTCGAGAAATTACGGGAAGTCCGGCGTGAACTGGCAGCGAAACACAAAGTACCACCATATATCATTTTTTCAGATGAAACGTTACGAGAAATGTGCGCGTATATGCCGCAAACGGAAGACGCACTGCTTGAAGTCAAAGGAATTGGCGCGATGAAACGCGATAAATATGGTGCTGAATTCTTGGCAGTTTTACAAGAAGAGGCAGCGAAATAATATAGAAGAGAGGGTTTTGACAGATGACAAAAACATTAGTGCTGGCAGAGAAACCGTCTGTCGGTAAAGATATTGGCCGGGTACTCGGAGCCAAGCAAGGTAAGAATGGCTATTTAGAAGGCGGGAAATATGTAGTAACTTGGGCGCTAGGACACCTTGTCACGCTAGCTGATCCAGAGCGCTACGATTCCAAATATAAAAACTGGAACATGGAAGATTTACCAATGCTTCCAGAAAAAATGAAACTAGAACCAATCAAGCAAACGAGAAAACAATATGAAACGGTTAAAAAATTAATGAACCGTACAGATATAACAACCATCGTTATCGCAACTGATGCGGGCCGAGAAGGAGAACTTGTCGCTCGCTGGATTATTGATTACGCGAAAATCAAGAAACCACTAAAAAGACTATGGATTTCCTCTGTAACCGACAAAGCAATACGTGAAGGCTTTGAACATTTAAAACCGGGCAAAGATTACGAAAACTTGTATCACTCGGCTGTTGCTCGTTCTGAAGCTGACTGGGTAGTAGGTATTAATGCTACACGCGCGCTAACAACGAAATACAACGCGCAACTTTCTTGTGGCCGTGTGCAAACACCGACTCTTGCAATGATTCAACATCGTGAGGAAGAAATACGCAACTTTAAACCGCGTGAATACTACGGAATTACTGCGCTAACTGAACAAGAATGTTTCACGTGGAACAATGGTCAAACTTTTGATAAAGATTTAGCCGAAAAACTAGTGAAGTCTTTGCAAGGTGAAAATGCGGTCATTACAGATGTTTCCATGAAAGAAAAGAAGACTTTTTCACCAGGACTATATGATTTAACCGAACTACAACGCGATGCTAATAATAGATATGATTTTTCAGCTAAAGAAACGCTGAATATCATGCAAACATTATATGAACGTCATAAAATATTAACGTACCCGAGAACAGATTCGCGCTTTATTTCAACGGATATCGTACCAACTCTAAAAGAACGCTTGGCGGCTTGTGGTGTGGGTGAAAATGCCAAAGCTGCCCGTCAAATCAGCGGGAAACCAATCAAAGCAAACAAATCGTTTGTAGATAACAGCAAGGTAAGCGACCATCACGCAATTATCCCAACCGAGCAACCCGTTTCACTCGGAGACTTAAGCGATAAAGAACGGAAAATTTATGACTTAGTTGTCAAACGTTTCTTAGCAGTCCTTTCAGACCCATATATCTATGAAGAAACTTCAGTTAAAGCCAAAATTGGCCAAGAAGACTTCACTTTAAAAGGAAAAGTTGTTAAATCACTTGGCTGGAAAAGCATTTACGGAGAAGCGCGCGAACCAGACCAATTAACCAAAATGCAAAAAGGCGACACAATTCCGGTCAAGCGAGTAAACTTAGAAACAGGTAAAACAAAACCGCCAGCGAGATTCAACGAGGCAACGCTACTTTCTGCAATGGAAAATCCATCTAAATACATGGAAACATCCAACAAGGCGCTAGCCAAAACACTTGGTGAAACTGGCGGACTTGGAACCGTTGCAACACGTGCAGACATCATCGAAAAGCTATTCAATAGTTTCTCATTAGAAAAACAAGGCAAGGAAATCCAAATCACTTCCAAAGGGCGCCAATTACTAGAATTAGTTCCAGAAGATTTAAAATCTCCAGAACTAACAGCGCGCTGGGAACAGAAGCTATCCAAAATCGCAAAAGGCGAACTAGATTATCGTAAATTCACTGCAGAAATGCGCGATTACGCTAAAAAAGCAGTAACAGAAATCAAGCAAAACGATAAAAAATTCCGTCACGACAACATTACATCGCAAAAATGCCCGGATTGCGGCAAGCCAATGCTAAAAGTAAAAGGCAAACGCGGCACAATGTTAGTTTGTCAGGACCGTGAATGTGGTCACCGCGAATCCGTTTCAAGAACGACGAATGCCCGCTGTCCCAATTGCCACAAACGTATGGAAATGCGTGGCGAAGGAGATAAACAGATTTTCGTGTGCGCTTGTGGACACCGTGAAAAACTATCTGCATTCCAACAACGTCGCGATAAACAGAAAAACAAAAACGTATCCAAAACGGATGTAGCTAAATTCATGAAGAAACAAAATAAGCAAGAAGATGAACCATTTAACAATCCAATGGCGGAAGCATTAGCTAAACTAAAGCTAGATAAATAAGCGTAAACAAAGAGACCCACTCAATATGAGTGGGTCTCTTTGTTTGACATAGTCTATTGTATACGAAACAATAAAATAGCAATCAATACCAAAAAGGAGATGTTTCACGTGAAACATAATCGATTAATAATTGAAACAGATATTCCGGCCAAAATGCGCGATGATGTCACTCTTTACGCAGATATTTACCGTCCGGCAGATGAAGGGAAATATCCCGTTTTGCTTACAAGATTACCTTATAGCAAGTCATACGGGCTGCATTTTATTCGTCCTAATATTTTGGCGGAGCAAGGTTATATTGTGATAGTTCAAGATGTTCGTGGCAGATACACGTCTGAAGGGGAATTTGTTCCATACATAGCCGAAGTGGATGATGGATATGACACTATCGAATGGGCGGCTAATCTACCTTATTCTAATGGCGACGTTGGGATGTTTGGGCTGTCTTACTACGGTTATACGCAAATGTTAGCGGCGATCAGTGGCAATAAACATTTGAAAGCTATTGCTCCAATTATGGCGCAAAATAGTATGACGGATGTATTCAATGATCATGACGGGACGCTTGAATTAGGTATGTGGGAAACTTGGAACTTAGAATCCATGCTCCCTAATATGCTTGCTCGTAAATACAATACACGTGACGAACGGGAACAAGCGGCCAATACCTTAATGAAAAATCTGGATAACCTAGACGTACTATATAAATTCAAGCCCTATAAAGACTGGCCGGCAATTGGTCAGAAAGAAATGCCTTATTTTTCAGAGCTACTAAATTACGAACCGACCCACAACCACTGGCAAAAAATTGATGCAAAAAGCAATTACGATAAAATCAATGTACCGGGACTCCACGTTGCTGGCTGGTACGATTGTTTCTTAGATAAAACCATTGCTAACTTCCAAAATGGTCACCAACGTGCGCTCGGCGATAAACTGGTTATTGGACCATGGACCCACGCCAATTTTGGCCAAATGATTGGCGACCGCGATTTCGGCATGGCGGCTACTAAATGGGGCGAGGCAAGCATGCACGCAAGACACTTAGAATGGTTCAATCACTGGTTAAAACAAGAACCGCTCCCTGAAACCGCCCCGATAAACTACTTTGTTATGGGATTAAACGACTGGAAAACAGCGACAACTTGGCCACCTCAAAATACCAATTTTACCCCACTTTATTTCAAAACTGGCGAAGTAACTGCTGACTTTACCCCACCGAAACAAGCTTCAGAAGCGAATTTCAGCTACGATCCAGAAAACCCAGTACCATCAAACGGCGGGGGGACACTACATAAGGAACTACATGCAGATGGTCCGCGCGATCAGCAGCAATTGGAACTTCGAGATGATATTCTCTGCTACACGACCGCGCCGCTAGATACAGATTTAGAAGTAACTGGACCAGTCCAAGTAAAATTATGGGCGAAAACAGACGCACCTAACACGGATTTCACTGCTAAACTAGTAGATGTTTTCCCAGATGGCACAGCATTTAACCTGGCAGACGGGATTATTCGAGCAAGTAAACAGCACGGCGATCAAGTTCAAAATAAAATCAACGAGTACACCATCGATCTATGGGCAACGAGCAACTTATTCCAAAAAGATCACCAAATCCGCATCGAAATATCTTCCAGTAATTTTCCGAGATTTGACCCGAATCCAAACACTGGCGATAGTTTCATTAATTCCACCGAAAGCCAAATCGCGCATCAAACCATTTATCATAGCCCGGATTACCCGTCGCATATTCTTTTGCCAATTTCTCGCTAGAAAAACGGACTTTTGGGCGAAAAGTTTTATATACGACACTGCTAAATCATGGTAAAATATGAAAGTATCGGCCTAAAAAAATGAAATCTATTTCAAAAAGGGAATTTTTAAAGTAGATTTCTTTATTAAAATATAGATAAAATGAGCCAATAGTTTGCTCAAATGAAGGAGAAGTTGCAGTGAAAAACATAATGAAAAAGACAGGGATTGCAATCATGGCAGCATCCCTTGCAGTGAGTGGCTTCTTAGTAAGCCCGAAAGCAGCACAAGCCGCGGAGACACCAAACGTAAATGCAAATGCAGCAATCGCGATTGAAGAGAGTACAGGTAAAATTTTATATTCAAAAGACGCTGATAAGTTAATGGGTATCGCATCCATGACGAAAATGATGGATGAATATTTACTACTGGAAGCAATTGATAAAGGTCAATTAAAATGGGACGACAAAGTAACCATTTCTGAATATGCGTTTAAAGTTTCCCAAGACACATCACTATCGAACGTGCCACTTAGACTTGGTGAAGATTATACGGTGCAAGAATTATATGAAGCAATGGCAATCTACTCTGCAAACGGTGCAGCAATTGCGCTTTCCGAAAAAATTGCAGGATCTGAAAAAGATTTTGTAGACGCGATGAACAAAAAAGCAGAAAAACTTGGATTAGGTGAGCACAAATTTGTTAACTCGACTGGTCTTAACAATGAAGATTTAAAAGGCGAGGAACAAGTAGGTGGGCCAAAAGATGAAAATCAAATGACGGCACGCGGTATGGCGAAGTTGGCGAAACACTTAATTGATGATTATCCAGACGTACTAAAAACAGCGAGCATCACGAAAAAAGAATTCCGCAAAGGCACATCAGATCAAATTGATATGTCCAACTGGAACTGGCTACTACCGGGCTTAATTTATGGCCGTCAAGGTGTAGATGGTTTGAAAACTGGGACAACTGATTATGCTGGAATGTGCTTAACGGCAACAGCTGTGCAAGATGGCATGCGTGTTATCACAGTCGTTCTTCATGCAAACGGCGGCGCACCTGGAGCACATACAAGTGCCCGTTTTGACGAAACTAACAAAATGCTCGATTACGCTTTTAACAATTTTAAAGTAAAAGAAGTGCAAAAAGCTGGTTCTAAAGTGAAAGATCCTTCTACGCTCGCAGTAAATAAAGGCAAAGAAGATACAGTCGGACTAGTGACAAAAGACGCTGTGAAGCTAGTTGTGCCTAAGAACGACAATTCACCTAAACTAAACACAAAAGTAACTCTAAAAGAGAAAAAAATCGAAGCACCCGTTGAAAAAGGTACGACAGTCGGCGAAATGGAAGTATCTCTAAAAGATGGAGATGACCTAGGCTACCTTGACGGAAAACAAACCGAAACAATCGACGTACTAACTGCCAGCGACGTTGAAAAAGCAAACTGGTTCATGCTTTCCACGCAAGCAGTAGGCTCTTTCTTTACAGGTATCGGAAGTTACGTTTCTAATGGCGTGCAAGGTTGGTTTAATTAAGAAAATATACGTGAATTTACACATTTTATGATTTTTTAAGAAGTTTTATTAATAGAGATGTTCCGTATTTTTTATGATGATATGGACGGGAAAGGTAGCATTCTGCGGAGTGCTACCTTTTTTGTGTGGTGAAATCGTAGGCGGGGACTTGTTTTTGTCTTCTCTGAAATGGGGATTATCCGAAAATAGAGTTTAATATGCTGAAAGAGAAAATTAATAATTGAAAGCCCAAATGTGACAGAAAATTGAACGTTGCTAGAAGCATATAAAAATAGTCTTTTTTTATGATATACTTGCTGAGATTGTGATAAGACGGGGGTTTTAGGATGAGGAAATTATTGAAAAACAAGAAATTTTGGATAGTCTTGATAATGCTTTTAGTATTAATTGTAGTACTTTTATTAGCACTTCAAAAATGTGCGCATGATGAAAAAGAGACGAAACCATTAGAAGTGGAGCAAGATTTCAAGCGGAATTACGCGAAATGGTCGGATTTGAAATTGAATGGAGACATTTGTAATCCAGTTTATTTAGCGGAGTTGCGGGAGATGGAGAAGGATTTTCAAACTATTTATACAGATGCCAAAAAGCCAAAAGTATGGGATGGTTTATCCAAAAAAGATCAGACCATTTATACTGCTTATGGTGATGTAGGGTCAGAGCTGAAAACGATGAATGATGCAATTGAGGCGCAGGAATATGAAAAAGCGCAGCAAGTTCTGACAAAGATTTTAGAGATAGAAAAAGGTGTAAAGCAATAAACTGAGACAGAAAAGGGAGACAGAGACTACATATGAAAAAGGGCATAAAGATTTTATTGGTTACATTACTTTTATTTCCGATGCTGCCATGGCAATTTGTGCAAGGTGCGGTGAACACGGAAAGTGAGTTTGGAAATTATTATGGAAAACAATTAGCCTCACAAGATAAGGTGACTGTGGCAGACTTAAATAAGGACACACAGAAGCAGTTAAAGGATGAGAATCCGCCAAAAGATACAACACTTGATGAGGATTTAAGTGATAAAAACGCAGATGCGGTTCGTTTGTTTGAAGCAGAGACGCCGAATGTGACAGAAACTTTGGCAGAAGATGCATCAACTGCTGGAATGGAAGAGGTAGTTGCAGAACGGACGGAGAATACGAAGACCTTTGTAAATAAGGAAACTGGTGAAGGAGAAACGTATTATTTTACGGAACCGGTGCATTTTAAGAACGATGATGGCAAGTGGGAGGATTTTGATGCCACGTTAGTGAAAGATGGCGAAAAAACATGGGCGGCAAATGAGACGGCTCGAGAAATTACGACGCCAAAAGTGGTTACAGAAGACGCGATGCCAACGCTTAGCTTAGACGGCGCAAATGTGGCAGTTCGTCCTAGTGGCGATACTGATTTGGCGCAGGTTGTAGCGAAGGATAACCGAATTATGTATGCGAGTGAAGATGCTAAAACAGAGCCGTTTACGCTAGAGGCGGACAGTTTTGGAATGGAGCTCGGGCAGTATGTGAAAGCGGGAGACGATTCGGAGCAGCAAGTTACATTTGATTTGACGGTTCCTGATGACGTGACCTTGAAAGACGATGAAAAACGTGCGGCGACATTGATTTATCGTGGGGAAGACCTAATTGGTGCGATTCCAAGTCCAGTTTTAGAAGATGAAACGGGGTCTGTAATTGATACGTTAACCGCGAAAACGGTGAAAACGGAAACCGGCTATCAGTTGCAAGTCGCGAAGCTCAGTACGAAAAAAGTGACGGGTAATTTAGCTAAAGTCGCTGTTTCATTTGTGAGTACAAAAATTACAAATGGAATTCAGGCCACTAGTTTGCGTCAGTACAGAGATGATGTGGCGTATTCTTTTCAGCCATATATGTATATCGGCTATGATGATGGGAATAACTCTGGAACGGAGGGTGCAGCCCATTTTATTACATATGGTGTGGTGAAAGTACCTGATAGTGAGATTAAGAAAATTGGCACAAACCGTGAAATCGAATCGGCGGAGTTGTCACTTTTTAGAAGAGGAACGCAAGGCTTCTGGGGAGACCGTGCCAAAGATAGTAAAGGAAACGTTGTGAAGCGTTTGTTTGAAGTGCATGGAATTACAAAAGATGTTGGGAATATTGATGATTTAACATATGGTAAATTTAAAAGTCTTGGTTTTCCATATGGACCACCTGCGAACGTAGACGGTAAAGAGACATATATTGGGAAAATTGATGATGCGAATCGTCGTATTTCCTTTGATATTACAAACGTTGCGAAGGATTGGGTGAATGGTGGTAAAAACAACGGCGTGATTGTAAAAACGGCAAAGGTGAATTCCTTTGAAATGCCATATTCGCAAGCTGATATATTTGCTGCGCCTAAATCTGGTGTTACGAGCGAGTCGCCATATGTGGTATTTAAGCACCGCGAGCGTCCGCCGATTGATGCGGATATGCCACTCAAGGATACGAAGCTCTATTTGCGTCCGTTTGTAAGCGCGAATAATGATGGAAAACTTGATTTTACAGCACTTGGTATGGATGGCGTTGGTCGCCCAGATGCTAAGATTAATTATAAAATTATCGATACATCAGATAATAAAAAGGTAACATTTAGCGGGACAGATCCGTCGATTGGTCGAGATTATTTATTCCCGAATTATCCGAAATTGAGTAGTGAAACGCAGGAATACCGTGAGTTGATGAGTAACTGGCAGACGAACACACTACTTTTAAAAGGTGTTTTGAAAGAGAATCATTTGTATCAAGTGGAAGCAGAAATTAAGGATGGAAATGAATCGGTAAGTAAGAAATATGATACATTCCAGATTTACAAGGTGACAGGGCTAGACTCGTTGCCGCGCTTGCTGAAATTTTACGGGATTGCTAATAAGCGGTCGCAGTTTATGCTGGATAATAATATGAAGGATGAATTGCTCGTTCAAGGGAATGTAGTGTTTATTCGGAATCCGCAAAAAAATGCGGGTAAAGCCTATCAGTCGGGAAATTACGATACGGCAGATAAGATGCGACTAGATGCGCTAGCTATAGGGCGCGGCAAGCATTGTACATTTGGCTATGAGCCGATTAATTTTGATAGTGGGAACTTGCTTTACAATATGGAAGATGCGAAATGGTTTGATTTCGATGAGCAACAGACGATTACGCGGACATACAACTCGATGGCTCAAGGCAAAGACAGCCCAATGGGACGAAACTGGACCTTTAATTTGACGGACCAGCTAGGTTTCTTAGAGGACGGTGCAGTGATGTTGGCGCGCTCAGATGGTGGGAGTGTGTTCTTTGAGAAGCAGTCAGACGGAACTTTTGAGATAGAGGAAGATGAGCCACTTGAGCTTTCGAAAAAAGTGAACAAAGACGGCGCGCGTGAATTTGAGGTTGTGGATTTAGAAACAGGAAACATCTCTCTTTTTGCTGCGAATGGTCAACTTTTAAAAGTGACAAGTAAGGCTGGGAATGTAACGAATTATACGTATAACGCTGATGGTGAATTGGTGAAAATGGTCACTGGCTCTGGAAAAGTGTTGCAGTATGCATGGGATGCGGATGGACACTTGAAGGAGATTGTATTACCTGATGGCGGGAAATTGGCTTATTCATATGACGAAGATGGAAACCTGACGAAAGTGGTGGACCAAACTGGGAAAGCAATTACCTACCAGTATGATTCAGAACACCATATGACATCATATAAAGATAACGATGGGAATTTATTAATTAAGAATACATTTGACGCGGAAGGTCGTGTAACGGAGCAGACAGACGGAGAAGGCAATACTGCTACGTTGAAATATGAGTCCGGAAAAACAACGACAACCGATTTCAATGGCAACAAGAAAGTAGTTTATTTTAATGAACGCTTGCAAACGACAAAGATTGAGTATGCTGATAATACGACGACAGAAAATAAATATAACGACAAGCATCAATTAGTCGCTTCTGTAGATCAGCTGGGGAATACGACTACTTTTGAAAATGATGCAAATGGAAACCTGACAAAAACGGTATATCCAGATGGCACAACGGAAGCGAACGAATTTGACGCGAAAAATCAATTGATCCGAAAAACAGATAGCCGTGGCGGTGTAACGAGCTACACATACGATTCCAAAGGCAATGTTGTGCAAATAACTGCGCCAAACGGAGGCGTACAAAAATTTACGCATAATGAAGACGGTCAAGTAGTTTCAGAAACAGATGCGAATGGCGCGGTAACAAAGACTGCCTATGATGCCAAAGGAAACCCGACAAAAGTAACAGACGGTCGTGGCAACGAGACAACCTATGCCTATGATAGTTTGTCGATGTTGAGTAGTATTACAGATGCAAATGGTAAGTCAGAGAAATATGAACGTAATGCACGTGGCGAGCTAGTGCGCGAGTGGAACGCGAATGGCGCAGCGATGACTTATGCCTATGATACAAACGGCAATAAGATAAGCGAAACTGATTTAAATGGCAACAGCACTACTTTTGAATACGATGCTTTTGACCGTTTAATCAAGGAAACGAATCCGCTTGGCGGCGTGACAAAATACAAATATGACGGCAATGGCAATAAAATTAGTGAAACCGATCCACTCGGAAACACAGAGAAATTTAGTTATGATGCGCTAAACCGACGGATAAAAGTGACTGCTGCGGATGGTGCGGACATTACCTATCACTATGATGCGCTTGGTCAAAAATTATCCGAAGAAACCGAAGATGGTCAAAAAACAAGCTATCAATATGATGCAAAATCAGGCTATAAAACAAAAGAAATAGATCCACTCGGAAACGAGACAAATTATGCCTATGATGCAGATGGAAATGTCACGAAAATTACGTATCCAGATGGCACAACCGAAGAATTTAGCTATGATGCAATGGACAATATTACACGCTTCGTCGATCAAGCTGGTAACGTTCAGACATACGAATTTGATGCGAACGGAAACACGACAAAATTAAAAGAATCCGGACGTGTTTCGACATATACCTACGACGAGAATGGCAGCGTAACCTCCGAACAAGATGCAGCTGGTGGCGTGAAACGTTATAGTTTTGATAAAGTCGATCAAGTGCAAATCGAAACCGACGAGCTTGGCGAAAAGACGCACTATGTATACGATGCGGATGGCAATGTCACGAAAATCACAGACGGCAATGGCCATGCTATAACGATGGCATATGACAACGCAGGTAACGTGATTCGCCAAACGGACGCAGAAGGTAACACTACAAAATACACCTATAATGCGCTCAATTTAGTTGAAACAGAGATTTCACCAACAAACGATATCACGCAATATCGCTATAATAAAAATGGTAATTTAATTACAGAAATAGACCCATATGGCAACGAAACAAACTATCATTACACAAAAACGGGCGAAGTTTCTGAAATTATTGATGCTCT
The DNA here is from genome assembly GCF_014227425.1 of Listeria marthii. NCBI lineage: Bacteria > Bacillati > Bacillota > Bacilli > Caryophanales > Listeriaceae > Listeria > Listeria marthii. The sequence goes on from NZ_JAASWB010000004.1 coordinate 312,713, forward strand.
GGGCAACGAAACAACATATGACTACGATAATCGTGGAAATCTGACAACAAGTACCGATCCACTAGGTCGTAAAACTACCTATAGTTACGATATGGCGGACCGTGTCACTGAGCAAAAAAATCCAGATGGCACTAAAGCAACTTACACTTACGACAAAATGGACAGACTGCTAGAACAACAAGACAATACAGGTCAAAAAGAAAGCTACACATACAATGCAATTGGTGATGTAACGCGTGTTGCTGACCGCAAAGGACGCAGTGAAGCCTACAGCTATGACACATTCGGCAATGTCAGCAGTAAAACAGACATGCGAGGCAACAAAACAAGCTACGAATACGATGCAGCCAACCGCCTAGTGAAACAACAAAACCCAACAGGCAAAGCGCAAAGCATTGAATACAATAAGCGCGGCGATATCACATCAGAAGTTTTACCAAATAGTGGCAAGTACACTTATAATTACGATGCAGAAGGTAATTTGCTGTCCGAAACAAACCCACTAGGCGAAACAACAAGCTACCAATACAACGGCAACGACGAGCTGATTACGACAACGAATCCAGTGGGCGCTAAATCAAGCGTAACCTACGATGCTAATGGCAATGTCACAGCAGTTACCGATGAAAATGGCGGCACAACAAAACAAACTTTCGACGCAACAGGTTTAGTAACAAGCCAAATAGATGCAGAAGGAAATAAAACACAATTCGGCTACGACCAATTAGGACGCTTAACAACCGAAATTGATGCAGCTGGATTCAAACTTCTGAACAGCTATGACGCAGCGGGACGCCTTATCAAGGAAACAGATAAGCGCGGTAACACAACGAAATATACGTACGACAAAGCAGATAACATTTTGACAGTCAAAGAGCCTTATGGAACCACGTCGACATTTAAATACGACCTACGTGGCAATATCACCGAAGAACTTGACGCAAATGGTAATGCGACAACATATAGCTATGATAAAGACGATCAACTTTTATCTAAAACGGACCCGATTGGCTATAAACAAAGCTACAAGTATAACGAATACGGCGACCTTATCGAAGAAAGTGATAATCAGCAGAAAAAAGCAATTGCCAGCTATACTTATGACAAATTTGGGCAACAAAGCACGAAAAAAGATATCCAAGGTCGAATCACGCGCTACACTTACGACGATACCCAACGGATGACTCAAATTACGTATCCTAACAAGCTTTCTGTCGGCTATACGTACGATAAACTGGACCGTGTTACTTCAATGCGAGATGTTCGTGGTAATGATACTAAAATTCAGTATGACAAAGTCGGCAACGTTACCTCCATGATTGACCCAGGTAACCAAGCCTACAAATACACCTACGACAAAAAAGGCAACATGACCAAAGAAATCGACCCACTCGCAGCAAGCACGGAATATCGTTACAATAAAAACGACCAAGTTATCAGCATCAAAGACCCAACAAACGCAATAACTAAATACCAATATGATGCGCGCAACCTGCTAACTTCTATTACAGATGCCAAAGGTCACACAACAAAAATGGCCTACGATGGCAACGAGAACCTTAGCGAAACAACGGACGCAAAAGGCAACAAAGAACGCTTCCAATACGACTCACTAGATCGCATGACAGCAGCACAAAACCGATTAGGACAAAAATCAACTTACACTTACGACAAAGTAGATAACGTCACGTCAATCAAAGACGCCAAAGGTTTTGTCACAAAATATAGCTACAATGATCGCAGTGACCTCGTTAAAGAAGTAACACCAGAAGGTAAAACCGAAAAATACGAATACCAACTAGACGGTTCCTTGAAGTCTAAAACCAAGCCAGATGGTGAAAAAACAACTTATAAATACGATGAACTAAACAATTTAGTCGAGCAACAATTTGATGGTGGCAGCTACAAATACACCTATGACAGCAATGACGATGTAAAAACCGCTACATCAAAAGACGGAACATCCGAGTTTACTTACAACAAATTTGGTGATGTACTATCAGTCAAAGATGCAAACGGTGAAACATTGAAATACGAATACGATACAATCGGCCGCAAAACAGCGCTCATTTATCCAGATAACACGCGCGTATCTTACCGCTACAATGACGCCAACCTGCTAACCGATGTAATCGAATCAGACGGCAAGAAAACCAGCTACACTTACGACGCGAACGGCCTGCCACTGAGTATTCATTACAGCAACGGCACAACGACGAGCTATAAATACACAGCAACTGGCGAAACCGAACAAGTCATCACCAAAAATAAAGCCGGTGAAGCTATCGCATCGTTTGACTACAGCTACGATGAAAACGGTAATGTAGCCAAAGAAACCATCAATCAAAGTGGCGAAAAACAAACCAAGAGCCACACCTATGATGCCGATGACCAACTGACCGAAACAACAATAACCAAAGACGAAACAACCGAAAAAATTACGTATATCTATGATGCTAACGGCAACCGAAGCAAACTATTACGTAATAAAAACGGCAAGAAAACCACGGAAGACTATCATTACGACGATGACAACGCACTCGCAATGATTAAAGCAGATGGTGATGAAGACACAACCTACACGTACGACAAAAACGGTAACATTACCAAAAAAGCCTTACGAAGTGGTAAAGTAGAAACATACACGTACAATGGCGAAAACCAACTGATTCAATCCGCCGACAACGAAGGCAACCAGACGACATACACATATGACGCATTTGGCAATCGCATAGGTAAAGAAACTATCACAGACAAAACCAAGTCCTTCAAAGGATCGCTCAGTGAATGGATTACAGAATACGACAAAGATAGTCAAAAAGGTAAAACAACACTAGCGGGACAACTAGAAACCCGCGCCAAAGAAACGTCTAAAGGCTGCCCAGCATACGCAGAAGCAAGCAAAGATACAACTACTAAAAAGGGTATCCAAGGCAAAACGAATCTTAAAGCCAGTGAAAGTAGCCAGCGCACTACGAAACTGAATCAAACAGTCGGCTACCAAACAGTAAACACCATTCGCTACGTCAACGATTTAACCCAAGAATACACCCAAGTCGCCCAGCTTAACGAGACGACAGAAGATGACGGCGAAACAAGTACCACCAAGACCGCTTTCCGCTTTGGCGATGACAACCAAATAATCGGTACAGACGAAGAAAGCTATCACGAAAACGGACTAAGCGACATCGCAACAACATCAGACGGCGAAACAAATACCGACTACGACTACACCGACTATGGCACCGCACTTGCGACAGCCCCAGTGGCGAATCAAATCGGTTACCGCGCGCAAATGCACGACACAAGCGACACGCAAAACCTACGCGCCCGAAATTATGATACAAACACTGGCCGTTTCCAACAAGCCGATAATTACAGAGGAGCCCTAGACGACCCACGTAGCCAAAACCGCTACATTTACGGCGTCAACAATCCAATGTCATTCGGAGATCCAAGCGGAAACATACCAAAATGGCTCAAAAAAGCAACCAAAAAAGCTAAAAAAGCCGTGAAAAAAGTAAGTAAAGGCGTAAAAAAAGTAAAACAAGTCGTCAAGAAAACCGTCAAAAAAGTAAAACGCGTTGTAAAAAAAGTACAAAAAGTCATCAAGAAAACCACCAAAAAAATCAAACGCGCCGTCAAAAAAGTAACCAAAAAAGTCCAAAAAACAGTGACGAAATTCAAAAAAGCAGCAAAGAAATCGATTAAACAAGCTCGAAAAACAGTCAAGAAAGTCTACCAAAAAGCTAAGCAGACTGTCGTGAAAAAAGTAAATAAAATCAAGAAAACTACTAAAAAAGTTATTAAAACCGTCAAAAAAGCAGGAACCAAAGTAGTAAATAAAGCCAAAAGTACAGTCAAGAAAGTCGGTAAAGAAGCCAACGCAATAATAGCCAAGGCCAAAGAATCCGCAGCTAAAGCAAAGAAAGAAAAAGCGGATCGAAAAGCTAAAGCCCAAGAAGCCTTATGTAAAAACCAAGAATTCTTAGAAAGTCAAAAGAAAGGCTATAGCGATCCAACCTATGACTATAAAGCAGGTTACCCAAGACCAGATGAAGTATGGGCTTTTGATGCGAACGGAAATATTGATAAGGAAAAAAGTGCAGAGCTTGCCGAAATAATGGGCTTTTGGAGCTCTTTTGTAGCGGAAGCTTCTATTCCAGGCGTAGCAGAAGTAGTAGCTGTTAAAGTTGTAGGTAAAATTGTAGTTAAAGTCGGAGGGAAAGCTGCTTCAAAAATAATTTCTTGGGGAGCGACTAAGTTTGGAGCTAAGGGAGCGGCTAAGACTGCAACTAAGGAAGCTAGCGAAATTATCATTCCAAAAGCAACTGATTTGAAAAATAGTAATACAGTTCAAAAGCATATAGAGGAAATTGTTAAGAAAGGTGCTAATAAGGGTCAGCTATCAAGGCCTTATATTGATACGGATGGGACAACTTTACTTTTAGACGAGATAATGAATGCAGCTTCCCCTGTGAAAGACAGTGTGTTATCAAATGGCCTTCGATGGGATGTGGATGGGGTATTTAGAAATTCTAAAGGTACATGGGAACTCGTTGTTGATATGTCAACAAATACAATCGTTCATTTTAATTTTGTAAATTAATGAGGTGAGAAAATGTTTAAACTAAATGTGAAACTTGAGGATAAAATAATTAGTGGACAGATAGAGTACAATAATGAAGATGGAAGTTTAGATTTTATCCCTAGAGTAAACTCGGATATTTCATTACTTATCAGTTATATAAATATAGGATTTGACTCTATTCTAATGACTGCTAATCAAGTATGGGGGTTTACGCCAAGAGAAAGTTGGCATGAAGAAAAATTAACTTTACCGTCTAACATACAGAAGGGAGAAATCAGTCTAGAAGAGGATTTTGAACCAGGATCATGGAGGTTAGATAAAAAAGAAATGTGGCTTACTTACTATGATTCAGAACAAAAGTGGCTATGCTTTGGGAATTTTACAAATAATAGTGATGATAAGTGCATTGAGTTTCTTAAAGATGTAGTGGCTGTTATTGATAATGAGCAGCATTTAAAATCTTTGTGGATAAAACCAGATTTCAAATGAAAAAGAAACCTTAATCCCAATTGCTGCCAGGTAAGTAAAGCTTTAATTTTTTACTAATCAAAGAGCTTTCTTACTGGTGTTGGCGGGATAGTAGGAGGCAAATAATGAGCTTAGATTTTTACAGAGCAGAGTCCAAGGATAGCATTGATTTTGATAATGAATTCGTAGGACTAGAGGAAGAATTACAAGATTATTTATACAAAAACAGAGATATGATAGATTGTGAGATCAAATGTATTTATGAAATTGACCCATATAGTGACAGTGAATTGAATTCTACGATGATAAAAGTTTTAAAGGATGTTTGTGGTAAACTTAAAACGAGTGGCTATTTAACTCACTATGAGGATGAAGACGAAGCAATGGAGTTCTTTGTAAGACTGGAAGAATTGTGTGAAAATGCTTTAGGATGTAATCAGAAGATATTTGCTATAGGGGATTAATGCTTCTAGATTTGAAGCTGTATCTAAAAAATAGGTAATTGCGAAACTCAAAAAGCACTTTATGTGAATAACTCCTGAAATTTCAAACGAAGTTAAAGGCTTTCTAGACTCTAAAACAAGAATTATTATTTAAATCATGGAAATTCTGTAAAGTTATACATATTTCCACAGCCGCACTTAAGAGAGCTTAAAAAAGCTCTCTTAAGTGCGTATAAAGAGTTACTTTTGTAAAATAAAATGGAAACGATTAATGGGTAACGTCCTAGAAGCTTTGTTATTCTCAGGTTATAACCCTAATGAATTGAGTGTTATGGACAAACTTATCGATGAGTATAAGGCGATAAAAAATCAGGTGTATTATATGAAATTAGAATCTAATTTAAAATAGTAGTTTGATATTATATCAAAAAAACACATGAGGATATGCTTTGAGTGTTCTAGGATGTAATCACAGTGATACCTAGTTAAAGGAGACAGATAAAAATGAAATATGATGAATTAGACTTGATGGAACTATTTCTATCTGAAAGTGAAAGCTTGACTGACAATATAGGTGATGGCAATATAACATATAAAATTAGCAAAGATGATTTTACTTTAAAAATCTTTATAAGAACCTATAAAAACCAAATTAGTGTGTTCTTGACCTATAAAGAAAAAGATATTTTTTATGGGAATTTTGATAATATTACTGAATTGAAAAAGGAAGATATGTATTTGAAAGCTTTAAGAGAGAATAGTACAATCGCCAGTCTTTGTTTTGGAACAATGCTTTCCATAAGTATTGAAAATCAATAATTGGATTACTAAATAAAAAAGGCACTTTACTAGCAAGGAGAAACTCACTAATCAAGTTGCCGATAGCTAACAAAACGCTAGCTTAAGTTAGTGCATGATGATTCATTTAAGAGAGCTTGAACGAGCTCTCTTAAATATGTATAAAGAGTTGCTTTTTGTAAAATCAAAAGGAAATAAAGGAGGCGACTAAACTTGAGCGGAAATTACAAGTTCATGGATTTTTCTAAAACTAAATGGAGTTGGCAAGAATTATTATTTGCGCTGGAAAATAATTTAATTAGCCGAAAAGATATTATAAAATATGCTATACATACTTTGGATGAAGGGATTCTTGGTTTTGATATAGTTCTAAAAATAGCAATCGCTGATGAATATGAGGATATTTTTCCGTATTTTCATGAGTTAATTAGTTTAGAAACTTTTGAAGATGCTAGTACTATAAAAGATAAATGGAGATATGTTATTTTAAAAGAACTGCACGCTAAAAAAACTGATTCTGATGATTTTAACTCAAAAACAGCAGAAATCTATGCTGATTTTGGTTATCCAGAAGACATGGCTGGGTTTATTCGTTATATGCCTCTAACAGAGGGGAAGAGCATGGAAGAATCGTGGCAATCATATTTGACTAGTGCTAAAAAAAGATTTGAAAATGAATAAAAAGAAGGTATTTATGCATGGATAAAGCTGATATATTTAATCTAGCGAAATCACTTAATTGTGAATATGAAGTTGGTCTATGGTCTGAAATAAATTCTTTTTTTGAATATCAAGAAGATAATATCTCTAGCTTTGATTTAAAATTTCAAAAAGAAGGTAAAACGATAAATAATTATTTTTCATTAGATGTGAACATGAAAAATTTTAGCTATCAAGCGGCACAAAGCTTGTTCCATCAATTGGTGCAGTTCATTGAGTACAAATCCGCAACTTTTTATAGCCAAGAAAAAAGAGCCACTGATATTACGATATATTTATTGTCCGCAACTTCTGAGAATAAAGGATTTCTGTTACAGTTGAAAATTCAATAAAGAACGTTTAGAGGAGAATATGTCTATAACTCGAATTTAGAAGGTACTAAATTGAATAAAACAATAGTTAAAGCAGAGTTTTGGATTAGTAGATAGTAATGAATGATTGTATATGTATGATTAGAAAATCCACTTTGAATATTAAAGACATTGTGGATTTTCTTTTTTATGATCTTTCAACAGTTGATTCTTAGTTTTATTTTCAAGCATTAAGCAAAGTAAATCTTGTCCAAAACTCGTTGGGAATCATAGTTGATTTTTACTAGCCTAACAAAAAAAAGTCGATTTCCTGAATTAGGAAATCGACTTTTTATTTAGCTAATTTTAGTTCAAAGGATTTCTTTCACGGTATTTAACAAGTTCTAAGAAGTAGCTTTGCCTGCTTCTATGAGCTATCGTATCAAGGATTAATCCGCAAACGAAGAACAGCATACCCATTATGATTAACCCCGTTGCAAGTAGCGCACTCGGGAATTTCAGTACTAAGCCAATTTGAGCAAACTGAATTATTACTGGTAAACCGACTAGTACTCCTACAAGGACAAACAAAGAAGCTAATAAATTGAAAAATAAAAACGGACGACTATTTTTAAATAATCTCACAATAGTCATGATTACTCTGAAACCGTCAGAAAATGTGTTTAGTTTTGATTCACTACCTTCTGGGCGATCACGGTAATCAATTTCGATTTCTTTCACTAAAAAGCGGTTTTCTAGCGCGTGAATACTCATTTCAGTTTCAATCTCAAAACCAGGACTTAAAACTGGCATATTTTTAACGAAATAACGATCAAAGCCACGATATCCTGTCATGATATCTCTCAAGTTACTTTTGAAAATACGATTTATTGTATTACGTACTAGTGAGTTGCCAAAGTCATGGAAATTTCTTTTGTTTTCTTCAGTGTAGGTACCATTACTTAGGCGATCACCAATAACCATATTAGCTTCTTTATTGCGAAGCACCTCTAATATTTCATGGCAGTATTCTGCTGGATAGGTATCGTCACCATCGACCATTAAATAGTAATCAGCATCAATATCCGCGAACATAGAACGTACTACATTACCTTTACCTTGACGCATTTCTTTTCGAACGATAGCACCATGCGCTTTCGCTATTTCAAATGTTTTATCTTTAGAATTATTATCGTACACATAAATATCCGCATTTGGTAATTCTTGCTTAAAATCATCAATTACCTTACCAATTGTAAGCTCCTCGTTATAACAAGGCAAGAGTACAGCTACTTTCTCATTTAAGATTCCCATGATTCTCTCCTTAAAATTGATTTCCTTTGTAATTTTTTAATTTAGTTGCAAAAAAGACAATAGGTACGGTGAATATAAAGCTATAAGAATATCTAAAGTCTGTTGCTGGCATTGCAATTGCTATAGTAATAAGTGCCATTACTACCGGTACAAAAATAAGTAGTTTCTTTTTAGGATGTTGGAAACAAACTGCAGCAATTGCTATTATAAGCAAGACTAATGGAATGGCCCCTTTTAATAAATAATTCTGCCACTCATTTGTTGTTTTTGCATAAATGCTATCTGTTATTTTCTTCAGACTTGGAGCTTTAGATATTGAAATAAGTGGATTAGTAGAATCATCAATCCGTTTCTTATATTCGCTGTAGCTAACTGCATCTTTTCCGGTTGCATTTTTGTATTCTGTTTGATAGACTTCATATCCTAATTTATTTACCTCTTCTTCCGATAAACCGTCTGGGAAGAAGCGGGCGAATGCTCTTACATCATATCTTGTATCTTGAATATTCGCTGAAGTATCAAAGAATACTTTATAATCTTCCGGAGAATAAAATTGCCAAATGACCGCAGTTTGATCTAAATAAGCTCCTACATAAGTACCGAAATTAGCCGTTAAGAGTTCGAACCAATTTTTAATATATAGCCCGAAATCATCTTCAATGACGGATGAATTGTACTTGGTATCATGCTTAATCGGATCTACAGTATAAGGATTATAATCTTTTTTCCAATTCTCTTCAGGTAATATGGAAGTGAAATACTCTTTTAATTCAGGAGTAAAGTTTCCATTATTATAAAAAGTAGCCCCAATTTGTTGGGAAGGAATTGCGAGCGCTTGGTTTAATGGATTAGGTTGTGCATGAAGCCCGTTTGTCATAACCAGACCAAATAAAAAATTCAGTCCCAAAGTTCCAACAAGGACACCAGTTATAATAAGACGATAATTTTTCATGAAAATAAGTAAGCACAGAAGCGACACGCAGATAATCATCATTCCATTGTTTCGTAGATTTATACAAACAAAAGCTACTAAAACAAAAGCAATAAGGTGCCACCAATTTTTCAGCCACATTCCATTAGATTGTACTATTTTTAAAATGAAAACGGTGAAAAGTAATATAAAGGCTGCAAATGGAAAATCTTTCCAAGCCGTTGCAGAATAAAACAATGCTGCTGGGTATATGGCATAGCCGATGGAAATACAAACACCAATCCAAATATGCGCCCCCATTTTTACAAGCGTATAAATAGCAAAGCCAACGATTAATGAAACAACAATTATTTGAGAAAAAATATAGCTAGAAGGCGAGTTATAAATCGCGCTTGTTGTTTCTATCCACAAAGTGTGCAGAAGTGGATGCCACTGACTATATTGGCGAATACCATGAGCCATTCCCCATTGATAATAGGAATCGAAAGTCATTTTTGCTGGATAATAAGCTAGAAGTGAAATCATCCAGACCGCGAAGGGGATACTTGTAAACAGGACAAAAAATGGCCATTTTATTTTGCGTTCTTGTCTCACTTTATATTCCGTTCGCATTTCAAGTAGTAAAAGTAAGACAAAGATAGTGATTACAAGAAAAGTGCCTACTAAAATAATACTATTAAAAACAAAATTCCCGCCATATGGTCCACCATTGAATGATGAAGCCATCCAAAACAAACTAATTACCAGTGATGTTATCAATGTTGTCCATTGAAATTGAAAGTTCCTCTCTTGTCTAAAATAAAGGACCATTAAAACTACTGTAAATAACAACCAGCTTAAAGTTAGTTTAAAGGTTTCTGAGTAATAGCCAATAGTAAGTAAACTTAGCAATAGTAGTAATACTCCAGCTATAACTCTTTTTTTATTTAACACTCTTTCTCCACTCCCTATTTAAAACTTTACTATTCTTTAATATAGCAAAAAAAAGATACTAGCACAATTGAAATTAAAAACGAGTCCCTACGTTTTTAAGTAGGGACTCGTTTTTAATTTAATGGATAGACAAAGTAATAAAACACTTTGCGATCCACTCATTGAAAGGATAGTTATTTACTCAATAACAAACTGATTATGATAAAGCTCAGAATAAAACCCATTAGCCTTCATCAACTCATCATGATTACCCTGTTCAATCACTTCACCTTGATGTAGCACGACGATATGGTCGGCATCGAGGATTGTTTTTAAACGGTGGGCAATGACGAAGCTAGTTCGGCCGGAGATTACGTTGTCCATTGCTTTTTGGATGCGGCTTTCGGTTACTGTGTCTACATTACTTGTTGCTTCATCTAGAATTAGAAGAGACGGGTTAGTAATAATAGTTCTAGCAATACTCATAAGCTGCTTTTGACCAACACTGAAAATATTATTTTCGTCACTGATTTCCGTATCGTAACCTTTTTCTAGGTTCATAATGAAATCGTGGATGTTAGCTTGTTTTGCGGCATTGATTACTTCGTCGTCGCTTGCTTCGGGTTTACCGAAAACAATGTTATCGCGGATGGTTCCTGTGAATAACACGGAATCTTGTAGCACAATACCGACTTGTTTACGAAGCGAATCAAGGCGAATGTCGCGGATGTCGATATCATCAAAGAGAATCGCGCCACCATCGACATTATAGAAGCGATTAAGCAAGTTCATAACAGTTGTTTTACCAGAGCCAGTTGGTCCGACAAGAGCAACCATTTTACCTTTACTTACATCAATTGAAACGTCTTTTAAAACTGGTTTTGCAGGGTCATAAGCGAAATCAACATGATCGAGTTTGACACCTTTATTAATACCATCAATTGTTTGTAAGTTCTCGCGTTCCACTTCTTCTTCCTCTGCAAATACTTCGCTAACACGGCGAGCACCAGTGATTGCTAATTGAAGCAAGCTGTACTGGGATGAAATTTGTGTTAGAGGCATGTAGAATTGTTGCGAATATTGAACGAACATAACGATTAAACCAAGAGCGGCTGTGCGTTCAAGGTCACCGTTTAGAGCTAACCATCCACCGAAGAAGATAACGATAGCTGTATTCAATAAGGAAATACCTTGCATCATTGGGAAAAGTAAACCGGAGTAAACTTGACCTTTATAAGTTGCGTTTTTAACGATATTGTTTTGTTTAACAAAGCCGTCGATTGTTTCTTCTTCTAGGCCGTTTGTGATAATGATTTTTTGACCAGAGATTTTTTCGTCAATGTAGCCGTTAAGTACGCCTAGTTCATCTTGTTGAACATCAACGAATTTACGAGCTTTTCGGATGATCACTGTCGCAATAATTATCGCAAATGGAGCAGATATTAAAGTAACGAAGGCTAGTTCCACGTTTTGTTGGAACATCATGATGATAACACCAATCATTAGCGCAACGTTTGATAGTACTTGAATCAGGGCTTGGTTTAGTGTGTTGGAAATATTATCTAAGTCACTAGTGAAGCGGCTAAGCATTTCGCCATCATTGCGGCTATCGAAGAAACGAATCGATAGTTTTTCCATCTTGCGGAAAAGCCCTATACGCATTCTGTTCGTCGATTTACCAGCTACCCCTGTCATAATGATACTTTGGATAAAAGTGGCAGCAGCGAGCAGTACGTAGCAGAGAATCAGCATCCAAATGATATGGATGAAGTCACTCTTGTCATCAACACCCGTTTGCATTAAATTAACCACGTAATCTCCAAGCTCTTGAACGGCGTTACCAATATATTGTGGTGCTTTTACTTGAAGGTATGTCGCAAAAACTACAGCAATTAAAATGACAAAAAGTTGAGGCTTATAACCCCGCAGATAGTGCCAGAAAAAGCGACTAATTTGTTTGAACTCTTTCATTATGCGGTTACCTCCTTGCCTTTTTGAGTGTCGTAAATTTCACGGTAGATTTCATTTTCTTTCAGAAGTTCTTTATGGGAACCAACGCCAACTAGTTTACCTTGATCTAGCACGAGAATTTTATCTGCTTGAATAACAGAAGAGATTTTTTGTGCAATGATGAAAGTAGTAGTTTCGTCTAGTTCTTTATTTAGTGCTTCTTTTACTAATTTCTCGGATTTTGCATCAAGCGCACTTGTGCTGTCATCAAGAATGAGAACTTTCGGCGAACCGATAACTCCACGTGTGATTGATAGACGTTGTTTTTGTCCACCAGAGAAGTTATTTCCACGCTCAGAAACAGGCGCTTCGTAAAGTTTTGCTTGTTTGTCGATGAACTCTTTCGCTTGTGCTATTTTACTTGCGTGTTCCATTTCTTCAGCAGTTGCGTCTTTTTTACCATGACGTAAATTGTCTGCAATCGTTCCGGAGAAAAGAATCGCGCGTTGAAGCACGAAGGAAACAGTGCTACGAAGGGTTTTCTTGTTGATATCTTTTAGGTTAGTTCCGCCGATAATAACTTCACCTTCAGTTGGGTCGTATAGTCGAGGAATAAGTTGTGCAAGAGTGGATTTACCAGAACCTGTTGCACCAACAATACCGACCATTTCACCAACACTTGCTTTGAATGAAATATCTTCAAGCGCAGGCGTATCGTCACCGTCGTATTTGAAGCTAACGTTACGGAATTCAACTGTACCTTCTAAGTCTTGTTCTGGCGCGTTTTCGTTGTATGTAATATCGGGTTCTGTTTCTAGAACTTCGGTAATACGTTTCAAGGAAATAAGCGCACGAGAAGCCATCATCATCAGCATACCACCGATAATAATTGCCATCATAATTTGCATTAAGTAGTTCATGAATGATGCGATAGCCCCAATAACTTCAGGGTTTTCAGCAGCCATGTCGCCTACGAAGAAAATGGAAACAACAATTGCTAAGTTAGAAACGAGCATAAATGCAGGAATCATAACAGAGAAAAGTGTACCAACAATGATCGTGTGACGAGTTAATTTGTCACTAACTGTTGTAAAACGAGCGATTTCATTGTCTTCTTGCACGAAAGATTTAACTACGCGCATACCGGCAAGGTTTTCTTTTGCGATAGAATTCACGCGGTCAATTAACGTTTGGATAATTGCAAAGTGTTTACCCATTGAGCCGAATGTGAATACAACAATCAGTACAACGAGAACAACGAGTACAATAATTACCCACCATAATTCAGGCAAGGTAAACATCGCTAGGACAAAAGCCCCGATAAACATAATCGGAATTCTCGTTAGCGATTGTAGTGAAAGCATCACTAAGTTTTGTACTTGGGTAATATCGTTTGTTTGACGAACAACAAGATTACCTGTCGAAAGTTTTTCGATGTTGCTGAATGAAAATGTTTGGATTTTACGGAAACTAGATTCACGAATATCCGCACCAACGCCTTGAGCGACTTTGGCAGAAAGAATCGTGTTTAGAATCCCGGCGATAAGGCCGACTGCGGCGATACCGATTAAAAGTGCGCCGATGGACGAAATTTTATCCATATCGTCTTTCATGATGGCGTCTAGGACTTGCTGAAGTAACTTTGGTTGCCATAGTTGTGAGATAACCATGACTACTACAAACAGTGTAGATAGTGTCGCTTGTAGCTTGTATCTTTTGAGATGGTGAAACAATACTTTCATGATTTTCCTCCCTTGGAAAACGGAAATAAATATGTGCGAACGTATATTCTAATATAGATTGTGAAAATTTGCAAGTAATATTTTCACGAATTGTAAATGTGGCGAAAATATGGCGAAACAAGCGATAATAAATCATTTTAAATTGTGAAAAACACGTTGCTTTATTGTTCGATTTCCACTTCTACAAAACCTCTTACGCTATTAATTAACCACACAAAGTCTGCCTCAAAAAGGTCTTTTTTTACTAGCGTTTTTTCAATAATCTTATTATTTGCTAAAAGTTCGGCTCGCATTGTGCCGGGAAGGAGCCCAGAAGTTGCTGGCGGAGTGAAAAAACAGCCATTTATACCTAGAACTATATTCCCGTTAATGAATTCAGTTAGTTCCTCACGTTCATTCCAAAGTAGCGTTTCCGCGGTTTTAGTACTTTTCAAGTCTTCATAAACCTTGCGATGAGTGGTTTTATGATAAAGGAATAAATCATTAGTTGAAACTGGTTTTTCGGCGAGTTGAGCTGTTATTGGTGTGTTTTTCGCGCTGATTTCAGCGAGTTCTAACTGATGCGTGCCATCTGGGTGTAGTAAAAAACGCAATTTGTATGTGCCAGTTGCATTTTTTCGCGCGGTTTCGTTCCATAACTCCCTAATTTCTTCCCTATTAAAAGAGTAACCAAAAAACGCAGCGCTCGTTTGAAGTCGTTTTAAATGAAAATCGGTTCGGGCGAGTTCGCCGTTCTCCAAGCGCAAACATTCAATCAAAGAAAACTTGGTCGCCTTTTCCAAAATGGCTGATTTTGCGTGAATTTCGGAAAATTCGCTTTCGGCATCGGAATCCCAGACGATGCCGCCACCAACGCCGTAAGTTGCTTTGTTATCCGTAATAGCAATAGTACGAATTGGCACGCTGAAAATCGCATTTCCGTTCGGTTCCAGAAATCCAATCGCACCGCAGTACACATCGCGCGGGGAATCTTCTAGCTCTGAAATAATCTCCATCGTCCGTGCTTTTGGTGCGCCGGTTATCGAGCCGCATGGGAAGAGTGCTTTGAAAACAGAAGTTAAATCCGTCTCGGGAACGGTTTCTGCTGTGACAGTAGAAGTCATTTGCCAAACAGTTGGATAAGGCTCTAAAGTCATCAAATTAGGAACCTTCACACTCCCAGGTACCGCAATCATCCCAAGGTCATTTCGAAGCAAATCAACAATC
The DNA here is from genome assembly GCF_014227425.1 of Listeria marthii. Classification (NCBI taxonomy): domain Bacteria; kingdom Bacillati; phylum Bacillota; class Bacilli; order Caryophanales; family Listeriaceae; genus Listeria; species Listeria marthii. The sequence continues at coordinate 328,078 of NZ_JAASWB010000004.1, forward strand.
ATCACATTTTCTGCACGATTTTTCGGATCGTTTTTTAACCAATCATGGGCCGCTAAGTCTGCTTGCTCCGTATTTCCACGGCGAACAGTACCTTTCATCGGACGCGTCGTCAAAACGTTTTCCTTCCATTTAAAAAAGAGTTCGGGTGAGGCGGAAATTATTTGGAATTCGTCATTCGAAAGTAGCGCTGTATAATTGGCTTTTCCGACTTGCTGCAAAGTTTCGTACGTTGCTTGGGCGGAGAAGTCGCTTGGTACATCACTTTGAAGTCGCACGGTGTAGTTGATTTGGTAGGTGTTTCCGGCAGCAATTTCAGTTTTGATTTGCGCGATTTTTGCCGCGTAATCCGGGTAAGTTGTGTCCATTTTAAAAGAAAGTGGTGCGGAATTTGGGGTTTTCGCACTCGTATCGGTGAAATTATCGTATACGCCAAACCAGACGAGTGGCGTATTTTCAGTAGAGGTTTTCGTTTTTAAATTGCTTCGAAAAGCAGGAGCGGCTTCATAACTTACAAAACCAGCAACATATTTGCCGGATCGTTGGGCTTCTTCGGCAGCTTTCATGACAGGGAGTACTTCCGATAAATCGCGCGCCACAAGTTCACGCAGCGGCTTTTCAAATATCTTTGTTTCACCTTCAAAATCAAATCGTAATAAGCTCATTTGGCATGCCTCCCTTGTCGTATAAAGTTTTCTAGTATCGCGTGGCCGTTTTCGGAAAGGATTGCTTCTGGGTGGAATTGGACGCTGTGAATGGGCTTGGTTACGTGAGCAAACGCCATCAACACGCCATCTTCCGTCATGGCGGTTACTTGTAAATCAGTTGGGACAGAGTCGGGTTCGATAACTAAGGAATGATAGCGAGCGACTTGGAATTTAGGTGCAAGCCCAGCGAACAAACCCTCACCGTTATGCGAAATGATGCTGGTTTTTCCGTGAACGGGAACGTCGGCGCGCACCACTTTTGCTCCAAAAAAATGGCCAATCATTTGATGGCCAAGGCAAATCCCGAGAATGGGGACGTGAATTTCATCGAGTAGCGCTAAACTTACTGGGAAATCTTCCGGCGAACCAGGTCCGGGCGAAAGGACAACCATTTCTGGAGCGAGCTGTTGAAAAGTTTCCAGTGTGAAATCAGTAGCCGAAACAACCCGCACATCTTCCTGCAGTTCTAAAAAATATTGATATAAATTATATGTAAATGAATCATTATGGTCGATTAATAAAATCACTTTAAATCCCCCTAGTTAAAACGGTTATACTCTTTTATAGCAAATAGCTACGGAGATAACAAGTCCGAATGTTTGAAGCAAGAAGCCAAGTGGAAAGGTACACTAAATGACCAAAGGAAGGTGTTTGAGATGAAAAATGAACTAGAAGATAAAATTCTTGCCATTTTGGACCAGCATCAAGTGGGTGTTTTGACATCTGTTCAAGAGGATTTTCCGCATGCTCGTTACATGACATTTCTTCATGATGGATTGACACTTTATACGCCGTCTGGAAAAGAACTACCGAAAACTGAAGAAGTCCGTCGAAATCCGCGCGTTTGCGTTTTAATTGGCTACGATGGCCCGGGTTCCGCGTTTTTAGAAATTAATGGTTTGGCTTCGCTTGAAGAAGATGAATCGGTTAAAGAACGTGTCTGGGAAAATATCTCGAAAGAATGGTTCCAAGGCGAAGGTTCACCGTCCTTTGTCGTTATAAAAATTGTTCCGGAGCAAATCAGAATACTCAATTCAGAAGATGACGGGCCGGACACGCTCGATTTAATTGGTTAAAGATTTGCTTGTAATTTAAGCGGATATGCGATAGAATAACTTTAAATTAATACGAAAAGCAATGACAAGAAGTAGTAATGAGGTAGAGTTTCTAAAGAGAGCCAGTGGTTGGTGTGAACTGGTGAAGTTTCCTTATGAATCCATCTTGGAGCGAGTGGTGGAAAGTGGATTTTTGCGAGTAAATCATTCCGGAATGGTCCGTTAAACCTAAATGAAGCTGGGGATTTTTTTGAGTCCCAATAAGGGTGGCAACGCGGTTAACTCTCGTCCCTTTCCTGTTAAGTCGGGAAAGTACGGGAGTTTTTATATGGAAAAAAATAAGGAGGAGTTAGCATGTTAGATGTTAAATTGTTACGTAATAATTTTGATGAAGTAAAGCAGAAATTACAAAATCGTGGGGAAGATTTGGGTGAATTCGAGAAATTTGGCGAGTTAGATAAACGCCGTCGTACACTGATTGTCGAAACAGAAGCGCTGAAAAGTCAGCGTAATGAAGTGTCCCAAGAAATCGCTAAATTAAAACGCGAAAAACAAGACGCGGACGCTAAAATTGAGGAAATGCGTGTCGTTGGAGATCGTATCAAAACATTAGATATCGAACTACGCGAAATTGATGAAAAATTAGATATGATTTTAATGTCGATTCCAAACATTCCGCACGAATCTACTCCGGTTGGCGAATCGGAAGACGATAACGTGGAAATCCGCAAATGGGGCGAAGTTCGCGAATTTGATTTTGAACCAAAAGCGCATTGGGATTTAGGAACAGATTTAGATATCCTTGATTTCGAAAATGCTGCGAAAGTAACAGGTAGCCGTTTTGTCTTTTATAAAAAATTAGGTGCAAGACTAGAACGTGCGCTTATTAACTTTATGATGGACTTGCATTCGAACGAACATGGCTATGAAGAAATGTTACCGCCATACATGGTAAACCGTGCGAGCATGACAGGAACTGGTCAATTGCCAAAATTTGAAGAGGATGCCTTCTTAATCGAAGCAGAAGATTATTTCCTTATTCCAACAGCGGAAGTGCCAGTAACCAACTATCACCGCGAAGACATTTTAAAAGCAGAAGATTTACCAAGAAAATATACAGCATTTAGCGCATGTTTCCGTTCTGAAGCGGGATCTGCTGGTCGTGATACGCGTGGCTTAATCCGCCAACATCAATTTAACAAAGTGGAATTAGTTCAATTTGTGAAACCGGAAGATTCTTATGAGGCGCTTGAAAAACTAACTGGTAATGCAGAAGAAGTATTGCGTCGTCTAGAATTACCATACCGCGTACTAAGCATGTGTACGGCTGATTTAGGCTTCACTGCTGCTAAAAAATATGATTTAGAAGTATGGATTCCGAGCTACAATTCTTACCGTGAGATTTCTTCTTGCAGTAATTTTGAAAGTTTCCAAGCAAGACGCGCTAACATCCGTTTCCGTCGTGAACCAGGAAGCAAACCAGAATACGTGCACACATTAAATGGATCTGGCTTAGCTTTAGGTCGTACAGTTGCTGCCATTTTAGAAAACTACCAAGATGCAGATGGTTCTGTACGCATTCCGAAAGTGTTGCAAGGTTATATGGGCGGCGTTGAGAAAATAGAATTACCAAAATAATACGGAAGAAGGAACTGTAATGGCGAACCTTAGCGAATTACCAAACATTGGCAAAGTACTGGAGCAGGACTTAATCAAAGCGGGCATAAACACCCCCGACGAGCTAAAAGATGTTGGAAGCAAAGAAGCCTTTTTACGCATTTGGGAAAATGATTCAAGCGTTTGTCTAAGTGAATTATGTGCACTTGAAGGAGCCGTACAAGGTGTTAGGTGGCATGATTTAGACGAAACAAAGAAAGCAGAACTCAAAAAGTTTCATCAATCCTTATAAAAAAACCGACGATGCATTTGCGCATCGTCGGTTTTTATTTCCCGGGAAATGTTTATTTTAATTGTTGTTCTGCAAAAGAAGCGTAAAGTGGATGAGAAGCGACTAATTCGCTATGTGTACCACGTCCAGTTATTTCGCCATGTTCGATAAAGAGGATTTGGTCGGCGTTAACGATAGTGGATAGACGGTGTGCGATAACAAAAGTAGTTCGGCCTTCCATCAAGTTTGCTAGCGCTTGTTGAACGATTTGTTCGGATTGGCTATCTAAACTAGCTGTCGCCTCGTCTAGCATGAGAATATTTGGATTACGTAAAAATGCTCGAGCAATCGCAATTCGCTGTCTTTGGCCACCTGAGAGCTTCACGCCACGTTCGCCGACTTCGGTTGCCATTTTGTCGGGAAGCTCGGAAATAAAACCGTCAGCATAAGCTAGTTTTGCAACATTCCATAGCTCATCTTCGCTAATTTCTCGATCTAGTCCGTAACAGAGGTTGTCGCGAATTGTTCCAGACAGCATCGCGCTTTCCTGCGAAACATAGCCGATTTGCGTGCGCCATGAGTTAATCGAAATCTCGGAAAGTGGAATATCACCAACTAAAATTTCGCCAGTTTTTGGTTGATAGAAACGTTCTAGAATCGCGAACAAGGTTGATTTACCTCCGCCACTAGGGCCAGCGAATGCGATAACTTCGCCTGGTTTCGTATCAAAAGAAACATTTTTTAGAATCGGTTCGCCTTCATTATAAGAGAAGGAAATATCCGTTGCGCGAATCGTTTTTCCGCTGACATCGACTTTTTTTCCAGCGTTGAAATCTTCTTCGGATTCATTCAAAATATCCGCAATTCGTTCTGTCGCGCCTTTTGCTTTTTGAAGTTGTGCGAAGAAGGTGGCAAAAGAAGTCACAGGAACGATAATTTGGAATAGATAGAGCAGGAATGCGATTAACGTACCAGTAGTCATTGTGCCAGCTGAAACACGAATTCCGCCGTAGCCGATGATACCAACGATGACGCCCATGACAACGAAGAAAATTAGCGGTCCAAGCACAGCGACAACTTTCGCTTCACGGATACCAAAACCGAATAAACGATTGATACCTTGATGACCAGCTTCTGTTTCTAGTGTTTCTGCATTCGAAGCCTTCACGAGTCTAGCTTCTGAAAGGGTTTGACTAATTGAACCAGTAAAGTCAGCTGTTTCGTTTTGAAGTCCTTTAGAGATTTTAAACATTTTTTGACCAAGTGGTGCAACGACTAGCGCGGTAATTGGAACGGCTATTAAGATAATAAGCGTCATTTTCCAGTCCATGAAGAACAAGATAATAATCGCACCAATTACGGAAATGATTCCAGTGACAAATTGTGGGAGGTGATCAGCAATCAGCTCTTTAACGACCACGGTATCATTCACCATGCGGCTAACCATTTCCCCCGTTTTCGTATTATCAAAGTAAGAAACAGGCAAGTGCACAATTTTTCTCCATAAACGTTCGCGAATTGTCGCAACGACTTTTTGCCCCATGTAATTAAGCAAGAAAATCGAGAAACCATTCGTTATTGCCTGCAACACAAACGCGAGGACAATTAAAGCAATCATTTTTCCATCTAGTGAAGCTATTGAAAAGCCGTCAATTAAGTTTTTTGTAAAAAGCGGGACAACGAGACCGGCAACTGTAGTTATCACACTAGCGAATAAAGCGCAGAAAATAATCCAATTCGCAGGTTTGGCGCTAATAAGTAACTGGGAAAATTTTCGCCAGCTATATTTTTTCTGTTCCATTCATTTCACCCTTTCTAAGTAGACCGTCGATAAATTACTTACTTTCTAAGTATAATCAATTTACCGAAAAATAAACCAGTCTAAAGTGGTAATTATTGGATTAATGTCTTGATTTGAATATTTATCAAAAGTAACAAAAAGTTCGAATTTATGTCAAAATAGCGATTTGAAAAGAGATAAAAATTAAGTATTAGGTTCATAGTTGTAAAATAGTTATCTTTAATTAGCTTTTTGGCTTTTTATGTAGGGTTACGAGCGGGATTTCGGATGAAGTCTATATGATATAATGACGATGAGTTTTTTCAATATAATATAGCAAAGGAGAGAATATGCTATTCTTAAAAGAGCTTGAATCCAATCTAACGGTTAGCAAATTAATGGAGTTGTGCTTTGAACATCCAAATTACAAAGACTACTGCTCGGTTATCAGCACCAAGAAGGGTGAGGTTCTAGAAAGTTTAAGTCCAGCTGGGACAAAAGTTTATTTTGTTCTAAGTGGCATATACGGGATGATTGTAGAGAAAGATGCAGAAATTGAAGAAGAAAGCTGTAAAGAATGCATTGTTCGTTTCTTACAAAAAGGAGATAGTTTTGGACTGTATCATCTGTTTTATGATGAGTGGAGCCCACACGTTTCGATGCAAAGCTTAGGTCACGGAGAAGTTATGGAAGTAGATAGCAATTTCTTGTTTTCTGTTTTCGACAAAGTGGATGAGAATAACTTTTTTATGATTAAAGTGATGGCAGAAGAATTACGGGAAGCCCACGCATTTGCAAAACTTAGCTTCTTAAAGAAAGAAGAACGAATCCGCAAAGCCATTCTCAAATGCGCTCAAACTTTAGGGACGTTTTCTGATAACGGGATATTGCTACCAAGAGAAATTACGCAAGAAGTGCTTGCAAGATACACCAACACATCACGCGAATACGTGGCTCATACAGTCATGCGTTTAATTAAAGAGGATATAATTAGAAATAGACCAAAACCTCTACTAGTGATGGACAAAACTCGTTTATAAATTTGTTTCACGTGAAACTTTTTGGAATGCTAAGTGGCATTCTTTTTTTTATGTGTAAAAAGCACATCAAAAGCATTATTTAAACTTTTGCGTTATAATGGCTCTGTAATTGAAAGCGCTTGATAGAAAAGGAGGATGTTTTAATGAGATTTTTTATCGATACAGCGAACGTAGAAGAGATTAAAAAGGCTAACAGAATGGGGTTCATTGCCGGTGTAACGACAAACCCGTCGCTTGTTGCCAAAGAAGGTCGCGATTTTAATGAGGTCATTCAAGAAATTACATCCATTGTTGATGGACCAATTAGCGGCGAAGTAGTTAGTTTAGAAGCAGATGAAATGATTGCAGAAGGTCGGGTTATTGCGAAAATCCATCCGAATATGGTTGTGAAAATACCGATGACTGGTGAAGGTTTGGCGGCTGTGAAAGTATTGACGGAAGAAGGAATAAAAACCAATGTGACGCTTGTTTTTTCTGCCACACAAGCATTACTTGCCGCGCGAGCAGGAGCGACATATGTATCACCATTTTTAGGGCGATTAGATGATATTGGCGATGATGGTTTGGTACTTATTCGCGATATCTCGGAAATTTTCGAAATTCATGGTATTCCAACAGAGATTATTTCAGCGAGTGTGCGGCATCCAATCCATGTAATCGAATGTGCCAAAGCTGGTGCTGATATTGCTACAGTACCATTTAAAGTGTTTGAACAAATGCTGAAACATCCTTTAACGGACAGCGGGATTGATAAATTCCTTGCTGATTGGGAAGCGGCAAAAAAATAACAAGGCAGGTTTCTAACTATGAATCGAACATTTATCGTGAAAAAGGAACATAGTAGCAAATATCCGAATCCACTTTTTGTGAATAAAAATGAGTCTATTTGGGTGTTTGAAGAAGATACGGAATATCCGGGTTGGATTTTTTGCAAAGTGAAGTCATCTGGAAAAGAAGGCTGGGTGCCAAAACAAATTATTCAATTGGGAAGCGATGCGAAAAGTGGAACGGTGACAGAAGATTATTCTGCGCGCGAACTTAACGTGAAGCCAGGCGACAAATTAGAAAGCAATCGTGAACTTAATGGCTGGGTTTGGTGCGTGACGGAGGATAATGAAGCTGGCTGGGTACCACGAGCAAATTTAGACGTGTAAAATGTTTCACGTGGAACATTTTAAGTGAATATAGCAAAAAAGCGAAGGGTTTAGTTTTACTTTCGCTTTTTTTGTGGAATAATTAAGTAACGATAGAAGAATCTAGGTGGATTTATGGAAAATTGGAAGAAGAATTTGTATGTTGTCTGGGTGGGGTGTTTTCTGACCGGGACCGGATTAAATTTAATCATGCCATTTTTACCATTATATATTGAGGAATTAGGCGTACATAATCCGGATCAAGTAAGTATGTGGTCAGGAATCGCGCTCAGCTCTACTTTTTTAGTATCTGCTATTATGTCGCCAATTTGGGGTAAACTAGCAGACCAAAAAGGGCGAAGAATTATGCTTTTACGCGCTGCATTAGGTATGGCGATTGCGATGATTTTAATGGGCTTGGTGAGTAATGTGTACCAATTCGTTGGTTTGCGCTTATTGATGGGTGTTTTCTCTGGATACATTTCAACGGCGAATGCGCTTGTCGCGACTCAAGTTCCGCGCCATCGTAGCGGTTGGGCTCTTGGGGCATTATCGACAGCAGCTGTATCGGGTGTTTTAATCGGCCCATTAATTGGTGGTGCGTTGTCAGATACATTTGGTGTCAGACCAGTATTTTACATTACAGGGGCGCTTCTTTTAGGCAGTTTTTTCCTAACGCTTTTCTTTGTAAAAGAGAAATTCACACCAGTAGAGAAGAAAGAAATGCGGTCAGGGAAAGAGGTTTTCTTAGCGCTTAAAAATCCTGGCTTAATCATTTCGCTGTTCATTACGACGATGATGATTCAAATAGCGTCCAACTCAGTGAACCCAATTTTGACATTATACGTACGGGATTTAGCGGGGAATGCGCAGAACATTGCTTTTATTAGTGGGATGATTGCTTCGGTTCCCGGGGTCGCAGCGCTCATTGCGGCACCGCGACTTGGCAGGTGGGGTGACCGAATTGGCTCGGAGCGAATTTTATTAGGCGCACTTATCGGATCAATGCTTCTCCAAATACCAATGGCTTTCGCGCAAAATCCCTTGCAGCTTGGAATATTGCGCTTCTTACTAGGCCTTACAGACGGCGCCTTACTACCAGCAGTTCAATCGCTACTTACGAAAAATACGCCGCGTGAGGTGTCCGGTCGGATTTTTGGTTATAATCAATCGTTTCAATATATCGGGAATGTCATCGGGCCGCTTGTAGGATCGAGTGTTGCTGCTCATTTTGGTTACGGCGATGTCTTCCTTGTGGTTGCTGGTTTTATATTTATCAATGTACTAATCAGTTTTTATTTCAACCGAAAAATGCATAGAGAGAAGGGAAATCATGCCAACTGATCTAATAAAATTACCAGGAATAGGTAAAAAAATGGTGCTAATGTTAAACGAAATCGGGATTGAAGAGATTGCGGATTTAAAAGGAAAGAATCCACTCGAACTATATGAAGATACTTGCGATAAGCGCGGTGAGCCAATGGATCCTTGTGTGTTATATACGTATCGTTGTGCGGTTTATACGGCAGAAACCAAGGAAGGCGAGCAAGAAGCTGAGTTGCGAAAATGGTGGAATTGGAAAGATAAACAGCATACAAATGAAAGGAATTGAAAGAATGAATCATTTAAAAGAAGCGATTAAACAAGCAGAGCATATCGTTTTTCTGACTGGGGCAGGAGTTTCAGTTCCTTCAGGAATTCCAGATTATCGTTCGAAAAACGGCTTATATTCAGGGATGAGTAGTCCTGAATACATGCTGAGCCATACATGCCTTGTACGCGAACCAGAGAAATTTTATCAATTTGTTACAGAGAATATGTATTATCCGGATGCGGAGCCAAATGCGATTCATGCAAAAATGGCTGAAATTGAGGCGGCAAAGAGCGTTACAATTATCACGCAAAACATTGATGGACTTCACGAAAAAGCTGGTTCAAAAAACGTGGTGAATTTTCACGGGAGTTTATATCATTGCTATTGCCAAAAATGCGGAATGACTGTTACAGCGCAAGATTATTTGAAATCAGATATTCACGCTGAATGTGGTGGAGTCATTCGGCCGGATGTGGTGCTATACGAGGAAGCCATTCCAGAAAATGCGATAGACCAGTCACTCGCAGCTATTAGGAAAGCGGATTTAATTGTTATTGTTGGGACTTCTTTCCGTGTGAGCCCGTTTTGTAATTTAACGGATTATCGAAATAAAAAAGCACGGATTTTTGCTGTGAACAAAGAACGAATTTCACTACCGTACCCATTTGAAATGATTGAAAGTGACGCGGTGAAAGTTTTTGTGGAAATGTGAAACCTTGCAGTAATGGGGGCGGCGTGATAAAATTTTCTTAACCGGCAAGTGTCCGGAATATTTAGAGGAAATGAATTGTCGTTTTCTCGATGAAAATAAGGAGTGGAGAGTTCCATATGAACCCTGACCCCGAGAGTCAGCAGATTATCTTGCAGTTAATTCTTATTGTTGTGTTGACCATGCTCAACGCATTCTTTGCCTCAGCAGAGATGGCCCTTGTATCACTGAACAAAAATCGTGTGAAAAGCCAAGCAGAAACCGGTGATAAAAAAGCCGTTATGCTCGCTAAACTCGTCGATGATCCAAGTAAATTTCTAGCTACTATTCAAGTTGGTATCACGCTTGCTGGGTTTTTCTCCAGTGCGTCAGCCGCGACTAGTATTGCGACTAGGCTTGAATCGGTTTTTGGCGGAAGCAGTTTTGCGAAAGAGTTATCCATTATCGTCGTAACGATTGTGTTATCTTACATCACATTAGTTTTCGGTGAGCTTTATCCAAAACGTTTAGCGCTCCAAAAATCAGAAAAAATTGCACGTGTTTCTGTACGACCAATTATGGCAGTTGGCGTTGTGCTTCGTCCGTTCGTAAAATTCTTATCTTTTTCAACAGACATTCTTGTCAAATTAACGAGAATGGAGAAAAATACCGATAATGAAAAAATGACACGGGAAGAAATGCAGCTACTAATTGAAACCGGTCGACGTGACGGTGTAATTGAGGTAGAAGAATTACAAATGCTTCGTGGTGTATTTGAAATGGACAATAAATACGCGCGTGAAGTCATGGTGCCGCGAACAGATGCGTTTATGGTCGATGCCGAAACAGAATCGGAAGCGCTTTGTGACGCATTATTAAATGAGAATTTTTCTAGAGTTCCCGTCTATACTGGCGATCAGGACTCCGTGCTGGGTATTCTGCATATGAAAGATTTCTTTGCAGAAGCGAGAAAGTCAGGTTTTGAAAACATCAATGTGAAGTCGCTCGTTAAAGATGCGTATTTTGCACAAGAGACGATGTTTATTGATGACCTACTGAAAAATATGCAAAGAACAAGAAACCAAATGGCAATTTTAATGGATGAATATGGTGGCGTTGCAGGTATTGTCACTGTAGAAGATTTATTAGAAGAAATTGTTGGCGAAATTGACGATGAAAACGATGTATTTTCGGATGAAGTAAAGAAAATCGATGATAATACATTTATTGTTGAAGGCCGCATGCCACTCGATGATTTTAATAAAATGTTTCACGTGGAACTTCCATCACGTGGGGTAGATACTGTTGCTGGATTTGTGCTTACCTTAACAGGGACAATTCCAGAAGAGGATGATGAAGTCGTAGTCGAATACGGTACGCTTCGATTCACAGTAGAAGAAATGAATGATGCCAGACTGGTTTCGGTTCGTGTGGAAAAAGATATTCAAACACACGAATTAGAGCAGATGGCTTAATGATAAAAATAGAAGTGCGGTATGAGAAATCTGTCCGCACTTTTTTCTTAGGAATGAGGTTTTTAAAATGCCAAATATTAAAGAAATAGCCAAATTAGCGGGAGTTTCAGTGACGACAGTGTCGCGCGTGCTTAATAATCATCCGTATGTCGCGGAGGAGAAAAGAGCTCGTGTGCAAGCTGTTATCGATGAATTAGACTATTCTCCTAACCGTAACGCCATGGATTTAGCACGTGGTAAAACAAATACGGTTGGCGTGATTATACCTTATAATGATCATCCGTGGTTTGACAAAATTGTGAATGGTATTTTGGAAGCAGCTTTTAAAAATCGCTATTCGGTGACACTTTTTCCAACAGGGTATGATCCGAAAGAAGAAGAAAAGTACTTGATGCGCCTTAAAACGAAACAGGTGGATGGCCTGATTATTACTTCACGTGCCAACAATTGGGATGTGATTTTGCCGTATCTGGCGTATGGACCGATTATTGCGTGCGAATACGTGGAATCAAAAGAAGTATCGTGCTCCTATATTGACCGCGTGAAGGCGTACCGGGCGGGATTTCAATTTTTGCAAGATGAGGGTTATACAAAAGTAGCGTTTACAGCAGGTCGGGCATCGCGTGAAAGTACGAGTACATATGGGAAAATTAATGCCTATGAGCAGGTGTTTGGTCCGGTTGGGGACAATCGTTTTTTAAGTGAATGTTATGCGTTCGAGGATGGTTTAAAAGCTGGGGAACATTTCTTTGCGGAAGGAAAAGATTGGCCTGATGCGATTTATGCAAATGGAGATGAGGTTGCGGCGGGCGTTATGTATCACGTCAAAAAGCTCGGTTTGCGCGTGCCGGAAGATGTTGCTATTTTAGGACAAGAAAATCTCCCAATTGGTAAGGCGCTAGAGATCACGACGCTCGATCATCACCTAAAAAAATTGGGAGAAAATGCTTTTACTATTTTCGAACAAGGTAAATTGCAAAGAATTAAAGTGGAACATGAGTTGATTAGAAGAAAAACAGTGTGATTTAAAAATATTTTTATTAAATTGCTTGACATGAAACCCATTTCATCATTTAAAACTAATATATAAGGTGATGAAGGAGGCGGATGATATGAAATTAGATGGAGTATGTAAGGTTAATTCAGCCCTTGGAATGGAGTATCAATTCGGAGAGTTCTATATCGATAGAGATTACCTTGTTTTTGACCAAAACTTTAGCTTAGGTATGAAAAAACGACAAACATTTCCAATCGTTAAACTAGAAAAGATGGCGTTAGTCCGGGAAAAAGAGGAAATGCTGTTAACATTTAGCTGCGATAATATCGAATTTGAACTAAACGGGAATTCTCATGCTAATTTGCGTGAATTTCGAGATTTGCTTCAAAATAAAGGCACAAATGCTGCGGATATTCAAAAAGCAGAAAAAGCGAGATATACAACTCACCACTACCACAACTTCGCTAAATCTTGAAGGAGGAATTTGCAATGTATAAAGCAATAATTTTTGACGTAGATGGAACTATTCTAGACACGGAAAGAGCTGTTTTACATTCTCTTCAAGCGGTTTTGGCCGAGGAAGGATTAAGTTATGAGCTAGATGAATTGCGATTCGTACTTGGAATTACCGGAGCGGCTGCGGTTGAACAGTTAAACATTTTAGACGAAGAAAAAGTATTAGATAAATGGATTGAACGAGAGGCGACATTTATTGAAGAAGTAGAGATTTTTGAAGGGATTCATGAGGTGTTGCATGCGATTCCAGAAAGCGGCGTCGTTACTTCTAAAAATGCGTTAGAAATGGAAAAAGGTTTTTATCCGTTTGATATTCAGGATCACTTTCAAGCAATTGTTTGCGCGAGTGATACGGAAAACCATAAACCTCATCCAGCCCCACTTTTGAAAGGGTTGGAAATTCTTGGAAGAGAGCCGCATGAGGTGCTTTATGTAGGGGATTCTTCTTATGATATGAAATGCGCCCATGCCGCCGGAGCTCATTTTGGCTTAGCGCTTTGGGGCGCAAAAACGACAGATGGCTTTGAAAAGGCAGAACTTGTTTTCGAAAAACCCGCAGATATTTTAGCTTATGTGAGTAAATAATAAAAACCCGCAACCTTGGATGAAGGTGAGCGGGTTTTTTCGTTATAAATTGTTATAGTGTTCGTCGGAAACTGGTTCTAGCCAAGTGGTTCCACCTAATTCAACATTCGTGGAAATGGCTAAATGAACAAACCAGCTATCTTTTGTAGCGCCGTGCCAATGTTTTACGTCTTTTGGAATAGTCACGACGTCGCCCTCTTTTAGAAGTTGGGCAGGTTTTCCTTCTTCTTGGTAATAGCCAGTTCCTCCCGTGATAAGCAGGATTTGCCCGCCGTCATGTTTATGCCAATTATTTCGAGCTCCCGGTTCAAAAGTAACATTTCCAATCGGACAATTATAAATAGTGTCTTCTGGAACAAGCATTTTTAAATAAGCATTTCCGATAAAGTAGTCATTTGTAATCAGCTCACCTTTATCAAAAATAACGCTATTTTCTAGTGTAGCCATTATCAATTACTCCTTTCGATATTAAAAATCTTTTAGTTTCTTTTGTGCTGGAATGAGATGGGTATCGTAATTGTCGATTTTGAAGTCGAGACGATCAAGTGCATCTTGCATGACGTCAATACGATTTTTCAGGTCAATGCGCTGTTCTTTAAGTAATTCGGCGCGGGCTTCTAAAGTATGCTCGCCTTCCCGGAAAAGTGCTAAGTAATCAATCAAGGCTTCAATGGATAAACCAGCGCGGCGCATTTGGCGGCTAAACTGAATCCAGCGCAAATCTTCTGCGCCAAATTTGCGAACGCCATTTTCATTGCGGTGTACGGGCGGAATTAAGCCAATTCGTTCATAGTAGCGAATCGTATCAGCGGAAACGCCACTTTTTTCACTAGCTTCTTTTATGTTCATCGTTAATTCTTCAGAAGTATCTACAGCAAAAAGAACTGTTTCGTTTTTGGACATAACTATTCTCCTTTGCGTATTTGATATATTCATTGTATTCCTTGGAGTGAACTTCAAGTCAAGTGGAAACTTTATTCGCTTTCAGTATTTGTTTGAAGTGTTGCAAGGTAAGCTAATAGCAATCCATCCATTTTGCGGAGCGACAGATTTGTTTGCTCATGGAACTTATCTAAACGATATTGGATGGTATTTCGGTGCATAAAAAGTTCTTTCGCAGTGAGGCTGATGTTGCCTTGGTTTTTAAATAACGTATGAATCAGCGGGATCCAAGTGTCGTCTTGATGAAAAAGGCTATTGAGCTCATTGGTGATTAAACTTTCTTTCATTCTCCGTGCAATGACTTTTAAACTTTCAGAAGCGACCGTTTGAACAATTTCACGATTACTAAAATTGAAAATCGTCCGCTCCTCTGCAAATAAGCCGCGTAGTTGCGTATTTAGCGGGTGGAAAAGTCCCATGAAAAAGGTGGACTGGATATAAAAATCACTTTCAAGCGTGCCAGCAACAGCAAGCAGCTCTTCTTCTCCAAGCAGCGAGCCAGTAGATTTTTCAATAATAACGCCATAGTTAGCCGAAAACATAATAAGTTCGGCATCTGGGCTAAAGAAACTTAGTAGCGCCTTTTGCCATTCTTGCAGCATACTTTTAGTCGTTGTCGTTTTAATATGAAACTGGGTTATGCGATAAGTGTCTTTTTCATTTTTAATCGCCATTTCTTCCTTACCAAATAATAAGTCAAACCAAAATTGGCTGGCTTCTTTTGTAAAAGTTGGCAAAGGTTCTGGAAATAGCGTATGTAATAACGTAGCTTCTTCTTCTGAAAGATCCGCTTTAGGAATAGTAAAATAATGCGGTTCTTCAAAAAAAGAAATTGTATCTGAGCTTGATTTTATTGGGTTCTTTGAAACAACTATATTGGGATATCTATTTTTTAATATTTTAATATGCATCGTGGATAGCACCCCTTCTCTACCTTTTATTTTTACAAAAGAAAGATAGGAAGTCAAATTATTGCCCGGGAAATAAAAAGGTTGCGCAGTCAACTAAATTGTTGCTATAATATAATGGTTGACGCCGCAACTAATTATGTGGCGGATTTTTTTATGAGGAGTCGGATAAATGGCAGAGAGACACGAAAGTTTAGCGAAAGCCATCGCAATTATTCATCGTTCAGAAAGTACTTTTAAAAATAAAAAATTACTAGAAACTGGACTTAATATAGGTCAATTACGTTATTTATGGACACTTTATAAAGAAGATGGTATTTCCCAAGAATCGATGGCGAAGCGGTTTATGGTCGATAAAGCGAGTGTGACGCGGCATATTAAGCGTCTGGAGGAACTCGAGATGATTCGCCGCGAAATCGATACGAAAGATAGACGTATTCAACGGATTTTTGTGACAGAAACTGGTTTTAAAATGCGTGATTTAATTGAAGAAGTGACGGAAGAATGGTCCGCGCTTTTAACAGCCGGGTTTAGCGAAAAAGAAAAAGATGATTTAATGCATTTGATAGGACGTTTGTCTGATAATGCGATTATAGCAGTTGAAGGAGGAGAAGCTGAATGAAAGAACAGAGTAAACGATTAGGTGAAGATAGCATTCCATCACTCATGGCGCGATTGTCGATTCCGGCATTTATCGGTATGTTTGTTATGGGGATGTATAATATTGTTGATACGATTTTTGTGTCGTACGGCGTTGGGCCATCAGGGGTTGCGGCACTTTCGATTGCTTTCCCGGTTCAAATGATACTGATGGCGATGGCAGCGATGTTTGGGATTGGTGGTGCATCGATTATTTCCCGCTCGCTTGGTGCCGGCGAACAAAAACACGCGGATAAAGTATTCCACCAAGTTATTTGGTTAGTGCTTATTTCAAGTATTTTTATCGCGATAGTTACCTTTATTTTCTTAGATCCGCTTATTACGCTTTTCGGGGCGCCAGCGGATATTCATGATATTGCCAGTGATTTCTTATCACTTATATTACTAGGCGCTGTGTTCCAAACCTTTGCGATGGCGATGAATAATATCGTTCGCTCGGAAGGTAACGCTAAAACAGCGATGTTAACAATGATTATTTCTGCCATTTTAAATATGATTTTAAACCCAATTTTCATTATGGGATTTGGTATGGGCGTCCGCGGTTCAGCACTTGCGACTGTTATTGCACAAGCAGTTGGCGCGATTTGGCTCTTGATTTACTTTTTATCGGGCAAAAGTACTTTATCTTTAAAAGGATTCTCATTCCGAATGGATTTCCCACTGATTCGCCGGATTATGGCAATTGGATTCCCGTCATTCATTATGATGTCTGCTGGGAGTATCGTAACTGTTGCGGTAAACTGGATGCTTAATATTTACGGTGGAACGATGGCGATTGCAGTGTATGGGATTGCGAACCGAATTGCGTCGTTCGTCATTATGCCGATCAACGGTGTCACACAAGGCATGCAGCCAATCGTAGGCTTTAACTATGGTTCCAGACAATTTGAACGCGTAATGAAAGCTGTCAAAGTGTCGATGATTGCTGCGACTGTAATGTCACTAGTTGCTTGGGGCTTAGTAGAAATTTTCCCGGGATTACTCGTGCGAATCTTCTCTAACGACCCAGAACTAATTGCCCAAGGAACAAACGCCGTTAGATTTATGCTACTAGCCGCACCAACAATTGGTTTCCAAATTGTCTGCGGTGGGTTATATCAAGCGCTTGGTCGAGCAAGAATTTCATTTATCATTTCGTTGATGCGCCAAATCATCTGTTTAGTACCACTTTTACTTATTTTGCCGCAGTTCTTTGGTTTAGACGGTATTTGGTACGCGTTCCCGCTAGCAGATTTAGGCGCGTTCACCGTTTGCCTTGTGATTATGAGCAAAACATGGCGCCGAATTTTTAAAAACCCCGAGATAGTTTAAGCTAAAATGAATTGGGTATTTTCTAACTAGTGTCTCAAAAACAAAGGAGCGATTTGTATGGCAAAAATGTACCCGTATTTAGCTTTTGAAAATGCAAAAGAGGCTTTAGGATATTATGAAGAAGTGTTCGGAGCAACGAATATCACGAGGTTACCAGTGACCGAAGAACAAAGCGAAATGTTCGGTCTGGCAAAAGAAAATCTAGAAAACACCACAGTTCACGGTGGATTTACAGTGCTTGGCGCGAATTTGTTCTGTTCAGATTCTTTCGGAAAAGAAGTAAAGCCATCCAACCAAATCTCCATTATGCTCGATTCTAACAGCGAGGATCCAGCGGCAGTAGCCGACGCCGATGCTTTCTTTGAAAAAGTGAGTTCATCAGGAAGAGTTAATGTAACACTGCCTTTCGCAGAGCAGTTTTGGGGCGGTAAAATGGGCCAATTCGTCGATGAATACGGCATTTCTTGGATGATTCATACGCAACCATATTCTAAATTATAACAAGCAAGTGGACCAAGATATCAGCTATCTTGATCCACTTTTTTATTTGGATTCAATTTTGTCATTAAGTAATGTTCGCCGATACCGGGAATGACGAACGATTTGCCGACTTTACGATAGCCATGTTTTTCATAAAATCCAACAGCAACAATCCGCGCATTGCACCAAATAAGATCAGCATCTCGTTTCCAAATTTCCGCTTCCCCATCCGCGAGTAGCGCCGTACCTAAGCCTTTCAAACGCATCCGCCGTTCAGTCGCCACCCCGCGAATACGGTACTGCGTAGGGTTCGTAATAACAGCCGATTTTTCCAGATAAAAACTCGCAATCCCGAGTAAAACATCATTTTCAAAAGCGCCTAGATGAAACGTATCCTCCAAATCATCATGTAGATAAATCGCATTACTTTCAGGTTGTTCCGGGCGAAGAACCCGGTGCCTAATGTCCTGCGTATCTTTTGCCTTGATTTGCTTGATTTCCACGGCACTCACCTCCACATTATTTCTTTCTATTATAACCAATCTTGCTAAAATATCTATTCAAAAGTTAATTTTGTTTCATAGGAATAACCACGAACCAGCTCTTGATCTATCCAAGCAACCGTTTCTTGTAAAAGGTAATCTGCATTTTCAGCCGGCGTTTGCCAGTTTTGAGGAGTGACAAATGCCTGCCGCTCACTTGATGCTAAATGACGTTCGCCGGGCGCGCCAATCGAATGATCCAGCTCAACAAAAAGATAAGCCTGCCCGCCTAAAACAAAATAACCGGGAAACTGCAAATAACTTTTCGAAAGCCCAAGTCGGCTCACGGTTTTCTGAACTTCTTGATGGAAAACAGGGTCGTTTAGAATATCCGCATGAACAGGAGTGAGGAGTGGTTCTGTAAGCAAAAGTCGGGAAGCAGTTAGTTGCTCTGCCTTTTCGGTTTCCCGTTTTAACAAGCCTTGATATCGGTCAATAAGCCACTTTTTACGAGCAATGCGAGCTTCTTCATCGATTAATTTTTGCTGATATTTAATAAGTAAATCGGGCAAACTTTCCGATGTGTTTTTGTCGAGATATTGTTTGAGTTCTTGCAAGGAAAACCCCATGTATTGAAGCGCTTGGATGAGATTGAGTTGTTCTTCTTGAGCCGTTTTATAGTAGCGGTATCCAGAAGCAGGATCGGTAAAAGCAGGGACCAAAAGCCCGATTTTGTCATAATAACGCAGTCGTTGGATGGAGAGCTGACTTTTCTTGGCCATTTCCCCAATGGAAAAAAGCGGTTCCACATGTATCACCCTTTCGTCTTGACTCTATAGCTACTATACACTTTATCATAAAGGTAATTCAAAGCGAGAGGTGAAAAAAATGAAAATTATTGTGGAAAAAGACTACGAAAATATGAGTAAAACAACGATGCAACTGCTATTAGGAAAAATGTATCAGGACAAATCAGTGCATTTGGCCATCACGGCAGGCTCTACACCTAAGCGAATGTACGAACTATTGGTGGAAGAAATGAAAGAAAAAGCACCACTGACGAATGTAAGCTATTATAATTTTGACGAAATTCCTATCGGCGACGAAAAATACGGCGTAACCATTGCCAATTTAAAAGCAATGTATTTTGATCCAGCAGGAATCCCGGAAGAACAAATTCATATGTTAGACACGAAAAACTATACAGAACACGAAGCTCATTTGAAAGAAGTAGGCGGTTTGGACGCAATTTTAATTGGCATTGGCGAAGACGGTCATTTTTGCGGAAACCTGCCCGGCGTAACAAAATTCGGTGACGAAACCCGCCTTGTTTCCGTTCAATCACGCCCAGACATGTTCGATATTTTGCTCGGAGAAGTAGGCGGTGACGCAGAAAAAGTCCCAGAATATTACGTAACAATGGGACCAAAAAACGTCATGCAAGCAAAACAAGTCATCCTATTCGCAAACGGTAAGAAAAAAGCAGCCATCATCAAAAAAGCGCTGCAAGGCCCAGTGACAGAAGATATTCCAAGCTCCATTTTCCAATTACACCCTAACTTCACAGTCGTGCTAGATGAGGAAGCGGCAAGTGAATTAAATCGCTAAAAAATGGCCAGCGCTGTTGCTGGCTTTTTTTGTGGGACGAAAGCGGGAAATGTTTGTGATTTAAAGTGCAAAGAGCGGTGTTTTTGTGATAAAATGGCTTCAAAAGACTTGCGGGAAGTCTAACTCAAATCTTCATGAAATTACAGATAGAAATGGAGTTTTTTTATGAAAATCAAAATCTCTTTTAAGGAAGCTAATCAGTTACTAGATATAAGAGACGAAAGCGCAAAAGAGACCGACACTTCACGAGGTCTGAAACTGTTTATTCTTGCACTTTTTTGTGGATTTATGGCACTTTTGCCGTTAAAAAATTCTATAGTTATAACAATCATCCTTATTCTAATTATAGTAATAAGCTATATTTATTATTGTACTTTGAAGTCTAGCGACAAGCTTTTGGAAGACTTTGGATGGCAGCTAGCTAAATATATAATGCTCCAGACTATTACCGTGAGCTTAATATTAGGAATAAGAGTCAATGGCGATAGACCTTTCGGAGATTTTTACATTTTAGTAGCGCTGTGTTATTTGTTTTTGATTGCGGTGTTTAGCTATTTCCGCTGTAAAGCAATGATATTAAATTATCTAAAAAGCAATAATATCAACCTGGAAAAATCCGCATCAATTAAAATATGGGATAAAGGATTTTCTAAACTTTTAATAGGAATGCTAGTAATGGTTATCCTTGGAACTCAAATATACAGACTAAGTAAATGGTGGTTCACTGGGGATGATAGCTCGCTAAGTGTAATATCTATCCAAAATGAATGGCTCGGAGCTTTAGTGGTATTAGTCGGCGGGATTTTTTTGCTACTACTTCTAATTATTTTCTCGCTACTCCCAACATTAGTATTTAATCCAAAAATAATTACAAACGGTATCTTGCTAAAAAAATATGCAACAGAATTTCAACAAGAAAATGCGAGGAGCAACCAATGAACACACTAACCAAACTAATAAATTTCGTTTCTTCTGAGAACGCCTTAGAAAAAAATTCAATGCATCGGCTATATGAGAACTTAAATGGCACAGGAAAAGAAGTAATGCCCAAGTCGCTGAAACTATACATTTTAGCTGGTTTTTCTTGGCTTATATGTTTGATTTCTGGGGCTAAAGGGGTTGGTTTTCCAATCACCGCATCTATTATAATCCTAGGTATTTTCATAGGATATGCTAGAAGTAAACCTTATTTTAAAAATGCAGCATACACAATCTCTGTTTACTTAATAACACAAACTGCAGTCCTGTTTTTCTTCTCTGTTTGGATGCCTTGGAGAAATCCAGATTTAACTAAAACATTTGCTATTACATATATTTTATTAGGATATGCCCTCTCTTTTTACATTATAAGGATTAGACTAATTGAAGATGTGCAGATAAACTACCTGATAAATGATGGAAAATTAATCAGAAAAAGAAAAACAATAAAGGTATTAAAAATAATAGCCACTATTTTAGGGGTTTCTTTGGTAGTTGCTATGCTGGTAACGCGAATTTATACGATGAATAGTGATTGGTGGAATAACAGCGACAATTACGATTATTCATATGACTCTTTTGCGGGAACTATTATATACATTTTCTCTATATTTATCGGCCTAGCAAATTTAGCACTATTCACGCTATTCCCAACGTCTCTTTTAAAATCATCAGTTGTGGTGAACGGTCTTATTTATAAAAAGCACTCGGCGGATTTTCAAAAGGAATACGAGTTCACGGATAAGGAATGGTATGGTGAATAGACATATAAAAATGAACACATTATCAAAACTACTAGATTCCATTTCTTTTGAAAACACCTTAGAAAAAAATTCACTACACCACATATATGAAACTCTAAACGGCACGGGTAAAGAAATATTTCCCCGAACGCTAAAAATATTCGTATTCGCTAGTATTTCTTGGCTAATATGCTTGTTTTCGGGATATAACTGGTACGTGTTTCCGATTCTCGCATCCATAATAATTATAGGGATTTGCATAGGGTATTTTAGAAGTAGTCTCTATTTCAAGAATGCAGCATACGCATTGTCTGTATACTTATTTACACAAACTACCTTTGTTTTTTACATCACGTCGATTGAAATATCAGATAGTATAATGATAAATAGAATAGCTGCTTGTCTGTATATTTTATTTGGATATTGCTTATCGTTGTATATCACCAAGATCAAGCTAATTGAAAATGTTCGGACAAAGTATTTAGCAAATGATGGAAAGCTAGGCAAGAAAAAAGGAACGATAAAGGCTGTTAAAATATTATCTGCGGTTTTAGTGACCTTTATAGTAATAGTAATTGCGGGGATGCAATTTTATCGGGTTAATAAATGGTGGATTGACGGATCTAATTCAGATGCTCTCTCGGGATTAAATGGAACCTTCGCGGGAACAATTCTATCAGCAATCCTTATGGTCATAGGTGTAGCAATTTTAGTTATAATCACATTGCTTCCAACGCTTCTTTTGAATACGGCAGCTGTGGTAGACGGATATATCTATAAAAAGTACGCAGAAGAATTCAAGAAAGAATATGAGTTTACAGAAAAAGAATGGTACGGGGAATGAAACTGACGAATATATTATTCAACAAAGAAATCATCCGAAAAATCAGCTTTAATCAAGCCAATCAAGTAATCAACAAGACAACCATAGAAAAAACAATGAACCAAAAAATGTTGCTTCTGAGATATATTATCTTTGCAATTATCATCAGTATTGAAATCCTATTAGCGAGCACCTTCTCTGGTTGGGTTGTTAGCAGCCCGGTATTTGCCTTAATAGAATGGGTTGTTGTTTTAGTCACAATCATTTATTTTTTCAAGATAAATTTAAAAAGTTTCTCAGAAAACTATTTATCAAGATTTTATTCATGTTGTTCTATTATTTTTAGTATTATATCGGTTATTTTTTCACTAGGATTATGGTTTGTATTCGGAGCATTTTCAGCGGGAATAAAAGATGAATATATAGCGCAAATTGTGATCCAAACTATTAGCGCGGTTGGTGGTGTTACACTGGTTAGCTTTGCAATCTACAAATATTTACAATACCTCGAAATAAACGAATTAGCAGACTTTGATTCAACAATTAAAATTCCTTTGTGGGGAAAAATTGTTGATAAGTCCTTAATTTATGGAGTTGTTATTGTTATAGCGGGTATGCAGATTTATCGAATGAATAAATTTTGGCTTTTAAATGACGACTCGTGGATTTCTACAATGTTAGTTCCTTTGGGTCAAATATTATTAGTGGCTATTGTTGTATTTCTATTGGTAGCTATTCCCGTGCGCTTTTTTTACCCAGACTTTGTCAAAAGTTACTTGCTTCAAAAATATACAGAAGCGTTTCGTAAAGAGCACGGCTTCACTGAAAAACAATGGTACAGCGAATAAATAAAAAAGAAGTCCTCAACTGAGGACTTCCTTTTTTTCTACAACATCATCCATGCACACTAGCAAACTCCGCATCACGCAACTCGACGCGGCGAATTTTCCCAGAATCCGTTTTCGGCAATGCCTCAACAAACTCAATCCGGCGTGGATATTTATATGGAGCAGTTTGTTCTTTCGTAAATGTTTGTAATTCATGCACAAGCTCATCGGTGCCCTCGTAGCCATCTTTTACGACGATAAATGCTTTTACAACGGTTCCGCGGATTTCGTCGGGGCTTGCGACAACAGCGACTTCTTTTACGGCTGGGTGATGTGTGAGCGCGTCCTCTACTTCGAACGGTCCAATCGTGTAACCCGAGCTAATAATAATATCGTCATTCCGGCCTTGGAACCAGTAATAATTATCTTCATCGCGAATAGCTCGGTCACCAGAAACGAAATAGTCGCCACGAATCGCTTTTTGCAAACGTTCTGGTTCTTTATAATACTCTTTAAAAAGTGCCGGGAAGTCTCTACGCATCGCGATATCACCAATCTCACCAACGCCGACCGGATTGCCATCAGCATCAATAATCGCCATGTATTCTGGCAAAATCGGTTTGCCCATCGAACCCGGGCGAATCGGCGTATCAACAAGTGTCCCAATCAAAAGCGTGCTCTCCGTTTGGCCGTAACCGTCACGAACTTTAACATCAAAATTGTCTTGGAAAACTTGAATTACTTCGCGGTTTAAAGGTTCGCCCGCTGATACGGCGCTACGAAGTGAACTTAAATCGTGTTCGCGCAGATTGTTCACTTTTGCCATTAAACGGTATTCTGTTGGCGTACAGCATAGCACATTGATTTTTTCTTCTTCCAGTAAATGAAGTTGTTTTTCAGGGATAAAACGTCCGTTGTAAATGAAGCCAGTCGCGCCTTTTCCAAGTACAGAAAGGAAGGGAGACCAAACCCATTTTTGCCAACCGGGGCCAGCTGTAGCCCAAACGATATCGTCTTCGTGAATATCTAGCCAATGATCGGCCGCAATACGGATATGCGCGTAACCCCAACCGTGGATATGTACAACACCTTTAGGATTACCAGTTGTTCCACTCGTGAAAGCAAGCAGACAAGCGTCATCGCGAGAAGTTTCTACGCGTTCAAACTCGGTCGAAGCGTCTTCCATCAATGTTTCGTAATGATCCCAGCCAGATAATTTATCACCAACAATGATTTTTTTCGAAACGGAAGGCGTATTTTCAATTTTATCAAATTCGGCAGTCATTCCATTGTAAGAAACGATTGCTTTTACGTTTGCGTGATGGATGCGGTATTCTAAGTCGTGCGCTTTAAGTAGCTCCGATGCCGGGATAATAATGGCACCAGCTTTCCATAAGCCCATATAAATAGCGTAAGTTTCTAGTAGTCTAGGTGTCATAACGATTACATGGTCGCCTTTTTTAATCCCAGCGTCTTTAACCACATTGGCAAATTTGTTCGCTTGTTCAAGTAGGTGGCGGTAGCTCCATGTTTTTGTTTCGTCATGGTCGTTTTTCCAAATTAAAGCAGTTTTTTCAGAACTGAATTTAGCAATCTCGTCAGTAATATTATAAAGTTCTGGAGCGATTAAGTTTTCTGAATTCATAATGACTCTCCTTTATAAGTAGATTGTATATTTTGATAATTTTGTTTTAGTACCTAGTATTAATATATGGTAATATAAATGCTCCGTGAAAGCAACTAAAGTGTTCCTGTGAAAATTTGAGCAGATTGTTCTTACATCTAATCCAAGCTATGCTAAAATAGCTGTAAGTGACTTTTTAGAAATGAGGTGCATAGATGGAACGAGCTTTCTTTATGCAACAAGCGCTTGAAGAAGCCGAGAAAGCACGAGAAATTGGGGAAGTTCCAATTGGTGCAGTCGTTGTTTTAGATGGAGAAATTATTGGCCGGGCGCATAATTTGCGTGAAACGAGCCAAAATGCAGTGACCCATGCGGAATTACTTGCCATTCAAGACGCGTGTAAACATCAGAATTCATGGCGACTCAGCGGTGCAGAACTGTACGTTACGCTAGAACCGTGCCCGATGTGTAGCGGTGCCATTTTGCTTTCGCGGATTGAAAAGGTTTATTACGGGGCAAAGGATCCAAAAGCCGGAACAGCGGGATCATTAATGAATTTGCTTCAAGATGACCGATTTAATCATACGTGTGAAGTAGAAGCTGGATTAATGGAAGCCGAAAGCAGCGAAATGTTAAAAAGTTTTTTCCAAGAACTGCGAAAACGGAATAAATTAAATAGGTCTTAATGCTCATTATGCGAAATGATACTTTTATGAAAGTTATTGTGAAATAAAAAGCAATAAGCCTTACCAACATTTACAGCCAGATAATAATTGCGAAAATCATCACAATCTAACAAAAACAAAATAACATCGAAAGTACTAAATAAATTTGCCGCAAAATAGGATAAAATATACTCCATATAGAACTCATTATAAAGTAAAAATCTTTCTTAACTAGTTCCTAAATCTTTGGAAAATAAGGATTACATATTATTGTATTATGCTTTGTGAATTACAGAGCAACTGGAGGCGTCACTTTGGGCGGTTTTTCACAAGGTTTTTAAGAAAGAAGCACAAATCAAGGAACGAAACAGTAATTTTTAGCTTAAAAAGGAGGAGAAAAGGGTGGATAAACTATTTTTAGCCCGTTTTCAATTCGCATCAACAACAATTTTCCATTTCTTATTTGTACCACTTTCAATTGGACTTGTATTTATGGTTGCTCTTATGGAAACGTTGTATGTCGTGAAGGGGAAAGAAATTTACAAAAAAATGTCGAAGTTTTGGGGACACATTTTCCTTATTAACTTCGCGGTCGGTGTCGTAACCGGTATTATTCAAGAATTCCAGTTTGGGATGAACTGGTCGGATTACTCTAGATTTGTTGGGGACGTATTCGGTGCACCACTTGCAATCGAAGCGTTACTTGCATTCTTTATGGAATCTACGTTCATCGGACTTTGGATTTTTGGTTGGGATAAACTTAGCAAAAAGCTACATTTAGCTTGTATTTGGCTTGTTTCAATCGGAACAATTATGTCTAGTTTCTGGATTTTAGCAGCGAACTCATTTATGCAACATCCGGTTGGTTTTGAATTTAAAAATGGCCGTGCGGAAATGAATGACTTCTTGCAACTT
Organism: Listeria marthii; assembly: GCF_014227425.1. NCBI lineage: Bacteria > Bacillati > Bacillota > Bacilli > Caryophanales > Listeriaceae > Listeria > Listeria marthii. Next base: position 354,499 of record NZ_JAASWB010000004.1, read on the forward strand.
ATTACTAATGGACAACTACTTGTGGAATTCCCGCACGTTATATTCGGGGCATTTGCCACTGGGGCCTTTTTCATTGCCGGTGTCAGTGCGTATAAGATGCTCAAAAAACAAGATGTCGCCTTCTTTAAACGATCATTCCAAATTGCAATGGTCATGGCGGTAATCGGTGGTTTTGGTGTGGCTTTCAGTGGTCACTCGCAAGCGCAATACTTGGTTAAAACACAACCAATGAAAATGGCAGCGACGGAAGGGATATGGGAAGATACAGCCGACCCTGCTCCGTGGACGATGATTGCCAAAATTAACCCGGAAGAGAAGAAAAACGAATGGGAAGTCAATGTCCCATACGCGCTAAGTTTCTTATCTTACGGAACATTAACTGGTAGTGTTGAAGGTATGAACACCCTGCAAAAACAATATGAAGAAAAATATGGTGAAGGTGACTACATCCCACCAGTTAAAACAGCATTTTGGAGCTTCCGTATCATGGTTGGCGCTGGTATGTTAATGATTTTATTCGCGCTAATCGGTATCGTGCTTGCTTGGAAGAAAAAACTTGTTAATGCAAAATGGTATTTACGTTTGATGATTCCAATGATTGGATTCCCGTTCCTGGCGAATTCCATGGGTTGGATTATGACAGAAATAGGGCGACAACCATGGGTAGTTTTCGGTTACATGAAAACCGCTGATGCTGTATCGCCAAACGTTTCAGCAGGACAAATTTTATTCTCGATAATTGCGTTCTCGACGATTTATACGATTTTAGCCATTCTGTTGGTTTACTTATTTATACGCGAAATTAAAAAAGGACCAGACGGACACAAACCAGAAAAAGCAGAGATTTCCGTAGATCCGTTTGATAAGGGGGATGAAAGCTTTGTCACTAAATGAGTTATGGTTTTTATTAGTCGCCATCTTGTTCATTGGGTTCTTCTTCCTTGAAGGCTTTGACTTTGGTGTTGGGATGTCTACACGTTTTATGGCTAGAAATGCACTGGAACGCCGCGTACTCGTTAATACGATTGGGCCGTTCTGGGATGCAAATGAAGTTTGGTTATTAACTGCAGGGGGCGCGATTTTCGCCGCTTTCCCTAACTGGTATGCAACAATGTTTAGTGGTTATTATATTCCGCTAGTATTCCTATTACTTGCGCTAATCGGCCGTGGTGTTTCTTTTGAATTCCGTGGTCAAAAAGATTCGGCACTTTGGGTGAAAACATGGGATTGGGTTATTTTCTTCGGTAGTATTTTACCGCCATTCCTGTTCGGTGTATTATTCGCTAGTTTGATTCAAGGTATGCCAATCAATAGTGATATGGATATGTATGCTGGATTCTTTGATTACATCACTGTATTCTCCGTATGGGGCGGCGTAACGATTACGCTTATGTGCCTACTTCACGGTTTACTATTTATTACTTTACGTACAGAAGAAGATATTCAAGACCGCGCTCGTCGTATGGCGAAACGGGTTTGGTTTATTACTGTACCAGCATTACTAATCTTTGTTGTACTTGCTTACTTCAATACAGATATGTTCCAAGTTAGACCTGTACTTGTACCGCTAATGATTGGAATTGTAGTCGTAATGTACTTGCTATCCGCCCTTTTCATCTGGAAAGACCGCGATATTTTGGCATTTACATTCGGCGGACTTGGAATTGTCTTCACGATTGCAACGATTTTCGTGTCACTATTCCCACGTGTAATGATCAGTTCTATCAACAGTGCGTTTGATTTAACTATAGAAAATGCAGCTTCCGGACAATATTCGCTTAGTGTGATGACGATAGTTGCCGTTACGCTATTGCCGTTTGTTCTTGGTTACCAAATTTGGAGCTACTATGTTTTCCGTAAGCGCGTTTCTAGTAAGGAGAAAATGACGTATTAATGGGAAAAGATTTAAGGAACTACAAAGGAATTAAAAAAATAATGGCGATTCTCGCAGTTTTCACGCTTGTTCAAGGTGCTGCGATTATCGTGATGGCGATAACTTTAGCTCGTGCAATTACCGATTTATTTCACGAGCATCCATTTCAATCAGTCACAATACAAATAGGTCTCTTCGCGGGGGCCTATTTCTTGCGTCACTTTTTGAATGTATGGAAGAAACAAATCGTTTACCGTTATGCTGCGAAACTGGCGAAAATGATGCGGGAAGAGTTGCTGGATAGCCTGTTTGCACTTGGACCACGTTTTGCTCGAGCGGAAGGAACTGGGAAAGTTGTAACGATGGTTATGGAAGGTGTGGCGGATTTCCGGAATTATTTGGAACTGTTTTTACCTAAAATGATGAATATGGCAATTATTCCAGCGATGATTTGGGTGTATATTGCTTTTCAAGACTGGACGTCGGCCTTTATTTTAATGATTACTTTGCCGATTTTAATTGTATTTATGATTATTTTAGGATTAGCTGCGAAAAAGCAAGCTGATTCGCAGTTTGAAACGTATCGTGTGCTGTCCAATCACTTTGTAGATTCGCTAAAAGGGTTGGAAACGTTGCGCTATTTAGGGCTCAGTCACGACCATGAAGGGAAAATTGCCTCGGTTAGTTCGCGTTACCGCAAAGCGACGATGAAAACATTGCGTGTGGCGTTTATGTCTTCGTTTGCGCTCGATTTCTTTACGATGCTTTCGATTGCGCTCGTTGCATTGTTCCTCGGTCTTGGGCTGATTGATGGCAATATGAACTTGCCGATTGCGCTGAGTGTCTTAATCCTTGCGCCAGAATACTTTTTACCAGTTCGGGAAGTTGGTTCGGATTACCATGCCACACTCGACGGACAAGAAGCTGGCCGCGTCATTCAAGGGATTATTGACCAAGCCAAAGCAGATCAACCAGAAATGGCCGCGCTACCGCTAACAACTTTTGCCGAAAATACCGAGTTTTCATTTGAAAATATCACCGTAAAACATGGCGTAGATGATGCCGATTCGCTTCATGAAGCCAGTTTCACCGTGAAAGGTTTTGAAAAAATTGGGATTATTGGCGCGACGGGTGCTGGGAAATCAACGCTGATTGATGTTTTGAGTGGCTTTTTGACACCAACTTCGGGCGATTTTCGCTGGAATGGGGAAAGTGGTGCGGCGCTTGCTTCGACTGATTGGCAAACTCAAGTTACTTACATTCCGCAACATCCGTATCTTTTTCACGATACGATTGCTGGGAATATTCGCTTTTATCATCCCGATGCCTCTGCTGAAGAAATGAAAAAAGCTGCCGAATCAGCTGGCTTGAATCAACTTGTGGCTGGACTTGAAGATGGCTATGACACGCTTGTCGGGGAAGCTGGGCGGATGCTGAGTGGCGGACAAGAACAACGTGTCGCGCTTGCTCGAGCATTTTTGACAGATCGTCCGGTTGTATTAATGGATGAACCGACAGCACACTTAGATATTGAAACAGAATATGAATTAAAAAAACCAATGCTCGACTTATTTGAAAATCGACTTGTCTTTTTCGCAACGCATCGCTTGCACTGGATGCTTGAAATGGACCGGATTATCGTTTTAGACCACGGGGCTGTGGTCGAAACTGGAACGCACGAAGAATTACTTTCGCGTAAAGGTTTCTATTACAATTTAGTCAAAGCCCAATTGGAGGAAGTATGATGCGGAAAAGTAGCTGGATTATCCCATATATTAAAGAAAACCGCGGCTTGTTTTTACTTGTCATCTTCCTTGGAACACTTACTTTTGCGTCAGCTGGGGCGCTTATGTTCACGTCGGGCCATTTGATTTCGAAATCGTCCTTGATGCCGGAATCGATTATGGCTGTGTACATTTCGACCGTTGGAGTACGAGCGTTTGGTATTATGCGCTCGGTTTCGCGCTATGTGGAACGACTTTCGAGCCATTCACTCGTCCTTAGAATTCTCGAAAAAATGCGTGTGCGCTTGTATCGTTTACTCGAACCGCAAGCTTTACTACTAAAATCACGCTATAAAACTGGCGACATTCTTGGTCTTTTGGCTGGCGATATTGAGCATTTGCAAAATTTCTATTTAACAACGATGCTGCCAGCAATTGTGAGCTTGGTACTTTATGCCGGAGTAGTTATCGCGCTTGGAGCATTTTCAATTCCATTCGCTGCACTCTTCGTGCTCTTGATTGGTTTACTCGTACTTGTTTTACCATGGGTCTCACTTTTATATGCTCGCGGGAAGAACGCTTATTTAAAACAAGGTCGAAATGGTCTATATCAAAAATTCACTGATGCTGTTTTTGGGATTAGTGATTGGAAATTTAGTGGACGTGAAAAAACATTTATTTCGAACTACGAAAAAGACGAGGCGGACATGCTTCGAACAGAAAATAAACAGTTTCATTTTGTTAATTGGCGCGATTTCTTTAGCCAGCTAGTCGTTGGTTTTATGGTTATCGTAATGGTTTATTGGAGCACAGCAGAGTCGCGTGATGGTGCGTTTTCGGGAACGATGATTGCCGCTTTTGTTTTGGCGATAATGGCGCTCGCAGAAGCATTTGTGCCAGTTTCAGGTGCTATAAGTGACAAATCGTTATACCAAGATTCACTTGCTCGTTTAGACAAAATAGAAGACCCGACGTTACCGACTTTTGAAGAAGAAACGAACGAAATCGAGCGAATTAACACTGAAAAAGTTGTTTTAAAAGCGGAAAACTTAACTTTCGCGTACGATAAAAAGTCACCAGAAATCTTAAACGGTTTTGACTTCACGTTACAACAAGGCGAAAAAGTGGCGATTATCGGCCGAAGCGGTACTGGGAAATCAACTTTTCTTAAATTAGTTCAAGGGGCATTACTTCCAGCTGCCGGGAAAGTAACAATGAACGGCGTTGAAGTAGAAAACTTGCGACCACAAATCCCTGAATTAACCTCGATGCTAAACCAAAAAGCGCATCTTTTCAGCACAACTGTCTTAAATAACATTCGGCTGGGAAATCAAGACGCGACGGATGAAGAAGTATACGAAGCTGCGAAAAAAGTTCAACTGCACGATTTTATTATGAGCATGCCAGATGGCTACCATACACAAATGAGTGAGATGGGCGAACGTTTTTCAGGCGGAGAACGAGGACGTATCGCGCTAGCTCGGATTTTGCTGCAAAATACACCGATTGTCATTTTAGATGAACCAACAGTTGGCCTGGACCCAATAACAGAACGCGACTTACTAGCGACGATTTTCGAAACGTTAGCTGATAAATCACTTATTTGGGTAACGCATCATTTAGTTGGGGCAGAAAAAATGGACCGCGTGTTATTTTTAGAAGAAGGAAAAACGCTAATGGAAGGTCCACATGCTGCATTAATGGCAGAAGAACCACGCTACAAGCGACTTTATCAACTAGATCGACCAATCGAATTATAATTTCGAGGCTTACTAAGTTCATTCTTAGTGAGCCTTTTTTTGTAGCGCAGTTTTAATAATTGTAACAAAACTGTAATTTAAAATTGACTTTCACCACATTTCTGCTTATGATTAAACTAAGCAAAATGAAAGGGGAATTTATTATGAAAAAATTCCACGGGCTGGTGCTCACAGCATTAGTAACTTGTCTAATCATTCCATTCTCATTGGCAGCAAACGCTGAAACAAATGAAAATGGTAACAACTCAACGCCCACAGAAGAAAAAACAACTAATTCTACTAAAAATATAATTACTGAAGAAAAAGCAGAACCTAGCAAAGATACATCAGTAACACCACCACAAAAGACTAAAGTGCAGACAACAATCGATATTACTGATTCACCGGAAGTCTACTCCTATGAGCAAAACAGCAAGATTGCGCTCAATGATTTTACCGAAACACTAGCCGAACATACGGGTACAAAATTAACGGATTACCGATTAGCGGCTAACTCCAAGCTAAGCACAGCGCGAATAGGCATTCAAGAAGTAACGTTGCTCGGAAATAGCGAAGACGGCAAAACAACTGCAGTCAAGCTCAATTATTTAGTCAAAGCACAAACCGCTAAACTGACAATTACAAACATGAATTTTGATGTTGAAACAAAAATTTTCACTGGTAAAACTACACCGTTCGCAAGTGTCTACATGAGTTCTCCCGAAGATGAAAATTTTGGAGAAGGAGTAGTACAAGCGGATAAAGACGGCAATTTTTACGCGGAATGGGCTACAACACCAAAACAAATCACCGCTTATGCATTTGATGAAGCAGGTAATTTTAGCGAAGAAGTAACGTATCAAGTTCCAGCCAAAAAAGAAAATGAAGCAGTCGTAACAGCTCCAGATAAAGTTAAAAAGATCGAAACAAATAAAGCAGTCAAAAGCGCAACCGCAAAACCTGCGGACGTTATAAAAGTAGCAAATGATGACAAATTAGATTTACCAAGCACAGGCGACAAAGGTGCAGAATGGATTTTCGTGGTAGCGGGTGTTATAGTTATTCTTGTAGCAGTTTTATTACTTAGGAAACGTAAAAAATAAGCTAATTTTGCTATAGGGAATAACTCAAAAAGAAGGAGCGAATAATGAAGAAGTTATTAAGCGGTTTAATTATTGTTTTAATGGTTAGCCTACTTGGTCACTCCTTTAACGCCGAAGCAGCATCCTACGAAAAAATCATTTATGACAAAGCAGTCAACCTAAAAGGGGTAGTCAATCAGTCCAAACGAAATGATGGTATTCATAGCAAAATGTACAAAACGAGTAGTACAGTGAAGTATCTCGGTTCAGCTAAGAAATACGACAAAAAGACTTTGATTATTACACGCGAAGGAAAAACCGCAAGAGCTAAATGGTATTATTGCAAGCTAGGAAATACTAACATCGGTTGGATTGACTCACGAGCCTTTACAAATATTGGCAAACCAACAATTGCGGACACCGTTCCAGCACTTTGGAACAGTAAAAAAGCAATCATCACAACACGACCAAAAGGCACAACAGCAACAACATACCTTTACCAAAAAAATAGTGCGGGCAATTGGTATGAAGTTCGTCATTTTGCTAGTCATATCGGCAAATGGGGCTTCGATCCGAAATTCTCTGAGAAAAGTTCTGGATCACCAGTGGGTGTTTACCGTACAGGCCTTGCTTTCGGGCAAAAAGGTAATCCCGGCACAAAGCTTAGTTTTAAAGCAATTACCAATCGAAGTTACTGGGTTTCTAATTCCAACGACAAATACTATAATACTTGGCAAGAACGCAATTCCTCAAGTTCTGCAGATGAAAAAATGAAAATTCCGCAGTACACCTATGGAATGGAAGTGAAATACAACGCTAACCGTGTAAAAGGTAAAGGATCCGCTGTGTTTTATCATGTCGATTCACCAAAATACAATTACACATTAGGTTGTGTCTCGCAAAGTGAAGCCAATACAAAAGAAGTGCTTAAATTCGCGGATAAAAATACACTTATTGTATTAGGCGAAGAGAGCCGAATAAAAACATTTTACGGTATAAATTAAGCTAGAGAATTTCTCTAGCTTTTTTTGTTTGCTGAAAAAGCCAAGTAGCCCAGCCCCAAAATTTATTCCATTTGACGTATAATAAAAAGAAAAGAAATCGCGGGGTGAATTGTTTGACGAGCAAATCATACATAATGGGCGTGGACATTGGGACTTCGAGTACAAAGGCAGTGCTGTTTGATCAACGAGGAGAAGTGATCTTCCGGCAAGCGACGCATTATGAGCTAATTACCGATGAAACTGGAAAAGCAGAAGAAAGTCCCACGGAAATTTTTGAAGCAGTTTTAACATCCATAAAAGCTGTAATGAAAAACGTGAATAAAGATGAATTAGCGGGAATTTCGTTTAGTTCAGCGATGCATAGTTTAATTATGGTTGGGAGTAACGGAGAGCTCTTGACTGAATGTATCACTTGGGCGGACGGACGAAGCAGTGAGACGCTCGAAAAAGTAAAAAGAGATAATTACTTGTTTCAACTGTATGAAGCCACAGGGACGCCGATACACCCGATGAGCCCCTTTGCCAAAATTTGTTGGTTGAAAGAAGTGGAACCGAGATTATTTAACCGAGCTGAGAAATTTGTCGATATTAAATCGTATATTTTGTATCGTTTGTTTGGTGTCTGGGTGATGGATGAATCGTTAGCGTCGGGCACGGGGCTTTACAATATTATGGAGCACGACTGGGAATTTGAAGCGATGGAAATTGTAAAATTAACACCCGATTTTCTACCAAAAGTGGTGCCGGAAACCTATCAATTAACAGGTGTGTCAAAAGAATACGCTGACTTAATGGGGATTCCAGAAGACTTGCCATTTATCGTAGGTGGGAGTGACGGGGCGCTTGCTAATATTGGAATTCAAGCGACTGGTAGCAATGATGTTACAATCACAGTCGGCACAAGTGGCGCAGTTCGCAAGCTGACCAATCAATTCCAAATAGATTCGCGCGGCCGGACATTTTGTTACGGGGCTGGGGATGGTTATTTTATCGCAGGTGGCGCAGTGAATAACGGTGGAAAAGTGGTTGATTGGGGACTACATCAATTTGGTTCTGCGGAAGAAATTAGCCAGCGTGATTTTGCGAGCTTTATTGCGAAAATGGAAGAAATTCCCCCTGGTGCGGCCGGACTTTTGTTCCAGCCATATTTGTTAGGAGAGCGCGCTCCGTTTTGGACTAATGATATTCGTGGTGGCTTTGTTGGGCTGACGATTAATCATACTAAAGCGCATTTTATCCGGGCCATTTTGGAAGGAATCGCGTTTAATCTTGCGGAAGTCTATGAAGCAGTTTCAGCGCCGGATGATATTATTTATGTAACTGGCGGGATATCTGCGCACGAGGCTTGGTGCAAGTTGCTCGCTGATATTTTGAACCGCGAAATACGTGTACCTCATACAATCGAAGGATCGAGCTTAGGCGCAGCAATTATTGGCATGCGTTCGCTAGGGATTTTAAAAGACTTAAACCTTAAACACACCCTACCAATAAAAGCTGTATATCACCCAAGCGAAAATGTCGAAAAATATGCAGAACTGCGCCTGATTTTCAAACAAGTCACAACACAACTAATGTCTAGCTACAGCCAATTAAATAGTTGGCAAAAGAAGTTTGATATTAACAGCTAAATTTTGAGTTTCATGATATAATCACTAAAAGAAAAGTGATAACGAGGGGGAGAAAACCATGAATAAAAAAATAGTATGGATCGCTTTAACGCTAGTAGGGATTTGTGTAGTTGGTACGATTATCGCAGCAATCATGAGTGTTTACTTACGTTAAAAAATATTTCCTTTCCGCTTGCACTTTCTACATGAAAAAGGTACACTAGTAATTGAGCTCTTTTCAGAGTTTGCGCTAAATAATTTTTTATTTGGCAACTAATTATTGGTAGCAAATTTGTCGTGCTAGACGGGGAGGTAGCGGCGCCCTGTAACCCGCAATCCGCTCTAGCGGGGTTGAATTCCTCATTTGAGGCATCGTAATTGTTTGGTCTGCCCTTGACAAGTGGTGTTGAAGGTTGGGTCTTGCGCAATGGGAACCTGTGAACCATGTCAGGTCCGGAAGGAAGCAGCATTAAGCAGTGCTTCTCATGTGCCGCGAGGTTGCCTGGCCCGAGCTAACTATCAGGGTAACGCAGATGATTGCATGTCGATATGAGGTGCGCGACACTAATTTTAAATATATAAAAGACTATTTTGCCTAGCGCAGAGTAGTCTTTTTTCTACAAACATCGCCTATTCTTACAAAATAATGTATAATGCTACATAAACTGGTACAATATAAAATAGTAAAGCAATTCATGACAAAGGATGAAAATAATGCAACAACTAAAATCAAAAAAGAAATGGCTACCGGCTTTAATCATCGCAATTTTAATAGGAATTATTGCAATCTTAGCAATTATGTTCGGCTTTTTTCAGCGCCAAGAGGTGTTTGATAAGTATGAAGTAGCTTACGAAATAGATGGTAAATTATACGAGGTTTTCCCAATTAGCGCTACAGATATTGGTGTCGATAAGAAATCCAAAGATAAAAATCTTTACTTCCGCGTAAACAGTTACTACAATATTGATTATTTATTCCGCCTAGCTTATAAACAATACGAAATCAATGAACCATCTACCAATAAATATTACTCAGGCCTAATCGATTATAGCGTCGCAGATAACGCCTACGTGACCCAAAAAGACGTCTATATAACAAATAATGAATCATATGCAACCTACGACTTTTTCGACAAAAACGGCAAGAAAATCTATTCCTACAATCCGGAAGAAACGTCCAATGATGATTACATCGTGCGCATTAAACCAACCATTCTACAAGGATACGAAAAAAGTGATATCGGTAGTTATGATGATTATCTAAACATTACGGCACTTTTTAAAGATAAATTAGGCATGGACGTAAATGTCCGAATTGATGATGATAAAGAAATGGTTATCTTCTCTATAAAATAAAAAAGAGCATCCGTGGGGATGCTCTTTTCATTTGTAAGTTTATCTTAACAGCAATATATTTATCTCTCTAAAAAATTTCTTTTTAAAAGTATGACATAATTTAAATGTTACTTAATAGTTGCTTAAAAGTTTTAATAACTGGAATTCACTTCGAGCATTAGGACTTTGGTTTACAACATTTTCTTATGCTATAATAAATTTAGTAGTAGTAAAGTGAAAAAGATGGTGGCTAAATCTCCAGGAACGGGGGTGATGCCTCTTGGTTATAGAAGGTTTTACTCCTAGAAAGGAATAGCCGTGTCTGTGTATGAAGCACTGACGTTTGCGGTGGTATTTGCCACCCTCGTCGTGATGATTCTCGACTTTAACAAACCAAAAAAATAACCATCTGATCCACTTTAGCGAGCTGATCGATGGTTACTTCGTGTAATTATTAGTTAATAGCCGCCGTCTTTTACGCGGTGCTACTGCTCAGGGAGTCATGTTAGCGCATGGCTCTCTTTTCATTTATATGATATCATATTTCGCATAAAAAAAGCAATATTATCAGTTGGTAAGTGCTTTTCTTATATTAATTATCATCTGTTTTCTTTTCAGTATCTTGTTTCTTCTTTTCTTCCACGGTTGCGGGTTCTTTTATATCATCAGGAAACACAATCGAAAAATGTTCTTTTTTGACGACTTTACTATTTTTTGACTCTTCCGGCATATCGCGTTTGACTGCCATAACTATCACCTCGACTCGTTGGTATTACTTATCTTATGCTCATTATAACACAAAATGGAAAATGGATAAATTAGTAAAACTGTGTAATGTTAACGCTTACTTACACAGTTTTTTGCGCTATGTGTGTAATAGAGCTTTGGATGTAAGAAAGACAAGGTTTACAAGAGATTAACGTATATATTTTCCTAAAATAGTACTTGGCACGGAAATTGCAATAGATTAAAGTGAATCGAAATGTAAGCCTTATCATGAAGCGGAGAGGAGGACTCCCAAAATTTCACGAGGTCATGCAAAGATTCCATCTGGTTTGTTTTAGTAATAGGGATTGCTAGGGCAAAGTAAACAGATATAGCTGATAAACTCAAAGGGATGTATACATAAAAATTATATTTTGTTTAAAGAGATGAGCGCTAAATAAAAAAGGTTTACGGGAGGATAAAATATGAATGGATTAACAGCATTTTTAGAAAAGTATTTTGTGCCGGTAGCAGCAAAAATTGGTTCACAAAAACATCTAGTTGCATTACGTGATGCTTTTATTTCAACAATGCCAATCACTATGGCTGGGTCAATTGCAGTACTTTTAAATGCGTTTTTTAGGGATTTTCCAACTGACTGGGGATGGACAGGATTTGTGGAAGCGATGCAACCACTTATCGATATTAATGGATATGTATACAATGGGACGTTAGCAATTGTTTCAATTATTTTTGCCTTTTCACTAGGGTATAATTTATCAAAAGCATATGAAGTGGATCGATTAGCTGGGGGGCTAGTTTCTCTTGCTGCTTTTGTTATGAACTTAACTGTTACTGTTAGCTTAGATGCAGTAAAAGCTGCGATTGCGGCTTCTAATGCAAATTTCGATGTAGCTACTTTACCAAAAGAATTTGCTGGAATTTACGGATTCTTTAGCCTAAGCCAAGTAAATGGTACCGGCTTGTTTACCGCAATGATTTTCGGTTTTATATCAACTATTATTTATGCGAAATTAATGCGCAGAAATATTATTATCAAAATGCCAGATTCTGTTCCTCCAGCTGTAAGTAAAGCTTTCGCGGCGATTATTCCTGCGTTAGTTGCACTTTATGTTGTTGGTATTATTGACTGGGCATTCTTCAAAATCACAAATATGGACGTTATTACTTGGATTTCCAAAACAATTCAAGAACCGCTATTATCACTATCGCAAGGCTACGGAGCTGTTTTACTAGTTACTTTCTTAGTACAATTACTATGGTTCTTCGGGATTCATGGTCCGAACGTACTTGCTCCGGTTCTAGAGTCACTTTGGGGTACAGCACAACTACAAAACATTAGTGCGGCACAAGAAGGCGCTAAATTACCATTCGAATGGGTACGTGGTTCTTTCGATGCGTATGTATGGATGGGTGGTTCAGGTGGTACGCTTGTATTAATTATCGCGTTACTAATGTTCTCGAAACGAGCGGATGCACGAACAGTTGCGAAATTGTCTCTTGCACCAGGTATATTTAATATTAACGAACCAATCATGTTTGGTTTACCGATCGTATTAAATACAATTTACTTAATACCATTCCTTATCGCGCCAATGGTAATGGTAACAATCGCTTACTTTGCAACAACACTCGGCATTGTCGGGCCAGTTAAAATTGCAGTAGTTTGGGTAATGCCGCCACTTCTGAATTCCTTCTTAGCAACAGGGGGAGATTGGATGGCACCAGTAATTTCACTCATAAATATGGTCGTCGCGTTCTTGATTTGGGTACCATTTGTTATTACCGCAAATCGCGTTGGTGTACCAGAAGAAGAGATGAAAGCTTAGGAAATAATAAGTTTCTGGCTAGGTGCAGCTAAATTGCGCCTAGCCAGTATATCATGTAGGAATTCCTGCACCATTTTTATTCATTGCAAGAAGCGAGAGATAAAGTTAAACTATATAAAAGGAGGTTTTTTTAAATGATTATTCTTAATTGTCCAATGAAACGAGATTACATTACTGAATTACTAGAAACATACGATAAAGACGGTGTAACTTTTAAAAAAATAGATGAAAAAGGCATGAAACTTACTTTTGAAACAAATATTGAAGATGAAGAAAAGGCAGCAAAAATTGCCAAAGAAACTATTAAAGCAACTGAAATAGGTTCTGTACTCTATTTCCAAGTTAGTGTGGGTTGAAGATGAAAATTGTTAATGCACTATTTCTTATTAGTATAGGTCTTATTATTATTATGTTTAGTCCCTCTTATGGAAAAGATGGAATGGCTAGTGTACCTCTTCTAGTTACAGGACTTGCGGTTGTTTTAATTGGCTGTGTATTCATTGTGCTAAAAATCCGTAAAGATAAGAAAGAAAAGAATTAGAAGGAGTCGATTGAAAAGTGAATGTCACACAGAAATTATATATATCCCAAAAAGAATGCTTTGATACACTTGTGAGCTCAGCAATCTATGACGTCAAAAATGCCACTGGTAAAACGCTGCAAGTACGCAAATTAGAAGGATATAAATACCAACGTACAATGTCTAACGGCGCGCTTGCGACAACAAAAATTTTGAAAGTTACTCCTAATGATTTATATCAATTTGAAACAAGCAGTCGGGTAAACACACATACAACAACTTATACGATTAAATCCACGAGCGAAACAACTTGTGAAGTGACGTATAACGAATTAATCGAAACAGAAAAAGCAATGAATAAGATGAATAATATTATTGTTGGTTTTATGTTTGGGTTCTTCCGGAAAAAACGTGTGAAAAACTTGCTGAGATCGATTGAGCTTTCCGTTATTAATGAGAGTAAGAAGAAACAGGAGAAATTAGCTGCTAAAAGTGAACAGTAAGGGTTTGGAATCGGGCTTTTTCGGGGGTCTGGTTCTTTTTTTGGATTGGGGTTGTTGGGGTGGATTTTAAGACTGTTTGACTTGGGATGGTTTTGATTTTTGGGTTGTTTTTTGAGGCTAGCCGACTCAGAACGTTTTGAAACTTCTATTAAGGATTAAATCATCGCTTTGCTCAGATTTATATTGAAGAAGTAGATCAAAACAAACAACGTTTTGAAACTTCTTCAACAATACGTTATAATAAAACTACTAAAATGGTTTTAGGTGAAGGAGAGTGGCAGATGGCGTATCAGGCTTTGTATCGGGTTTTTCGGCCGCAGTCGTTTCAGGATGTTGTTGGACAGGAACATGTGACGAAAACGCTTAAAAATGCCATTGTGCAAAATAAAACTTCGCATGCTTATTTATTTTCTGGGCCTCGGGGGACAGGGAAGACTAGTGCGGCGAAAATTTTTGCGAAGGCGATTAACTGTGAACATGGCCATGACGGAGAGCCTTGCAATGAATGTGAGATTTGTAAGGGGACGACGGATGGTTCTATACCAGATGTTCTTGAAATCGATGCTGCCAGTAACAACGGGGTTGAAGAAATTCGAGATATCCGGGAAAAAGTGAAATATGCGCCAACTGTGGCGAAATATAAAGTATATATTATCGATGAAGTGCATATGTTGTCGACGGGAGCGTTTAATGCGCTACTAAAAACGCTGGAAGAACCGCCGAAACATGTCATTTTTATTTTGGCAACAACAGAACCGCATAAGTTACCTCTAACGATTATTTCGAGGGTACAACGCTTTGATTTTAAACGAATTACGACACAAGATATTATTGGTCGTTTGAAATTTATTTTAGAAGAAGAAAAAATTCCTTATGACGAAAAAGCATTGATGATTGTTGCGCGTGCGGCTGAAGGCGGGATGCGAGATGCGCTAAGTTTGCTTGATCAAGTTATTTCTTACGGGTCGGAAGAAGTAACCGTGGAAGATGCGCTTGAAATCACCGGATCTGTTGCGCAAAACTTGCTTACAAAGTTAGTAAGTGCAGCGTTTGATGGTGACGCAGCAGAAGCTATTTCGACGTTAACTGCTTTACTTGCAGAAGGTAAAGACCCAGTTCGTTTAGTGGAAGATTTACTCGTATTCTTTAGAGATGTGCTGCTTTATCAAAAAGCGCCAAATCTGGAAGAAACGCTAGAGCGGGCGTTAATTGATGATGATTTTGTCGCTTTGGCAAAACGAGCAGATTCACTCAAAGTATATGAATTTGTGAAAATTTTAAATGCAGCGCAACAACAAATGCGCTTTTCAAATCATCCAGGTATTTATGTAGAAGTGGCGCTTGTTCAGTTAACACAAGCGGGACAATCAGCTATAGGCGGCGGAAATGTGCCAGCTGATGCGGTTTCTGGAAGTGATGTCTCTGATTTAAAACGCCAATTAGAGCAAATGAACCAAGAGATTCAAACGCTGAAAAAACAAATTGCTAGTGGAGCCGGAGCAGCACCAGCTGATAAACCAACACAAAATCGTGGCGGTTCTAAAAAAGCAATCAACAACGGTAAGCAATTTAAAGCACCGATTGGTAAAATCAATCATGTGCTAGGCGAGGCTAAAAAAGAGAGTTTACAATTAATTCGTGGTTGTTGGGGCGAGTTGTTATCCATGTTGATGGCGTCTCAAGCAGCCCTTTTAAATGACGCAGAACCTGTAGCTGCATCTCAGGACACTTTTGTGTTAAAATTTAAGCATGAGATTCACTGTCAAATGGCGATGGATAATCCGAACTTTGTTGAAACCATCACGTCGAGTATTGCACGACTGACGCAAGTAAATTATACTTTTATTGGAATCCCAGAAGATCAATGGGCCGATGTAAGAGAAAATTTCCTTCAAAGTCATGGTAGCGACGGCGATGCGGAGGACGGTGCAAATCCGGAAGCTAGAAAACCAGCGGAAGATCCTTTTGTTGCAGAAGCGGCGAAACTCGTTGGTGAAGATTTGCTTGAAATTAAAGATTAAAAAACAATAGAAGAAAGAGGAGATTATTCATGCGTGGAATGGGAAATATGCAAGGTATGATGAAACAAATGCAAAAAATGCAAAAGGAAATGGCGAAAGCTCAAGCTGATTTAGAAGCTCAAGAGTTCACTGGAACAGCTGGTGGCGGAATGGTTACAGTAAAAGCTACTGGTAAACGCGTCATTACAGATGTTGTTATAAATGAAGAAGTAGTTGATCCAGAAGATATCGAAATGCTACAAGATTTAGTACTTGCAGCGACAAATGATGTATTAAAACAAATTGAAGATACAACTTCACAAACAATGGGCAAATTCACACAAGGATTAAATATTCCTGGAATGTAATATTGTTTGGTTTGAGACTCTTGGCTTGTATACAAGAGTCTCAACTATTTTTCAATAGAATGTTCCACGTGAAACATTGTGTATTTTGAAGGTGAGAGGAAGACGAATTATGCATTATCCTGAGCCGATAACGAAATTAATAGATAGTTTTATGAAATTACCGGGAATCGGACCAAAATCGGCAGCTCGACTAGCGTTTTATGTGCTAGATATGAAAGAAGACGATGTACTAGATTTTGCAAAAGCGCTTGTAGATGCAAAGCGAAATCTCAGTTTTTGTTCCGTTTGTGGTCATATTACGGATAAAGACCCGTGTTATATTTGCGCAGATACGTCACGCGATCGAAGTGTT
The DNA here is from genome assembly GCF_014227425.1 of Listeria marthii. Classification (NCBI taxonomy): domain Bacteria; kingdom Bacillati; phylum Bacillota; class Bacilli; order Caryophanales; family Listeriaceae; genus Listeria; species Listeria marthii. The sequence goes on from NZ_JAASWB010000004.1 coordinate 371,161, forward strand.
ATTTGTGTGGTACAAGAATCCAAAGATGTTATTGCAATGGAAAAAATGCGTGATTTCCACGGCTTATACCACGTGCTTCATGGTACTATTTCACCAATGGATGGGATTGGGCCAGAAGATATTAACATTCCTGATTTGCTGAAACGTTTGCAAGATGACACGATTGAAGAAGTTATTTTAGCCACCAACCCGAATGTTGAAGGGGAAGCCACCGCAATGTATATTTCGCGCTTATTAAAACCTTCAGGCATAAAAGTAACAAGAATTGCGCACGGCCTTCCAGTTGGCGGAGATTTAGAATACGCTGACGAAGTGACGCTCTCTAAAGCGATGGAAGGACGAAGAGAAGTATAAACCGAGGTGATAAAATGGAGTCCAGAAGCAATAAGTTTGGTCGGAAAAAAGACAAGAAAATTGGTAAACTACACAAATCCTATGATGCTTATCTGATGGAATTGATTGAAGTCTCGCAAGAAAAGTGGCACAAACAAAAAGTGTTAATGCGCAAAAGCTTTGAATATGATCCTAATTTAGAATATGAAGAGAAAAAAGCAGAAGCTCGTTACTTCTATCTTTTCAAAGAAGCGCGCAAACGCCAATTACGGAGCAAATAAAAAAATCTACTAAGCCAAGTTGGTTTAGTAGATTTTTTTATTTAAATTTCTGATCTCACATACATAACATCTGGTGCATGGCTGACGCGTTCGCCATTATTTAAACGATCGACTTGGCGCATATCTGCTTCTGTTAATTCAAAATCATAAATAGCTGCATTTTCTCTAATTCTGGAAGGCGTTTCTGATTTTGGAATAATGGAGATATTGTTTTGTAAATGCCAACGAAGTACAATTTGTGCAGGTGATTTCCTATGTTTTTTCGCTAGGTCGATGAGGATTTGCTCTTGTAAAACACCACCACGACCAAGTGGGCTCCATGCTTGGTGAACAATATGTAATTCTTCTAAATAACGATGTAGAAGCTGATTAGGGAAATGTGGATGTGTTTCAAGTTGATCAACTACCGGAAGTACATTGGCGCTTGTACGAAGGCGATCGAGGTGATGCGCTTCGAAATTACTTACGCCAATCGCGCGAACAAGCCCTTCATCATATAATTTTTCCACAGCGCGCCAAGTTTCAAAAAAAGTATCTTGCTTTGGCCAGTGAACTAAATATAAATCGACTTGATCTAATTGCAATTTTTTCTGCGATTTTTCAAAGGCACGAAGCGTTTCATCATAACCTTGCTCCGTATTCCACATTTTTGTCGTTACAAAAAACTCATCCCGTTTTAAGCCGCTGGACAGAAAGAAATCTCCCAGCTCTTTTTCATTATGGTAAAATGAAGCCGTATCAAACAAGCGATAGCCAACATCCACCGCAGTTTCCAGTGCTGTGCGCATCCGCTGTTCGTCAGTGAGTTTGTATACCCCAAAACCATGTCTAGGCATTTCGATTCCATTGTTCAATCTGTATGTATCCGAGAAAGAAAGTGTCATTTAATTTACCTCCTACTTTAGTTTATTAATTTAAGCATACCAGAAAATGAGGAATTTCTGTAGAAAGAAGGGGTAGATAGGAGCAATTTTTTATATGATGGCAATAAAAAAAGGCTGAATTTCAGCCTTTTCTTAATTAACTCGGAATTAAACTATTTAGCACGTGCGCAATGCCATCTTCGTTATTGGATAAAGTTACGGAACTGGCTGCTGCTTTTAATTCAGGGACGGCGTTGCTCATGGCGATGCCTGTTCCAGCGTATTCAACCATGGTGATGTCGTTGTGCCCGTCTCCGAATGCGATAATGTTTTCTGGGCTAATTCCCATTGGAGTTAAAATGGTATCAAGTGCTTTGGCTTTGTCGATGCCTTGTGCGGTGAATTCAAAATAGAAATCGGCCGTGAAGACGCAGTTCAGGCTATCTTTGAAAGGCGCCATCATCGCTTGGTAATTTTCCTGCATATAAGCTGGATCGCCGGCAGTTAGTATTTTGCTAATTCGATAATCTAAAAATGCTGCTAAATCATCTTTTTCGCAGAGTTTGAAGTTACCGCCGCGGGATTCATATTGAATAATGTTGATTTCTTCGCCTTTATAAGGGACATAACAGTCAAATACATCGTTCACGTACATATAGTCGTCTTTATCAATCATCACTTTTACTTCGAAATTTTTCATATGTTCTAGAACGGCTTTTCCTTCTGCAACGGTGAGCGCTTGGTTGAATAATTCCTCTTTTGTTTGGCAGTCTACTACTTTGGCGCCGTTGTATGAAACAAGTAAACCGTGGTATTTTTCCATTTCTAGTTGTTCGGCGTAAAGGTGCATTCCGGTTGTTGGTCTGCCGGAAGCGAGGATAAGTTTAACGCCATTTTGTTGAGCTGTGATGAGTGCTTTTTTTGTTTCAGTGGAGATTTTTTTGTCGTCGTTCAATAAAGTGCCATCAATATCTAAAATAATCGCTTGAGTCGTCATTTAGTTTAGCTCCTTTTTTTCTTTATTGTATCATTAGAAAATAAAGGAAAGTGCGAAATGGCGTAGATTGAGAGCTTTTTTTCAATTCAAAAGGAAATCAATCGCCTTTTTGAAAAATCATTCCAATTCGCTGTTCATTTTTTGATAATTGGTGGTTTTGTATTGGATATTTTTGTCGTAATCGTGATTAAAATAAACGGAATATAGCGTGTCGAAAATGCTGAGTAATGACTGTCTTGTCGAGAACGAGGAGACTTTGTTGTAATGGTTCTCGGCGGACGCCATATAGATTTTGTGAGTGGCGAATTCGACTAACGGATTTGTTTGCATTGAAGTGATTAAAATGATTTCGACATCGTTTTCGGATAGAATTTTGACGACTCTTTGAAGTGTTCGGCTGCGGCCGCCGTAAGAAACAACAATGGCAATATGGTTTTTGTCGCTATTTGCTGCGGACAAGCTTTGGATATAATCTTCTTCAGGAACGTTGACTAAAACCCCAATTTCCTGCATTTGAAATTTGAAATTTTGAGCAAAAAAAAGATTGGCAGATGCGGCGTAGACATCAATTATTTTCGCTTTAGTCAGTTTTTCACCGATACGAACGAGTTCTTCTGGGTCGGAGATGTTTAACGTTTCATCGATGGTTCCTTTGTAAATCTGTTGTAGATTGGTCATTATTTGGTAGGGCGTGTCTGATTCCAAAATCGGATAATCGTAATTTATTTCTTTTTCTGCGGTTGCTTCGCGGAGGCTTGTGGCGATTTCGATTTTTAGTTCGCCGATGCCGTTAATTCCTAGTTTATTAATTAAACGGTAAATGGTTGCAGTAGAAACGAATGCGGCCGCGGCTAGCTCTTTAGGCTTGAACTGCAGGGTTTTTCGCGGATTTGCTAGAATATAGTTGGCAAGTTCTTTTTCGCTATTGGTTAAATTGGTTAATTCTCTTATTTTAATTAAAATATTCATCGTTTCAAATCCTAACTTTTTAGAATGGGAAATTATATATGTCATTATACCACGGAAAACCCTCGCCTTTGTTTTCAGTTAGGATAATTAAAGCCCCCTCAAACAATAAGAGTTCAAGGGGGCTTAACTTATTTAATTTCGATTCCTTTTAAATTTTCCGCGATGACTTCTGGTTTCTCGTCCATTTGAACTTGAGCCGCAGTAGCATACGCACCTTCTAAAATTGGTGCATTAAAGAGAATGATTTCCTTTTCGCTAATTTCTTCTACGGTTTCAATATTCATTTTGGCGCTTCCAAGGTCATAGAAAGTGTAGACTTTGTCAGCTTTGTTACTTTCAATGGCTTCATTTACTGCGTCAAAACTTGTGCCAATGCCGCCATCTTCGGTTCCACCTGCGTGGGTGATAGAAACGTCTGGCGCGATTTCTTTGATGATATCATGGACACCTTTTGCGACATCTTTGGAGTGGGAAATAATAACAATGCCATAAGGTTTAGCCATAGGTCAGCTCACCTCCGTTTGAATCATTGCGTGGAATAATAGGGCGGAAGAGTATGCCCCTGGGTCAAGATGGCCAATCGAACGTTCGCCGAGATAGCTTGCCCGTCCTTTAGTCGCTTTTAAATCTTTGGTTTTTTGTAAGGCCGCATCGACTACATCATCGGTCAAATCTTCTTGGTGAAGCGCGTGAACAACTGGTTCCCAAACATCAATCATCGTTTTTTCACCAGCATGAGATTTACCGCGTTTTTCGATGCCTTCTAGACCAGCTTCAATTACTTTTGTAAGGCCGACCGCATCGATTGTATCCGAATCAATTGCTTTACTCATATTTAAAAATGCTGTTCCATAAAGTGGGCCGGATGCGCCGCCAACTTTGCTGACCATTGTCATTCCGGCCGTTTTGAAAACATCTTTTAGGTCGGCAGGTTCTTTTTCTGCAAAAGCTTTTTTGAGTTCGCTGAGTCCGCGAGCCATATTGATACCATGGTCTCCGTCACCAATCGCTTGGTCGAGATCACTTAATAATTGTTTATTTTCTTGTACACGTTCGCCGAAATCATTTAACCAGCGTAATGCCCAATCTTTATCATAAGTCATGATTCATTCCTCCAAATTTTATTACCAAGCAATTGTGTCCACTGGGAGTTTCAACATATCAACCCATTTTTCGTCTTCTAATTTTAAAATGGTTAAGGATAATCCGGCCATTTCAAGCGAGGTCATATAATCTCCAACGAGTGTTTTTTCCGCGCGAACGCCGGCATTTTTTAGAAGTACATGGACATCATTTGCGAAAACATATTGTTCCATAAGTGGTGTTGCGCCCATGCCGTTAACAAGGACAACCACTTTATCACCAGGTAGGAGTTTGCTTTCATTGCTAATCCGTTCGTATAGTTGCTTAGCTAAACTTGCAGATGGCATAATTTTTTCTCGTGTAAATCCTGGTTCACCGTGGATACCAATGCCGAGTTCGATTTCGTCATTGCCAAGCTCAAATCCAGGATGTCCAACTTCGGGAACGGTACACGGCGAAAGTGCAACCCCAAGCGTTTTAACAGAAGCAATGACTTTTTCGCCAAGGGCTTTCAATTCTTCAAGGGATGCGCCTGCTTCTGCGGCAGCCCCGATAATTTTATGCACGAGAACTGTTCCGGCTACACCGCGGCGTCCTGTTGTAAAAGTACTGTCTTCCACAGCAATATCATCATCTACTACAATTTGTTCTACTTTAATATCATCAGCATCGGCTAAGTCAGCCGCCATTTCAAAATTCATTACATCTCCGGTATAGTTTTTCACGATTAAAAGCACACCAGCGCCTTGATCTGCGGCTTTTATACCTTCATAAATTTGGTCGGGAGTTGGGGAAGTGAAAACATCGCCGCACACAGCCGCAGATAGCATTCCGCGACCTACATAACCAGCATGAGCCGGCTCGTGACCAGAACCCCCACCGCTTACTAGCCCGACTTTGCCTGGACGTTTATCATTTCTTGCAATGACGCGAGTTCCTTCAACACGGTGAACAATATCTGCGTGCGATTTAACTAAACCTTCCACCATTTGCTCTACAACTTGATCTGTACCGTTAAGAATCTTCTTCATCTGACAAAAAACCTCCTTTAAAATAGTCCTCTTACCTCAATTTCCCTTTACTAGAAAGTCAAAACGTGGTTGCTACTTTTATTATACAACTTATAAAATGAAAACGCTTTAAAACTGCAAGAATGTGTCATAAATCCAGCAAAATGGTACAATGAAAGAGAGAATTTGAAAAGGGGAATTGTTATGCGAGATCAATCTAAAATGCCTTTAGTGGAACGGTTAGATGCTCATGCTAAATCCTGCCCAATATCACTCCATGTTCCTGGACACAAAAGTGGAGCCATTTATCCAGATGCATGGCAAAAATTATTGAAATGGGACGTAACCGAAATCACTGGAATGGACGATTTGCACCATCCGGAAGATGTGATTTTGGAAGCAGAAGAGTTACTTGCAGAATGTTATGGGAGTAAAAAAAGTTATTTTCTAGTGAACGGGACAAGCGGAGGAAGCTTGGCGGTTATTATGGCGACTTTGAAGCGTGGGGAAAAAGTTTTAGTGCCGAGAGATGCGCATAAGTCTATTTTGCACGGCATCGAACTGGCAGGCGGAGAGCCGATTTTTTTAACACCAGCAACGAATAAAGAAGTCGGCGTCGCGAGTGGTGTAACCCCAGAACTTATTGAAGAAACCCTACATAATCATCCAGATATAAAACTATGTATTTTCACTTATCCAAGCTATTACGGAACAACTTTCCATTTGCAAAAATGTATCCGAATTGCTCATGATTTTGGCGCGGTTGTGTTTGTCGATGAAGCGCACGGAGCCCACTTTTTAACAAGCTCAGAGTTTCCGAAAAGTGCGGTGGAGCTTGGCGCGGATGTGGTCGTTCAGTCGGCGCATAAGACGTTGCCGGCGCTGACGATGGGATCCTATTTGCATGTAGTGAATGACTTGCCGATTTTTGAAAAACTACCTTATTATCTGCAAGTATTTCAAACGAGCAGCCCATCTTATTTAATTATGGCGTCACTGGATGCTGCGCGGAAATATGCGGCAACCTACACGGCGGCTGATGTGGAAGCTTTTTGGAAAATGCGCGCCAGATGGATTAAATGGCTAACGAAAAACCATTTTGACGTTATTTTGCCAGATGATCCACTGAAAATAATCGTCCGCAAAACGGGCTACACAGGCTATGAACTGCAAGCGATTTTTGAAGAGAGCTCTTATTTCCCAGAACTAGCCGACGAATCACAAGTGCTACTGATTTTACCATTAATTAAAAAAGGAATCGATTTCACACCGATTAGTCGGATTCATTCTCCGGTGAAAAAAGAAATCGCGAAAGAACCGTACGAAATGTCGGCACCTTGCGCATCTAGCCTCGCGCTAACGTATGAAGAAATGCACGCGCGCGCCACCGAATTTATTTCCATAGATGAAGCGGGCGACCGTGTATCAGCCGAAACAATCTCGCTCTATCCGCCGGGGATACCAGCCGTAATCCGTGGAGAAAGCATCACAGAAAGACACATTCGCGAACTAAAAAGCATTCGCACACGCCACTACCAAGGCGGCGAAAAACTAGCCGCGAATTACATCCGTGTCTTCCGCTAATTTATGCTATAATCAAACAGAAAGCGACGCGAAAGGGAAAGGAAATTACTAAATGAAAGCAATTTTTATTACACTTGAAGGCCCAGATGGCTCTGGAAAAACAACAGTAGGAACACTACTCAATCAAAAAATGACGGAAGCTGGCATCGATTTTATTAAAACCCGCGAACCGGGTGGCAGCCCGATTTCAGAAAAAGTAAGAAACATCGTCCTCGGAATTGGCAATGAAGAAATGGACCCGAAAACAGAAGTGCTACTTATTGCAGGAGCGCGCCGTCAACATGTCGTTGAAACAATCCGCCCAGCTTTGGAAGCAGGAAAAACTGTACTTTGCGACCGTTTCATGGATAGCTCACTTGCCTACCAAGGTGCCGGACGTGACATGGATATGGAACAAGTTTTACAAGTGAATTTATATGCGATTGAAGATACATTGCCTGACCGGACGTATTATCTAGATGTGCCTGCCGAAGTCGGTTTAGCTAGAATCGCCGCCAACAAAGGCCGTGAAGTTAATCGTTTGGATAAAGAAGACATTACCTACCATGAAAAAGTCCAAGCCGGCTATGAAAAAGTCATCAAGATGTTCCCGGACCGTTTTATGCGAGTGGATGCTACAAAGACACCTGAAGAAATCACAGAAACCATTTTAGCCGATATTTTACGACAATTATCCTAACATCAAATGTGACTTAAACCCCTAGCCACAAGTGCATATCACTCTTTAAAATGACATTTATTTGCTATAATAGAAAAAAGATAGATTTTTAGGAAGGGTTGATTTCTTTGAAACTGATATTTGCGATCGTCCAAGACCAAGATAGCAACCGTTTGTCTGACGCACTAACAAAAGGCAATTTCGGTGCGACAAAACTAGCCACTACAGGCGGATTTTTAAAAGCAGGCAACACCACATTCATCATCGGTACAGAAGATGAACGTGTAGAAGATGCCCTAGCAATTATTAAAGAAAACTGCAAAGCACGCGAACAAATGATGACACCATCCGCGTCCCTTGGAGTGACAGTAGATACCTACGTGCCTTATCCAATCGAAGTCCAAGTTGGCGGCGCAACAGTGTTTGTAATGCCGGTGGAGAGTTTTCATCATTTTTAAAACAGATAGTGGAGAAACAGATAGGAGGTAAGGGCTATCTGTTTTTCTTTTGTTTCAGACCTTGGCAAATCAGTTTGAAATGTGTTACTATGTAAATGAAAAGAGAGCCATGCGCTAACATGACTCCCTAACAGTAGCACCGTTAAAAAGACGGTGGACAAGGTTTGAAAATTGATAGATAATCGTCTTTTCGCACCCGTCAAAGTGTAAAGACGATTATTTTTTTGGTTTATTAAAGTCTAGTATAGGCACAACGAGCGTGGTGAAAACCATAGCAAACGTAAGTGATTCATCCATAGATACAGCTATTCCTCTGGTTGTAAGTTATTGCAACGCTGAATAAATATACGATATATTCAAATTATAAAGTCGCATTATGGAAAAGCAGGAATGAAAATGGCATAAATATGTAGTTTGAAATTAAACTTTTTTCTTTTGATGAATAAAATAGTGTATATAACCGCAAATAGTGATATTATGAACTATTTTTTTAGCTATTTTACGCAATTTGTGTTTAAACAAGACGAGTTTTAACCAGAATTAAGTCGTTCATGACAAGAATCGGACATTTCATTACATTTTTGGTTATACATTGGTTTATTATGATATTCTTTTCTTAGAAATAAAATAAAATAAAAAGGAATGAAAAAATCATGAAAAAACATCTTGTGATTGCATTAACAGCTACTTTAATTTTTGTTAATTTGGTTCCAATCGCATCTTCGGCGAATATCGAAGACTCTGTTTCTGTTGGGGAAGCTATATCTGATTTAAATACGGGCGTAGAAATTACTCAACCACCACGGATGATGTTATTTGCTAATCAAACGGAATCCGGAGGATCTACTTATAAATTTGTTTCGAAACAAGTAGTGAATTTGTCTGGCGTTAATACTTTATACCAAGCATTGTTAGCTGGTGGATTGACAGCCGTTCCAATGGGGCATCCGGTGGCTAGAGCGATGGTAACAACTGGATTAAGTAGTAATTTTAAAGGTTATAAGTACATGAGACAAACCATTTATAAAAAATCAGATAAAACATATCACTATTATAAAGTTATTGATGAATTTACAAACAATAAGAGCACTTGGAAAGGTGCGGTAACTACAAGTTATCAAAAAGTTAGAAGATAAAAATGTTTCATGTGAGGAGATAATAATATTGAATTATAAAAAATGGATAGGATATTTAATTTTCTTTATTGTGTTGTTTAGCTTAGGAACGCTTATTTTTAACAACTTTAATATTGTAGTATTAATAGTTGCAACGGTTTCTTTCGCGATTGCAATTATTCCAGCTGTTAAGAATAAAACGGATAAGCCAATAAAATAACTGTTAATAATAAAAAAACCGCAGACAAAGCAATTTCTCGCTTTATCCGCAGTCAAGGGCCTATCTCACTCACGAGCTAGGCTTTTTATATTCACTTAATCGTCAATTTCTGACCAACATGAATCATATTGCTTGGTAGTTTATTCCAAGCTTTAATGTTATCTACAGTTGTTTTATACTGTCTGGAAATGGCCCAAAGGGAGTCACCTTTTTTGACAGTGTATGTTTTTACTGTGGAATTGCTTGGTGTGTTTGTGCTTGGTTTAGCTGTGTTTGTATTTGTTGTAGTAGATCCGGCGCTTACTTTAAGTTTTTGGCCCGGATAGATGAAATCGGATTTCAGGTTGTTCCAAGTTTTTAGGTTAGCGATGGTTACTTTGTTGTTGCTAGCGATTCTCCAAAGCGAGTCACCTTTTGCAACTGTGTAAACTTTAGCGTTTGTGCTCGTACCTGTGCTTGGTTTGGATGTATTTGTGTTTGTATTCGGTTTAGATGTGTTCGTATTTGTATTCGTGTTTGTTGTAGTAGACCCAGCGCTTACTTTAAGTTTTTGACCTGGATAAATGAAATCGGATTTCAGGTTGTTCCAAGCTTTTAGGTTAGCGATGGTTACTTTATTGTTGTTCGCGATTCTCCAAAGGGAGTCACCTTTTGCAACTGTGTAAACTTTAGCGTTTGTGCTCGTGCCTGTACTTGGTTTTGATGTGCTTGTGCCTGTGCTCGGTTTGGATGTGTCTGTATTTGTTGTAGTAGATCCGGCGCTTACTTTAAGTTTTTGGCCTGGGTAAATGAAATCGGATTTCAAGTTGTTCCAAGCTTTTAAATTAGCGATGGTTACTTTATTGTTGTTAGCAATTCTCCAAAGGGAGTCACCTTTTACGACTGTGTACATTTTGGCGTTCGTGTTGTTTGTGTTTCCGGTATTGCCAGTATTTCCTGTGTTACCAGTGTTTCCGGAATTGCCGCCAGTCGTTTTGCCGTTGTCGTATTGTGTTAAGTTATATCGGCTGATTAAATCATTTAATTTAGTTGCATAAGCCGTGTCGGTTGCGTACGTTCCTGTTAAAGCTTTGGTTGCGTCTTTGTAGGAAGTTGTGTTGCTTTTCCAAGCTTTTGAGTAGTAGCTTGGGTTCCAACTTGGGCCGCTGCGAATAACTTTGGCATAATCTTCTAGTGATTGATGGTAAGAAGGATATTTTCTGAATTTAGCTGTGATTGTGTAGTAATTTCCTTTGCCGTCATCTTCTAGGGTTTGTTTTGTATAAGATTGGCCGTTGTATGCTCCTTTGATTCCGAAAAGGTTGTAGTTGGGAGCTGAGCCTAATTCGCTCGTTCCATAGGCGCTTTCTAAAATTGCTTGAGCGATCATGACAGATGCGTATAGGTCATTTTCTGCTGCAATTTGTGAAGAAGAGGCTTGGATTGTTTGAATAAAGCTTTGAACCGTTGCGCTTGAACGGAGTGCTGATTTTTGTAATAGGTTATAAGTTGCTGGTGTAGAGTAGCTTGTTACACTGTTTGGATTGCTAACTGTAGCGGGTTCTGCGGGAGCTTGTTCTACTTTGTCAGCTACGGGTTTCGCTTCTTCTTGTGTTTTTGTTTGTTCTTTTGTTTCAGTAGGTTTTGTTTCAGTTATTTTTTCTGTTGTGTTTTCAGGAGTGGCAGTTGCGGGTGTTTCTGTTGTTGTGTTTGCTTCTGCACTTTTTGATGCTTCGTCAGTAGGCGCTGTTTCGTCTGCGCTAACGATTACTTCGATTCCCGGAACTGTGATAGAGGTTGCGATGGCAGTAACCCCAGCAATCGTTGCACCAGTTTTGAACTTGTTACTTTTTTTGTTTTTCTTTTGTTCTTTTAAAGTTTCAAGGATACGTTCTTTTCTTGTTTTTTGCATGGTAAGTCACTTCCAATTCTTTTAAATATTCTACATCCATTATTACATACTTCACATTGCTTATGAATGATATCGACAAATTGTAATTAAATTGTCAAAAAGGCTTGTCTTTGTTATACTGAATATAAGCAAGTGCTTACTTAGTTGAACGGGGGTAAAATAATGATTACAAATGAATCCATTATGGATGCAACGCTTTCTATGATGGCGAAACATGGCATTAAGGGCTCCACAACAAGACAATTAGCAGAAGCCGCTGGAATAAATGAAGCTACGATTTTTAAAAAATTTAAGAGTAAAGACAATCTCATTCATATGACGCTGGAAGTTCAATTTGAAAGTATGAAGGCGGAAATCAATCAATTTTTTGATAAAGATTTTGAAAGCGCTAAAGTATTTTTACGTCAGGCGAGTCAATTTATTTCGGATATTTATGAAAAATATCGTGATTTTATGGTGATTTCTGTCCGCGAAATGGGCAGCAAAGATATGGAGTTTATTGATCCGTCGATTGTGGAATATTTGTATGAGCGGGTTAATCAAAAAGTGAAAGAAATGGTTCCAAGTAAGAACTCTGCGCAAGAAGCAGATGCGATTTCTTTAATTTTAAATAGTGTTATTTTACTGATCATGGTGGAAAAAGTGCGCGATGACATTTACAAGCGCCCGCCAACGATTACAACAACAGCAGATTCTTTAGCAGATGTCCTGTTAAAACTATTAAAATAAATCACGAAAAGTTAAATAAAAGTTAAGTATTTTACATTTTGTCTTGTAAGCTTAGATTTTCTATGTTAAACTCGTAGACGATTAGAGCGATAATAAATATGTAGTTTTGCCTGTTAGGTGAGGCTCCTATGCAAACACAGGCCACTGCCCAAAAATGTCCAAAGACGCCAATGGGTAGAACAGGGATTGTCGGATTAAGGCTTTCCATAATGTGGCTAAGAGTATTCTTTACGTTGCATAGTGCCAAAACTTTAGCGAGGGGAGTCTGTTTTAGTATGCGTATAAATGCAGCAGTCCTTGCCAAGGTTTTGGTAGGGACTTTTTTCATGTTTATTATAAAAATAATTATCTGGGAATGGCAATCTTTTTTTCAGACAATTAAGCTTAGGTAAAATTCGAAAGGAGATGAAGGCAAATGGCTTATCGACAGGAAGAGGAAGTAGAAGAACCGGACTCGTATTATAGTAATCAAGCTGCAAGAGTGACTAACCTTCATCTCTGGCGCACATAAACGTTATTCTCAGCTTGCCTAGAAAGAATTGGAGGCAAGGAAAATGAAAAAACTACATGGAAAAATGCAAGGTAACAATTTGCTCAAAGAATCACAAATGGGTAGAGAGAAAGTTTTGGAAAAGTTAGGTGTAATGGAAACGGGGTTAACGAACGTCGAAGTTACGGAACGGCTGGCGGAGTTCGGGCCAAATCAAACGGTGGAAGAAAAGAAAGTATCGAATTTACGGTTGTTTATTCGAGCATTCAACGATCCGTTTATCTATATTCTAGTGATGTTAATGATTGTTTCGTATTTGACGGACGACATGGAAGCGACTGTGATTATGGCGCTGATGATTCTCGCGAGTGGAGTGCTTGGTTTTATTCAAACGAGTAGAGCGGAGCGGGCGAGCTATGCGCTGAAAAATATGGTGAAAAATAGAGTAAATGTTATTCGAAATGGCTCCATGGATCTGGTGATGCAAGATGCAATCGTACCTGGAGATTTGATTGAAATTTCGGCGGGAGATATTATTCCGGCAGATGCGCGTGTTATTTCGGCTACGGACTTATTAATTAACCAGTCAGCACTTACAGGAGAATCGATTCCAGCTGAAAAATTTGTAGAAGACAAACGTGCCAATCCAGAAATTTTTGAACGGGAAAACCTATTATTTATGGGGACAGATGTGTTAAGTGGGCATGGCCGGGCGGTTGTTTTGCGGACAGGAAGCTCAACGTTTTTCGGCTCGCTATCAATTGCAGCTACGGAACGCCGCGGCGACACGAGTTTTGATAAAGGTGTTAAATCAATTTCGAAGTTGCTATTCTACTTTATGATGGTGATGGTTCCGATTGTGTTTATGATTAATGGACTCATGAAAGGCAATTGGTTAGAAGCATTTCTTTACGCGGTGGCGATTGCGGTTGGTCTTACGCCGGAAATGCTACCAATGATTGTCAGCACGAACTTGGCAAAAGGTGCCATCAATATGTCGAAGAAAAAAGTAATCATGAAAGAACTGAGCGCCATTCAAAATATCGGTGCGATGGATATTTTATGTACGGATAAAACAGGTACGCTCACTGAAGATAAGCTAGAACTTGTGAAATACATTGATAGCGCGGGCGTAACTTCTGAAAGTGTCCTAAAAATGGCTTATTTAAATAGTTATTTCCAAACGGGTTGGAAAAATGTTTTAGATCATGCTGTAATTGCGAAGTTGGATGAAAGTACTGCATCAGGTTTTACAAAAGTTGGCGAGATTCCATTCAATTTTGATCGACGTCGTTTGAGTGTGGTGGTCGAAAATAGTACGGAGACAAGAATGATTACAAAAGGTGCGGTGGAAGAAATGCTCACTGTATGCACTCATAAGGAATTTGATGGCATTATTTCAACACTAAATGAAGCAGAAAAGAATGATCTACAAGAAATGTGTGCAGAAATGAATCGCTCAGGCATTCGCGTGATTGCTGTGGCTTATAAAACTGGAAAAGTCGGTGAAGCGTTCACTAAGACCGACGAAGAACAAATGATTATTGCGGGCTTCCTAGGTTTCCGCGACCCAGTGAAAGCATCAACGAAAGAAGCAATCGCCCATCTTTTTAAAAATCAAATTAACGTGAAGGTTTTGACGGGTGATAACGAAATCGTTACGAAACGGATTTGTCAGGAAGTCGGCATTCCAGCGAATGGGTTTTTACTAGGTGCGGATATAGAAGAACTTTCCGATGAAGAACTTACGCGCGAACTGCGAAAATACCATATTTTTGCGAAATTAACGCCGATGCAAAAATCGCGAATCATTGGTTTGCTTAAAAAAGCCGGGCATACAGTGGGGTTCCTCGGTGACGGGATTAATGACGCACCGGCGCTTCGAAAAGCGGATGTTGGGATTTCGGTTGATACAGCAGCGGATATTACCAAAGATGCCAGCTCGGTCATTTTGCTTGAGAAAAGTTTAACGGTATTAAATGATGCGGTGATGGAAGGGCGGAATGTATTCGGTAATATTTTAAAATACTTGAAAATGACGGCCAGCTCGAACTTTGGTAATGTGTTTAGTGTTTTGGTGGCGAGCGCGTTTATCCCATTTTTACCAATGCTATCGTTACATCTTTTACTGCAAAACTTGCTTTATGATTTCTCCCAATTAACACTACCTTGGGATAAAATGGATCGTTCGTTTTTGAAAAAGCCACACCAATGGGAACAAAAAGGGATGTTGCGCTTCATTCTCTGCATTGGTCCAGTGAGTTCGATCTTTGATATTGCGACGTTTCTAATTATGTGGTTTGTGTTTAGTGCGAATACGGTAGCGGAGCAAGCTTTATTCCATAGTGGCTGGTTTGTTGTCGGATTACTTACGCAAACGTTGGTTGTACACATGATTCGAACAGAAAAAATACCATTCATCCAAAGTCGGGCAACTGCACCTGTCATGATTGCGACGCTTATTGTGATGACGCTTGGGATTGTGATTCCGTTTACTGGATTTGGTCATAGTATTGGTTTTGTCAGCTTACCAGGTAGCTATTTCCCATGGTTAATTTTGATTTTAGTTGGCTATATGGCAACGATGCAGTTAGTGAAAACTCTTTACATTCGGAAATTCCGGGAGTGGATTTAAATGCGGGCAGGACGCGTGCTCTTTATAACGTATTTGCTTTTGGCGGTTTGGAGTTTGCTGCTCGTTTATAGCACGAGTTACGGGGTTGCTATCATGCGTTACAAAGTGGAGACGGGATACTTTTTTAATAGACAGCTCATTTTTTATGGGCTGGGGTTTGTCGGCTTGCTTGTTTGTTCGCGTATTAATGTGCAACTATTTTATCGGCGGTGGACGTTGCGGATTTTGGCGGGGAGCTTGGTCGGCTTGTTAATTTTAGTGCTTTTAACGGGAAGTGCGGCGAACAATGCGCAACGCTGGTTGTCTATTGCAGGCGTTACGTTCCAACCGACAGAAACGGTGAAACTACTGCTAATATTAGTAATCGCAACAGTTTTCTTGAAAAAAGGTTGTGGGGTACGTGTGCAATATTGGTTGCTCGGATTTTTATTTCTAACAGTGGGGCTTGTGTTCTTACAGCCGGATTTAGGGACGGCGCTGATTTTAGGTGTCATTGGGGTCGCTTTGTTTTTAACAAGCGGAGTCGGCCTCACACGCCTTGTCCGGGTGTCGATTTGGGCATTCGGTCTCCTTTTACTTGTTGCAACACTGATTTACTTCTTTCACCCTGACTTTTTTAGTTCAGCAAAATTAGGCAGGTTTGCTTTTTTGGACCCATTTAACCTTAATAATTTAGATGCTTCTTATCAACTTAGGAATGGTTATTATGCGATTGGAAGTGGTGGGATATTTGGGAATGGGCTCGGCGGGAGTGTTCAGAAATTAGGCTATTTGCCGGAGCCGCATACGGATTTTATTATGACGGTGGTTGCGGAAGAACTAGGTGTTTTTGGTGTTATTTGGACAATTTTGTTATTGATGTTGCTTAGCTTTACGGCACTTTATATTGCTATTCATAGTCAGTTTATTTTTGATTCGATGGTTTGTATTGGGGTGGCTACTTGGATTTCGGTGCAGATGTTTTTGAATCTTGGTGGAGTGAGTGGGATTATTCCGCTTACTGGGGTGCCGCTACCATTTATTAGTTATGGTGGAAGTTCGGTCGTGATGCTTTCATGTGCGGTAGGATTTGTGCTGGCGGCGGCAAGGCGGAACAAAACGAGAGAGGTCGTGTATTTATGAAGCGAGATGTGTTTTATAACCGGATTATTTTATCGGTGTTCTTATTGTCTTTAGTTAGTTGTGTGGCGATTTATTTTGCGCAGAAGACGAATCAGTATGATACGAATTTTTTAGGAATGCAGTTGGTGTTTTTGGCAATCGGTGCGCTGACTTGTTTTGGAGTGTCGCGGCTTCCGGTAGAGTTTTTACGGCATCATGCGATTTGGCTGTATGTGATTATGGTGATTACGCTACTGGGGATACTTATTCCGAATCCCTTAGTGCAAAATATTAACGGAGCAACGCGGTGGTATCGGTTTGCGGGGCTATCTTTTCAACCATCAGAAGTAGTGAAATCGATTTTTATTTTTGTATTGGCGCATTTTGCAGTGAAATATCAAGCGCAAAAATGGAAACAATTGGGGATTTTGGCGGTTCTGACGGGGATTGTTTTGCTGTTAATTATGAAGCAACCAGATCTCGGGACGACAATTGTTTACGGGGTTACGGCGCTGGCGATTATTTTGCTGGCAATCAGGTCGACGAAGTTAATGGTTGGGATTATTACATTGATTTTAACTACTGCGACGGTAGGAATGTATGTTATTGTGTATCATATTAGTTTGCTGGAAAAGATTGGTTTTCATGCGTATCAGTTTTCGAGGATTCAAACGTGGCTTGATCCAACGACTGATCCGGATGCGGTGTATCAACTCAATTTATCGATGAAGGCGGTTGGTTCGGGGATGATGACGGGGAGTTCGGGGACCAATGCGTATATTCCTGAAAGCCATACAGATATGATTTTTAGTACAATTGGCCATCAGTTTGGCTTTGTTGGCGTAAGTTTGCTACTGATTTTGTTTATGCTGCTTATTCACCAATTAATTATGGCGGCACTTTTAATGAAGAATACTTTCTCTTCGCTTGTTTTAGCGGGCTTTGCAGTGAGTTTTGCGTTTAATATTTTTGAGAACATTGGTATGACTGTTGGGCTTATGCCGCTGACGGGGATTCCGCTGCCTTTTATTAGTTATGGTGGTAGCGCTGTGCTTGGTAATTTTATTGCGGTTGGCGTTGTGCTAGCGATTATCCGATCAGATGCTAATTTAACAGAAGAAAAAAACCAGCTGTCATGACGACAACTGGTTTTTTAAGTTTTATTTATTCTTATAAAGGTCAACAATTTCTTTCGCTAAATCTTTGAAAGTAATTGCATTCATTAAGTGGTCTTGTGCGTGAACGAGTAGAAGGGAAACTTCTGTTTTTTCGCCACGTGCTTCACCTTGTATAAGTTTTGTTTGAGAATGATGCGCTTCAAGTAGTGCTTGTTCTGCTTGGGCGATTTGTTCGTCTGCTTGAGCGAAATCCCCTTTTTTAGCGGAATCAATGGCTAACATAGCATCACTTTTAGCGTTACCACCGAACACGATCAAGCTCATAATAGTTTGCTCTAAATCCATCTGTAAACACGTCCTTAAAGTTTTGGTTTTTAAAAATTATTCTGCAGTAACGCCTTCAGCAGCAAGTGCTTCTTTTTCACGACGTAGCTCTTGAATTTGAGCAATTTTCGCGAATGGAAGGAAGATTAGGATAGATAATCCTAAGTTTACAGCTGCAAGTACGCCACCAGCGATACTTTGTGTTGCAAGTGCTCCACCGATAATTGGTGGTGTAGTCCAAGGAGTTACGATAGTACAAGCTGGTACCCAACCAATAGCTGTTGCAAAGTAAGCTACAGTTACAAGTACAAGTGGTGCCAAGATGTACGGAATGAACATAATTGGATTCAAGACGATTGGAAGACCAAACATCATTGGTTCATTAATGTTGAAAACACCAGGCGCTGCAGACAATTTAGAAACTGTCATGTACGCTTTATGTTTACGAGCTACGATAAAGATAGCAATGATTAAACCGATAGTTGCCCCAGTTCCGCCTAAGTTAACGAAAGAGTCAAAGAAAGGTTTGTTAACGATGTAAGGAAGTTCTTTACCAGCTTCTAGAGCTTTTACGTTAGCTTCGATAGCTGGGATATTGATTGTTTGCATGAACGGGTCGATAATGTTCGCACCGTGTAAACCGAAGAACCAAAGGAAAGCAGAAACGAATGCCAGTAGTAATGCTGCTGGCAAGGAGTTTGCAAGACCCATGAACGGTTCTTGTACTAATTCGTAGAAAGAAATTACTAAGTTAGTCACACCAGCTGCTTGGAAGAACGCAGTGATAAGACCAAAGATTGAAACAGTGATCATTGCAGGGAATAAAGCTGCGAATGAACGAGAAACTGCCGGTGGAACACCATCAGGCATGTTGATAATTAATTTCGGGCTACCACTTAAACGAGTGAAGATTTCAGTGGAAAGAATTGCAATAATTAAAGCTAAGAAAAGACCAGTTGATCCAAGACCACCAGTGTTTGCAATACCGTCTGCACCTGGAGCAATTGCGCCGATAGTGAAGAAAGTTGCTACAGAAACTACTGCGGAAGAAAGTGGATCTTTGTCATAAGATTTAGCTAAGTTGTAAGCTACAGTGAAAGCGATAAGTAATGCTAAGATAGCAAAAGTACCGTTCCAAACGTTTCCGCCGAATGCTTGCCAAGTTCCTTCACCAAATAAGTTATTCATGAATTTTTGGTAAGCTGGAATTGGGAAGTTGTTAATTAAAACAGCGAAAGACCCTAGAATCATTAGTGGCATAGTTGTGATGAAACCATCACGAATTGCTACTAAATGACGTTGTCCACCAATTTTGGCAGCGTAGGGAATGAAATATTTCTCCATAAATGCGATAAAACCATTCATTTTTTATTCTCCTTTTTTGAGGATAAAGTAATAACACTGATTAAGACAAATACATAATTTCTAAAACTTCGTGTTAGTACGTTACCTCTTCCATTTTTTTATAATTTTCAGCCAGACAGCTGTAATTACCCTTTTTTTACTTCATTAAATCTAATGCTTGTTCTAAAACTTTGTCGCCTTTCATCATTCCGTAATCAACACTGTTAATAACAGCTAGCGGAATACCTTTTGGCTCTAATTTTTTCTTCATGTTTCCTTCTAAGAAACGTACTTGTGGTCCAAGTAATAAAACATCGATTTCGTCTAAATGGTTAGCTGCTTCTGCTTCTGCAACTGCGAAGATTTTTGCTTCAAGGCCTTGCTCTTCAGCTGCTTTTTCCATTTTTGTAACTAGTAAGCTGGTAGACATACCTGCTGAACATACTAACATGATTGTTTTCATGATTATTCCTCCTCTAGATAATTCTCTTAACACTTATTTATATATGCAAGTACCGTGCCAACTTTAAATGTGGCTATAAAAGGGTTTTCATTTTGTTTTTGCTTACACATTGGCTTTTTTTGTGTGTAATTTTTACACACATTGTAATATTAACGGAATCTTTATGCGTGCCTTTAGAATCTTAACACTGTCTTTATACGTTTGTTGGTAGGATTAGTGGTGGAAAGAGTACGGTGAAGGGGTGAACGGAAAATGGGTGTTGTTCTAGTAATTGCTGGAATCATCGGTTTAGCTTTGTTGGTGTATTTATTTTATGTGTTGTTTAGAGGTGAGGATCTATGAAGTATATTGTGATGCAAGATGTGTTTTTTATTGTATTGTTATTAGTTTTAGCAGTGCCGCTTGGGATTTATATGTATAAAGTGATGATTGGCGAAAAGGTGTTTTTATCGAGAGTGCTTGAGCCAGTTGAGCGGTTTGGTTATCGTTTGATGGGTGTCAGTGACGCTGGGATGTCGGCGAAACGTTATGCGATATCGGTGCTTGCTTTTAGTGCGGTTGGTTTTATATTTGTGATGGCTGTGTTGATGTTGCAAGGGTTTTTACCGCTGAATCCAGAAGGTATGGAGGGGCTTAGCTTTAGTTTGGCCTTTAATACGGCGGCGAGTTTTGTGTCGAATACGAACTGGCAAGCTTATTCCGGTGAGGCGGCGTTATCTTATTTTTCGCAGTCGATTGGCTTAACGGTACAGAACTTTGTTTCAGCAGCGACAGGGATTGCAGTTTTATTTGCGGTAATTCGCGGCTTTATATGGAAGAAACAGAAAACGGTCGGGAATTTTTGGCAAGATTTATTTCGGGTGACGCTTTATATTTTGTTGCCGCTTTCGCTTGTATTGGCGCTAGTTTTGGTGTCGCAAGGGGTGGTGCAATCATTTGCAGATTATTCGGTTGTGGAAACGCTTGAAAATGGTGCGAAACAATTGATTCCGCTTGGGCCGGCTGCAAGTCAAATTGCGATCAAACAACTTGGAACAAATGGTGGCGGCTTTTTCGGAGCGAATTCTGCTTTTCCGTTTGAAAATCCATCTAGTTTTACTAATTTAATTGAGATGCTGGCGATTTTGCTTATTCCGGTGGCGCTTGTTGTGATGTTTGGGCGCGCGGTGAAAGACAGTAAGCAAGGACGGGCGATTATGACGGCGATGTTGATTGTTTTTGTTGTTGGGGTCGTTGCGATTACTGTTTCTGAACAATTTGCGGGGCCAAGTTACCAAGGGGTTGCGACTTCTGGAAGTATGGAAGGTAAAGAAGTGCGTTTTGGTGTTGGTGGATCGTCGCTTTTCGCGGCTTCAACGACGGCTGCTTCGAACGGTGCGGTGAACACGATGCATGATAGTTTGACGCCGCTTGGTGGGCTTGTGCCAATGTTCTTTATGCAGCTTGGCGAGGTTATTTTTGGCGGTGTTGGTAGTGGGCTTTATGGGATGATTGGATTTATTATTTTGACGGTGTTTATCGCGGGGCTTTTGGTTGGGCGGACGCCGGAATATTTAGGGAAGAAAATTGAACCTTATGATATGAAAATGGTTTGTTTACTTATTTTAGTTCCGCCGCTGTTGACGCTTTTTGGTACGGCGGTTGCGGTGATGATGCCGAGTGTGCAAGCTTCGGTTTCGGCGAGTGGGGCGCATGGTTTCTCTGAGGTGCTCTATGCGTTTACTTCGATGGGAAATAATAACGGTAGTGCTTTTGCGGGATTTGCGGCAGACACGACATTTACAAATATGGTTGGCGCAGTAATGATGTTATTTGCTCGTTTCATTCCGCTAGTCGCAGCGCTTTACTTGGCGCAAAATATGGCCGGTAAGAGTCCGGTTGCAGCGAGCAGCGGGACATTATCGACGAAAAATGGCATGTTTATCGGTCTTTTAATCGGGGTTGTGGTGCTTATTGGCGCACTTAGTTTCTTGCCGGCGCTCGCACTTGGACCGATTGCGGACTTCTTTACAACTTTCAAATGAGGTGAATGGAAATGATGGAAAATGGTATTTGGAAAGATGCGCTGATTCAGTCGATGAAAAAACTGTCTCCTAAACTACAAGTGAAAAATCCGGTGATGTTGCTTGTTTATGTCGGTGCAATTTTGGCGACGAGCCTTTATTTTCTTGGTTTTTTCGGGATTTCGGATGAGAAGTCAGGATATACGCTCGCGATTGCGCTGATTTTATGGTTTACGGTATTGTTTGCGAATTTTGCGGAGGCGATTGCGGAAGGTCGTGGTCGAGCACAGGCGGATAGTTTGAAAATGGCTCGGAAAGACGTTTTGGCTCGAAAATTGAAACACTTGGATGATAAATCGGATGTGGTCGAGGTAGCTTCGAATGATTTGAAAAAAGGCGATATTGTGTATGTGCTTGCGAATGAGCAAATCCCGATGGATGGCGAAGTGATTGAAGGTGCGGCTTCGGTGGATGAAAGTGCGATAACTGGGGAATCCGCGCCGGTAATTCGTGAGTCTGGTGGGGATAGAAGCGCTGTGACGGGCGGGACTACACTTGTTTCCGACTGGCTTGTTATTCGGGTAACGGCGGTTTCTGGGGAAAGTTTCTTAGATAAAATGATTGCGATGGTGGAAGGGGCTTCGCGGAAAAAGACGCCAAATGAGATCGCTTTGCAAATTTTGCTTGTGACGCTGTCGATTATTTTTCTGGCGGTTTCAGCGACACTTTTACCATTTACTGAATTTGCGAGTAAACAGGCGGGTGCTGGCTCGGCGATTTCGATTACGAATGTGATTGCGTTACTCGTTTGTTTGGCGCCAACTACTATCGGTGCGCTACTTTCATCGATTGGGATTGCAGGGATGAGTCGGTTAAATCAAGCAAATGTTTTGGCGATGAGCGGTCGGGCGATTGAGGCGGCTGGAGATGTGGACGTGCTTTTGCTTGATAAAACCGGGACGATTACACTGGGAAATCGGAAAGCGAGCGAATTTTTGCCAGTGGATGGTGTGACAGAACAAGAACTGGCGGATGCGGCGCAACTTTCCTCTATTGCGGATGAAACGGCGGAAGGTCGCAGTATTGTTGTGTTGGCGAAAGAACGCTTTGATATTCGCGGTCGCGATTTTGCTGAAATGCACGCGGAATTTGTTCCTTTTACCGCAAACACGCGAATGAGCGGGATTGATTATCAAGAAAATACGATTCGAAAAGGTGCGGCGGATGCAGTTCGTGCTTATGTAACGGCGAATGGCGGGACGTATCCGAAAGAGTGTGACACGATTGTTAGTAAGGTTGCTGGTGCTGGTGGAACGCCACTTGTCGTCGTTCGAAACAACCAAGTGCTTGGCGTGATTTATTTGAAAGATATCGTGAAAAATGGCGTGAAAGAACGTTTTCTTGATTTACGAAAAATGGGTATTAAAACAATTATGATTACTGGGGATAACCCGATGACGGCGGCTGCGATTGCGGCAGAAGCGGGAGTGGATGATTTTCTAGCTGAAGCAACTCCTGAAGCAAAATTGGAATTAATTCGCGAATATCAACGTGAAGGCCATTTAGTTGCGATGACAGGTGATGGGACGAATGATGCGCCAGCGCTTGCACAAGCCGATGTGGCTGTTGCGATGAATACGGGGACGCAAGCTGCAAAAGAAGCCGGGAATATGGTCGACCTTGATTCTAGCCCAACGAAATTAATTGATATTGTCCGGATTGGGAAACAGCTGTTAATGACACGTGGCGCGCTGACTACGTTTAGTGTTGCCAATGATTTAGCAAAATACTTTGCGATTATTCCGGTGTTGTTTTACGGGATTTTCCCACAACTTGAAGCACTTAATTTAATGGGGTTGACGAGTCCAACGAGCGCGATTTTATCCGCGATTATTTACAATGCTGTGATTATCATCGCCCTCATTCCGCTATCTTTAAAAGGCGTGAAGTACCGCGAAATGCCAGCGGGGAAATTACTGAGCCGCAATATGTTGATTTACGGACTTGGTGGACTGATTGCGCCATTTATCGCGATTAAATTGATTGATATGCTGTTAACTGTTTTAGGAATCGTTTAAGAGGGGGAGAAAACATGAAAAGATTTATGCAAATTTGGAAGCCGGCAGTTGTTGGATTTCTACTTTTGACGTTGGTGTGTGGCGTGGTTTATCCGGGTGTTGTCACGATTATTGCAGGTGCAGCTTTCCACGACAAAGCAAATGGCAGTATAATAGAAGAAAAGTTAGCAGATGGCACAACTGGAAAAATTGGTTCTGCTGAGATTGGCCAAACGTTTACTAAGCCTGAGTACTTGATTGGGCGGGCGGCGAGTGACGGCGCGGCAACCAATTTAAACCCGACTAGCGAAGAACAAAAACAATTAGTAGAAAAACGGATTGCTTGGTGGCATAAATTAGACCCAACGAACAATCGCGTTATTCCGATGGATCTCGTGACAGCATCAGCAAGTGGTGTGGATCCAGATATTTCCGAGGCTGCAGCGGCGTACCAAGTAGACCGGATTTCCAGAGAACGCGGAATTTCCACCAAAGTAGTCAAAGAAATTATTGCGGAAAACACAAGTGACCGATTATTAGGTTTCTGGGGTGAGCCGACTGTGAATGTTTTACAAGTCAATTTGGCATTAGATAGTTTGAAAATGTAAGTAGTTGGAGGCGAGTATATGGAGACGAATCGTCCAAGTCCGGATGCGCTACTAGTGAATTTGCAAGAAGAAACAGATTCATCAGTAGGTAAATTAAAAATATATTTTGGCTTTGCGGCGGGTGTTGGGAAAACATACGCGATGTTAAGTGATGCCAAAGATCAACTAGCAGCCGGCGTCGATGTTGTTGCTGGTTATATTGAACCTCATGCTCGGGAAGAAACGCTGAGAATGTTAGTTGGAATCCCAGTTATTCCACCTAAAGCAATCAACCATAAAAACATTGCGCTCAAAGAATTCGATTTGGACGAAGCGTTGAAACGGAAACCAGAACTGATTTTGGTGGACGAGCTTGCACATACGAATGCGGCTGGCGTGCGCAATAAGAAACGTTTTCAAGATGTGGAAGAGCTGCTCCAAGCGGGAATCGATGTGTATACAACGGTAAATGTGCAACATATCGAAAGCTTGAATGATATCGTGGAAGGCATCACCAAAGTGGCTGTCCGCGAAACCATTCCGGACTATGTTTTTGATGAAGCAGACCGTGTGAAACTAATTGATATCGAACCGGATGAACTTTTAAAACGATTAGAACAAGGCAAGATTTATCAGCCAGAACGTGCACGCACGGCCATGCAGAACTTTTTCACTAGAGAAAATTTAAAATTGCTACGTGAAATTGCGATGCGCAAAGCGGCTGACCGAATTAGCCATGAATATGACCAGACCGGGATTTATCCAGAAAAGCGCGCAAGTAGCAAGTGGCTCGTCTGCATCGGGACGTCCCCATCATCTGCGAAACTGATTCGCTGGACCGCGCGCACCGCCGAGGCTTTCCGTGCTCCGTGGACTGCCCTTTATATTGAAAATGAAGAAAATGATTATATGACCAAAGCGGAGAAAAAATGTTTGCGTGAAACGATGGAACTCGCGGAACGACTGGGTGCAGAAATTGTCACGCTCGCTGGGCACGATATCGCAGAAACAGTAGCTGAATATGCCCGTTTGACCGGAGTTACGAATATTGTTGTTGGGAAATCGCGTCGGCGTATGGGATTGCGGTCTTTGTTTGAAGATGATTTTGAAGACCAGCTTATTACGCATCTGGATAATGTCGATATGCACATTATCCCTTCCAGCCAACCGCAGACAAAAAAACGCCGAATGAAAGTGCGTTTTAAAAGCTTTCTAACGTGGCACGATATGGCGAAAATGGTCTTGCTACTCACTTTGGCGACAGCGATATGTGTTGGATTAAGTGAATTTGGCATTGGCGACCAAAATGTTATTATGGTGTATATTTTATCTGTTTTAATTATTTCTCGGGTAACAAGTGGCTATGTTTACGGTGTTCTCGGTTCTATCATTGGCGTCATGTTATTTAATTTCTTTTTCACGTCGCCGCTCTATACATTTAATACGATTCAAGCCGGTTATCCGGTGACTTTTGGGATTATGCTCTTAGTGGCTTTAATTACTAGTGCGCTAACCGTCCGGATTAAAACACAAGCGAGTCTTGCCGTTGAGCGGGAGCGTCGAACCGAAGTGCTTTATGAAATCAATAAACGGCTGTTAGTAACGCGCAACTTAAAAGGAATTATTAATTTAACCAATGAATATATTGTGCATTTATTTAACCGTTCCGTCATTTTTTATTCGACTGACCCTGCCAAAAGCAATGAGGGGATTTTCGTGCAAGCAGAAGGAAAAGAGGATGCGAACGCGCTTCTTGGTGCGGACGAGGAAGCTGTCGCGCACTGGGTTTTTAAAAATAAAAAACGAGCGGGCGCAGGAACTGATACGCTAATGGGCGCATTTGGTTATTACATGCCAGTGATGTCACAAGGCAAAGTGCTTGGTGTCATTGGGGTTTCATGTTCGGCGGAAGAAGGTCCACTCACACAAGATAACCGGATATTTTTACGGATGATTAGCTCGCAAGTCGCGCTGGCTTTAGAACGGCAATATTTATCAGAAGAACAGCGCCAAATCGTCATCGAATCCGCAAAAGAAAAAATGAGAAGTAATTTGCTGCGAGCGATTTCGCATGATTTAAGAACACCACTTACAGGCATCATTGGCGCAAGTTCAGCCTTGCTTGAAAAAGAAACCGAGCTAGATAAAGAAACCGAGCGAAACTTAATTAAAGGTATTAAAGATGACTCTGGTTGGCTCATTCGGATGGTCGAAAATTTACTTTCTGTCACTCGAATTAGCGAAGGCTTGGTGAGTTTGGAACGCGCCCCGGAAGCCGTGGAAGAGATCGTTGGCGAAGCAGTTGGCCGAATTAAAAAACGCTTCACCGACCGAACTATCCATGTTAAAGTGCCGCGTGATCTGCTCATGGTTCCGATGGACGGCACGCTCATTGAGCAAGTGCTTATTAATTTGATGGAAAATGCGCTACGTCACGGTGGTCCTGATGCGGAAGTATGGGTAAATGTGACGAAAACGAAGCAAAATGCCATTTTCAGTGTGCGTGATAATGGAAAAGGAATTCCGGAAACCCGCTTGCCTGACTTATTTGACACGTTTGCGGTAGAGGCGCGGGAACGTTCGGATATGTCTCGTGGTTTAGGGCTTGGATTATCGATTTGTATGTCGATTATTCGGGCGCATGACGGGACTTTGGAAGCGAAAAATAACGAACATGGCGGGGCGACTTTCTGGTTCACTTTGCCATTAGACGGAGGAGATGGAAAATGAACAGCAAGCGACTTGTGCTAATTGTGGAAGATGAAGAAGGCATCAGTAATTTTATTTCGGCTGTGTTGACTGCTAGTGATTATTCGGTGATTAAAGCAGTGAACGGCAAGGAAGCGCTGGAGCAGACGGCGAGCCATTCGCCAGACGTTGTGCTGCTTGACCTTGGTTTGCCCGATGTGGAGGGGCTTGATGTGCTTCGTGATATTCGTGTTTGGTCCAAAGTGCCGATCATTGTCGTATCCGCGCGTGATCATGAACGGGAAAAAGTGACCGCGCTTGACCTCGGTGCCGATGATTATATTACGAAACCATTTGGCACATCAGAACTACTGGCGCGCATTCGGACTGCTTTGCGACATATTCAACCGAGCAATAAAGAAACGCCAAATGACCACGTAATTCAAATTCAAAACCTGTATATCGATGACGACCGCCGACTTGTCAAAATGGGTGACACGGAAATTCATTTTACACCAATCGAATATAAAATTTTACTCTTGTTAGCGCGCCATGCTGGGAAAGTTCTCACGCACGATTTTATTATTCGCGAAATTTGGGGACCGTATTCAAGTGAAAATCAAGCACTCCGGGTAAACATGAGTAACATCAGGCGCAAAATCGAAAAAAATCCTGCCGAACCTGCTTATATTTTGACAGAAGTAGGGGTTGGGTACCGGATGGCAGAAGAATAATATGTTATGATAAAAGTAAACGCCAGGAGGAATTAAGATGCATAAAACAATCCGTAGCGTAGACGTTTATTATGAGAAATATGGTGAAGGAATACCAATTATAATGATTCATGGCTTCGCGCCAGATTCGCAGTTAATGATTGGCTGTATGGAACCAGTATTTGATAAAGAAAGCCCATTTTCGCGCATTTATTTGGATTTACCAGGAATGGGAAAAACCGAGAATTACGATTCCATCCAAAATGCCGACCATGTGCTCACACTTTTATTAGAATTTATTGAAGCAGTAATTCCGGGCGAGCAATTTGTACTCGCCGGGGAATCATATGGTGGTTATTTAGCTCGCGGAATCGCAGCGAAAATGCCTGATAGAGTGCTTGGTTTCTTACTTATTTGCCCGGTAATCTATCCAGAAAAAGAACGAAGAACCTTGCCTGAACAAAAAGTCATGTATCAAGATGAGACATTTGTAAGCACGCTGTCTAAAGAAGACCGCGCCTACTTTTCGAAAAGTGGTGTCATTTTAACCGCGCGAAATTGGAATCGTTTCTTGTCGGAAGTGATGGCTGGGATGATTAATGCGGACGGTGAATTTTTGAACCGATTATCTGCGAACTATGCGCTGAGCTTTGATCCGGATGAAAAAGCGCAATTTGATGTGCCGGCATTATTCTTATTTGGTCGGCAAGATGACCATGTAGGATATGCGGACGGACTTACTTTGCTAGAAAAATATCCACATGCATCGTTTGCTATCCTTGATTTTGCGGGTCATAATTTGCAAATTGAACAACCGAAAATATTTACGACAATGGTACAGGATTTCTTATTCCGCGTGAAACCAGAATAAGCTAGCCTTTATGACCACCAACCATTTCAGACCTTTTTAGCCCAGTCGCTCCATTTAGCAAACTGCTTGCGTGCATAAGTGATTTAAAACCATAGCGCGTACGAATTTTATCGACAGTTATTTCTAATTGCTCATGATTTAAAGTGCGGGTAGCATCTTCAAACAAATTGAGTTGCAGCCCGGTTTTTAAAGTGATTTTACCGCATGAAATCGCAATGGAACGCACGGGCTCTCGTTCATCGTAACGCCTGAATAGTTGCAGGAAATAAGGAATAAGCGCATGACTACTACTCGTAGGAGGGATTTTAGCTTGATGGCTGAATCCTTTTTTTATGCTGTATTTGCTGTATCCGACACTCAAATGAATAACCGCGGTATCCACGTGATTTTGCCGCAAACGCATAGCTACTTCCTCAACCATTTCGCGAATCACAATTTCTACCTCAGCCGGGACGTGATAGTCTTTTTCGAGAATTTGGCTTTTTCCGTAGCTTTTACTAATTGGGACATATTTTTCATTTAAAAGGCTGTAATCAATACCGTGAGCGTGATAATAAAGTTGCTCGCCGACCACACCCATTGCGTTTTTTAATAGTTGGGGCGGCGTTTGGCTTAGCTGGTACATATTAAAAATCCCCATTTTTTGAAGTCGAACCGCAGTCCGGCGACCAATTCCGCACACATCATCCAAATGCCTAATCTTCCAAATGGTCTCTGGTACATCTTCATAACGCCATTCAGCGATTCCGTCATCGCGATTTTTGGCAACATTATCGAGTGCGAGTTTTGCAAGAAGTGGGTTGTCACCAATTCCGACTGTGACATAAAGTCGCAACTCTTCTAAAATGTCACGCTGGATTTTGCGGACGATTTCTTCCGTACTACCGAACAGCAAATGCGACCCGGTGATGTCTAAAAAGCATTCATCAATACTATAAACGTGAATAAACTCAGCGGGAACATACCGTCTGAAAATGGCTTGGATCATAGCATTTACTTTTAAATATAGTTTCATTCGTGGGGGTGCGATAATAATTCGCTTGTCCCAAGTGGGCAGTTCGTACATTCTTGAGCCAGTTTTGATGTGATGCACTTGTTTCATTTTTGGTGTGGCGGCTAAAACGAGGCCGCCAGCTCGGTCGGCGTTACTCATGACGACTAAATAAGCTTCAAGCGGATTCAGTCGGCGTTTGACACATTCAACCGAAGCGAAAAAACGATTTAATATCAATGCACAAAATATCTCGGCGCGGTGCACGGCTGTAGTCTTCTACTTGTACCATTTGTCTACACTCCTTTCTTCTACATTTCGAATAGCAGAGAAGGAAAGTGGGATAACACCGTCAGAGTTTTTAATATAAATAATGTTGTTTTCCACTCCCGAAATACGACCAATAATATCGTTTTCGGGAAATGCTTCTGGATCTAGCGGCTTTTTCTGGATAACAAGCGTAGACTGATGTGTCATCGCGCTAGCTAGTACGCTCTCGATAAATTCTGTAGTCATAGCTTCTTTCCATACTAACGTTGGCTCAGCGTTTTGCATCGCCTCGGTATGTTCACTTAATAAAAAACCGCCCCATTTCTTCATGCCACGATCTTGATAGCTCATATGATGACACCTCCAATATTTCAAATAATTAGCTAATGCTTATATATATTATACGAACAAACGTTCTTGTTTGCAATGCGTAAATGTTCTCATTTGTGATATTAAAAAGGGAACAAATTACTATTTGTGAACAATTAATAAAATGGCTATAAAAAACGACCAAGTCCATAATTAGACTTGGTCGTTATGATTATTTTTTAAGCGTGGCTATCTTCGTACGCTGTAATTTGTCCAACACGGTTTGCATGTCGGCCACCTTCGTAATCGGTGTTTAGCCAAATTTTGACAATATCTTCTGCTAAACCTGGGCCTATGACTCTCGCTCCAAGTGCAAGGACATTTGTATCATTATGTTCGCGAGTTGCATGAGCGCTAAATGTATCACCAACAAGCGCGCAACGAATACCTTTTACTTTATTGGCCGCAATACTCATACCAATTCCCGTGCCGCAAACTAAAATACCGCGATCGACTTCTTGGTTCACGACTTTTTCACTAACGGTAATAGCAAGTCCCGGATAATCCACTGATTCCGGCGCTTCTGGACCAAATTCTTCATAACTAATACCAACACTTTCAAGATAAGAAATAATACTTTTGCGTAATTCAATTCCACCATGGTCTGAAGCAATGGCAACTTTACTAACTGTCATTTTTTCTCCTCCTGCCGTATAATCAATAACTTCATTATACATGAATTAAAGTTTTTCGACAGTCTTTCTATTGCGCCATGGTTTTGCATGAACAATGATAACGTCACAAGGTGCATGAGCGGCCGTATATTCAGAAACACTACCAAGAATAAATTGCTCCGTTGCCGAAAGCCCAGTTGCGCCGACTAAAATTAAATCAGGCTCAAAATTCCGTGTTATTTTTTTATTAAAAGTAGTTTTTGGCGTACCAAAGTGAACAAAAGTTTCGACCTGCGCTACGCCAGCTTTTTCTGCCTCTTTTTTGTACATTTCAACTAGTTCTTCTCCGTAAGCTTTGGCTTTTTTTGCGTAGGTTTGTTCATAATCGATTAATGGTGCAATCCGGCGCACATCCGCGACAAAGCCAATACCAAGCGTAGCGCCGTCCATTTTGGCAAATTGAACAGCTCGTCTTAGCGCGGCTTCCGCTTCATTTGATCCATCAACACCAACAAGAATCCGTTTGTAAGCAGACATTTTGTATCACCCTCTCAAAAGTTTTCCCCTTATTTACTTAATACCCATAAATAAAAGAAAGAAGCATGATTAAAGAGAAAATTTTGTGGTACTATGAGGAAAAGGAGGTTTCTTTATGGCGAAATTAAGCTCGTTTTATCCTATTGTAGCTACACCGAAACGTGCTGGCTATAAAGAATATCTACCAAGTGCGGCGCTAGCGGGGTATATTCGCTGTTTTTGGGAAGCGGATGATAGAGATTTCCCGGGAAATAATTTAGTAGTTCCTGATTTATGTGCGGATATTATTTTTACAATTGATAGCGAAACAGGGTTAGTTATGGACGCTATGTTTGTTGGCGTTAGTGATGCACCTTTTGAAGCCAATGATGAAAGTAGTTCTGAGCTTTTTGCCGTGCGATTTTATGCGTGGTCACTGTTTTTATTTGTCGAGCAGGACTTGGCTGGTAGTATGAATCGGGTGAATGAGCCGGAAGCTATGTTTGCCGGATTTGCTCCGTTTTTCCGAGAAGCATTTTCCGAAACGACGACGAACACCGAAAGAATCGCTTTACTAGAAGAATTTTTACTGCGAAAATTAATGACGCTTGGCAAACGAGTTCATCCTGATTTTCTAAACAGTATCAATCAGTTGCTACAAAACCCTAATCAACTTGCGCTAGGAGTTGTATCTGTTCGACAGTTAGAACGGCTATTTCAAAAACACATGGGACTCGCGCCAAAACAGACGGCAAAACTGATTCGTTTTCAAAAAGTATTGCAGGCATTATATGGAAATCCGAGTGTGCCGGGTGCAGAACTGGCTTATCTACATGGCTTTACGGATCAAGCGCATTTGATTAAACAATTTAAACGATATAGCAATCACACTCCAGAGGAAATGAAGCAAATTTTTCTACAAAACGTCGCAAATATACAATAAAAAATGCAAAGGCTTTGTTAAACTATCGATATGGAGGTGCTTTAAATGATTAATGAATTTGTTTGTACGAATATTTCTACGGAAGATCCGGCGGCATTGGTCGCTTTCTATCACGAAAAACTGGGAATACCGGTTGTGTTTGAAGGATACGACAATTATGACGGTGCGAAACTAGGCTTTTCCGAAAATGCTCCCGGAATTATTGTCTGGAATAGTAGCAAATGGGGCAAATCAAGTGAGTCTAAGGTGGAATTTGTGTTTTCGTGTGATACAAATTTGGATAAGATGTATCAGGAACTTCAAGCAGTGGGAGTGGATACTCCGGAGCCGCGTGTGGCCGAGTGGGGTGGACGCGAACTGAACTTGCTTGATCCAGATGGCAATAAGATTATGATTTTGGAGCCGGAACAATGAGCGATGAATTTGTTTGGATACGGGAGGAAATAAGCAAGTTGCCGGGAGTCCAGTATTCTTTTAAAGAAGAATGGGGGTCAGAGCGCTACCACGTTTTGGATCAACTAATGGCGATGCGTGGAACAAATAAAGAAGGCGAACCGATTTTAACATTAAAGTGTAATGCCGAAAAAAGTGAACAACTTCGCGCGGAAAATCCAGCAGTTGTCCCAGGATATTACATGAATAAACGGGTTTGGATTTCTGTTTTACTAGAAAAAGAGCGAGATAAAGACTTGATTCGCGCGTTAATTCACCATGCTTATTCAGAAGCGAAGAGCAAGCTGCCAAAATATAAACAAGCGGAACTTTTTGACTAATTTAGTTAAGAAGTTCTTATTTCTGTTATAATGAAATTGATTGTGAAAAAGAAAACAAAAGGAGATGAAAAGATGGATATCAACATGTTTATCCTATACTTCTTCATTTATTCTGTTCTAGGATGGGCTTGGGAAGAAGTTTTTTGCTCGATTTCAGAGAAGAAGTTGGTATATCGCGGTTTTCTTTATGGACCATATTGCCCCATTTACGGGTTTGGCGTAACCGCAGTTTTAATGATGATTTTACCGTTTCAAAACAACTTATGGGCATTATTTATTTTTTCGATGATTATTTGTACGGTAATTGAATACGTTACTGCAACGATTTTGGAAGCATTATTCCATACGACTTGGTGGGATTATCATAACTGGCCACTCAATGTAAAAGGGCGGATTTGCTTGCCGATTTCGATTTTCTGGGGATTCGCGTGTATTATTGTTGTGTGTTTCTTGCACCCGGTTGTGACCGAATTTGCGGATTGGGTGTTAAGTTGGGGCGGCTGGATTATCCCCGCGCTCATCGTTGTTATTATGCTCATCGATACAATTAAATCCGTCACAAGCATGCTATCATTCCAAAAAGCACTTGCCGAATTTAATGAAAAACTAAACGCACAAGCGGCCGAACTAAAAGCCAGCGTAAAAGAACGCGCGAAAGAATTTGAAGAAGGCCTTTTGAAAAAACAAGAAAATGTCGATATCAAAATTGCTGAGATCGAAGCAAAACGTAAACAAGATAAAGAGCTTGCTGCCAGTATGCGCAAACTTAAATTTAATGAACGGCGGATGTTAAAATCGTTCCCGAAAATGAAAGTGAAACGCGGCGCATCCTTTAAGAACTTCAACAAAAGTTTACTTAGAGTCGATAAACAAAAAAGAAAATAATCACACTGAATATGACGTGAATGGTATTTTTTATCATTTGCGTCTTTTTTTGCGTTATTTTTTACAAAACGTATAGAAAGAACAGACCATCTTTTGTATGATTAAGGAGAAACAACGCCCCGCAAAACTCCATTACTTCATTCTCATTTTTGTTTCAAAGCAGATTTCACCTTACTTCAAGAAGTTTCGCAAGTCCGCTACATATCAACCTTTACAAGCAACTTTCACCCATTTACAAAGAATAGGATTGTTAATAAAGTCACAAGTAAAGCCCAATGATGTACATTCTTTCCGCAAGTTATTGGGATGAAAGCGTGTACATTTTTATTAGAATTAGATTTATAATTAAAACGAACAGGAGGGAACGACATGTATTTGGATGAGAGAAGTAATTCACTTTTAAAAGAACTCTTACGACATCCTGACACATCGAGTACGAACTTACAGGCAAAATTTGGTTTAACTCGAAGACAAGTCGACTATAGTTTCCAAAAAATTAATAACTGGCTTGAGGAACAAACTTATCCGAAGATTCATCGAGCTGCGAATGGTCGATTTATCGTAGAACCTGACCTGTTTCAAATCATTGGTGAGGAAGATGGCGAAAAAACTGACTGGTACATCCCGTCAGAAAAGGAACGCGCCAGCCTAATCATCCTCATGTTAACAACAGGAAGTGAAGAGTTATCCCTTAATCACTTTATAAGCGAGCTGGAGGTGAGTAAGAACACCGTATTACGAGACTTGAAGCTGGTACAAAAGACGCTCGATAAATTCAACCTCGAAGTGAAATATTCACGAATGCGTGGCTATTTAATTGACGGAGACGAGTGGAATCAGCGGACGGCGCTCATTTATGCGGCTGAACACATCATAGAAAGTTTTGGTGGCGAAGAGTATTTACAGGATTTCATGCAAGTGGAGGAAGCGAGAATCAAAGACCTCCGGGAAAAATTGGAACAAGTGGAACATCACCTGAATTTGCATTTTATTGACAATAAAATGCAAATACTGCCTTACATTTTAGAAGCTGTTTTTCGGCGGATGAAGAAGGGGCAAACAATTACGACATCTTTCCTGATTGACTACAATGAATTGTCAGATACTCGGGAATACGGAGCAGCAGAGATTTTTATTGAAGAAGAGCCGAACATGCCAGAAGCGGAGCGAATGTACATCACCTTGCAACTTTTAACTTCGAATGTACTTCCGAAACAGTATTTAAAATCGGAGGAAACGCATAAGTTAAGGCTGGCGCTGGAACAAGTTCTAAGCGAATTTGAGAAAAAGGCTTGTATTCAACTAGTAGACAAAGAATCGTTACTTGAAAAATTATTTGCACATATTAAACCTGCGTATTATCGAATTAAGTATCATCTTACAACAGATTACAGCATTTTAGACAAGATTGATCAAGAATTCCAAGCCGTGCATTACATCGTGAAAGAGTCGCTCATGCCATTAGAACGTTTTATTGGTAGCAAGGTTCCTGAAAATGAAAGCATATTTATCACCCTTTTCATTGGAGGGCATTTAATCGAATCCACGGAAAAATTACAAACGAGGCTAAAAGCAGTTGTAGTTTGTCCGAACGGATTGTCGATTTCGAGATTGATGGAAAAAACATTACGCAGCCTGTTCCCGGAAATATTTTTCTATCAAGCGATGTCGATTCGAGAATTTGAACAAACAAAGGTAGGTTATGACATTGTGTTTTCCGCAGTGCCACTTTCGACCGATAAAAAATTTTTCCTAATCAACCAATTGATGGATGGGAAGGAACGCCTCGAGCTTAGACGCCGGGTGATGCGGTCGGTTTACTTAGTGGATGAGGTGAATATCAGCGTCGACCAATTAATGAAAACTATTTCCAAATTTGCTGATATTAAAGATGCTGCCCGTCTTGAAAAAGTGCTAGCAGACTATTTAATGCCAGTTCCAGAAGAAAACACATCCAAACACGAAGGCAAAAGTTCACTCGCAGACTTACTTGAGGTAACGCGAATCACTCGCAAGAAATCGGTGAAAGACTGGCATGAAGCGATTTATCATGCGGCTTTACCGTTACTTTCAGCGGGAGTGGTGGAACCAGCTTATGTGGAAGAAATGAAACGGCAATATCCGGCACCGATTATGAACATCATTCTCCGTAATACGATAGCTATCCCTCATGCTGAAACGGAAAAAGGAGTAAATAGCCTCGGAATGAGTTTACTTTATCTAGAAGAAGGCCTGCCACTCGAAGGCGGTAAAGAGCTACATTTTATCGTTGTTATCGCAGCCGTAGACAAAAACGCTCATTTCACAGCTTTACTACAATTGATGGAATTATCGGAGAACAAAAAAGAACTGAAAAAACTTGCGGATGCCAGAAACACAGAAGAAATGCACCAAATAATTAAAAACTTC
This sequence comes from Listeria marthii, assembly GCF_014227425.1. NCBI lineage: Bacteria > Bacillati > Bacillota > Bacilli > Caryophanales > Listeriaceae > Listeria > Listeria marthii. The sequence goes on from NZ_JAASWB010000004.1 coordinate 407,516, forward strand.
ACGGACTTGGAAACAAAAAAGACAATGTAGAGAAGTCAGAAAGAATTACAGGAGGATTTCGTAATGGATTTAGTACAATTTTTGAAAAAAGGAATGGTTTGGGTTCAATCGGATATCGAGAAACAAGAGGACCTATTCCAAATGGTCGCAGAAAGTGGAAAGTCTGAAGGGTATGTGACGGATGACTTTTTAACGAGACTAACAGACCGTGAACAAACCTTTCCAACGGGGCTAAAATTAGATGGATACGGCGTGGCATTACCGCACACGGATCCAGAATGCGTTACGGAACAATTTATCGCCGTAATCACTGTGAAAGATGGCATTCCATTTAAATTAATGGAAGATGCTGGTCAAACGGTTGAAGCGAATTTGATTTTCGTACTTGGACTAAACGAACCTCACAGCCAGCTCGCGGTACTTCAGCAATTGATGGGGACGATTCAGGATAAAGACAATGTAGCCGCATTACTCAGAGCGAAAGATGAAGACGAAGTAAAACAAATTTTAGAAACAATTGCCGTTTAAAAAAACAGGAAAATTAGCCGCGGAAAATCGCAGCAATTAATTAGGAGGAATTTATCATGGGACAATTTAAAATTTTGGTAGCTTGTGGAGCAGGAATTGCAACATCGACAGTAGTAACGGACAGAGTAGAGCGTTTGGTAAAAGAAAACAACGTGGATGCAGAAGTAAAACAAATTAAAATTTCCGAAGCAGCATCCATGCAAGACGGAGCGGATTTAATCGTATCAACAACTATTTTACCAACAACATACAAAATCCCAGCTATTATTGCAACTTCTTATATCACTGGTATGGGTATGGAAGAATTAGACGAAGAAATACTTGCGCACCTTAAATAAAAGGCTGCGCAAGGGAGTTTAGAAATCATCATTAAACAGAGAAAAAAGGAGGAAATATTAAATGGATACACTTCTGTCAGGAGTACAGTATGTTTTAAACTTGGGGCCTACAGTTATTTTGCCTATTATGATTTTCTTTATTGCATTAATTTTCCGAGTACCAGCAAAGAAAGCGCTTCGTTCAGCGATTACGATTGGTATCGGGTTTGTAGGTATTAACCTTGTTATTAGTTTACTATCTAGTAACTTAGGTCCGGCAGCGCAGCAAATGGTTGAGCGTTTTGGACTGAATTTAACAATTATTGATGCAGGTTGGCCAGCAGCAGCCGCAGCTTCATGGGCTTCTCCAGTTGCAGCAATTTTAATTCCAATCTGTTTGGTAGTTAACTTAGCACTTATTTTCTTCAAAGTTACGAAAACACTTGATATTGATATTTGGAACTACTGGCATTTCATCGCAGCAGGTGCGACTGGTTATATCGTAACTGGTGGTAACTGGTGGTTCGCGATTCTTTGTGCGATCATCTATGAAGTTGCTGTTCTTTGGATGGCAGACAGAACACAACCTATGGTAGAAGAATTTTACGGCTTAAAAGGGATCTCCTTACCAACAGGTTCTACAGCAGCATTCGGTTTCATCGGTATTCCGGTTGGTTGGCTAATCGCTAAAATCCCTGGTATTAAAAACATCCATGTAGACCCAGAAACTATTCAAAAACGTTTTGGTATTTTCGGGGAACCAATGATGATGGGTCTTATTCTAGGTATTGCAATCGGTATTCTTGCAGGTTATGACGTTGGGGCAGTTGCACAACTTGGTATGTCCATGGGTGCGGTAATGTTCTTAATGCCTCGTATGGTTAAAATTTTAATGGAAGGTTTAATTCCAATTTCAGAATCCGCTCGTGAGTTCATGAAATCTCGTTTCAAAGGCCGCGAACTTTATATCGGTCTTGATGCAGCACTTTCTATCGGTCACCCAGCGAATATTTCTACTGGTTTAATCCTTGTTCCAATCACTCTTTTCCTAGCTGTTATCATTCCTGGTAACAAAGTACTTCCTTTTGGTGACTTGGCAACTATTCCATTCTACGTATCATTCGTAGTAGCATCTCGTAAAGGTAACATTCTTCACTCCGTTTTAGCTGGAACTGTAGTTATTGCACTAGCGCTTCTTATGGCAACTGACTTCGGTCTTGTTCATACAGAAATGATGAAAGGTGTTTACGAATTCCCTAAAGGAGCAACACAAGTTAGTACACTTGATATGGGTGGTAACTTCTTTAACTGGGTTATTCTTAAATTCTCTCAAGCTTGGGCAGCTATTTTCTAAGTTTTGTCTTAATGATATAGAAGAGGTGATAGTAACATGAGAGCAGCTGTGTTATACGAGAATAATGTAATAAAAGCAGAACAAATTGATGAAGCGACTTGCGGGAAAGACCAAGTTCGTGTCGAAGTAAAAGCCGTTGGTATCTGTGGATCAGATATTCATAAAATGCAAACGCGCTGGAAATATCCACTGCCTGCTGTAATGGGACATGAATTCGCAGGTGTAATTACGGAAATTGGTAGTGAAGTAACAAATGTAGCTATTGGTGACCGGGTTGCAGGGATTCCACTTGAGCCTTGTATGGAATGTAATTATTGTAAAGCAGGCGATTTCGCGCTATGTGATAACTACCGGATGGTGGGGTCACATTTCCATGGTGGATTTGCGGAGAATGTTGTCATGAAAGCCGACAATGTGATTTCTATCGGCGACCTTGATTTTGAGGAAGGTGCGATGATTGAACCACTTGCTGTATCGATGCACGGGGTACTTGGTATTCAGCCGAGACTTGGCGATACGGTCATTGTCTTCGGAATTGGAACCATCGGGATTTTAGTTGTACAATGCTTACTTCTTGCAGGAGTGAAAGATATTATCGCGGTTGACATTAGTGATAAAAAATTAGCAGACGCGCGGGAATTTGGTTGCAAATACACCATCAATCCAAAAAATGAAGACTTAAAAGAACGCGTCCTCGCTTATACAAATGGTCTTGGAGCTGATATCGCGCTCGAGTGTGCTGGTTCAAAAATAACCCAAGAACAATGCTTACTTGTAACGAAGAAAAAAGGTAAAGTTGGTTTTCTAGGAATAGCTTACGCAGATGTACTTTTACACGAAGAAGCTTTTGAAAATATTTTCAGACGCGAATTAACGCTTAAAGGTTTTTGGAATTCTTACTCGGCACCATTTCCAGGTGAGGAGTGGCGTACGTCGATTGAATTCGTGAAACAAGGTCGAATTAAACTGAAACCACTAATTTCGCATCGTTATAAGCTAGAAGAAACGAAAGAAGCATTTGATATGATTCTTTCCAGAGAGCATGATTATAACAAAGTGATGATATTGCCGCAGAAAGGTGACGATTAATTTGAAAGCAGTAGTAAAAACAAACCCCGGATATGATCAAATGGAGCTAAAAGATGTGGAAGAACCACAAGTTTATGGCGACAAAGTAAAAATCAAAGTAGCATTTACAGGTATTTGCGGATCAGATATCCATACGTTTAAAGGAGAATACAAAAATCCAACAACTCCCGTCACACTTGGACATGAATTTTCTGGTGTCGTTGTAGAAGTTGGGCCAGATGTAACGAGTATCAAAGTGGGAGACCGTGTCACAAGTGAAACAACTTTTGAAACTTGTGGAGAATGTATTTATTGTAAAGAACATGATTACAATTTATGTAGCAATCGTCGCGGCATTGGTACGCAAGCAAATGGTAGTTTTGCAGAATTTGTTTTATCTCGCGAGGAAAGTTGTCACGTGCTTGATGAACGGATTTCACTGGAAGCAGCAGCACTGACAGAACCGCTTGCATGTTGCGTGCATTCGGCGCTTGAAAAAACAACGATTCGTCCAGATGACACAGTACTTGTTTTCGGACCGGGTCCAATTGGCTTATTACTAGCTCAAGTCGTGAAAGCGCAAGGGGCAACGGTGATTATGGCAGGAATTACCAAAGATAGCGATCGTCTACGTCTAGCGAAAGAACTTGGAATGGACCGAATTGTCGATACCTTAAAAGAAGACTTGGCAGAAGTTGTGCTAGGAATGACAGATGGTTACGGAGCGGAACGCGTATTTGATTGCTCAGGCGCAGTACCAGCTGTAAATCAAGGATTACCTCTAACGAAGAAAAAAGGCGATTTTGTTCAAGTAGGACTTTTTGCCGAAAAGAAAAATGCGATTGACGAAGAATCTATTATCCAACGTGAAATTGCTTATATTGGCAGCCGCTCGCAAAAACCATCTTCTTGGATTTTAGCGCTCGACTTACTAGCAAATGGCAAAATCAATACGGATAAAATGATTACCAAAGTATATGGTTTAGATGACTGGCGCGAGGCTTTCGAGGCAGTTATGGCAGGTAATGAAATTAAAGTATTAGTGAAATCTTAATAATGGAGGATGGGCTGTATGAAAAAACATCAAAAAAAGGATAACCGTGCAAACGAATCCAAAGCTTCTCGGGCTCAGATGTTTTACAGTAGTCATCCTTAGAAATGAGCCGAGAACATATTCGCGTATGTTCTCGGTTCCATTTCATTATAAGACGTTAAAAGAAAAAAATCTATTAATGAAGGTGAAATTAAATGAAATTAACAATTGGTTGTGACCACGGCGGACGTAGACTAAAAGATGCCATTGTGAAACATTTACGTGAAAAAGATATCGAGGTCGTTGATATTGGAACATATACGGACGAAAGTGTTGATTTTCCGTCTTATGCAGAAGAGGTTGCGAGCCAAGTGGTGAGTGGGCAATCTGAACTCGGCATCCTATGCTGTGGGACTGGAATCGGGATGAGTATTGCGGCGAATAAAGTCGATGGAATCCGTGCTGCGGTTGTTTCGGATGCTTTTTCAGCGCGTGCGACTCGGGAACATAATAATAGCAATATTCTCTGTCTTGGTGAACGCGTCATCGGTGAAGGACTAGCGCTTTTACTTGTTGATACGTGGCTTGAGGCATCTTTTGCAGGTGATCGCCATAAACGCCGCTTGGATAAAATTACTGAACTTGAAAGAAAGTGAGGATGAAAATGAGGAAAATAGCCGCTTCAATTATGTGTGCAGACCAACTACATTTAGGTGATGAGCTCCAGCGCCTCGAATCTGCTGGCGTGGAACTACTACACTGCGATGTGATGGACGGTGTATATGTGAATAATCTTGCACTCGGTCCGGAATATTTGGAAATAGTGCGAAACAATACAGAAATCCCCCTAGACATACATTTGGCTACTATTACCCCACTTAAATATATTGACATGTTTGGCCCTGTGAAACCGGAATACATTTCTTTTCATGTCGAAGTAGCGGAAGATGTATCAGAAGTCATCCGAAAAATCCGCTCTTACAATGTCAAACCATCCATCGCGATAAATCCGGAAACCCCCATTGAAGCCATTTATCCTTATTTAGATGATGTGGAAATGGTGTTGATGATGACTGTAAATCCAGGTTTTGCGGGGCAGAAATTTCAAACAGACGTATTACAAAAATTGGATGATTTAAAGGCGAAACTAGCTGGAAAAGTCCATGTGCCGCTCATCGAAGTGGACGGCAATATTAATAAAGAGACAGTGGGCTTGATGCGCGACTGTTTACCAGATATTTATGTACTCGGAACATCGGCGCTTTTTCATAACCGAGATAAAACGAGTTATGCAGAAAGACTGGTACACATTTGGTCCGACGTAGAAAAACATGTGTAAAAAAGCACAAACAATTTAAGGGAGATGACCGTTTTGAAAAAAACATTAGATAGACAAGCAGTGGACACGATTCGTTCGTTATCGATTGATATGATTGAGAAAGCAAATTCAGGACACCCGGGAATGCCGATGGGAGCAGCACCAATGGCTTACATGCTATTTGCGAAACATTTAGTGTTTAACCCAACCAACCCAGAATGGTTTAACCGCGACCGCTTTGTTTTATCAGCAGGACACGGTTCGGCACTACTTTATAGCATGCTTCATTTATTTGGCTATGATGTGAAAATGGAGGACTTAAAACAGTTCCGTCAGTTAGATAGTTTAACACCCGGACATCCTGAATTTGGTTGGACTGCTGGGGTTGATGCAACGAGTGGACCACTTGGACAAGGGATTGGTATGGCTGCGGGTATGGCGCTTGCGGAGTCGCATTTGGCGGCACAGTATAATCAACCGAATTATCCAATTGTAGACCATTATACGTATGCGATTTGTGGTGATGGGGACTTGATGGAAGGCGTGGCATCAGAAACAGCCTCACTTGCAGGTCATTTAGGACTTGGAAAATTAATCGTATTATACGATTCGAATGATATTTGTTTAGATGGCGATTTAAGTGCGACGTTCAGCGAAAATGCAGCAGACCGTTTCCGCGCATACGGCTGGCAAGTTTTACGCGTAGAAGATGGTAACAATTTAGCAGCTATTCAAGAAAAAATTGTCCAAGCAAAACTAGAAACATCGAAGCCAACGCTGATTGAAGTGAAAACCGTCATTGGTTACGGCGCGCCAACAAAAGCAGGCAGCTCCGCAAGTCATGGTGCTCCGCTTGGTGAAAAAGAAGCAAACGGCGCGAAAGAACATTATGAATGGGCAGAAGAACCTTTTACCGTGCCAGCAGAAGTTCGTGATTATTTAAGAAATTACAAAGCGCGCGGGGAGAAACTAGAAGGCGCTTGGAATACCATGCTCGCTAATTACAAAAAAGAATTCCCAGAACTTGCGAGTCAATTAGACCGCGTGTTAGCGGGAGAAGTAGCTGCGGATTGGAATGCCAATTTACCAACTTTCGAAGCAGGCACCAATGTCGCAACACGCTCCGCATCTGGCAAAATGATCAACGCGATTGCAGCTGAATTACCGGAACTTTTCGGGGGATCCGCTGACCTAGGTTGCTCAAATAAAACCTTTATCGATGCGAGTCCAGCGTATAGCATCCAAGACCCAGCTGGTAAAAATATCTGGTTCGGCGTGCGCGAATTTGCGATGGGAGCAATGTTAAACGGAATGGCACTTCATAGCGGTTTACGAGTGTTTGGCTCCACTTTTTTCGTCTTCTCAGACTATGTGCGTCCAGCAATGCGAATGGCTGCTTTAATGCAACTTCCAGTAACATATGTATTCACGCATGACAGTATCGCTGTTGGTGAAGACGGCCCGACACACGAACCAATCGAACAATTAGCCTCGCTTCGTGCCATGCCAGGCCTAACAGTTATCCGTCCAGCTGATGCCAAAGAAACCCGCGCTGCTTGGGAAATTGCCGCAACCAACACAAGCGGCCCAATCGCACTTGTATTATCACGCCAAGACTTACCAGTACTCGAAAATGCCCAAGAAGAAGTAGATGCAGGCGTAGAAAAAGGAGCGTACATCGTAGCGCCAGCAACTAGTTCCAAACCAGACGCCATCATTATCGCAACGGGTTCCGAAGTGTCTCTTGCAATCGAAGCGAAACGCGAACTTGCGAAAAAAGATCTAGACGTTTCCGTTGTAAGTTTATCCAGCTGGGAACGCTTTGAAAAAACAACCGATGCGTATAAAGAAAGCATTTTACCGAAAGAAGTGACAGCGAGATTTGCGATTGAAGCCGGAGCAACTTTTGGTTGGAAAGAATTTATTGGATCAGAAGGCGATATGCTAGGAATCGACCATTTTGGCGCATCTGCTCCAGCGAAAGACTTGTTTAACGCTTATGGATTCACTCCTGAAAATGTGGCGGATCGCGTCGAAGCTGTAATTGCGAAAGCCGGTGTGCGCGTATGACATTCGTAGCGCCTTCTTTACTTGCAGCTGATTATATGAACATGGCAAATTCCATTAAAGAAGCAGAAAATGCAGGAGCTGACTACCTTCATATCGATGTGATGGATGGCCATTTTGTGCCGAATCTGACATTTGGAATCGACATGGTCGAGCAAATCAGCAAAACAGCGACTATTCCACTGGATGTCCATCTAATGCTCTCAAACCCAGAAAACTATATTGAAAAATTTGCCGCAGCTGGTGCATACATTATTTCCGTGCACATCGAAGCCGCACCGCACATCCACCGCGTCATTCAACAAATTAAAGCAGCAGGTTGTAAAGCAGGAGTCGTGCTTAATCCAGGAACTCCGGCGAGCATGCTGGATGCTGTTTTAGCAGATATAGATTTAGTCTTACAAATGACAGTCAATCCCGGTTTTGGTGGACAAGCATTCATCGAGTCAACCACCAAAAATATGCGCTATCTGGATAATTGGCGCCGTGAAAACCACGGTAGCTACGTTATCGAAGTAGATGGCGGCGTAAATGCTGAAACCGCAGAGAAATGTAAACAAGCCGGCGTGGACGTCCTTGTTGCTGGATCTTACTTCTTTGGAGCGGCAGATAAAGCAGCTTGTATTCAAGGCTTAAAACAATAAAACATCCCAAAAAACTAGGTCGCCTAAAAAGCACCTAGTTTTTTATATTATATAGTAGATATTTTTTTAATTGATACATCCATCGCTCTAGCTTATACTTAAATTAATACGACAACGCAAAGGAAGAGATATATGACACAACTCACATTTCGAAACGCGACAGAACAAGACACGAAGCTAATTCTTCGTTTTATTACAGAACTCGCAACACACGAAGGCATTGAAAAAGATGTGGTAGCAACGGAAGCCGGTTTACAGAAGGCCCTTTTTCAAGAAAAAGCAGCCGAAGTAATTATCGCCGAATACGAAGACGCGCCAGTTGGTTTCGCACTCTTTTTCCATAATTTTTCCACATTACTTGGCAAAAAAGGTTTGTACTTAGAAGATCTTTACATCATTCCAGAAATGCGCGGCAAAAGTTTTGGGACGCAGTTTTTCAGCTATTTATCCAAACTTGCCTTAGAGCGAGATTGCGGCAGATTTGAGTGGTGGTGCTTGAATGAAAATAAATCAGGCATGGACTTTTACGAAAAAATTGGTGCAGAAAAAATGTCGGAATGGACCGTACATAGGCTCACTAAAGCCGAAATGGAAAAACTAAGCAACTTATAAAGGATGGGATTTAAATGAAATGGGATAAACTATTAAATGACAAACGCCGCCGCGAATCCGGTGTCACTCGTTCAAAAAACACCGACGTACGTAGCGCTTTCGAAAATGATTTCCAGCGCATCGTCATGAGTGCATCATTTCGCCGTTTGCAAGATAAAACCCAAGTATTCCCACTAGAAAAAAGCGATTTTGTGCGAACACGCCTAACCCATTCAATGGAAGTAAGCACCATCGCAAAATCAATGGGAAACATGGTTACACACACGATTCAAGAAGAAAACCTAGATGAAGAATTTACAAAAGAGCACGCAGATAAAATTCCGGAAATCCTTGCTTGTGCAGGATTGTTACACGATATGGGGAATCCGCCGTTCGGCCATTTTGGTGAAGAAAGCATCCGCGAGTGGTTCCGCGACAATTTAGCAACCATCACTTACAAAAATAAAAGCCTAGCTGAAATCCTGACACCACAAATGAAAGAAGACTTTTACTACTTTGAAGGTAACGCCCAAGTGCTTCGTGTAGTCTCAAAACTACATTATCTTTTCGACCAATACGGCTTAAACCTAACATTCGCCACTTTAAATGCTGTTATCAAATACCCAGTTTCTTCTTTAAAAGTAAATAAAAAACAAATCAAAAGCAAAAAACTAGGCTATTTTTACGCGGATGAATCTCTTTTTAATGAAATAACAACTGCAACAGAAGCACTCGATAACCGCCATCCGCTCACTTACTTGCTTGAAGTGGCAGACGATATCGCGTACCTAAACGCCGACCTAGAAGACGGTGTGAAAAAAGGCATCGTCAACATTACGCAAATCTTAAAAGGTTTTGAAGAAGTAGAAGAGCACAATAAAGTCACTGCCGCATGCTACAACGAACTCAAGAAAAAAAGCGAGCGCTACGAAGGGCAAGAAGAAAGTTTCATCGTACAACAATGGCTAGCATCGAACGTCCGCGGTCAATTAATCAATCGCTCACTTGAAGTGTTTTACGCGAACTACGACGCAATCATGGCAGGCACATTCAACGACTCACTCATTGATGCATCAAGTGCTGAACAACTCGTTCATATTTTACAAAGCCTGTCATTCACGTATATTTACCAAGATAAAGGCATCGTTGAATCCGAAATCGCCGGCAATGAAATTATCTCCAAATTGCTCGAAACGTTCATCCCAGCAGTGATCTACTACGATAGCGAAACACCAGAACGCCAAACAGCCAAAGACAAACGCCTACTAACCTTGATTTCCGACAACTACCTAGGCTGTTACCGCAAAAACGCAGAAGGCGAAAGCGAAACAATGAAACTATACCTCCGCCTGCTACTCGTAACAGATTTCATTTGCGGCATGACCGACAGCTACGCGAAGGATTTATATCAACGTTTGAATGGACTAAGCTGATTCACTAAATTTCAAGTAACACCTTGACATCTAAACCTCAAGGTGTTACTATATTCAAGGTGCCTCTACTATAAACAGAGGTCTGAAAATAAAACAGCGTTGTAGGTCGAACTTACAGCCATTTTATTTTACCGAAAAAATGAACCACCTGGATGTGTGGAACTACTAAATAAGGAAGGAGGAATTTATCCCATGCCTACAATTAACCAATTAGTACGCAAACCTCGTCAATCTAAAATCAAAAAATCTACATCACCTGCTTTGAACAAGGGCCTAAACAGTTTTAAAAGAGAACTAACAGACGTTAACTCTCCTCAAAAACGTGGCGTATGTACTCGTGTTGGTACCATGACTCCTAAAAAACCTAACTCGGCGCTTCGTAAATATGCCCGTGTACGTTTGAGTAATGGTATTGAAGTAACAGCTTACATTCCTGGTATTGGTCACAACTTACAAGAACATAGTGTTGTTCTTATTCGTGGTGGACGTGTAAAAGATTTACCAGGGGTACGTTATCATATCGTTCGTGGAGCGCTTGATACAGCTGGTGTTGAAAATAGAGGACAAAGCCGTTCTAAATACGGTACGAAAAAACCTAAAAAATAATACTTATAAAATATGAAAGGAGGATATCCGATGCCTCGTAAAGGTCCTGTTACTAAACGTGACGTGTTACCAGATCCGATTTATAATTCGAAACTAGTAACTCGTTTAATTAATAAAATGATGGTTGACGGAAAACGTGGAAAGTCTCAAGCTATCCTATATTCCGCATTCGATATCATTGCACAAGAAACTGGTAAAGATCCGATGGAAGTATTTGAACAAGCTATGAAGAACATTATGCCTCTTCTTGAAGTTAAAGCTCGCCGTGTAGGTGGTGCTAACTATCAAGTACCTATCGAAGTACGTGCTGACCGTCGTTCTACTCTTGGTCTTCGTTGGTTAGTAAATTATGCTCGCCTTCGTGGAGAAAAAACAATGGAAGTACGTGTTGCTCGCGAAATCATGGATGCTGCCAATAATACTGGTGCTTCTGTTAAGAAACGCGAAGATACACACAAAATGGCTGATGCTAACAGAGCGTTCGCTCACTATCGTTGGTAAAAAAATCACTAACAAATTCCAGGCGTATTGCCTGAAAAATTGTTTTATGGAAGGAGAAATACAACATGGCTAGAGAGTTCTCCTTAGAAAAGACTCGTAATATTGGTATCATGGCCCACATTGATGCGGGTAAAACTACCACTACTGAACGTATCCTTTTCTATACAGGGCGTATTCACAAAATTGGTGAAACCCATGAAGGTGCTTCTCAAATGGACTGGATGGAGCAAGAGCAAGAACGTGGTATTACTATCACTTCTGCTGCGACAACAGCTCAATGGAAAGGCTACCGAGTAAACATTATCGATACACCTGGACACGTAGATTTCACAGTTGAAGTTGAACGTTCGCTTCGTGTACTTGATGGTGCTGTTGCGGTTCTAGATGCACAATCTGGTGTAGAACCACAAACAGAAACAGTTTGGCGTCAAGCTACTACTTACGGGGTTCCTCGTGTAGTATTCGTCAACAAAATGGACAAAATCGGCGCAGACTTCCTATATTCTGTAGGTACTTTGCATGAACGTTTGGCTGCCAATGCGCACCCAATCCAACTCCCAATCGGGGCCGAAGATACATTTGAAGGTATCATTGACTTAATCGAAATGAACGCGTTGTATTACGAAGACGATTTAGGAAATGACCCTCATATTAAAGAAATTCCAGCTGATCTGAAAGACTTAGCAGACGAATACCGCGGTAAATTAGTGGAAGCAGTTGCTGAACTTGACGAAGAGCTAATGATGAAATACCTAGAAGGCGAAGAAATTACAAAAGAAGAACTTAAAGCTGGTATCCGTAAAGGAACACTTAACGTTGAGTTCTATCCTGTAGTTTGTGGTACAGCATTCAAAAACAAAGGTGTTCAACCAATGTTAGATGCAGTACTTGATTACCTTCCAGCACCAACAGATGTTCCAGCTATTAACGGCGTATTGCCTGATGGAGAAGAAGCTGCTCGTCACGCTGATGATTCAGAACCATTCTCTTCCCTAGCATTCAAAGTTATGACTGACCCTTATGTTGGACGCTTAACTTTCTTCCGTGTTTATTCCGGTACTTTGAATTCCGGTTCATATGTACAAAACTCGACTAAAGGTAAACGTGAACGTGTTGGACGTATCCTTCAAATGCACGCTAATCACCGTGAAGAGATTTCGATCGTATACGCTGGTGACATCGCTGCTGCCGTAGGACTTAAAGATACAACTACTGGGGACACTTTATGTGATGAAAAAGAACAAATTATCTTAGAATCCATGGAATTCCCAGAACCAGTTATCCAAGTAGCTATCGAGCCTAAATCGAAAGCTGACCAAGATAAAATGGGGCAAGCTCTTGCGAAACTAGCGGAAGAAGATCCAACTTTCCGTGCTGAAACTGACCAAGAAACTGGCCAAACTCTTATCTCCGGTATGGGTGAACTTCACCTTGACATCCTTGTTGACCGTATGAGACGTGAATTCCGCGTTGAAGCTAACGTTGGTGATCCACAAGTTTCTTATCGTGAAACATTCCGTAAATCTGCTCAAGTTGAAGGTAAATTCGTACGTCAATCCGGTGGACGTGGACAATATGGTCACGTTTGGATTGAATTCGGACCAAATGAAGAAGGTAAAGGATTTGAATTTGAAAATGCAATCGTTGGTGGGGTTGTTCCACGTGAATACATCCCAGCTGTACAAGCAGGTCTTGAAGGCGCACTAGATAATGGTGTACTTGCAGGCTACCCACTGATTGACATCAAAGCAAAACTTTACGACGGATCTTACCATGACGTCGATTCCAATGAAATGGCCTTCAAAGTGGCTGCTTCAATGGCATTACGTAATGCTGCTAAGAAATGTGATCCTGTAATCCTTGAGCCAATGATGGCTGTAGAGGTTGTTATCCCAGAAGAATACCTTGGTGATATCATGGGTAACATTACTTCCCGTCGTGGTCGTGTAGATGGTATGGAAGCTCGCGGTAACGCTCAAGTTGTTCGCGCATTTGTACCACTTGCAAACATGTTTGGTTATGCAACTCACCTTCGTTCAGGTACGCAAGGTCGTGGTGTATACACTATGCAATTTGACCACTATGAAGAAGTTCCTAAATCTATTGCTGAAGAAATCATTAAAGCTAATGGTGGAAACAACAAAGAAGATTAATTGATTTTTTTCGCAACATCAAGTATAACTTTAGTTAGAAGTATTGCTTAGTTTAATTTAAGCTAAGTAAAAAATAATTATCGAATTATCGAGGAGGATATTTTAAAATGGCAAAAGAAAAATTTGACCGCTCTAAACCCCATGTTAACATTGGTACTATTGGACACGTTGACCATGGTAAAACAACTTTAACTGCTGCAATTACAACTGTACTTGCTAAAAAAGGCTATGCTGATGCACAAGCTTACGACCAAATTGATGGTGCTCCAGAAGAAAGAGAACGTGGTATCACAATCTCTACTGCTCACGTTGAGTACCAAACTGACAGCCGTCACTATGCACACGTTGACTGCCCAGGACATGCCGATTACGTTAAAAACATGATCACTGGTGCTGCACAAATGGACGGAGCTATCTTAGTAGTATCTGCTGCTGATGGCCCAATGCCACAAACTCGTGAACATATCTTACTTTCACGTCAAGTTGGTGTTCCATACATCGTTGTATTCATGAACAAATGTGACATGGTTGACGATGAAGAATTACTAGAATTAGTTGAAATGGAAATTCGTGATCTATTAACTGAATATGAATTCCCTGGCGATGACATTCCTGTAATCAAAGGTTCAGCTCTTAAAGCACTTCAAGGTGAAGCTGACTGGGAAGCTAAAATTGACGAGTTAATGGAAGCTGTAGATTCTTACATTCCAACTCCAGAACGTGATACTGAAAAACCATTCATGATGCCAGTTGAGGATGTATTCTCAATCACTGGTCGTGGAACAGTTGCAACTGGACGTGTTGAACGTGGACAAGTTAAAGTTGGTGACGAAGTAGAAGTTATCGGTATCGAAGAAGAAAGCAAAAAAGTAGTAGTAACTGGAGTAGAAATGTTCCGTAAATTACTAGACTACGCTGAAGCTGGCGACAACATTGGCGCACTTCTACGTGGTGTTGCTCGTGAAGATATCCAACGTGGTCAAGTATTAGCTAAACCAGGTTCGATTACTCCACACACTAACTTCAAAGCTGAAACTTATGTTTTAACTAAAGAAGAAGGTGGACGTCATACTCCATTCTTCAACAACTACCGCCCACAATTCTATTTCCGTACTACTGATGTAACTGGTATTGTTACACTTCCAGAAGGTACTGAAATGGTAATGCCTGGTGATAACATTGAGCTTGCAGTTGAACTAATTGCACCAATCGCTATCGAAGACGGTACTAAATTCTCTATCCGTGAAGGCGGACGTACAGTAGGCGCTGGCGTTGTTTCTAACATCAGCAAATAATATCTGATACGATTCAAACCGACAAAGTCATTTGGCTTTGTCGGTTTTTTTGTATGCAAAAATTAAAAAGTGATTTCTAAAGAATTTGTTTATATTTCTGAAAAATTAGTTATATACAATTTTTTTGAACTATGCTATATTTGTCACATACATAGATGACATACATTAGGAGAGAGAAAATGAAAAAGAAATTAAATATATTAGGATTAACAGATCAACTGATTTATCGGGAATGGAATTTCAAATGAGTCGATTTTTAAAAATAGAATTTAGCCGTGTTTTTAAAAGCAAATCATTTCTTGCTGCTCTTGCACTTGGATTACTTATCGTGATAATACAGCAAATAACTACAGCGCGCTATTATTCCCCGACAGAAGAAAATGTGTTTTTATATTTAACTGGTTACGATACAACGGGACTTGGGACAAATATTTATTACTTATTGTTACCATGTTTAGTAGCTTTAGCTGGTGCAGATTTATTAGGTGAAGATCGGCGTAGTGGTTTAGATATATTTTCGCGAATAAGAGGAAATGATAAACAGTATTATTTTTCGAAGAGTATCGTTGCTTTTGTTTCGGGTGGAATCGTATTTTGTTTACCTTTAATTATGGAGCTTTGTGCATTAATGTTAGTGTATCCATCTACGCCACTTGATTATTTTGCATCAGAAGTACCGGTTACATATGGTGCGATGTTTTCGAATATTTTTTATAACAGTCCGCTTATGTATGAGATGATATTTCTTGTAATGGGCTTTGTTTATGGAGGATTGTTTGCTTTAATGGGGATTTTAGTATCCTTTTTTAGCTCTAGCAAATACGTGGTTTTATTGAGTCCGCTAGCTATATATTATGGTGTGTGGGTTGTGTTTTCGTTGATTGGCTATCCAGAGTTTAGTCCGTTTGGTTTCTTAACTCCAAAACAAGGTTATCCCTTAAATTTCCATATTATTTGGATAGAATTTCTACTTCTTTTAGCAGCGATAATTATGGGGATTATTTGGAGCGTGAAAAATGAAAAATCATAATTTGGTTCGGTTGAATTTTGATTTTGAAAGAAGAAAATATTTACTGCTTTTATTGATATTTGTTTTTATAATTGTATCACGCTTGTTGTACGCGAGAAATGGTGGGACAGATGTCCTTTACATTGTACAAACTTCCGTATCAGTTGAGGTTCTTTTTATATTTTTAAGTCCGTTTTGTTTATGGATGAATCAACTACTGTATTTTCAGCATAGAGAATTTGCTGTCGTTCGGATTAAGAGCAAATATACACTTTGGAAAGTCAATACAACTGTTATTTTGTGGAATGCTTTTCTGCTGGCATTACTGACCAACATCTTAAATTATGGAAGTAGTGTTATGGATAGCGGAATAGAAATAAATTCCCAAATAGTACAAATTTATATATATTCATTTATTTTATTTGGATTAGGTTTAGTGCTTGTAGGTGTTTTACAGAATATACTACTTGTTATTACAAGTAATAAGGCAATTGCTTTTTTTGCAGTATTTCTGGTATTTTTCTTTGATACTAGCACAATCAAATTGCAGCTACTTTCCAATCTTTTTATAGTGAATCCTACTGACCTTACTGATTTGTTGTCTTTTGTTGGGCGAGTTTTCTGCTTGGTTGGTGGTATTACCGTTTTATTTTTAATAAGTTGGTTTATTACAGAGAAAAAAGATATGTTTCGAGCCTCAAAAAAGAAGGTGCGTTAATATGTGGTTATTTTTTAAACGGGAGATATTATGGTTCCTTCAAGGGAATAAATTGAAAATAATAGGCTTGGGAATGCTTTTGGTATTAGCGATTTTAATAAATGTCGTTAATACAAAAAATGCATCGGGGACGATAGCAGATGTGTTTCTGGGCTTTTTAAAACAGGATAATGGGGTGGGAAATCCGCTCACAAGTAGCTTGAACTGGATTATCATTCAAAGTTTGCCAGTTTTTCTATTTGGAAGTTACTTTTATAAGGAATTGTTTGCGCTAGAGGAATTTATTACTATTCGTTTTAATAATAGAATACTGCCCTTTCTTTCCAAAGTTTTATTAATTATTACGCTGATGTTGGTTTATTATTTAGTAATTATTGGATTAGTGCTGTTTGTTAGTTTTCTTTTTGGTATTCGTTTTGATGTGCAGCCGGCTCTATTATTTACAGATTTAAATATGCCGCTCTATGAAATTGGTGTACGCTTTTTCGTTGGAGGACTGGCGCTTATCATGTTGCAATTGTTGCTTTCTATAATAATTAAGCCATTTTATGCTATCACAGTAGTGCTTATTATTATCGTAACTAATTGCTTTATTACAAACATTTGGATTATCGGAAGCGTTTCGAATGTTGCTGGATTTACCGATGTAAATAATTGGCTGTTATTAAGTATTCAATTGGTATATATTATTTTGGCGATGCTCATTGGCGGAAATATTTATCGAAAGACAGATTTATATAAACTAAACTAGGGAGAATATCGATGAATTATATAAAAGTTAATCATTTAACAAAAGTAATCAACAACCATACTGTTCTAGATGATATTGATTTTGAATTAAAGCAAGGTGGGATTTATTCGTTTATTGGTCATAATGGCTCTGGGAAAACGATGCTATTTAGGGCGCTGTGTGGATTTATTGCGCCAACAAGTGGTGAAGTTACAATTAATGGCGTTAATATTAGTAAAACTAAATCTTTTCCAGAAAAGACGGGAATTATTATTGAGACGCCGGGATTTTTAGCTAATTATACAGGTTATAAAAATTTAGAATACTTGGCTTCTATTAGAAATCAAATAGGTGAAAAGGAGATACTTGCTGCGTTAGAAAAAGTTGGCCTTGCTGGAAAAGAAGATTTGAAAGTGAAAAAATATTCACTTGGAATGAGACAACGACTTGGTATTGCTCAAGCTATTATGGAAGATCCAGATTTACTAATATTTGATGAACCAACAAATTCCCTAGATAAAGCTGGCAGTCAGAGTTTTATTGACTTGATTTTAGATTTAAAAGAAAAAGGAAAAACGATTTTATTAGCAAGCCATCATATTGCCGATATTGATGGAATATCAGATGAAATATTTGAAATGGAAGCAGGTCAGATAATAAATAGGAGAAAAGCATGAAAAAAATAATTGGCGGAGTCTTAATTGTTCTATTAATAGGCCTATTTGCTTGGCGCGTGTATGATGTAAATGCTAATTCTTTTTCATATGAAAATAAAACACACGCAGAACAGGAAAAATTTCAAATGGGAACTGCAACAGTTAGTTTTGGAAAAGCATTTGTTGTGAATGATGCTGATATAAATAAGTACGCGACAAAAAATTATTTTAAACAAGAAAATGATGCTCTTTTGCTTGTTCAACTAGAGTCTACAGAAAAAGATATTAGGATTTCTGATTTTCAGCTAGGGTATAAAGAATTTGTAACTTTGTCAGATACTACGGCGTCGAGCTATGAATTCGAAGACGGGGTATATAAACACTTGGTGGGGTTTAATATACCTAAAGAATTATTAGCAAGAAACAAGACATTTACCCTGGTCACTCCGAGTAAATATTGGAAGAATGGGGCAAGGGATGTTGTGGACATTAGTTTATAAAAAGTAGCATGATTCAAACCGACAAAGTCATTTGGCTTTGTCGGTTTTTTGTATACCAAAATAAAAATATACTTGAAAAATATCACATTTTCGCATAACCTTAATGTAGACATATCTTTTTACCTTCTAGACCGAAATCAAGGAGGTAGGCCAAGTGGTACAATTTGATGCTCGAAATATGGCGTTACTCGAATCGCTCGTCGTGGCGAATGTATATCTTGCACCTGAGAAGTTACAAGAAGAGCTAGGCATTTCCAAACGAACACTTCAATATGATGTGGAAAAAATTAATAAAGAATTAGATAATATAGGACTTGATGGCATTCAATCTGTGCGAGGGCAAGGGTATTATTTATTAGAAGAAGAAAAATCAACAATGAAAGAAATTCTTGAAAATAGGGAAGCGAGCCACAAAGTCTTTTCAGCTAGTGAACGCCGCATCCGTATTTTATTTTTTCTGCTCGTAACAGATGCGCGAGTGATTATTGATACGATTAATGAATGCAATGAAGTTAGTCGCAACACCAGTTTACAAGATATTAAGCAATTAAAATTAGCGCTAAAACAGTTTAATTTAGAGCTTATCTATGATCGGAAAAATGGCAATATGGTTCTTGGTGATGAACGTAGTATCCGCCAATTTTTCATTCATTACTGCATGAATAACGAAGAAATCGCCACCGCTGACCAATTGCTCGATTTAATGAAAATTAATCCGATGATAAAAAATCAGGAGCTATTTCCCAATTTGGATACGATTTTTGAAATTTTAGCTGTGACGGAGAAAAAAATCGGGATTCGTTATACGGATGAAGTTATTGAGCGCATTGGTATTATGATTTTCTTCTTTAAAGAGCGGATGAAGCGTGATTGTTATTTAAATGAGAAGGAAGAACATGAGGTGGAATCTTTTGATATTGCGCAGGAAATTTATGAGCAATTGCAGCAAACGGAGGATTTTTCAATCAACCATGCGGAAATTACTTATTTAGGTAAACTTTTGCTGGGGGCTAGTCGTTTGAATGATGATGCGGCCGCTACAGGAAAACTTGATATTATTGTTGAGAAAATTATTGCTGAATTTGAACGCCTTGCCTGTGTGAATTTTGAAGATCATCGCAATTTGAAAAAAGATTTATTGCTGCATTTACAGCCAGCTTATTATCGGCTTAAATTCCAAATCGAATGGATTAATCCGCTGCGTACTGACATTAAACAAAGTTATAGCGACGTTTATGAGATTACAAAAAAATCACTAGAACCTCTGGAAGACTTGCTCGGTGAAACAATTCCGGAAGATGAAGTAGCTTACGTGACTATTTTGTTCGGCGGCTATCTTTCGCGTAAAAATAATACATTAGTTGAGCGCAAAAAGCTGTTAATTGTGTGCTCTAAAGGCGTCGGAACTTCGCGGATGATTGAACGTCAATTATCGCAATTGCTCGGCGAACGGGTAGAAATTTTAGAGCCAATTTCGATTCGTGAATTTGAAAAAGGGCTGTACGCGCCAGACTTTATCGTTTCTACATTACCAATTATGGAACCGAAAGCGCCAGTTTTCATCGTGAGTCCAATTTTAACCGAAGCTCAGAAGCAGCAATTAATGAAGGCAATTGCGCCACACATTTTACAAAAAGATTCAGACGCGCGCATGTTGTCGTCGGTGTTAGACGTGGTGGATCAATATGCCAAAGTGGAAGACCGTGAAAAATTGGCAGCTAAACTAAAATCTGTTTTATTCCAAGTGCAATCAGATAGCCAATTAGAAAGATCACCAACACTTGAAGAACTTTTACCGAAAGAACGTATTGCTTTTCAAGAAAGTGTGGCTGATTGGCGTGAAGCTATCCAAGTTGCTTCGAAATCGCTACAACAAGAAGGTTATATCTCGAGAAACTATCAGCAGGCGATGATTGAAAATATTGAGAAACTAGGCCCATACATCGTCATTGCGCCGGGGATTGCACTTCCGCATGCTTCGGTAGACGACGGGGCATACCGTGTCGGCATGAGCTTGCTACGGCTGGATAAGCCAGTTTCATTTTCAAGTAAAGCGAAGGATCAGGTCAGATTAATTATTGTGCTCGCTTCCATTGACTCCTACACACATATTAACGCGCTGAGCCAACTCACTAATTTAATCATGAAACATCACTTGCTTGAGCAGATTGAACAGGCAGAGTCAGCAGCAGAAATTGCCGCAATGTTAACAATAAAATAAGAGCTAAAGCCAGTGTGGTATTAAGTTGCCGCGCTGGCTTTTTTGTATGCCCGCTAACAACGAAATGTAACAGTCTATTCTTTGCACTTTCGAAAAGAAAGGAATTGGGCTTTTTTAAACGGGAGCGCTACAGCTATAATAAGAGTGTAAGTTATTGATAGCGCTATCAATCAGTTAGAAGGGATGAAGAGATATGTCTTTTTTGAATAAAGAGCTTGTGAATCTGCATGGAACAGCCAAAAACGCTGACGAAGCTATCGTGCAAGCTGGAGAATTATTAGTGAATGCAGGTTATGTGAGCGAGCAGTACGTTGAAAAAATGGTGGAATCTTATCATGAAAATGGTGCGTACTTTGTCATTGCACCTCAAATAGCAATTCCTCATGCAAGACCAACTGATGGTGTGGAAAACTCTGCAGTGTCACTTGTCGTACTAAAAGATGGTGTGAATTTCGGACACGCCGCAAATGATCCTGTGCGATTAGTATTCGGACTTGCAGCAACTTCAAGCGAGGCACATTTAAAAGTCATTCAAAAAATTGTCTCCTTGCTTAGTAACAACGAGAACATTGAAAAAATGATTCATTCAGAAGATTATCAAGTAATTGGAGAATTAGTGGAGGGATAATAATGAAAATTTTAGCAGTGTGTGGACTTGGTCAAGGGACAAGCTTAATTTTACGAATGAATGTAGAAACAGTTTTACGTGACATGGGAGTGGACGCAGATGTGGAGCACATTGATGTATCCGCAGCTCGCTCGATGAACGTTGATATTATCGTGACAAGCCAAGAACTAGCAGAAACGCTTGGAACAGATACAGGCGCCAAAGTAGTCATCGTCAACAACTATTTTGACAACGCCGAAATTAAAGATGCATTATCTGCAGCAATCAATAGTTAAATAAGACAAAAAAAGGTGGGAAAAAAATGGAGATTATTACGTGGATTGCCAATAACTTTTTTGGAACCCCAGCCATACTTTTAGGTTTTATCGTACTTCTCGGGTTACTTTTACAAAAGAAAAATTTAAGCCAAGTTATTAGCGGAACTTTTAAAGCTATTATCGGATTCTTAATTATCAACGCTGGTGCGGCTGTTATTACTGGTTCCCTAGGGATTTTTGAACCGATGTGGAAAGAGGTATTTGGACTAGAAACACCGCCACTTGCAGGATTTTTAGGTCAAGAAGCTTTTAATGCAAAATTTGGTAGCGCGGTAACACTTGCGATGACACTTGGATTTTTAGTCAATGTATTATTAGCAAGATTTACACCATTTAAGTACATTTATTTAACTGGTCATATGATGTTCTGGACAACGACAATTTTTGCTGGAATTACTGTGCAAGCGGTCGGCGGAGATATTCCGTTTTGGGGGCTTGTACTATTCTTAGCAGTAATCATGGGTCTTTACTGGACACTCCAACCAGCGATTACACAACCATTTTTACGTAAAATTACTGGGAACGATAATGTCGCATTAGGTCATACTTCTTCCAGTGTAGCGATTTTATCTGCTTTACTAGGGAAAGTATTCGGAAATAAGAAAAATGATGCTGAACATATTAACTTACCGAAAAAATTAGAGTTTTTGCGTGACTCGAACGTTATTACCGCTCTTACAATGGGGATTCTGTTCGTAGTTGGTGCAGTAATTCTGATGGTGAAGAAAACACCGGGAGCAGAAAAACTTATTGCCGAATCTGGGAATCAAAGTTTCATCGTTTACTCGATCGTTCAGTCCTTTACGTTTGCAGCGGGTATCGCCATCGTTCTTGTAGGTGTGCGGATGTTTATCGGTGAAATCGTACCAGCCTTCAATGGTATTGCAACAAAACTTGTACCGGGTGCGAAACCAGCACTGGATGCGCCAATCGTTTATCCTTATGCACCAAACTCCGTAATTATCGGTTTCGTGGGTGCGTTCATCGGAGCGATTATCTGGTTAGTAGTACTTGGAAATACAGTTGGCTACGTATTTGTGCCAACGATGATTGTTCTCTTCTTCCACGGGGCAGTTGCTGGAGTATTCGGTAACTCGACTGGTGGGGTTAGAGGTGCCTTGATAGGGGGATTCTTAACAGCTACAGTTGTCGCTTGGGGTCAATATATTATGGTTACCTTCTTTATCAATACGACGGTTCCAGATACAGCGATGTGGGCAGCCGACTCAGATATGTTTATCCTCGGACCAATTGTCAGCATGTTAGCGAAGTTATTCTTTTAAGTAAAATCAAAACCTCTTCCTTGTCTAGCATTCAAGAGGAAGAGGTTTTTTGAAAGGAAGTTTTAAAAATGAGTTTTATTCGTACTTTTTATGGAGATATTGCCCCAGATCAATTGGGCTTCACTTATTCACATGAGCATATTGTCTGTGTGCCGGCTTACTGGCAAGAACGAGATGCCGACGATTTACTTTTAGATGATAAAGAAAAATCGCAACTAGATGTACAAGATTTCGCAGACTTAGGCGGGAAAACGATTGTCGATGCGACCGCGGTTGATTACGGCAGACGCGTG
Source organism: Listeria marthii (assembly GCF_014227425.1). Classification (NCBI taxonomy): domain Bacteria; kingdom Bacillati; phylum Bacillota; class Bacilli; order Caryophanales; family Listeriaceae; genus Listeria; species Listeria marthii. The sequence continues at coordinate 430,779 of NZ_JAASWB010000004.1, forward strand.
CTTGATGTAGCGCAAATTTCCAAAGAAACCGGCATTCAAATTGTTGGGACAGCGGGATTTAACAAAAGCTTCTTATGGGATGGGAAAATTAAGCCAGAGCTGAAACCAATCATTGGTGATTTTGAAACCTATTATGAATGGATTGAAAATACTTCAACGGAAAAACTAACGGATTTTGTTGTAAATGAAGTCGAAAATGGGCTTGAAGGAACGCCGTATAAGGCCGGTCAGGTGAAATTTGGAACGGGCTACAATATGATTACACCTTTGGAGGAAAAGACGATACGCGCGGTTGCACGAGCACATCATGAGACAAAAGCACCGATACATTCCCATACAGAAGCGGGAACGATGGCGCTCGAGCAAATCGAAATTTTAAAACAAGAAAATATCCCGTTAGAATATCTATCTATTGGGCATATGGACCGCAACCTCGACCCGTATTATCATAAGCAAGTTGCAAAAACAGGCGCATTTATGTCATTCGATGGCATTGCCAAAATTAAATACGCACCAGAAAGTGCCCGAATTGCCGCGATTCTTTACTTGGTTTCAGAAGGATTTGAAGATCAAATTTTAGTTAGTGGCGATACTGCGCGAAAAACATATTATAAACATTACGGTCACGGCCCAGGACTCGAATACATCGCCAAAAAATGGGTACCACGCTTTATCGATGAAGCAAACGAAAAAGGCTTTGACGGAGAAAAATTAGTCAAAAAATTCTTCGTGGATAACCCAGCTAGATGCTTTACATTTAAAAAATAGGAGGCGAAATCTGTGTTATATGCAGATGAAAATTCATTTGATATTGGCGCGAAAATCACGAAAACAAAACCAGTCATTTTGCCAATAGGTGCTGTTGAAGCGCACGGACCACATTTGCCATTAGGGACAGACAATATTTTAGCGTCAGAATATTCTGCGAAAATAGCGGCGGAAACAGACGGATTCGTGCTCCCGGTATTACCGTACGGCCAAGTTTGGAGTTTGCAGGATTTTCCGGGAAGTTTGACATTATCGAATGAAACGGTCACCAAAGTAGTCGTGGAAATCGGTGAAAGTCTTTATAAACAAGGGTTCCGGCTGTTTGTGCCAGTGAGTGGACACCTTGGAAATATGGCGGCGCTCAAAGATGCTGCGCGCGAGCTTTATGCAAAATACCCCGATATGATTATCCTGCACATTTTTTACCCGAATATCCAAAAATTAGCAATGGATGTGCGCGAAGGAACAGCCAATCACCATACGTACATTCATGCTTGTGAAATTGAAACATCACTCATGCTCTATTTATCCCCAGAAAATGCCGATATGAGCCGTGCAATTGATGATCCGCCAGTTTTACCAATTGATGCGGATTACACCCCAACCCCGTGGCAAGCCTTCACCAAGACAGCGGTTTTAGGAGAAGCAACTTTAGCGACGGCAGAAAAAGGCGAATACTTGATTGAAAAAACGTTAAAAACATGTGTGGAGTTGATAAAGCTTGAACAAGAAAAAATTCGAAAATCTACCGAAATGGAATAATTTTGCGCTATTTAATTTTTTAGCGAAAGATAAGGAAAATAGCCAAGAAGTCATGGAAGCAGCGCATGGTTTTGCAGTGCCGGGAATCGTTGCAACAAACTATGAAACGGCAGAACAAGCGGCCGATGTGGTTAAAGAACTGCAAACTACAGCAGCAGTCGTGAGTGTTGGGCTTGGTGGTGGCGGCGACTGGCAAAACTGGCGTGATGTGCTTCATATTGCTCGTCTTGCCCCAAATAGTCATATCAACCAACCAATCGAAACAGCGGGATTAACAAATGATTTGCTCCCAGAAACCTTCACCAATGCGCTCGTTCGACCAACCGGAAAAGTCGGCATCGTCAAATTATCTTCCGGCGACGAAATCACAGCCGAAGAAGCTGTCAATTACTGCCTATCTGCCAACATCCCATCGATTAAATTTATGAGCATCGAAGGCACAAAATATTTAGATGAACTAATTTATTTAACAAAAATCGCGGCTGAAAAAGGCATTTACGGCATTGAGCCAGCTGGTGGAATTGGCGCCGACAACATCCTTGAAATAACAACCGCCATCCAGTCAACTGGCATTCCGTTTTACATGCCGCATATTTTCGGAAAAACAATTGATAAAGCAACTGGCCGAACGAAACCAGAAGAAATCGCGAAAATTTTTACAGCTTTGGAGGGGAAATAAATGATTAATAATTATATTGATATTACGGTTCGTTTATTAGAAAATATTCTCGATAATGAAGCAGATTATGTAAAAGAAGCGGGTGCCAAAGTAGCTGAGTCCATCGAAAACGACGGTGTTATCCATTTATTCGGCTGTGGGCATTCCCATATTTTAACAGAAGAAGTGTTTTATAGAGCAGGCGGATTAGCGGCAATTCATCCAATTTTACACGAACCGTTAATGCTCCACGAAGGTGCCGCGGCGTCTTCTGTGCTTGAACGAAAAAATGATTATGCGAAAACCTTTATGGCGGAGGAAGATATTCGGCCGGGGGATGTCATGATTGTGTTATCCACATCTGGACGTAATCCTGTGCCAATCGATGTAGCAGAAATTGCCCGCGAAAAAGGCGCTTTTATCATCGTGATTACCTCTCTGCAGTACTCTGCCAGCCAAAAATCACGCCACGTATCAGGAAAACGTTTATCCGATACAGGTGATATTGTGATTGATAACGGTGCTGTTAAAGGCGACGCAGTACTAAAATCAGCCAACTTCGATATCGCCTTCGCGCCAACATCTACCGTAACAGGCGCAGTCATCTTGCAATCGATTTTTGCTGAAGCGATTGAAAAAATGGTAAAAGATAATTTCACACCGCCCGTATTTATTAGCGGAAATGTCGAAAATGCTGATGCGCATAACCAAGCACTTGTTGATAAATATAACGAACGTATTCCGCTTCTTGGAATGAATTTATAAAAGTAGCTTCCCTAGGGATTTTGTTTCCCTAGGGTTTTTTAGTATAATAAAGTTATTAAGGAAATTGGAGGAATCGTTATGCTTACAACGAGAAAAGCATTACATTATTTAGACAAAAGAAAAACAAAAGACGCGATTCGCTTACTTGAAACTTGTTGGAATCAAGCAGTGACAGACGAAAATAAAAGTGATGTTTTCACAGCAACCGTATTACTCAGTGACGTGTTATACCAAAGAGGCGAACGTTTTCCAGAAATCTATCAACACCTAATGTCTATTTTAGAAGACATGCAAGATTTGGAAGCAGTTGATTTCGAGCGCGAAAAAGCGAAGCAAATTTTCGCTGAGTTAGATGAATATTTTAGTGAAGTAGGGACATTTTTCCAAGATGATCACTTGGCAGAGCTTTGGACAAAATCCAATTATAAAAATGAATATGAAGACGTGTACCCCACACGACAAAGAGTGGCTGACATCGAAGCAGAACTAGGGTATAAACTGCCTAAGTCATACGTCTACTTAATGCGCCATACTCAAAACGGAGGCATAGTATCAATAGATTCTGTACCTACGACAGAGCCAAGTTCATGGGCAGAGAATTGTGTTGCTATTACTGGAATTATGGGAATAGGAAGTCACGGAATTTCTACATTAAATGGATCATACAATACAAAATTTTGGATGGAAGAGTGGGGTTATCCAGACGTTGGTTTAGCGATTGCGGATTGTCCTTCTGCCGGGCACGATATGGTTTTCTTAGATTACCGAGAATGTGGCAAAACAGGCGAGCCCGCAGTTGTTCACATTGATCAAGAAGCTGATTATAAAATAATTAAGCTAGCTGATAATTTTGAAGCGTTCATTATGAGTTTGTATATAGAAGAATATTAATCCAAAAAATGAAAAGGAGTGCGGCCGATGGATTCAGCATATGTATTTGATAGCGAACAAGCAACGAAATTATTAATGAAGAATTACGAGTTAGTAAAAACAAGTGGTGTGAGTTTTATTGATAAACGAATTCGCTTTCTGATTGCTCGTCTTTTTGCGGGAAATAATGAAGTAGTTGATCCGGAACAATTTCATACACTAAACAAAGAATTTAAGCAACAACTAGGTATGTTTACTGCGCTTAATGGCAACGTGCGCGCATCGCTTGTTGGGCTTTTGATGGCTAATAATAATGCCAACTCAGAAAGCGTCCGTCAAGTGATCGCCAATTATAAAACGTTAATTGAAGCTGGTTTCCAACGCACAGAATATACTTATTTTGCGGCATATTTATTACTACAAGCTGAAAACCAGACAATGACCGCTCAAAAAGCCAAAACCATCCACCAACTTTTCAAAAAAGCACACCCATTTTTAACTAAAAGTGAAGATGTAACAACCGCTGTTTTCCTAGCTAATCTACCTGAAGAAAATACTGGGAAATTGGCTGAAATAACCGAATACTATTTTCAAGAATTCGCTGCGAAAGGCTTTCGGAAAAATGATAGCTTGCAATTTTTAGCAACAACAGGAACGCTTTTATATGGTGAAAAAGACAGCAAATTCATTCGGCGCGTAGATAATGTCGTGGAAGAACTACGCCAAAAAGGAGTAAAAATAAAACCGTTACATTATTCAAGCATCGGGATTTTAGCGTTTGTCATGGACGGTCGCAAAATCGACTCCGGGCTAGTTAAGTTAATTGACGAATTAGAGCAACAACCGGGCTTGCGATTTGGTCGTGAATTTGTTGCAGCTCTTGCGATAAGCCTCTACACCGAAAAACAATCAGGACAAATGAGCAAAGAACAATTAGAAGGATTAATGGTCAATGTGCACATTTTAATTGCGATGGAACAAGCCGCGGCAGCAGGTGCCGCAGCGGCGGCGAGTGCGGCGGCCGCATCTAATTAACACAAAAAAACTGGTAGCCACGCGCGGGCTACCAGTTTTTTCTATTTAAGGACTAACATAATAGTCATTACTTTTCTTAGGTGGATTGGAAGAACTTAAAACATAATCTTTCAAAAATGAATTTGGTGCGGAATCCCATAATTCCATTCCAGCAGATTTTGGCGGTGCAGTACCAGCGAAGAAATACATGTTATTTAATCCCATCGTATCTGCCATTTTTTCCTTATCTGCTTGGCTGTATTTATCATAAGACTCATTCGTCATCAAGTCCATAATCGCTTTATCATAACCACTATTGTAAAAAGTATCGTAATCAAATTGGTCGAAATTCAGCAAGTTTTCATCCGTAGATCCCTTTGCTTTCGCCCAAGCTTCGACATCTAATTTTTGGGACTGATAAGTGAAGTTTTTATTTTTGGCACTATAAGTGATTGTACCGTACTTATGTGGGAAAACAGAAAGTGCATTGGTGACGATATCCGTGATTTCTTTGCCATCTGTACTCTTCGCGGAACGAATATTTTGCGTGTGGATATGGCCGCTTAGGGAGAAATCCATTGATCCAGCTGTAAGAGCATCAATGACTTGTTGATTATAATTAATCGTATAACCCTTTTGAATGACGTCATTATGGTCAGTTAAATTATGGTGCAGTACAGGGATAAGTTTAGCCCCGTTTTTCTTCGCAAGCGCACTGCTTTCTTTTATCCAATCTAATGTCCCAGCTGTTAATCCGCCTTCTGTTGTGGGATTTCCTTGCTGCATATTTGTTTTGTAAATAGCAGTATCTAACATTAGGAGCCAGACTTTGGACGAGGGAGCCGCTAAATAACTCAGCGAAAAATCATCCCGCGAAATAGCATCTTCATAACCAAACTTCCCATAAATTTTACTGAAATCTGTAGGCGAAATCGTGTCAGTTGGCAGTTGCTTATCTTTTTCAAACTTGCGCGCCCACGGGTTGTTAATGTCATGATTACCAGGAACTACAAAAACTTGCGTGCCATTTTTTTCTACTTGAGTGAGTTTTTTTGCTAATTCCTCGTGGCTTGTTTTTTCACCGTTGTTCGTCAAATCACCGCTAATAATAAGCACATCGGTCTTTTTCGCTTCAACATCCGCTAAAAAAGCATCCGTTATTTCGTTGCTATAAGCCAGTTGTTTGCCATCGCCAGCAGCGACATATTTTTCAAAAGCCTTTCCTTTGTCCGTTAAAGACGGCGCAAAATAATGGACGTCGGTTGTTACTACCATCGATAAATTGCGATCTTTTTCGATTGGCGCAGTAACTTTCTCCGTTGTTCCACTTGCAGAACCACAGGCAACTAAAGAAAGAGATAAAAGGATAGGTGTAGCTATTTTTAAAAATCGAATCACGTTAATCACGCTTTCATGTTTGTATTTTCACAATGAACCATAAAATTTAGAACAAAACTCAAAAAGGGAAGGAGCAATGTTCTAAATGGTTTAGATATCTCTATCTAAAATACTTTTCGTCAAGCGGTACATATCATCACGATACGCGCCAGCTGGTAGTTTTTTAATTTCACGAAGAGCTTTATTCGTATATTTATTAGCAAGTTTAAACGCCTGTTCGACACCATTATATTTAGAAATAAGTGCTAAAACTTGTTCGGAAGCATCATCAGTCATATCTAGTTTTTGCGAAAGAAGCGGCTCGAATTCAGCCAAATGACCTTTCATTGCATAAATAAGTGGTAGAGAATAAATCCCTTGTTTCATATCATTTAAAACTGGTTTGCCAAGACCTTCATCGGTACTCGTATAATCAAGCACATCATCAATAATTTGGAAAGCCATGCCAAGATAATGCCCGATATTATAGCATTTCGCCACAGTTAGGCGAGACGCTTTACTCCCACTTGCGCCAGAATAACAACTAAGCGCAAAAAGTTGAGCTGTTTTGCCAGAAATACGAGTTAAATATTCGCGGACAGTAACGTTCATTTTGTAGCTAGTGCGCATTTGGTCAAGTTCGCCCATTAAGATTTTTTCGATATTTTTACTATTAAATTCGATATTCTCAACAGAAGAAGCATGCGCAGATAAAATTTTGAAACAGATACAGAATAAATAATCGCCAGTATAAACGGCATAATTCCGACCATATTTGGAATGAATTGTCGGAATACCACGGCGTAACGGGGAATCATCAACGACATCATCATGAATCAACGTCGCCATATGAAGCACTTCAAGCGCAGCGGCAATTGAAACAGCGCGTTCTTTATCGAAATCAGGTCCAGCTTGAGCAGAAAGAAGTGCAAAAGCAGGGCGTAATAATTTTCCACCAGCGTGAATCAAATCTTTCACGTTTTGCTCAACGTGTTTATCGCGGATTTGAATGTTTTTTTCAATTGTTTGTAAGACTTCTTGTAAATCTTTGGAAAGTGCAGGATACTCATCCCACATAGCATGAAGTTGCATATTGAACTCCTTTTTTAAAAGTTATTTTTGTGCTGCTTGATTTTGTTTAGCATCAGCGAACATCCGCAAAGTTTGGACGTTTTTTAATAAGTAGTTTGCCGCAATCCCAACCGCAATTCCGGAAAGAATACCGATAAAAGATAATACTGGCAAATAAAGCATAACCGACCAAGTACCCGCAATCCAGCTGGCAATAACGAGTTGCCCGACGTTATGTAAAATCCCGCCCGTAACACTCACGCCAATGATGCTCACACGTTTCGGCCCAAGTTGCTGTACGAGCCACATCCCAAGAAAACTCAAGATTGCTCCCGCCGCACTATACATAAAGGTCGAAATTGTTCCACCAAGCAAAGTGGATAATACTAATCGAATGCAGATTATCATAAATGTATCTTTTGCCGATAACGTATAAAGCGAAATACACGTAATAATATTAGCAAGGCCAAGTTTCGCTCCAGGCGCAAATGCAAATGGAAACGGAATCGCCCGTTCAAGTAAACTAATGACAACAGCTTGTGCAGCCAAAAGCGCTATATATACTAATCGTCTGTTTTTTGTCATAGAAACACTTTCCTATCTATTAGAGGATAAGGTCAGGAAGAGATAATCGGATCATCTGAATCGCCTGAACTCCCGTCACTCGCTTTTACTTCAATTACTAACTTATGTGGAAGACAAACGACCGTATCTCCTTGTTTATCAATTGCCCCAGTCCGAACACACACCTGATCGTTACAGTTCGCTTTACTAATTCGGATTTCTTCCCCTGAAACCTCAATCGTGTTAGTATGTCCATCCGGTTGTTTCACATCAAAGCTTTCCGTTCCTTTGTGTCCAGTGAGCGTAACGGTCTTATATTCTTTACTATCAACAGAAATAACCGCAACAAGCTCTTTTTTGCCACTAGCAGGAGCCGGTTCATTCGCTTTTACATATGAAAAAATAGCAATCGGTAAAAAGGAGAGTATACAAAGAGATAAAATAATAATAATATCCCAACGCTTCACCATAGAAAGATACTTCTTCACCGTATTGCCTCCTTTCAAAATGTCATGTACAAATCCTATTTTAAAGGATAATGCCTAAATATAATAGGAAAAAGTTCAAGAAATAACCAAATAATAAAAACGGAAGCACCTCCTATGCCAAAACTGGCTTTTGGATGCACTCCCGAGTTTTTATTTGAAATTTTAACTAGTTAATTTACTTGTCTCTGTAAACGGACCTTGGCTTACCGTACCACCAGTGACCAAGATGTTTTTGGAACCATGGAACAGCCCAATAATCAAGACCAAATGTGCGTCCAGCGCCATTTAGAAGTGCGATAGAAGCTGGTAACGCCCAGAATTTGTCCCAACCAAGCATAGCGCTTAGTGTAAACATTACTAGGAATCCAGCACTTCCGATACTTACAAGCCAAGTGAATAGACCAACTACCATAGCAAGACCGATTGCAAGTTCAACAAAAGGTACAACTTTTTGCATTACTAGTGCAACGTCAAGGTTTGGCATTAGAAGTTTCATAATCCATTCAAACCAACCAGGCATATGGCTAAGAATTGGAGTAGTTACGTTTGTTGCAGCAGCCCCAGCAGCATCACCGGCAGCTTGACTAGCACCAGATGTAGCAGCAGTTTGTAACCATTCGAATGGCATTTTAGAGCTTGTTGCAGTTAACCAAGAGTCAGAACCGATACCGTTAAATAAAGGTTTTAAGTTTGTAATACTTACTTTATCCCATGTAGTTTCACCGTAGATTTTAGAAAGAGCTTCGTCAATCCAGAACCAACCTAGATATACACGTAAAGGAAGAACCCAAAGTACGTTACCGTAACGAGAAGTCCAACCACGGAAGATATTACGGTGATCTTTAATGTGGAAGAATTCATGCATAACATATTGCCACATGTAGTAACCACTACGGATACCGAAGAAGTAATACAAGTTAACCATATGTTTCATTAAAATAGCGAACCAACCAGAAAGATGCATGTTACCAAGATGAGCAACACCATATTTAGCTCCGATAGAAACCATTACACCATGGTATTTACCTTGGAATGGTTCTTTTTCGCCAGTACCGCTCATTTCAACGATGATGCTTTTCGCTGCAGTTAATGCAGTTTGTTCAGCACCTTCAACGATTTGCGGTGTTGGTTTGCCTTCTTCATCTTCAAAGTAAGCAAGGTCACCAACGACATAAACGTCTTTAAGACCATCTGCTTCCATATATTGGTTTACTTTCAAACGGCCTGCACGAGCAGATTCCATGCCGTAATCTTTTGTATCAGAGTTAGCGCGAACACCAGCAGTCCAAATTAATGTACTTGTTGGAAGCTCTTCGCCAGATTTAAGTACGATGCTTTCAGGTTTAACTTCAACGATAGCAGCGTTTTTCATGATTTCAATACCTTTTTTAACCATGTAACGTTCTGCTTTGTCAGCGTCTCTTCTTTCAAGCATGTTTAGAATTGTTGGAGCAGCTTCTACTACAACTAATTTAATTTCAGATGCGTCAATTTTGTTATCTTTAGCAAGACGATCTTTCCATTCTAAAAGTTCCCCAACCATTTCGATACCAGTAAATCCAGATCCACAAACAACGAATGTTAACATTGCTTTACGTTTTTCAACGTCTTGTTCGCGGGATGCTTTCGTTACAGTTTCTTCAATATGATTGCGTAACTTAACAGAATCTTCCCAAGACCAAAGTGTAAAGCCATTTTCGCCAACACCAGGAGTCCCGAAATCATTAGGTTCGCCGCCCATACCTAATACTAGGTAATCAAACGGATAACTTCCGTGCTCTGTTGTTACAACTTTTTTATCATGATCTACATGTGTCACGTTATCAGTTACAAGATTAACTTTTGTTCTATTAAACAAACGACGTAAATCATATTGAATTGCAGTTGGTTCAACACGACCACCAGCAACCTCATGTAGTTCAGTCATCATTGTATGATACGAATGACGATCGATTAATGTAATATTAACGTCTTTGTCTTTCTTGTATTTCTTAGCTAATTTCTTAGCAGCGTGTACACCTGCATATCCTGCCCCAATTAAAACGATATTCTTTTCAGGCATATGCTTCCTCAACTCCTTGTAAGTTTATTCACAAAAATAAAATGAGTCCAAAATTCCCCACAGTATTATTATAACCTATCATAGTTTAACAGAAACCTCCCACAAATGTCTAGATAGTAAAGAACAATTCTAATCTAAAATTTAAAAATAGGACTTTGTGCAAATGTTACATAATTAAACAGGCATAAAGTCCTTGTTTCATGTAGGTTGTTAGACATTTTTGTTTGCTATTTTGCGCAAAAAGGTTGGTTTAAGCCATCTTTTATACATCAATAGTCATTATTTTGAAAATTAGATGAATTATGTCTTTAGAATTACAGTAGACAAAATCGGACGCTGATGGTATCATTTGTATTGTAAAAGTGATATCGCTTTCGCAGACTATCGGTTTGTGTTCACGAAATCACAAACAAAGTTAATCAATAAAACAAAAGGTGGGAGCAAAACATGAAATTGAAAAAAGTAGCAATGGGTATTACCGTAGTAATGGCTTCAAGTTTATTACTAGTAGGTTGCGGTAGCAGTGACGACAGCAGCAAAGACAAGAAGAGCACAGACACAAAACAAACAGAAACAAAGAAAACAGCTAAAACTGATGGTACTATGACTGATGGTACTTACAAATTAGAAGAAAAGAACTTTGACGACAAAGGCTGGAAAGCTTTCATGTCAATCGAAGTTAAAGATGGTAAAATTACTAAAGCTAACTACGATTACAAAAACAAAGACGGTAAATTGAAATCCGAAGATGCAGACTACGAAAAAATGATGAAAGATAAAGTAGGTACTGGTCCTCAAGAATACTTGAAACAATTAAGCGATTCTTTAGTTAAGGGTCAATCCGCTTCATCTGTACAAGTAGTTTCAGGAGCAACTCATTCTTCTGACGCATTCATCAACTATGCTAACCAATTAATCCAAGCAGCTCAAAAAGCTGATACAACTACAATTTCCATCAACAACCTAGCTAAAATGGAAGATGGAACTTATAAATTAGAAGAACAAAATTATGCACATGGTTACCGTGTAGTATTCAGCATGGACGTTAAAGATGGTAAAATTACTAAATCTGACTACAACTATGTTGACAAAGACGGCAAACTTAAATCAGACGACGCTGACTACGAGAAAAACATGAAAGCTAAATCTGGTACTGGTCCAAAAGAATACATCCCAGCACTTAACAAATCTCTTGTAGAAAAACAAGACGTTGCTGCAGTAGACACAGTTTCTGGTGCTACTAATTCTTCTAACCAATTCAAAATCTATGCAGCTCAACTTCAAAATGCTGCACAAAATGGCAACACTGATACAATTAAAGTTTACAACTTAGTAGAAGCTGAATAATCAGCACAATTAATGCACAAAACGGCTGGCCTTGATTTTCGGGGCTAGCCGATTTTTTTATCGAAAAACAGAGGAATTAAGCCTTTTTACTATAGATTTATTCCTTTTTTTACGCTATAGTTATTCAAGTAAAGATCATGGATTAGAAAGGTGAAAAAGCTCATGAAAAAATGGAAAATAATATTTTCAGTTATCATATTAGCGCTCGTTGTATCGGCGTGTGGAAACTCAAGTAAAGAATCAAAAAGCGAACCAAGCGATTCAAAAAATCTAATGGACCAACCATACTCTAAAACAGACTTCCTGATGGGGACGGTCGTAACACTTAAAATTTATGACAAAGACAAAGAAGACGTCCTTGATAAAGGCTTCGATCGTATCAAAGACCTAGCTGCCAAAATTACCACAAGCGATTCAGGGAAAACTTCTGAAGTCGACAAAATCAATGAACAAGCAGGTAAAAAGCCAGTCAAAGTATCCGAAGACGTTTACTATTTAATCCAAGAAGGACTTAAATACTCAGAGAACTCTGGAGGTAGCTTTGATATCACTATCGGCCCATTAACTTCCTTATGGCACATTGGTTTTTCTGATGCACGTAAACCTTCTCAAGCCGAAATCGACGCAGTTTTACCATTAATCAACTACAAAGACGTTACAATGAACGACAAAGATCGAACTGTCTATTTAGAAAAAGAAGGCATGGAGCTTGATTTAGGCGCAATTGCTAAAGGCTTCATTACCGATGAAACATTAAAAGTATTCAAAGAAAATAAAGTAACAACCTCTATTATAGATTTAGGCGGCAACATTTACGTTCAAGGTAACAACCCGAATGGCAATAAATGGAATGTCGGAATCCAAGATCCATTCTCCCCGCGCGGAAGTGTTATTGGAAAACTTCCTGAATCCGACATGTCCATCGTAACTTCAGGTATTTATGAACGTTACCTAGAAGTTGACGGGAAAACATATCACCACATTTTAGATCCGAAAACAGGGTATCCTTTTGATAATGATATTGCAGGAGTTTCGATTGTATCTAAAAAATCGATTGACGGCGACGGTCTATCAACTGCCACATTCTCCAAAGGTATTAAAGGCGGAATGGATTACATTGAACAATTCAAAGGCGTAGACGCAATTTTCATTAGTAAAGAGAAAAAAGTATACGAAACATCTGGGCTAAAAGGTCAATTCGAATTAACGGACAAAGACTTCCAAATGGATACGGTTAAAAAATAAACTATTATTATAGAAGAAAGTGAGCAGAAACCCATGCGGATTCTGCTCACAATAAATTAGAAAAGGGGTTAAAAAGAGGATATGTCAATACCATCGTTTCTGAAGTTGGTTGAAATCCAAACGAAGATAGCTAGTGTTTTTCCGTTTATGTTAGGCACGCTATTCGTCGTTTATCAATATGATATGTTTAAACCGGTTAATACGTTGATATTTTTTGGTTCGATGTTGATTTTTGATTTAACAACAACCGCGATCAATAACTATATGGATTACCGTAAAGCGACAGATAATCATGATTACGATTACCGCACGACGAGCAATGTCATTGGTCAAGAGCAAATCCCAGTACGCACGGTTATAATTACCATTTTCCTAATGTTCTTCATTGCGACGGGCTTAGGTGTGTGGTTAGTTTTCCGTACGGATTTATTAGTTCTTTTAATTGGCTTTGTATGTTTTTGTATCGGTATTTTATATACGTTCGGCCCCGTGCCACTTTCTCGTATGCCTTTAGGAGAAATTTTTTCTGGAGTGACTATGGGATTTGGAATTTTCTTCTTAGCCGTCTATGTTAATGCGTACGATGCAGGAATTGCGAATTTGCTTTGGCAAGGAGAAATGGTGACGATTCAGTTCAATCTAATAGAAATCATTCGGATAGGTGTGGTATCCTTACCATGTATTTTCACGATAGCTAACATCATGCTCGCGAATAACCTATGCGATTTAGATGAAGATATTAGAAATCACCGTTACACACTTCCGTACTATATAGGTAGAAAAATGGGTGTTCTGTTATTCAACGCTTTATACTATGCATCGTTTTTAGCTGTGATTATTTCGGTTGTGGTCAACTTCCTAAGTCCAATCATGCTACTATCAGTTGTAGCGATTTATCCGGTTTATCGCAACTTAGTTAAATTCAATAAAGAGCAAGTGAAATCGAAAACATTTGTCATTGGTATTCGTAATTTCGTATTAATTAACGCGACATTGACGATTCTAATGGCAGTGAGCGTTGTGCTTCAACAATTGACATGAGATAAGGGGGCTTCTTTGAATGATAGAAAAACTAATATTAGGTCGTTTTGTTCCAGGGGAGTCCTTGATTCATGGTCTGGATGCACGAACAAAATTATTAGCTGGTTTTTATTACATCGGCATTTTATTTTTAGCGAATAACTGGTGGACATATGCATTAATGGTTTTATTTACACTAATGATCGTCCAAATGACCGGCATTAAGCTAAAAGTGTTTATAAAAGGGGTCAAACCGCTAATTTGGCTAATTTTATTTACGGTAGTCATGCAAGTGCTATTTGCGAGTGGTGGCACGATTTACTTTGACTGGGGACCATTTACAATCTCCTCATTCGGGCTTCTAAACGGCGTGTTTGTATTTTTACGCTTCGTCTTAATCATTATCATGTCGACAGTTATCACGCTGACAACGACGCCTATGAACCTGACAGATGCAATAGCTTACATCCTTCGTCCTTTTGCTGTGCTTAAAGTCCCTGTGAATGATATTGCGCTAATGATTTCAGTCGCGCTTCGCTTTATTCCCACGCTAATGGGAGAAACGGACAAAATTATGAAAGCGCAGCGAGCTCGTGGTGTGGATTTTGGTGAAGGGAATCTGTTTGAACAAATGAAAGTCGTCGTTCCTATTTTCATTCCACTATTTGTTAGTTCGTTTAATAGAGCGGAAGAATTAGCGGATGCGATGGAGGCAAGAGGCTATCAAGGTGGCGAAGGGCGCACCCGTTTCCGAATTCTGCATTGGCATTTCGGAGACTTAATCGCGGCCTGTGTAATGATACTTTTAACAGTCGGTCTCGTATTATTAAGAACTACTTAAAAACATTCGATTTCAACGGATGTTTTTTCTTTTTGCTAAAAATCACTAAATGGCTCTATACAGCAGTTTCGAAGCAATAGAAAACCGAGAATCTTCTATATAATAGCTCCTATGAAAATAACTTAAAACTTTTTTCGAAAAGCGGTTGATTACTGCCCCCAACCCGTGTATAATAGATAAAGTGCAAATGGACAGGCATTGGTCTGCCCTTTTGACAACGAGCACCCCGGTATTGCCGGGAATGCCCATGTGATGAAGTGAAAGGTTGCTGACACACCCGGCCGCTTTGCCATGGCGGATGTTCAGGTAATTTTCACGGAGAATGTCTACTTTAAAAGTAGGCGAAAAGGAGGGAAAGTAATGGCAAAACAAAAAATTCGTATTCGTTTAAAAGCGTATGATCACCGTATTTTGGATCAATCAGCAGAAAAGATTGTAGAAACAGCGAAACGCTCAGGTGCTTCCGTATCTGGTCCGATTCCACTTCCAACAGAGAAGTCAATCTACACAGTCTTACGTGCGGTCCACAAATATAAAGATTCTCGTGAGCAATTCGAAATGCGTACACACAAACGTTTAATCGACATCGTTAATCCAACACCACAAACAGTTGATAGCTTGATGCGTTTAGACTTACCAAGCGGTGTGGACATCGAAATCAAACTATAATAAGAATATATTAAATTAACAGGAGGTGTGACTCATGACCAAAGGAATCTTAGGTAGAAAAGTAGGGATGACACAAGTTTTCACTGAAAACGGCGAACTTATTCCAGTAACAGTAATCGAAGCAGCACAAAACGTGGTACTTCAAAAGAAAACTGTTGAAACTGACGGCTATGAAGCTGTACAAATCGGTTTCGAAGATAAGAGAGCAATTTTGTCAAACAAACCCGAACAAGGTCATGTAGCAAAAGCCAATACTACTCCTAAGCGCTTCATTCGCGAATTCCGCGATGTAAACTTAGACGAGTATGAGATTGGTGCAGAAGTAAAAGTAGACGTATTCGCAGAAGGTGACATCATCGACGCGACAGGCGTATCGAAAGGTAAAGGTTTCCAAGGTGTTATTAAACGCCACGGACAATCACGCGGCCCTATGGCCCACGGTTCCCGTTACCATCGTCGCCCAGGTTCAATGGGTCCAGTAGCACCTAACCGTGTTTTCAAAAATAAACTACTTCCAGGTCGTATGGGTGGAGAACAAATCACTATCCAAAACCTAGAAATCGTTAAAGTAGACGTTGAAAAGAACGTTCTTTTAGTAAAAGGTAACGTTCCAGGCGCTAAAAAAGCATTAGTTCAAATTAAAACTGCTACTAAAGCAAAATAATTCATTTGGAAAGGAGGACTAACGAATGCCAAAATTAAGCTTACTTAAACAAGATGGAACAAACGCTGGCGAAATTACTTTAAACGACACTGTTTTCGGTATCGAACCAAATGAAAAAGTTGTTGTTGACGTGATTTTGAGCCAACGTGCTTCCCTACGTCAAGGGACTCACAAAGTAAAAAATCGTTCAGAAGTACGTGGTGGCGGACGTAAACCATGGCGTCAAAAAGGTACAGGTCGTGCCCGTCAAGGTTCAATCCGTTCCCCACAATGGCGTGGCGGTGGTGTCGTATTCGGCCCAACACCTCGTTCATATGCTTACAAATTACCTAAGAAAGTTCGTCGTTTAGCGATTAAATCAATTCTTTCTTCTAAAGTTAATGAAGAAAAATTAGTTGTACTTGAAGGTTTGACTTTCGATGCACCTAAAACAAAAGAATTTGCGGCTTTTCTTAAAAATATCTCTGTAGATACTAAGGCACTAATCGTAGTTGCTGGTGAAAGTGAAAATGTAGAATTATCTGCACGCAACTTACAAGGCATTACAGTTATTCCAGCTGAAAGTATCTCAGTACTAGAAGTTGCTAAACATGATAAATTAATTATCACTAAAGCAGCTGTCGAAAAAGTAGAGGAGGTGCTCGCATAATGGATGCACGCGACATCATTAAGCGCCCAGTTGTAACTGAAGAATCTACAAGCATTCTCGACGATAAGAAATATACATTTGAAGTAGATACTCGCGCAACTAAAACGCAAGTAAAATACGCAATTGAAGAAATTTTCGACGTAAAAGTTGCTAAAGTAAACGTAATGAATTACAAAGGCAAACTTAAACGTATGGGCCGTTATGCAGGTTACACTAACAAACGTCGTAAAGCGATTGTTACTGTTACAGCTGACAGCAAAGAAATTCAATTCTTTGAAGTATAATTCGACTAACTTTAAATAAATCTAACGAGGAGGGGAAACAATGGCGATCAAAAAGTATAAACCTACCACTAACGGGCGCCGGCACATGACTAGTTCTGATTTCGCTGAGATTACTACAAGTACTCCAGAAAAATCTTTACTACGTCCTCTTAAAAAGAAAGCCGGACGCAATAACCAAGGTAAGTTAACTGTTCGTCATCACGGCGGTGGCCATAAACGCCAATACCGCGTGATTGATTTCAAACGTAACAAAGATGGTATTCCTGGACGCGTTGCAACGATCGAGTACGATCCAAACCGTTCCGCTAATATCGCTCTAATCAACTATGCTGATGGAGAAAAACGCTACATCATCGCAGCAAAAGGCCTTGAAGTAGGTCAAACAATTTATTCAGGAGCAGAAGCTGACATTAAAGTTGGTAATGCACTAGAATTAAAAGATATTCCAGTGGGTACTGTTATCCACAATATCGAAATGAAACCTGGTAAAGGTGGACAATTAGTACGTTCTGCTGGAACAAGTGCTCAAGTACTTGGTAAAGAAGGCAAATACGTATTAATCCGCTTAAACTCCGGTGAAGTTCGCATGATCCTTTCTACTTGCCGCGCTACAATCGGTCAAGTTGGTAACGAACAACACGAACTTATCAACATCGGTAAAGCAGGTCGTTCACGTTGGATGGGTAAACGCCCAACTGTTCGTGGATCTGTAATGAACCCGAACGATCACCCACACGGTGGTGGTGAAGGTAAAGCTCCAATCGGCCGTAAATCGCCAATGTCTCCATGGGGTAAACCAACTCTTGGATACAAAACACGTAAGAAAAACAATAACTCCGATAAATTTATCGTACGTCGTCGTAAGAAAAAATAATCGGATCAATAGATTGAATAAAATTGGTAGCAGGATAGCGAGGACATGCGTTCTCAGCTTCCTGACTATGCGAAGGGAGGTTCCGTCATGGGTCGTAGTTTGAAAAAAGGACCTTTTGTTGATGGCCACTTGATGAAGAAAGTGGACGCTGCAGCAGAAAGCGAAAAGAAACAAGTAATTAAAACTTGGTCTCGTCGCTCCACGATTTTCCCAACTTTTGTTGGACTAACAATCGCTGTATATGATGGACGTAAACACGTTCCTGTTTATGTTCAAGAAGATATGGTAGGACACAAACTGGGCGAATTCGCACCAACTCGTACGTACCGCGGTCATGCGGGCGACGATAAAAAAACTAAACGCTAATTTGAGAGGAGGATATCCTAATGGCAAGTGAAGTTACAAGCGCAAAAGCCGTTGCCAAAACGGTTCGTATTGCTCCTCGCAAAGCTAGAATCGTCATTGATTTAATTCGAGGCAAGCAAGTTGGCGAAGCAATTGCAATCTTGAAGTATACTCCAAGATCGGCTTCCCCAATTATTGAAAAAGTATTAAAATCCGCTATTGCTAACGCAGAGCATAACTATGATTTAGACATTAACAACCTTGTAGTAGAGGAAGCATTTGTTGACGAAGGTCCAACACTTAAACGTTTCCGTCCACGTGCACAAGGTCGTGCAAGTGCAATCAACAAACGTACTAGCCACATTACAGTTGTGGTATCTGAAGTGAAGGAGGGATAATTCGTGGGTCAAAAAGTACATCCAATAGGTATGCGTATCGGTGTCATCCGTGATTGGGACTCCAAATGGTACGCGGAAAAAGATTATGCGGACTTCTTACATGAAGATTTACGCATCCGTGATTACGTTGCAAAACGTCTATCTGACGCTTCTGTTTCTCGTGTAGAAATCGAACGTGCAGCTAACCGTGTGAATATCACTATTCATACTGCAAAACCTGGTATGGTTATCGGTAAAGGTGGTTCTGAAGTTGAAGCATTACGCAAAAACTTAAACGAACTTACTCAAAAACGTGTTCATATCAACATCGTAGAAATCAAACGTGCTGACCTAGACGCAAAATTGGTTGCTGAAAATATCGCTCGTCAATTGGAAGGTCGTGTATCTTTCCGTCGTGCGCAAAAACAAGCTATCCAACGTACTATGCGTGCTGGAGCAAAAGGTATCAAAACTCAAGTATCTGGTCGTCTTGGCGGAGCGGATATCGCTCGTGCTGAACACTATAGCGAAGGAACAGTACCTCTTCATACATTGCGTGCCGACATCGACTACGCATGGGAAGAAGCTGACACAACTTATGGTAAACTAGGCGTTAAAGTCTGGATCTACCGCGGTGAAGTCCTTCCTACGAAGAAAAACAATGTGGAAGGAGGAAAATAATAATGTTAGTTCCTAAACGTGTAAAATACCGTCGTGAATTCCGCGGAAACATGCGTGGACGCGCGAAAGGCGGAACTGAAGTTGCATTTGGTGAATATGGTCTTCAAGCAGTTGAAGCTTCTTGGATTACAAACCGTCAAATCGAAGCAGCTCGTATCGCAATGACTCGTTACATGAAACGTGGCGGTAAAGTTTGGATTAAAATTTTCCCTCATAAATCTTACACTTCTAAACCAATCGGGGTTCGGATGGGTAAAGGTAAAGGTGCTCCGGAAGGTTGGGTAAGCCCAGTCAAACGTGGCAAAATTATGTTTGAAATCGCAGGTGTTCCTGAAGATGTAGCGCGTGAAGCATTACGTCTAGCAGCACATAAACTGCCGGTCAAAACTAAGATCGTTAAACGTGAAGAAATTGGTGGTGAAGCAAATGAAAGCTAATGATATCCGTGATTTATCCACTACCGAAATCCAAGATCAAGAAAAAGCTTTGAAAGAAGAGCTCTTCAACCTGCGCTTTCAATTAGCTACTGGTCAATTAGAAAACACCGCACGTATTCGTGAGGTTCGTAAAGCAATTGCCCGTATGAAAACAATCGTTCGAGAAAGAGAACTTGCTTAAAAAAGAATCGTAAGGAGGTTTTAATACATGGCTGACCGTAACCAACGTAAAGTTTATACTGGTCGTGTTGTATCCGATAAAATGGATAAAACAATTACCGTGGTTGTTGAAACGTACAAGAAACATGGTTTGTACGGTAAACGCGTGAAGTATTCTAAAAAATTCAAAGCGCATGATGAAAATAACATTGCAAAAGCTGGCGATGTAGTTCGTATTTCCGAAACTCGTCCATTGTCTGCAACTAAACATTTCCGTTTATTAGAAGTTGTAGAAGAAGCAGTAATTATCTAAATCAAAAGTTAAAAATAGATTGTGAAAAGTTGCCGAGTGCAATTTTTCCGACCCGTTATTCTGGAAGGAGGGTGTCCTAATGATTCAACAAGAAAGTCGTATGAAAGTGGCTGATAACTCTGGTGCTCGTGAAGTTTTAACTATTAAAGTACTAGGTGGATCAGGACGCAAAACTGCTAACATTGGCGATGTTGTCGTGTGTACCGTTAAACAAGCAACACCAGGCGGCGTTGTCAAAAAAGGTGAAGTTGTTAAAGCAGTAATCGTTCGTACTAAGAGTGGAGCACGTCGTCAAGACGGTTCTTACATCAAGTTTGATGAAAATGCATGTGTCATTATCCGTGACGATAAAAGTCCTCGTGGAACACGTATTTTTGGACCTGTTGCTCGCGAACTTCGTGAAAACAACTTTATGAAGATCGTTTCTTTAGCTCCAGAAGTTCTTTAAAAAATAAGTTCCAAGAAATCAAGGAGGTGCTATACCAATGCATGTCAAAAAAGGTGATAAAGTAAAAGTTATTACTGGTAAAGATAAAGGCAAATCCGGCAAAGTGCTCGCAGCATTTCCGAAAAAGGATCGCGTACTTATCGAAGGAATCAATATGGTTAAAAAACATACAAAACCTTCCAACGTCAACCCGCAAGGCGGAATCTTGAATGTTGAAGCACCAATCCACGTTTCAAACGTAATGCTACTTGACCCTAAAACAGGCGAACCTACTCGTGTAGGATACGAAGTTAAAGGCGACAAGAAAGTACGCGTAGCAAAAAAATCCGGTGAAGTAATAGATAAATAATAGTCGTAGGAAGGAGGGAATATTACATGAATCGCCTTAAAGATCAATATCTTAAGGAAATTGTTCCTGCTTTAATGAGCAAATTCAATTATGACTCCGTAATGGAGGTTCCAAAAATAGATAAAATCGTAATCAACACTGGTGTTGGTGACGCTACAGCAAATGCGAAAGTTTTAGACAGTGCAGTTGAGGAGTTAGCTCTTATCACTGGTCAAAAACCTGTAATCACAAAAGCAAAAAATTCTATCGCTGGTTTCCGTCTTCGTGAAGGAATGCCAATCGGTGCTAAAGTAACTTTGCGTGGTGAACGCATGTATGATTTCTTAGATAAATTAGTTACTGTTTCACTTCCACGTGTTCGTGATTTCCGTGGCGTATCGAAAAAAGCTTTCGATGGCCGTGGTAACTATACGTTGGGTGTTAGAGAGCAACTTATTTTCCCTGAAATTGATTACGATCAAGTATCAAAAGTACGCGGTATGGACGTAGTAATCGTTACAACTGCCAAAAGTGATGAAGAATCTCATGAGTTACTAACTCAACTTGGGATGCCATTTCAAAAGTAATCAAAACTAATTTAGTAGGGAGGCGAAAACGTGGCTAAGAAATCCATGATCGCGAAGCAAAAACGTACACCTAAATACGCTGTTCAAGCATATACTCGTTGTGAACGTTGTGGTCGTCCACATTCCGTTATTCGCAAATTTAAATTATGCCGTATTTGTTTCCGTGAACTTGCCTATAAAGGTCAAATTCCCGGCGTGAAAAAAGCAAGCTGGTAAGAAAGAGTTTAAGGAAGGAGGGTATTATACATGGTGATGACAGATCCAATTGCAGATTTTCTAACTCGCATTCGTAATGCAAACATGGTTAAACATGATAAATTAGAACTGCCTGCATCCAAAATCAAAAAAGAAATTGCTGAAATATTGAAGCGTGAAGGTTTTATCCGTGACGTTGAATATATTGAAGATGACAATGCTGGAACAATCCGTGTTTTCTTAAAATATGGAGCGACTGGCGAACGTGTAATCACTGGTTTGAAACGTATCAGTAAACCAGGTTTACGTGTATATGCAAAATCAACTGAGGTGCCTAAAGTACTTAACGGTCTAGGTATCGCAATCGTGTCTACTTCCCAAGGTGTTTTAACCGACAAAGAAGCCCGTGCTAAACAAGTCGGCGGAGAAGTACTAGCATACGTTTGGTAAGAAAAAGTAAACCATAAGGAGGTGCAATAAATGTCCCGTATAGGTAAAAAAACTATTGTGATTCCTGCAGGTGTAACAGTTACACTTAATGGATCAACAGCAACAGTTAAAGGTCCTAAAGGTGAACTTGTAAAAGAGTTCAACCCAGAAATTACTATTAAAATCGAAGGCAACGAAATTAACGTTTCTCGCCCGTCTGATAATAAAAACCACCGTGCACTTCATGGTACAACTCGTGCTATTCTTAATAACATGGTTGTCGGAGTTTCCGAGGGTTATGAAAAGAAATTAGAACTTATCGGTGTTGGTTACCGTGCGCAAAAACAAGGCGACAAGCTTGTTCTTAACGTAGGGTACTCTCATCCAGTAGAGTTTGTTGCTCCTAAAGGCGTAGATATTGAAGTTCCTGCAAACACACAAGTGATTGTTAAAGGATACAACAAAGAACACGTTGGCGAGTTAGCTGCAAACATTCGTGCCGTACGTCCACCAGAGCCGTATAAAGGTAAAGGTATTCGTTACGAAGGCGAACATGTACGCCGTAAAGAAGGTAAAACTGGTAAATAATGCCGCTTAATTAGGCAAATGAGAGAAGAGGTGAGTCGTGTGATTACCAAAATCGACAAAAATAAAGTACGTAAAAAAAGACATGCTCGTGTTCGTTCTAAGATTTCTGGAACTGAAAGTCGTCCACGTTTAAACGTATTCCGTTCAAACAAAAACATTTATGCTCAAGTTATTGATGATGTAAATGGTGTGACACTTGCAAGTGCGTCTAATTTAGATAAAGATTTCGGTTCTGCTGAATCCAAAGTTGATGCAGCAAGCAAAGTTGGCGAACTAGTTGCTAAACGTGCTTCCGAAAAAGGTATTACTTCTGTCACTTTTGACCGTGGAGGATACTTATATCATGGCCGCGTAAAAGCTCTTGCTGAAGCAGCTCGCGAAAATGGACTAGAATTTTAATAAGAAGGAGGGACATATTACATGCCTGAGCAAATTGATGGAAACAAATTAGATTTAGAAGAACGCGTTGTTACAATCAACCGTGTTGCTAAAGTAGTTAAAGGTGGACGTCGTTTCCGTTTCACAGCACTTGTTGTTGTTGGAGACAAAAATGGTCATGTTGGTTTCGGTACTGGTAAAGCACAAGAAGTTCCAGACGCTATCCGTAAAGCTGTTGAGGATGCTAAAAAGAACATGGTGCTTGTACCAACTGTAGACACAACTATTCCACACACTGTAGTCGGACATTTTGGTGGCGGAGAAATTCTTCTTAAACCTGCTAGTGCCGGTTCTGGTGTAACTGCTGGTGGTCCCGTTCGTGCGGTCCTAGAACTTGCCGGTGTTGCTGATGTATCTTCCAAATCGCTTGGATCTAATACACCAATTAACATGGTTCGTGCTACAATCGACGGAATTAAACAACTGAAAAACGCTGAAGATGTTGCGAAACTTCGTGGCAAAACAGTAGAAGAATTGTTAGGATAAGGAGGGAATTATCATTATGGCGAAGTTAGAAATTACTCTAAAACGTAGCTTAATCGGACGCCCTCAACCACAACGCAAAACTGTTCAAGCATTAGGTCTTGGTAAAACAAATTCTGTAGTGGTTAAAGAAGATAATCCTGCAATTCGTGGGATGATCACTAAAGTAAGTCATTTAGTGGACGTCAAAGAAGTTTAAGCTTAAAAAATTATGCAATTTGATAGAATTTGTTAAATAGGAGGAGGTGCTTGACATGAAACTACATGAACTTAAGCCTTCAGAAGGTTCTCGTAAAGAACGTAATCGTGTTGGTCGTGGAACAGGCTCTGGTAACGGCAAAACTTCAGGACGCGGTCATAAAGGACAAAAAGCTCGTTCTGGTGGTGGCGTACGTTTAGGTTTTGAAGGTGGACAACTTCCACTTTTCCGTCGTATTCCAAAACGTGGATTCACAAACATCAACCGTAAAGAATTTGCTATCGTGAACTTAGATGTTTTAAACCGCTTTGAAGATGGTACAGAAGTAACGCCAGAACTTTTAGTTGAAACTGGAATTATTCGTAACGAAAAATCCGGAATCAAGATTTTATCTAATGGAAATATCGAGAAAAAACTTACTGTGAAAGCGAACAAATTCTCTGCAGCTGCGAAAGAAGCAATTGAAGCAGCTGGCGGAAAAACTGAGGTGATCTAATGTTTCAAACGTTAGTTAACTTCTTCAAAGTAGCAGACATCCGTAAAAAAATACTATTTACATTAGCAATGCTAGTTATTTTCCGTATTGGTACATTCGTGCCAGTACCGGGAGTTAACGCAGCAGCACTACAATCTAGTATGGATGGCGGTATTTTGGGGTTCTTAAATACATTTAATGGTGGGGCTTTAAAAAACTTCTCAATTTTTGCCATGGGTGTAATGCCTTACATTACATCTTCCATTATTGTTCAGTTACTTCAAATGGACGTTGTTCCTAAATTGACTGAGTGGTCTAAGCAAGGGGAAATGGGTCGTAAAAAACTCAATCAACTTACTAGATACATGACAATCGGACTTGGTTTGGTTGAAGCTTTCGGTATGGCATACGGGTTTAACCGCATGTCAGCAGCTGGCTTAGTCATTGAACCTTCCATAGGTAGATATGCAATTATCGCTGTTGTATTAACTACTGGTACAATGTTCTTAATGTGGTTAGGGGAGCAAATCACTGTTAAAGGTGTTGGTAATGGTGTTTCCATCATTATCTTTGCAGGTATTGTTGCTCGTATTCCTGATGGAGTGCGTCAATTATATGTTTCGCAAATTGAAAACGCCGGTGATCAACTTTTCCTACATGTTTTGACATTGGTTGGTGTGGCGGTTGCGATTTTAGCTATTGTTGTAGCTGTAATCTTCTTCCAACAAGCACTACGTAAAATTCCAATTCAATACTCTAAACGTGTAGCAGGAGCAAAACAATCGGGCGCGCAAGCAACGCACTTGCCGTTAAAACTTAACTCTGCCGGAGTTATCCCAGTTATCTTTGCAAGTGCATTTATTATTACACCGCAAACCATTCTTACTTTCTTTGATCAAAGTAACGATGTGGTAAAAGTATTGAAAGATGTGTTTGATTACACAAAACCAATTGGTATGATTTTATATGTTGCACTAATTGTTGCTTTCACTTATTTCTATGCTTTCATTCAAGTGAACCCTGAGAAAGTTGCAGACAACTTGAAAAAGCAAGGTGGGTATATTCCTAGTAAACGTCCTGGTCGGGAAACACAAGCTTATCTTACATCGGTACTTTACCGACTAACATTTGTTGGTGCAATTTTCCTTTCAGCGGTTGCTATACTTCCAACTATCGGTACTACTGTGTTTAGTTTACCGCAGTCGTTAGCCGTTGGTGGTACAAGCCTACTAATTGTTATCGGGGTAGCATTAGATACTACGAAACAACTCGAAGGACAACTTGTAAAAAGGAACTATCGGGGATTTATCAAATAACACGCAGTTCTTGTTAGGAATTCCTAGCAGGAGCTAGCGCGTAATAAGGGGCGAAACAGTTGAAATTAGTATTAATGGGACTGCCCGGCGCCGGAAAAGGCACACAAGCGGAACAGATTGTTGAGAAATACAACATTCCTCATATTTCCACTGGAGATATGTTCCGAGCAGCTATGAAAAATAACACAGAGTTAGGACGCAAGGCTAAATCCTTTATGGATAATGGCGATCTTGTTCCTGACGAAGTAACAAATGGTATCGTTCGTGAACGTTTAGCCGAAGATGATGCTAAGGATGGCTTCTTGCTTGATGGTTTTCCGCGTACTGTGGAACAAGCAGAAGAGCTTGAAAATATTCTACGTGATTTAGGAACAGAACTTGATGCTGTCATTAACATTGACGTTGAAAAAGATGTTTTAATGAAACGTCTTACTGGTCGCTGGATTTGCCGGACTTGCGGTAAAACTTACCATGAAATTTACAACCCACCGAAAGTTGCTGGGAAATGTGATTTAGATGGTGGAGAACTTTACCAACGTGAGGATGACAAGAAAGAAACCGTTGAAAATCGACTAAATGTAAATATGAAACAGACCAAGCCGCTTCTTGATTTTTACTCCGCAAAGGGTAAACTTCATAGCATAAACGGCGAGCAAGATATTAATGACGTTTTTGTAGATGTGGAAAAAATTCTTGCTTCTTTTTGAGGGGTAAGCTGTGCTGAAATCACTGCCGAAATCAATGCGTGCAAATTAAGTTAGTTTGTAGTATAATGGATAATTGGCAGTGGAATTAAAGGCATCTAAGCAAATCATGATGAACGAGAGAACCGTTTGAAGATCATCCGAATGACGTATATGTTCTACCTTGATCTGTTCCGCCGCAATGCTTTTGCGAGTTACAGTTCTTCTGGTTTTTACGGATTTCACTTTTACAGGTTGTCTGAAAAGCTGGCGAAATGTGTTGCCTTTTAATGAAGTGCATCCATTTTTGCATGTTTTACGTTTTTTTCATGTAAGAGAAATAGTTACACTGAAAGGATTAGGCCTGCATCAGGAACAAATCCAAGAATACAAGAAGGAGGTAGCAAACATATGGCAAAGGAAGATGTTATTGAAGTAGAAGGCGTAGTACAAGAAACTCTACCAAACGCGATGTTCAATGTTGAACTCGAAAATGGTCATAAAGTACTGGCAACTGTTTCTGGTAAAATCCGCATGCATTACATTCGTATTTTACCCGGAGATAAAGTGACAGTAGAGCTTTCTCCATACGACCTGACACGCGGAAGAATTACTTATCGTTTCAAATAATTTGCACTCCGAAATTGAATTTATATACCGGTCTG
This sequence comes from Listeria marthii, assembly GCF_014227425.1. Taxonomy (NCBI): domain Bacteria; kingdom Bacillati; phylum Bacillota; class Bacilli; order Caryophanales; family Listeriaceae; genus Listeria; species Listeria marthii. The sequence goes on from NZ_JAASWB010000004.1 coordinate 457,917, forward strand.
GTTTATCCAGCTTAGAAATTATCGGTTTATAGAGACATTTTCTCTAATAAACAAGGAGGTATATCTATATGAAAGTAAGACCATCAGTGAAACCTATGTGCGAAAAATGTAAAGTTATTCGTCGTAAAGGTAAAGTAATGGTAATTTGTGAAAATCCAAAACATAAACAAAAACAAGGATAAGAGGAGGTGCTTAAGTAAATGGCACGTATTGCAGGTGTGGACGTTCCACGTGAAAAACGTATTGTTATTTCCCTGACTTACATTTATGGTATCGGTAAACAAACAGCTAAAGAAGTTCTTGCTGAAGCTGGCGTTTCTGAAGATACTCGTACTCGTGATTTAACTGAAGAAGAGCTAGGTAAAATCCGTGAAATCTTAGACCGTATTAAAGTTGAAGGTGACCTTCGTCGTGAAGTAAACTTAAACATTAAACGTCTAATCGAAATCGGTTCTTACCGTGGCATGCGTCACCGTCGTGGACTTCCAGTTCGCGGACAAAATACAAAAAATAATGCCCGTACTCGTAAAGGCCCGTCCAAAACAGTAGCAGGCAAAAAGAAATAATAGTAAAGGAGGTAGTTAGTGAATGGCTCGTAAAACAAATACTCGTAAACGCCGTGTGAAAAAGAATATCGAATCTGGTATTGCACACATTCGTTCTACATTTAATAATACGATCGTAATGATTACTGACACACATGGTAATGCTTTAGCTTGGTCAAGTGCAGGTTCTCTAGGATTTAAAGGTTCTCGTAAATCTACTCCTTTCGCAGCGCAAATGGCAGCTGAAAGTGCAGCTAAATCAGCACAAGAACATGGTTTGAAAACATTAGAAGTAACTGTTAAAGGTCCTGGTTCAGGTCGTGAAGCGGCTATCCGTGCACTACAAGCAGCTGGTCTTGAAGTAACAGCTATTAAAGATGTAACTCCAGTTCCACATAACGGATGTCGTCCTCCAAAACGTCGTCGCGTATAAGTGGTCGTTTTCTTTTGCCAATAGTAGATTTTTACTGTCTTAACTATCAAGGCAGAGAGTTTGACATAAAGACTGATATTCTAGACGTTTTGAAGGAGGGTAAATTTGAATGATCGAAATTGAAAAGCCAAAAATCGAGACGATTGAGATCAGCGATGATGCCAAGTATGGAAAGTTTGTTGTAGAGCCACTTGAGCGTGGATATGGTACAACTTTGGGTAACTCCTTACGTCGTATTCTATTATCTTCTCTTCCAGGTGCAGCAGTAACCTCTATCCAAATTGATGGAGCTTTACATGAGTTTTCTGTAATTGAAGGTGTAGTAGAAGATGTAACAACCATGATTTTAAATATCAAAAAACTTGCACTAAAAATCTATTCTGATGAAGAAAAAACATTAGAAATCGATATGCAAGGTCCTGGTGTAGTAACTGCAGCTGACATTAATTATGACAGCGACGTTGAGATTTTAAATCCCGACTTACACATTGCTACATTAAGTGATAATGCTAAATTTCATGTGCGTTTAAATGCGACTCGTGGTCGTGGTTATACACCTGCTGATCAAAATAAACGCGAAAATATGCCAATTGGTGTACTTCCAGTCGATTCAATCTTTTCACCGGTTATCCGTGTGAACTATCAAGTGGAAAATACACGTGTTGGACAATCAACTAATTATGATAAGCTTACGTTTGATGTGTTGACTGACGGAAGTATCAGCCCAGAAGAAGCAGTTTCACTTGGAGCTAAAATTCTTTCTGAGCACTTGAGTATCTTCGTTAACTTAACAGATGAAGCACAAAAAGCTGAAATTATGATTGAAAAAGAAGAAAGCCATAAAGAGAAAGTGCTTGAAATGACTATTGAAGAATTAGACTTGTCTGTTCGTTCATATAATTGTTTAAAACGCGCTGGAATCAATACAGTACAGGAACTTGCTGACAAATCCGAAGACGATATGATGAAAGTCCGTAACTTGGGCCGTAAATCGCTTGAGGAAGTTAAAGTAAAACTGGCTGACCTTGGCTTATCTCTAAGAAACGAAAACTGATAAAGGAGGCAATTCCATGGGTTACAGAAAATTAGGTCGTACAAGCTCACAACGTAAAGCGTTACTACGTGATCTTGCAACGGATTTAATCGTATTTGAACGTATTGAAACAACAGAAGCTCGCGCTAAAGAGATTCGTAAAGTTGTTGAAAAACTAATCACTTCTGGGAAAAAAGGAGACTTGCACGCTCGTCGTCAAGCAGCTGCTTTCATCCGTCATGAAGTTGTAGAAGTAGTACAAGTAGATGCTAAAGGTAAAGATGGTTCTACTGTGAAGAAAAACCGTCCTGTATACGCTCTACAAAAACTATTTGATGATGTTGCTCCACGTTACGCGGAACGTCAAGGTGGTTACACTCGTATCTTGAAAAAAGGTCCACGTCGCGGTGACGGCGCACCAATGGTTATTATTGAATTAGTTTAATAATAAAACGTTTAAAGCAAGTGGAGTGTCATGATATGGGGACTTCGTGTTTCCTTGTCTAGCTCTGTGTTTCCTAGTCTATTTAATCGTAGACTAGGAGGCAGGCTTTTTTTGTTTGACCTGTTATCTTCGGATAGCAGGTCTTTTTCTTGCCTTTATACGGGAAACCATCTATAGTAAACCCCAAAGATAAGAGGAGGCCGAAGAATGCGCTCGTTAACTAACTCGCAAATTGCTCAAAATCGATTACATAATTCCGGACTACTACAAACTAAATTCCCGACCGCAGAGGAAGCAACTCGTGCGTTATTTGGCATCCAGTCCCAATACCAACAATTTGGGGAGATTAGTTTATTTAATCGTGTAGACAATTTAACGAAAGAAAATTTGCAAATGACTTACGATAAAAATGAGCTAATCAAAATCTGGGGACAAAGAATGACTGTCCATATGTATACGCCAGATGATTGGTTTTATGTCCATGATGTCTACGCTAGTAAAAACAATTGGCTAAGGAAGCATACAGAGTCGTTAGGACACGATTTGGACGATCTTTTGGCGAAGATGGAAGAATTACTCTTACGTGAGGATAAAGTTCCTAAAGAGGCTTTTGCGGCGTTATTTGGCGATCAAGCAAAAGAGTTAATGACTTGGGGTGGCGTCTTTATTCAAGGTTCGCTGGAGGGCAAGTTATTTTGTGTACCCGAGGCTCCTAAAACGAGATTTTATAGTCATCGGACACGCATTGATTCGCAGTCATTTGAGGATTGGCTGAATATTGAGCGAAATAAAACAGGTCTGGAAACAATGATTGATCGTTATTTTAGCGCCTACGGTCCAGCGACGATACAAGATTTCAAACATTGGAGCGGTTTGCGTAATAGTGACTACATGTCAATTCTCGAAAAACGACTTGAAAACTATTTTTGCTATATTGGTGAAGATGGAAAGACATATTACAGCAAAATAGAAACACACGAAGAGCTGGAAATGGATACACCTTTACTGCTAGGGAAATTTGATCCGCTTTTTGTTAGTTATGCGAAAAAGAACTGGCTGGCAAGCGAAAAGGAAACGAGCTTGATTTGGCGTATTGCTGGACAGATTGAAGCTGTTCTAATAATAAATGGGCAATTTATCGGAACGTGGCGATATAAAGTAACTGGCAACAAAATTGTCTTTCTTTTTTATCTGAGTAAAAAGCTAACTAAAAAAAGCCAAAAAACAGTTGAAATAAAAGCTATAAAACTAGCGGAATTTCTCCATAAAGACTATCAAGGAAGTATTTTTGAACAAATATAAAAGAAACCCCAAAATAATGGGGTTTCTTTTTTATAAAAACGGCATTTCTGGAAAGTAATCTAAAGGTAACTTGATGCTTGTGGTGATATTTGGCTTGCATAATTTGCAGACTTGGAAATCGGCTTGAAGAGAAATTAAGAACATGGCATCTTCGGTTGTCATTAAGTCTGATTCTGTAAGTAGAGTTATCATATTATGCATCGTTTTTTGCGTAGCTTTTTCAATTGTAAGATCTGAAGCTAAGCAAATTAAATGGTGATTATGAATAATTGTCGGTGTTGGCGCAGTGCGGTTTTTAAGGATTTGTAATCGTAAAGTGACTTCTGCTGGCGCCTCGGCACTAGTTGCTGTCGTTTTTCCAAAGCCAGTTGTCGCGCGAACGTTGCCAACATGAAGTGAAGCGCCGAATTTATCGACGGGCAAAAAGATTGTTGCGCCCTCGGTTATTTCAGAAGAATCAAGTATGCCACCATTTTTAGTAGGCGATTTAGTTGTACTTAGTGCTTCTGTTTTTAATAAACCGATTGTTTTCTTTATTGGAATTTGAATCTCATCTGAATAAACAATGTGGTTATTTTCCACTGGGTAGCGTCGTGTACAATTACTTGTTAATAAATCGTCCGTTATACCAATATTTGGCCCATTTAGCAAAAAGACCTCTGTCCCTAGGAGTTCAATTTTTTCAATCGTTATAGCTAATAAATCCCCTGGCCGAGCTTCTTCAATATAGATTGGTCCGGTAGTTGGTGAAAATTGCTTCCAATCTAGTTCCCCGTAGTGAAGTTGCTCGTTGTGAATTTGGCCGTTGAAGTAGTCTTTTGTTTTTATTTTTACTACAGAGCCATCTTTCACTGTAATCACAGGTTCCGTTGATTTCTCCATCTCGAAAATCGAACGTTCTGAGGTTACAAAGTTTTTCATTTCATCCCTTCTCTCTATGCAGTTTGTGCTGACGGGTGAATTATAGCAAAAGGAGAAGCTGGAAGTAAATGGATATTCTGTGAACAAAAATGGGTGAAAATCAGTGAAAAAGCTCTGTTTACTCCATTTTTTCCACAGTTACATTAGGAAGTGTTTGGATAAAGTGAAATAGTTCATATTCATCATTCTTATTCTTTGTTTTTACAACAATATTTACGCGGATAAAAAGACTTTCGCCGATGAGTTCTTTCTCGCTAGAATACGAAACGATTTGTTGTTTGTTTTGCTGAATCTGATCCGTGACTTTCACGAGGTTTTCTTGTTTGTCGGTGGAATAGATTATCGCGGTTGTATGGAAGGCGAAGGATTTGAAGATGATACTGAGAAATTCTAAGCCAATCAGCGTCAATAAAGTTGCGGCGATACCAACCCAATACATGCCAGCGCCAATCGCAAGTCCGATACCCGCCGTAGCCCAAAGTCCCGCAGCTGTCGTTAGGCCGCGTACAAATTTCTTTTGAATAATAATCGTACCAGCGCCAATAAAGCCGATACCACTTACCACTTGGGCTGCGACACGACTTGGATCAAACGATACATTTTGCATGGTGGCAATTTCGGAAAAACCGTACTGAGAGACAATCATAATTAGCGCACTACCAAGAGAAACGAGAAAATGTGTCCTGAATCCAGCTTCTTTCGCCCTAATTTCTCGATCGAGTCCAATAACCGCTCCAAGGAGACCCGCAACAACAAGTCGTAAAATAAAATCTGCTAACATAGTTATCACATCCTTAACGTTAATATATTCCCTTTCGCATTAAAGCAAAACAATCAAAAAGGAAATTTTGCGCCGGATGGATGTTTATACTATAATAAACAATGAATGGTCAAAAAGTGAGGTGTTAAGCGTGGCAGAAAGTTTTGTAAGATTAGAGCACGTTTTTTATAAATATGAGGATACGGAAAAATACGCAGTGAAAGATGTATCGATTTCTGCTCAAAAAGGGGAATGGGTCGCGCTAGTTGGTCACAATGGTTCAGGAAAATCAACTATTGCAAAATTGCTAAACGGCTTACTTTTTCCGGAAGATGGCTTAATTAAAATCGGGCATTTTGTTTTGTCTGAAAAAAATATATGGGAAATTAGACGACAAGTTGGGATGGTTTTTCAAAATCCAGATAACCAATTTGTTGGAGCTACTGTGCAAGATGACGTTGCATTCGGGCTTGAAAATCACGGTGTTCCGCATGATACGATGGTGGAACGAGTGGAGTCGGCTTTGAATGAAGTTGGTATGCAAAGCTACGCGCTACATGAACCGGCGAGACTTTCTGGTGGACAAAAGCAACGTGTCGCAATTGCTGGCGTTTTGGCGCTGCAGCCGGATGTGATTATTTTGGATGAGGCGACTTCGATGCTTGATCCAAGAGGACGCGCTGAAGTAATGGAAACTATTCGAATTATGCGCGAACAGGAAGATATTACGGTGATTTCGATTACGCATGATTTGGATGAAGTCCTTTTTGCGGATCGGGTAATTGTGATGAATAAAGGTGAGATTCATAGTGAAGGTACGCCGAAAGAAATTTTCCAGCAAGCAGATGCAATGCGAGAAATTGGCCTAGGGGTTCCATTTATTATTGAATTACAAGAAAAATTAGTTGCAGGCGGCTTTGAAACTGGAAGCACCGTGCTATCGGAAGGAGCATTACTAGATCAATTATGGAAATTAAACTCGAACAACTAGGTTATTGTTATCAGAAAAATAGCCCTTTTGAAAAGCGAGCATTACTTGATGTAAATGTTTCTTTTGATTCTGGTAGCTATTCTGCAATTATTGGCCATACTGGCTCTGGGAAATCGACTTTGCTGCAACATCTGAACGCTCTTTTAATGCCGACAGAAGGTAAAATAACGGTTGGCGATCGCGAAATCGTTGCTGGAGTGAAGCAAAAGAAACTGCGCGATTTACGTAAAAAAGTCGGGATTGTTTTCCAATTTCCAGAAGCACAACTTTTTGAAGAAACGGTCGAGAAGGATATTTGCTTTGGGCCGATGAATTTTGGCGTTTCCGAGGAAGATGCGAAACTTCGGGCTAGAAAAGTGATTTATGAAGTAGGGCTAACAGAAGAAATTTTGTCGCGTTCGCCGTTTGAACTTTCTGGTGGGCAAATGCGCCGAGTAGCGATTGCTGGAGTTTTGGCGATGGATCCGGAAGTGCTTGTTCTAGATGAGCCGACAGCGGGGCTAGACCCTCATGGCCGCGAGGAAATCATGGAAATGTTCTATAACCTTCATAAAGAAAAAGGGCTTACGACGGTCCTTGTAACGCATAGTATGGAAGATGCGGCGCGCTACGCTGAAAAAATTGTCTTAATGAAAGCTGGGACAGTTCTGCAAATTGGCACGCCGCGTGAAATTTTCGCGAAGCCAGGTGAACTGGTTGATCTTGGTTTATCTGTGCCGGATGTGGTGCGGTTCCAAGGACTTTTTGAGCGCAAGTTTGATGTGAAATTAACAAAGACATGTTTAACTATTGACGAATTAACAACTGAAATGGCGCCTTACTTAGCGAAGGGCGGGGCATAATTATGATGGATAAAATGATTCTCGGACGTTATATTCCGGGAAACTCTTGGCTACATCGAATTGACCCGCGCGCAAAAATCACCGCTGTTATGGCGTTTATCGCGATTGTCTTTTTGGCGAACAATTGGCTAACGTACGCGCTGATGTTTGCTTATGTTTTGTATTTAGTTCTAACTTCGAAAGTGCCATTTTTATTTTTTATTAAAGGGTTACAGCCGATTTTCTGGCTTATTTTAATTACGCTATTACTGCAAGTCTTTTTTACAAAAGGCGGGACGGTTTTAGTTGATTTAGGACTTTTACAAATAACAACGCTCGGGCTGGCAAATGGGGCGATGATGTTCTGTCGTTTCGTTCTTATTATTTTTATGACGACGCTTTTAACATTAACGACAAGCCCGATTGAACTAACAGACGGACTGGAGAAAATTTTAGCGCCGTTTCGATTAGTGCATTTACCAGTACATGAACTTGCTTTAATGCTTAGTATTTCGCTCCGATTTATCCCAACATTGATGGATGAAACGGAGAAAATTTTAAAAGCACAAAAAGCTCGTGGGGTTGAATTTACGAGTGGGAAATGGAGTGACCGGATTAAAGCGATTATTCCGCTACTCGTGCCACTTTTTATTAGTGCGTTTAAGCGTGCGGAAGATTTGGCGATTGCGATGGAAGCTCGTGGTTATCGCGGTGGTAAAGGAAGAACGAGATTTCGTTTACTGCGTTGGCGATTTGCCGATACGTTGCTACTGATTTCGTTGGTAGTGTTAAGTGGATTATTATTTTGGTTGCGGAGTTGAAATGAATGACAAGATATAAAGCGATAATTTCTTATGATGGCAGCGGGTTTTACGGTTATCAAGTGCAGCCGAATACGCGGACGGTCCAAGCGGAAATTGAAAAAGCGCTGAAAAAAATGCACAAAGGCAAAAGCGTTCGGATTACAGCTTCAGGCAGAACCGATACCGGCGTTCACGCAAAAGGTCAAGTAATTCATTTTGATTCTGAGCTGGATATTACAGCAGAAAAATTCCAGAAAGCGTTGCAAGTCATGACGCCGTTTGATATTAGTTTTTTAAGGGTGGAAGAAGTAGCAGACGATTTCCACGCTAGATTTGGCACTGTTGGAAAAGAATATCGTTATGTTGTAAAACGGACGAAGGTTTTTGATCCTTTTAGTCGGAACTTTGCGCTTCATTATCCCTATGAGCTTAATCTTGTAAAAATGAAATTAGCGAGTGAACGTTTAATTGGCGAGCATGATTTCACTAGTTTCTGTTCAGCGAGGACGGAGCGGGATTCCAAAGTACGGACGCTTTATAGCATTGATTTTTATGAGGAAGATGACGAGACGTTAGTGATTGCTTTTCAAGGAAATGGTTTCTTGTACAATATGGTGCGAATTTTGACGGGAACTTTGCTTGATGCGGGTCAAGGTCGGATTTCTCCGGAAGAGATTTCGAAGGCTTTATTAGCACGTGATCGTCAAAAATTAATTAGTAAAACTGCGCCACCACAAGGATTGTATTTATGGCGAGTTGACTACGAATAAAATTTGGATGTTTTTTTAGATAACGCATTGACTTTTCGCGCTAAAAACTGTATTATGGACTATGGTATTGTTTGCCCCACAATGAGCCCCGGAAGGTTGTTGTGTTTAAACAATAAAAATATAGAATAGCATTTCGGGAATTAGGAACAGTTTTCGGGAGCTAATTTGTTTCAATTTATTTAGGAGGGTAATTCATGCGTACAACTTATATGGCGAAACCCGGCGAAGTAGAACGTAAATGGTACGTTATCGACGCTACTGGTGTTTCTTTAGGACGTTTATCCAGTGAAGTTGCTTCAATTCTTCGCGGAAAAAACAAACCACAATTTACTCCACATATCGACACTGGAGACTTTGTAATCATCATCAATGCTGGTAAGATTGGTCTTACTGGTAAAAAAGCTACTGACAAAATTTACTACCGTCACTCTCAATATCCAGGCGGTTTGAAATCTCGTACTGCAGGCGAAATGCGTACGAACAATCCTGAGAGATTATTAGAACTATCTATCAAAGGTATGCTTCCAAAAAATTCTCTTGGACGTCAATTATTCAAAAAATTACACGTATACGGTGGATCTGAGCACGAACATGCAGCTCAACAACCAGAAGTATACGAATTACGCGGTTAATTAATAAAGGAGGAATACTAAGTGGCTCAAGTACAATATTACGGAACTGGTCGTCGTAAAAGCTCTGTAGCTCGCGTACGTTTAGTACCCGGCGACGGCAAAATCGTTATTAACAATAGAGACTGGGAAGATTACATCCCATTTGCAGCTCTTCGTGAAGTTATCAAACAACCTTTAGTAGCTACAGAAACTTTAGGTAACTATGATGTACTAGTAAACGTTCGCGGTGGTGGTTACACTGGTCAAGCCGGTGCTATCCGTCATGGTGTAGCTCGTGCACTATTACAAGTGGCTCCTGAGTACCGCCCAGCACTTAAATCCGCTGGTCTACTTACTCGTGATTCACGTATGAAAGAACGTAAAAAACCAGGACTTAAAGGCGCGCGTCGTGCACCTCAGTTCTCAAAACGTTAATATGTCGTTTCAAAGCATTTCCCTTTTCGGAGGGGGATGCTTTTTTTGTTTTGGCATAGTTAGACAAAATTACATAGAGGAAGAGCAATGTAGGTGGCTATTTTTGCAGTGAGATTAAATTGATGAAGAGAGTGCAAGTGAATTAAGAGTTGTATAAGTTATTTGGTATTATTGGAGTCATGCTGTTTGCGAATGTTATAATAAAAGTGGATTATAAACATCAAAAGAGAGGATGCAAACACATGGAACGGGAAAAACAATACATGTCACGATACAAGGGGCAGATGCTCGTTGAGTCGAATTGACATCGCAGAATTAAACGAATTTCTACATAACTTGAAAAGTAGTAACGATGAAGCGAGAAGTATGCTTGGAAAAGTGCAAGAAGTTACGAATGCATATGCGACTGATACCAGTTTGAAAGGGAAAGCAATTGAAACATCTCAAGCCTATTTCGATCAAACTTATTCTGTTATTTGCAAAAGTCTTATCGAAGCGCTGGATGAAAGTGAAGAAAGGTTAGAGCGTTACATCCAGGAGTTTGGAGAACAAGTAGACTCTTCATATAACGCCCGAATCGATGCAGAAATGTTGCAAGAAGCAATATTTCGACTAGCTGAAATTAAACGGAAACAAGAAGACCTGTTGCAAAGAATGTCTGCTTCTACAGGAACATTACATGAAGGTGAACAACAAAGGCTTCGCACCCAATTCACGGATGCCTTGGAACAAGAAAAGATATTAGAACGTTACATTGCTTTTGAACAGAGTCATGGCCGTTTTTTTGACTCATTTAGCGAGCTTGTTTATTGCGCGGGGAAGGCGGTTCGAGAACTAGCCGCTAACGTTACATTTAATAGTCAAACAGGTACATATGATATAGGTAAATTAGATACCAATAAGTTTCACGCACTGCAGAAGTTTTTGCCTAAAAAGAAAAAGTATAATTTTAATGAATATATAATCAGGTGGAATGGCGCTACTCACATTTTACTTAAAGGTGGCGTAGTAGATGCAGAGGCAACAGCCGCTTACAATGATACTGTAGCAAAAGGAGAACTACCCAAAGTCTCCAATCAAGCAACCGAAAGCGCAGAAGAAATTAACGCGGTTGTTAATGCACTCAAAAAAGGACAAGACCCCATCACTGGACAGGAAATAAGCAAAGCGCAGAGTTTTGGAATCACGATAGGTTTAGTTTATATGTATGTTGGAGGCAAATACAAAGAAAGAAAGATTAAGCTGCCGAAAAGTGCGTTAGAAAATTTGGAGAAGCAGCAGGCGTTTAAAGATAAGGAAGTTGGTGGAGCTGATATTCCAAATCCTAATGTTGGGATTGTGCAATCAAGAGTAAATTTAGCAGAAAACCCGACTGGATTTAGCCCGTCAAAAAATGTGGGGATGAAGCACGTCAGAAATAGACATTATAATCCTTCGAAAAATGCAGGGCAGTTTACAATTCCTGAGTCAGATTTAAAAAATATTCTGCAATCAAAACAAGTTGTAAACACACCTGTAAAGCAGATAGAATCAGGAGGCTTTGAAAGAGTAATAGATATAGGCAAAAATATGGGGACTGTTAAGCCTAGCTTAGGCGGTCAAACAACAACATGGATAAAGGTTATCACGGATAAAGCAGGCAATATAATTACAACTTATCCTGTACCTAAACCTTAGGAGGAGAATATGAAAGAAGATATTTTAGCAGTTTACAAAAAATTTGAAATCAATAATTTGAACATGTTCTTTGATGATCTTATTGAATATGTGAACAAGTATTATACTGTGTTTTCAAAATATATATCTTTAGATTACCTAGATGCAATAACGAGACTTGATTCTACAAGTTTAATTCTAGGACATTCTGATGACAATTTTGAAATAGCTATCCCTTTTTATACAAATAAGGTTATAGAAGGTTTAAACGAAGAAGAACTTTCTAATCAAGTCTCATCATTGATATGGGATTTAAGTGCATATATGACGGAGGAGTTATGTCCTAGCTGTAATGATAGTAATTTACGATTAACAAAAATGGTCAGTAGAGAGGATACGCTGGTTAAATTTTGTGATGAATGTTTGTATACGGGAATTAGAAATGAACGTGTGGAAATTGAAGAAGATCTTGTTCCAGCACCAAAGAAGAAGGTAGAGGAGTATTTAAGGGGAAAATAATGTGGCCCCCTGATTGGTTGCTAAATAGAATGATTCAAAATGAAAAAAGGCGCCTTATCATGAGGCTAATAAGCGCAGGTCTATAATTAATTTTTCAGGAATAAATAAAAGAACAAACCAATTTTAAATGGTTTGTTCTTTTATTTACATTGTATTCTTAGACTTTTGTCTAGCTAGGAGGAAAATAAGTAATAATTTATTGTGATTATTATAACAATATCATCGAAATATGCTATAATAATTAAAGGTTCATAATAATTAGATAAAGAGATGAATGAAGGGAATATTAGTATAAATAGTATAAATAGTATATCTTAATATACATAGAAATATAGTAGTGTGGCAATATAGATTTAAAGAGATACTTCGAAAAAATCGCACAAAAAAAGCGCCGAAACAGCGCTACTTAATCAAAAGTTGATAACGGACAAAGCCTTATTTTAACTTGCTATGTTATTTTGAATACTAACAATATATACATTGTACCAAATTATAAAAAGAATGCAACTAAAAATTGTTGAAGGGATGAAAAAAATGAAAAAACCGTACACGATTGGCTTAGACATAGGAACGAATTCAGTTGGATGGGCAGTGTTAACAAATCAGTATGATTTAGTGAAGAAAAAAATGAAAATTTCTGGAGACTCAGAGAAAAAACAGATTAAGAAAAATTTCTGGGGTGTTAGACTATTTGATGAAGGCGAAACAGCAGCTGAAAGAAGAACGAGCAGAATAGCTAGAAGGAGAATAGAGAGAAGGCGCAATCGTATTTCTTATTTACAAGAAATCTTTGCAACGGAGATGTCTAAAACTGACGCCAATTTCTTTTGCCGATTAAATGATAGTTTTTATGTTGATAGCGAAAAAAGAAATAGTCGTCATCCGTTTTTTGGAACAATAGAGGAAGAAGTAGCGTATCATGAAGCTTACCAGACGATTTACCACTTACGGGAAGAACTTGTTAATTCTTCAGAAAAAGCTGATTTAAGATTAATTTATTTAGCTTTAGCTCATATTATAAAATATCGCGGGAACTTTTTAATTGAAGGCGCGTTGGATACCCAAAACACCTCTATAGATGGAGTATTTAAGCAATTTATACAAACATATAACCAAGTGTTTGCGAATAGTATTGAAGAGGGAACTCTAGCAAAAGTCGAAGAAAATATAGATGTTGCTAAAATTTTAGCTGAAAAAATCACACGAAAAGAAAAACTTGAAAGGATTTTAAATTTATATCCAGGTGAAAAATCTGCAGGAACGCTTGCTCAATTCATAAGCTTAATCGTAGGTAATAAAGGGAATTTTCAAAAGGTCTTTGATCTTGCCGAGAAAACAGTTATTGAATGTGGGAAAGAAAGCTATGAAGAGGACTTGGAGACTTTGTTAGCGATAATTGGAGATGAATATGCGGAACTTTTTGTTGCAGCGAAAAATACATATAATGCGGTGGTTTTATCTAGTATTATCACAGTGGCTGACAATGAAACGAACGCGAAGCTATCTGCAAGTATGATTGAACGTTATGATACGCATGAAGCAGATTTGGGGGAATTGAAAGCATTTATTAAGCTTCGTTTGCCTAAGCAATATGAAGAGATATTTGATAATAGTGAAAAACATGGTTACGCAGGTTATATAAATGGCAAAACAAAGCAAGAAGATTTTTATAAATATATGAAAGCAACATTAGAGAAGATCGAAGGCGCAGATTATTTTATTGCTAAAATAGAAGAAGAAAACTTTTTACGAAAACAACGGACATTTGATAATGGGGTTATTCCGCATCAATTGCATTTGGAAGAACTAGAAGCTATTTTACATCAGCAAGCCAAATATTATCCTTTTTTAAGAGAAGACTATGAAAAAATAAAGAGTTTAGTAACTTTTAGAATTCCTTATTTTGTAGGTCCCTTAGCTAAAGGACAAAGCGAATTTGCTTGGTTAACACGAAAAGCTGATGGTGAAATTAGACCATGGAATATAGAAGAAAAAGTAGATTTCGGTAAGTCTGCGGTAGATTTCATTGAAAAGATGACGAATAAAGATACATATTTGCCTAAAGAAAATGTGTTACCTAAACATAGTTTGTGTTATCAAAAATACATGGTTTATAATGAGTTAACCAAAATCAGATACATTGATGATCAAGGGAAAACGAACTATTTTTCAGGGCAGGAAAAACAACAGATTTTTAATGACTTATTTAAACAAAAACGTAAAGTGAAAAAGAAAGATTTAGAGTTGTTTTTACGCAATATAAACCATGTTGAAAGTCCAACCATTGAAGGTTTGGAGGACTCTTTTAATGCTAGTTATGCTACTTATCATGATTTAATGAAGGTAGGGATAAAACAAGAAATCCTTGATAACCCACTAAATACGGAAATGCTAGAAGATATAGTTAAAATTTTAACTGTGTTTGAAGATAAACGTATGATTAAAGAGCAGTTACAGCAATTCTCTGATGTTTTGGATGGAACAGTTCTGAAAAAATTAGAACGACGACATTATACAGGATGGGGAAGATTATCAGCTAAATTGCTTGTTGGGATTCGTGATAAACAATCACACCTGACTATTTTAGATTATTTGATGAATGACGATGGGCTAAATCGCAATTTGATGCAATTAATAAATGACAGTAATTTATCATTCAAGTCAATTATTGAGAAAGAGCAAGTATCTACAGCTGATAAAGACCTTCAAAGTATTGTGGCAGATCTTGCTGGTAGCCCTGCTATAAAAAAAGGTATCCTGCAAAGTTTGAAAGTTGTCGAAGAACTGGTTAGTGTGATGGGCTATCCACCTCAAACAATTGTTGTGGAAATGGCTAGAGAGAATCAAACAACAAATAAAGGGAAAAATAATTCTAAGCCCCGTTATAAATCATTAGAAAAAGCTATCAAAGAATTTGGTAGTCAAATATTAAAAGAACACCCAACTGATAATCAAGAATTAAAAAATAATAGATTGTATTTGTATTATTTGCAGAATGGGAAGGATATGTACACTGGACAAGAGTTAGATATTCATAATCTTTCTAACTATGATATTGATCATATCGTGCCGCAGAGTTTTATAACAGATAACTCCATTGATAATCTTGTGTTGACAAGTTCGGCTGGAAATCGAGAAAAAGGGGATAATGTTCCACCGCTAGAAATCGTTCAAAAGAGAAAAATATTTTGGGAGAAGTTATATCAAGGGAATTTGATGAGCAAGCGTAAATTTGATTATTTAACTAAAGCAGAACGAGGTGGTCTTACCGAAGCAGACAAAGCGAGATTTATTCATCGACAATTAGTGGAAACTCGTCAAATAACGAAGAACGTGGCCAATATTTTACATCAACGTTTTAATTATAAAACTGATGACAATGAAGATACCATGGAGCCCGTTCGAATTGTAACATTGAAATCCGCGTTGGTTAGTCAATTCCGCAAGCAATTTCAATTATACAAGGTGCGTGAAGTTAATGATTATCACCACGCCCACGATGCATATTTAAATGGCGTGGTCGCTAATACATTGTTAAAAGTATACCCTCAGTTAGAGCCAGAATTTGTTTACGGGGAGTATCATCAATTTGATTGGTTTAAAGCAAATAAAGCTACGGCGAAAAAACAATTTTATACAAATATCATGTTATTCTTTGCGCAAAAAGAAAGAATAATAGATGAAAACGGTGAGATTCTTTGGGATAAAAAGTATCTGGAAATTATCAAGAAAGTTCTTAACTATAGACAAATGAATATTGTTAAGAAAACAGAAATTCAAAAAGGCGAATTTTCAAATCAGAATCCTAAACCGAGAGGGGATTCCAGTAAATTAATTCCTAAGAAAACAAACTTGAATCCAATAAAATACGGTGGTTTCGAGGGTTCTAATATGGCTTATGCAATTATCATTGAACATGAAAAGCAAAAGAAGAAGCTAACAATTGAGAAAAAACTAATTCAAATTAACATCATGGAACGTAAGGCATTTGAAAAAGATGAGAAATTTTTCTTAGAAGGAAAGGGGTATCATCGGCCTAAAGTGCTAACGAAATTACCGAAGTATGCGCTGTATGAATGCGAAAATGGGCGCCGCAGGATGTTGGGTAGCGCGAATGAAGTGCATAAAGGAAATCAAATGCTTTTACCGAATCATTTAATGACCTTGCTCTACCACGCGGAAAAGCGTGAGGCAATCGATGGGGAAAGTTTAGCTTATATTGAAGCGCATAAAGCAGTGTTTAGTGAACTACTAGCACACATATCAGAATTTGCGAGGAAGTACACGTTAGCTAATGATAAACTAGATGAAATTAATATGCTCTATGAACGGAATAAGGATGGTGATGTTAAGTCTATTGCAGAATCTTTTGTGAGTTTAAAGAAGTTTAACGCTTTTGGTGTGCACAAAGATTTTAACTTTTTTGGGACAACGATCAAACGTAAAAGGGATAGAAAACTTAAAGAACTGTTAAACTCCACCATCATCTACCAATCAATCACAGGGTTATATGAATCGCGAAAAAGGCTGGATGATTAAATGGGCTGGCGGACAGTTATTGTAAATTCACATTCGAAATTATCATACAAAAACCAGCATCTTGTTTTTAAATCTGCCTATCAACATGAAATGATTCATCTGTCAGAAGTTGATGTACTCATACTAGAAACAACAGATATTACTCTGACTACTATGTTAATCAACAGCTTAGTAGCCGAAAATATTCTGATTCTCTTTTGTGATGATAAGCGACTGCCTATTGGAAAGGTGCTTCCTTTTTATGGTCGACACGATAGTAGTTTGCAATTATCAAAGCAATTGGGGTGGGATTCTGAATTAAAGTCCGAGGTATGGACTTTAATTATTTCTCAGAAAATCTTAAACCAAAGTACGTTTTTATCAATGTTGGATTACGACGAGAAAGCTGACTCATTAATAAAACTACATGAAACTTTAGAGATGTTTGATCCAACTAATCGTGAAGGACATGCAGCTAGGATATATTTCAATCAGCTTTTTGGAAATGATTTTACGCGGGAACAAGAAAATGATATTAATAGTGGGTTGAATTATGGCTATACATTATTGTTAAGTATTTTTGCGCGGGAATTGGTGAAATCTGGGTGTATGACGCAATTTGGTTTGAAGCATTCTAATCAATTTAATGACTTCAATTTCGCTAGTGATATAATGGAACCGTTTAGACCGCTAGTCGATCAAATTGTGTATGAAAAGCGTACCGAAGATTTCCAAGTAATCAAGCGCTCTTTATTTGAACTATTCAACAAACAGTTTGACTATAACGATCAGCATATGTTTTTAACGAATATTGCTAGTGATTATACGAAGAAAGTAGTAAAAGTCTTAAATGAAGAAAGGGAAGGAGTTCCTGAATTTAGGATATGAGTTATCGATATATGAGAATGTTATTAATGTTTGATATGCCGACAGACACAGCCAAAGAAAGAAAAGCGTACCGTCAATTTCGGCGCTTTATACTGAGTGAAGGATTTATTATGCATCAATATTCTGTTTATAGTAAAATTTTATTAAATGGAACTGCTAGTAAGGCGATGCTCGCGCGTTTGAAACAACAAAATCCTAAAAAGGGACTGATTACTCTGTTGACTGTTACGGAAAAACAGTTTGCACGTATGGTATATTTAAGTGGAGAACAGAATAAAAGTGTAGGTAATTCAGATGCCAGACTCATTTTCTTGGGAGATGCTATCGATGAATTTTAATTTTAAACTACTTGATGAGCCTATAACAATTGAAGATTCGACTATATTTGTAATAGAAGATGTACGCGTTTTTGCAAATGTTGCAAAGTTGTTCTATCAATACGATGAAACAGGGGAATTAAAAGTTTTCAATACGAAACAGCACCCCTTAAAAAGTAGTGAATTGATGTTGGTTACTGATATATTGGGTCATGATATTAATTCTGCTGCAACGTTAAAATTAATTTATGCTGATTTAGAGCAGCAACTCAATGAAAAGCCTGAAGTAAAATCAATGATTGACAAGTTGACTGCAACAATTAGCGAGTTAATAGGCTATGAGCTATTGGAACATGAACTGGATTTAGAAGAAGATGAAATTACAGTTATTGAATTATTTAAAGCGTTAGGAATAAAAATAGAAACTAAAAGCGATACAATTTTTGAGAAATTAATTGAAATTGTACAAGTCTATAAATATTTATCAAAGAAGAAGTTGCTAGTTTTTATTAATGTATGTGCTTATCTTACAAAAGAAGAGTTGTTAGAATTAAGAAGGTATATTTCTTTGTATCAAGTAAAAGTTCTGTTTATTGAACCTAGAAAAATAGACGGCTTTCCGCAGGCTATTTTGGATCCGGATTATTTTCTGCATGTGGAAAATTGTGTTTAAGGACAGGTGTTCTTTGAAAATAAAATATTATTTAATTAACTTATTAAGCAGCATTCAAAATTGAAATCTTGCTATGGATAAGTAGCGCGATTACGGAATCTCGGAGGATAGAAAAAAATCTACGAGGTTTTAGAGCTATGTTATTTTGAATGCTAACAAAACAAAATATGGTATTTGCAATAGCAATGTACGGTTTTAGAGCTATGTTATTTTGAATGCTAACAAAACTCAGGTGTCACCCTGTATTCTTTAGCATAGGTTTTAGAGCTATGTTATTTTGAATGCTAACAAAACTGATAACTGTTTTCAAAACTATAAGCAATTGTTTTAGAGCTATGTTATTTTGAATGCTAACAAAACAGCATTCTGACGTGGTTGCAGACTCGGCAGGTTTTAGAGCTATGTTATTTTGAATGCTAACAAAACTGATAAAGTCTTTAGCCGAACCGATTGGGTGTTTTAGAGCTATGTTATTTTGAATGCTAACAAAACACTCAAATGGTCTTCTAAATTTTTCAATATGTTTTAGAGCTATGTTATTTTGAATGCTAACAAAACAAAATATGGTATTTGCAATAGCAATGTACGGTTTTAGAGCTATGTTATTTTGAATGCTAACAAAACTCAGGTGTCACCCTGTATTCTTTAGCATAGGTTTTAGAGCTATGTTATTTTGAATGCTAACAAAACAAAAATAAATCATTCTATAACACCGATGCGGTTTTAGAGCTATGTTATTTTGAATGCTAACAAAACTGCGATTTGCGGGAAAAAGCTAGGACTATTGTTTTAGAGCTATGTTATTTTGAATGCTAACAAAACCTCCATATGTGATGTTACATATTCTTTTATGTTTTAGAGCTATGTTATTTTGAATGCTAACAAAAC
>NZ_JAASWB010000005.1:0-255478 GCF_014227425.1 Listeria marthii
CACGGTAGTTAAGCTTCTCCGCGCCAATGGTAGTTGGGGGCTTCCCCCTGCGAGAGTAGGTCGCTGCCGGGCAATTTGAAAAAGTCCTAATTATTTAGGGCTTTTTTTGTTTGTAAAAAAGATAAATAAATTGCTAATAGGTAGGGATATCTAGTATAATTAAAGTCAAAAATAGTCAAAGTCAGTGATTTGTAAAAAATAGAAAGGAGATTCCTTATAATGAAAAATATTTCTGATATTATAGAAGCTTATTTGAAGCAAGTCTTGGAGTCTAGTGAAGCAGTTGAAATTAAAAGAAGTGAAATTGCGGACAAGTTTGAATGTGTGCCTTCGCAAATTAACTATGTAATAAATACTAGGTTTACAATGGAACGTGGCTACATCGTTGAAAGTAAACGTGGTGGTGGCGGATATATTCGGATTATTAAAGTGAAAATGAATGATAAGCTTCAATTATTAGAAGCTATTATATCAATGGTTCATGATAAAAAGGTCTCTCAATCATTTTCTGAGGATGTCATTTTGAGATTGCTTGAAGAGGAAGTTATAACGAAGAAAGAAGCAAGACTAATGGTTGCAGCATTAGACCGTGAAGTTTTGATTTTACCTTTACCTGATAGGGATATTTTGAGAAGTAGAATTTTAGAGGCGATGTTGGTTGCTTTGAAATATGATTAAGGTGTGATGACGATGATTTGTCAAAGATGTGGGAAAAATAAGGCGGTTATTGCTTTGCAGCAATTAAATGAGGCTGGGAAAGTAGAGTCGTTGTATCTATGTGAGAATTGTGCAGCTAATGAAGCTCTTTCTTCGGAAAAAGATTTAGTTAAAGCGATGGATACTTTTAGTGAGGTTGCGCTTGATTTTTTGACGTTATTGCAAAAAGAAGAAAATGCGCAGAAAAAGGTTGTTTGTGGGAATTGTCAGCTTAGTTTTGAAGAGTTTTTACAAACGAATCGAGTGGGGTGTTCGGAGTGTTATTCGGCTTTTGAAGAGCAGTTGGTGCCGATTATCGGACGAGTTCAGAATGGTTATACAAAACATGTTGGTAAAGTGCCTGCTGAGGTTGAGCGAGCGGAAGGTGTTCAAAATGAAATCAGTCGTTTGCAGGAACAGTTAGGTCAACTAGTTAAAAATGAGGAATTTGAAGAGGCGGCGGTTATTCGTGATCAAATTAGGGCTTTGAAAGCTGGGGGTGAGGTTAAATGAAGGTATTTGAACCTCGGCTTAGTTCTTGGTTAGAGAATGCTGGTGATGACGATGATGTTGTCCTGAGTTCGCGAATTAGGCTTGCTAGAAATTTGAAGGATGAACGGTTTCCAATTTATGAGCAGAAGGAAGAAATTGTAGATAGTATAGCAGAAGTTTTTGATGATAATTTTACTTTATTTAAAATGAATCAGATTTCTCTATTGGAAAAAGCGCTTTTGGTGGAGAAGCATTTGATTAGTCCTTATATGATGAATAAGAGTGAGTTTGGTGCGGTTCTTTTAAATGAGGAAGAGAATGTTAGTATTATGTTGAATGAGGAAGATCATTTGCGGATACAGTGTATGACGCCGGGATTGCGGTTGTTTGATGCTTTAGAGGCGGCGCTGCAAATTGATGGTTATGTGGAAGAGAAATTGACTTATGCTTTTGATAGGCAGTTTGGATATTTGACGAGTTGTGTGACGAATATTGGGACTGGTATGAGGGCGTCTGTGATGGTGCATTTGCCAGGGCTTGTGACAACGAAAAGAATTAAAAGTGTGATTGAGGCGATTAGGAGCCTAGGTTTTGTGGTAAGAGGTATATACGGGGAAGGTAGCATGCCCGCAAGTAGTATTTTTCAGGTCTCGAATCAAGTGACTTTAGGTAAAACGGAGACGGAAATTGTGGAAGATTTAACGCAAGTCATGGAACAAATTATTATGCAAGAGCGTGTGGCTAGAACTACTTTGAAGCAAAAATTTCATATTGCACTGGAAGATAGAGTTTTTAGGTCATATGGATTATTGATGAATTGCCGAATTATTTCTATGAAAGAAGCGGCGGATGCTATATCGGATATACGGCTTGGTGTGGAATTAGGGTTTTTCGAGCATATTTCTCGCCAAAAAATGAATGAATTGGTACTATTTTCGCAACCAGCTTTTTTGAGAAGAGAAGCAGGGCGAGATATGGATGAATTAGAAGAGAAAGTAATACGGGCCAAAGTGATTCGCGAGATTTTGGGCGATAAATGATGAGGCTTACGATAAGGAGGAAACAACAATGATGTTTGGACGTTTTACGCAAAGAGCTCAGAAAGTACTCGCGTTGTCACAAGAAGAGGCGATGCGTTTGAATCATAGTAATTTAGGAACAGAACATATTTTATTAGGTCTTGTACGAGAAGGCGAAGGGATTGCGGCGAAAGCTCTTTATGAACTTGGGATTAGTTCGGAAAAAGTGCAGCAAGAGGTAGAGGGACTAATTGGTCATGGTGAAAAAGCTGTGACAACGATTCAATATACACCTCGCGCGAAAAAAGTAATTGAACTTTCGATGGATGAGGCTCGTAAATTAGGGCATACTTACGTTGGGACGGAACATATTTTACTTGGGCTTATTCGCGAAGGTGAAGGAGTTGCAGCGCGAGTTTTAAGTAATCTTGGCATTAGTTTAAACAAGGCGCGTCAGCAAGTTTTACAGCTTCTTGGTGGCGGAGAAGCTACGGGTGCTGGTCGCCAAACAAATACGCAAGCTACACCGACGTTAGATAGTTTAGCTCGTGATTTAACGGTTATTGCTCGGGAAGATAATTTGGATCCGGTTATTGGCCGTTCTAAAGAAATCCAACGTGTGATTGAGGTGCTTAGTCGCCGGACGAAAAACAACCCTGTACTTATTGGGGAACCTGGTGTTGGTAAAACGGCGATTGCAGAAGGCTTGGCGCAACAAATTGTTCGTAATGAAGTGCCTGAGACTTTACGAGGAAAACGTGTAATGACACTGGATATGGGGACTGTTGTCGCAGGTACAAAATATCGTGGTGAATTTGAAGACCGTTTGAAAAAAGTAATGGATGAAATTCGCCAAGCTGGTAATGTTATTCTATTTATTGATGAGTTGCATACGTTAATTGGCGCTGGTGGAGCGGAAGGTGCGATTGATGCATCGAATATCTTGAAGCCACCGCTAGCTCGTGGAGAGTTGCAATGTATTGGTGCAACGACGCTGGACGAGTATCGTAAATACATCGAAAAAGATGCTGCGCTTGAAAGACGTTTCCAACCGATTAAAGTAGATGAACCGTCTGTTGAAGAGTCTGTTCAAATTTTACATGGTTTGCGTGATCGCTATGAAGCGCATCACCGCGTTGCAATTACAGATGAGGCGCTTGAAGCAGCTGTGCGATTATCTGATCGTTATATTTCAGACCGTTTCTTACCTGATAAAGCGATTGATGTTATTGACGAAGCTGGTTCTAAAGTACGTTTGAAATCTTTTACAACACCGAAAAATGTAAAAGAAATGGAAAACAATTTATCTGATTTGAAAAAAGAAAAAGATGCGGCTGTTCAAGGGCAAGAATTTGAAAAAGCAGCGTCATTACGTGATAAAGAACAAAAACTTAAAAAATCTTTAGAAGAAACGAAAGCGAATTGGCAAGAAAAACAAGGTTTGGACCATAGTGAAGTAACGGAAGATATTGTTGCTGAAGTTGTTGCTAGTTGGACTGGGATTCCAGTTGCGAAACTGGCGGAAACAGAGACGAATAAACTTTTAAATATGGAAAAACTTTTACATGAACGTGTGATTGGGCAAGATGCAGCGGTTAAGGCTGTTTCGTTAGCTGTACGTCGAGCTCGTGCTGGTCTTAAAGATCCGAAACGTCCGATTGGGTCCTTTATTTTCCTTGGACCTACTGGGGTTGGTAAAACGGAACTTGCACGTGCACTTGCTGAGTCGATGTTTGGTGATGAAGATTCGATGATTCGTATAGATATGTCCGAGTACATGGAGAAATTCTCGACTGCTCGTTTAGTTGGGGCTCCTCCTGGTTATGTGGGGTATGAAGAAGGTGGGCAACTGACGGAAAAAGTTCGTCAAAAACCTTATTCAGTAGTCCTTTTGGATGAAATTGAAAAAGCGCATCCGGATGTATTTAATATGTTACTACAGGTTTTAGATGATGGGCGTTTGACTGATTCTAAAGGTCGTGTTGTTGATTTTAGAAATACGGTAATTATCATGACTTCCAATATTGGGGCTCAAGAAATGAAACAAGATAAATCAATGGGCTTTAATGTGGTGGATCCGATTAAAGATCATAAAGCAATGGAGCACCGCGTTTTACAAGACTTAAAACAGGCTTTCCGTCCAGAATTTATTAACCGGATTGACGAAACAATTGTGTTCCATTCGCTACAAGAAAAAGAATTGAAACAAATTGTTACGCTGTTAACTGCGCAATTAACGAAGCGCTTGGCTGAACGTGATATTCATGTGAAATTGACAGAAGGCGCGAAAGCTAAAATCGCTAAAGACGGCTACGATCCAGAATACGGAGCGCGTCCTTTGAAACGAGCTATTCAAAAAGAAGTAGAAGATATGCTTTCTGAGGAATTGCTTCGTGGCAATATTAAAGTAGGCGATTATATTGAAATTGGTGTCAAAGATGGTAAATTAGAAGTTAGAAAAAAAGCTGCTCCTAAAAAGAAAACAGCTGCTAAAAAAGTAAAAGCAAAATAAGTGAAGAGCCTTCCTTAATTGAATTTTAAGGAAGGTTTTTTGTGTAAAATGTGGGATTTTGGCTGAAAACACGAATTTGGCGAAAAGGGTTAACGCGAACAGATGATCTGTGGTAAAATGAAGCATATGTATGGAGGGATGTAAAAAATGGCTAAAGCAAAAAGGACGACCAAATTTGTGTGTCAGGCATGTGGGTATGAATCGGCAAAATGGATGGGGAAATGTCCGAATTGTAATGAGTGGAATCAGATGGTGGAAGCATTAGAACCATCGAAGAAATCGCGCTCAGCTTTTAATCATACAGGAGAGCCTTCGAAAGCGACTCAGATTACACAAATAGCAAGTGAAGTAGAAAAACGTGTTGAAACAAATATGCCAGAATTAAATCGAGTTTTAGGTGGCGGTGTAGTTCCGGGATCTATGGTACTCGTTGGAGGAGACCCTGGTATCGGGAAGTCTACTTTATTATTACAAGTATCGGCGCAACTTACACTTACAAATAAAAAAGTACTATATATTTCTGGGGAAGAATCTATTAAGCAAACGAAACTTCGTGCAGAACGATTGCAAGTTTCTGGGGATAATTTATACGTTTATGCAGAAACGAATTTAGAAGCTGTTCAGGAAACAATTGATTTTGTGAAGCCTGATTTTGTTGTAATTGACTCAATCCAGACAGTTTATCATCCGGATGTTACGAGTGCGGCGGGGAGCGTTTCGCAAGTTAGGGAATGTACAGCAGCATTGATGCGAATTGCTAAAATGCAAAATATTGCTATCTTTATTGTAGGGCACGTAACAAAAGAAGGGGCGATTGCGGGGCCGCGTCTACTTGAACATATGGTAGATACTGTGCTTTATTTTGAAGGAGAACGTCACCATGCTTACCGGATTTTGCGTGCAGTGAAAAACCGTTTTGGCTCAACGAACGAAATGGGTATTTTTGAAATGCGGGATGTTGGGCTTGTCGAAGTTGCCAATCCATCCGAAGTTTTCTTGGAAGAACGTCTTGAAGGTGCATCAGGTTCAACAGTCGTAGCATCGATGGAAGGGACGCGTCCGGTTCTTGTGGAAATTCAGGCGCTAGTTTCACCGACAATGTTTGGGAATGCAAAACGAATGGCGACTGGAATCGACTATAATAAAGTATCGCTAATTATGGCTGTTTTAGAAAAACGAGTCGGATTGATGCTACAAAATCAAGATGCTTATTTAAAAGCGGCTGGTGGAGTGAAGTTAGATGAGCCAGCAGTGGATTTGGCTGTTGCAGTGAGTGTGGCATCTAGTTATCGTGACAAACCAACGAAAAGCACGGATTGTTTTATTGGAGAACTCGGACTTACTGGGGAAATTCGACGTGTGGCAAGAATTGAGCAACGCGTGCAAGAAGCAGCAAAACTTGGCTTTAAACGAATTTTTATTCCTAAAAATAACGAGGGAACTTGGAAAATACCAAAAGATGTACAAGTAGTTGGTGTAGAAACAATTGGAGAGGCTTTGAAGAAAGCTTTACCGAACTGAAAATAAATACTTGCGGGATTCCGTGAGTACTATTTGCGGTATAGTCTTTTAATAGTGTAAAATAGTGCTATATGTATATTGGTAATAGCCCGATTATATATAAATGAAAAATGAGAAAGGAGGAAACTAAATGCTTACATGGGTAATTCGAGTGTGTTTTTTAATTCTAGGTGGGACAACGGGAGTCTTTTCGCTGCCAACACTTTGGGTGAAGCTTGGAATAGGACACATTTTGCTAATTAATAATCCTTATACTGATGCTCTGATTGGTGCACTTATATTTTATCTTATTACTTTTTGGGCGGTGAAATATGTAGAAGCCGCACTTAATTGGTTAGAGGAAAAGTTAGCTAAAATTGCTATTGCAACTCTTGTTTATGGGGGACTTGGTTTATTTGTAGGATTAGTAATTGCATTTTTCGCGAGCAATGCGCTAAGTCAAACGAATATTCCGCTTTTAAATTCTGTAGTACCAGTTATTTTAACGTTAGTGCTAGGTTATTTAGGGTTCCGTATTGGAATCAGTCGTCGCAATGAATTTGGAAATTTTGTCAATAACAGAAATGCTAAGAAAAAAACACCGGAAGAAGAGCAATCGGAAGAAAAATCTAAGAAAACATACAAAATTTTGGATACGAGTGTTATTATCGATGGTCGTATTGCAGATATTTTAACTACTGGATTTTTAGATGGAACGGTTGTTATTCCATTGTTTGTATTAGCTGAACTGCAGCATATTGCGGATTCATCGGATACACTTAAACGAACAAGAGGGCGTCGTGGATTAGATATTTTGAATCGCATCCAAAAAGAAGACGCTATTCAAGTGGAAATGTATGAAGGTGATTTTGAAGATACGCCAGAAGTTGATAGTAAACTTGTTAAACTTGCTAAAGTAATGGGCGGGATTGTTGTAACAAATGATTATAATTTAAACAAAGTATGTGAGTTCCAGAATGTACCAGTTTTAAATATTAATGATTTGGCCAATGCTGTGAAGCCTGTTGTTTTACCAGGAGAGAAAATGACTGTTCTTATGGTGAAAGATGGTAAGGAGCACAATCAAGGCGTTGCATATTTAGACGATGGAACGATGATTGTTGTGGAAGATGGTCGTAAATTTATTAATGAAACAATCCAAGTTGAAGTAACGAGTGTACTTCAAACATCAGCGGGAAGAATGATTTTTGCTAAACCATCCTGATTAGAAGGGGGAAATAAGCATGAATTATGAGTTGGTTTTTTTAGCGGCAGGTCAAGGGAAGCGTATGAATGCCCAGAAGAATAAAATGTGGCTAGATCTAGTTGGTGAACCGATTTTTATTCATGCCCTGCGTCCTTTTTTAGCGGATAATCGTTGTTCTAAAGTGATTGTTGTGTGTCAAGAAGAGGAAAGAAAGCATGTAAAGAAATTAATGAGTCAGCTACATGTTGCTGAGCAGCGAATTGAGATTGTGAAAGGCGGAAGTGAGCGCCAATATAGTGTAGCGGCGGGGCTGGAACGTTGTGGAATAGAGAGTGTCGTGTTGGTGCATGATGGGGCAAGACCGTTTGTTACTGTTGATATCATTGATCGATTGCTAGCTGGCGTGAAGCAAAATAAAGCCGCAATTTGTGCAGTGAAAGTGAAAGATACGGTTAAACGAGTTGTGAATGACGTCGTTCAAGAAACAGTTGACCGAGAAAATCTTTGGCAAATTCAAACACCGCAAGCTTTTGAACTGCACATTTTACAGGAAGCACATCAGCTTGCTCGAAAAGAACAATTTTTAGGGACGGATGAAGCTAGTTTGGTGGAGCGAATCCCTTGTCCGGTTGCTATTGTCCAAGGAAGCTATTATAATATTAAGCTGACAACTCCTGAAGATATGCCGCTTGCAAAGGCGATTTTAGGAGAACTTGGAGGGAAAGTAAATGATTAGAATTGGCCAAGGTTATGATGTACATAAACTTGCCTATGACCGAGAGCTGATTATCGGCGGGGTTAAAATTCCTTATGAAAAAGGTTTGCTTGGCCATAGCGATGCAGATGTGCTACTTCATGCTATAACTGATGCTATTATTGGGGCAATTGGGGCCGGAGATATTGGTCATTTTTTCCCGGATACAGATATGACTTTTAAAGACGCGGACTCAGCGGAGTTACTTACTGAGATTTGGCAGAAAGTAGAGGCGGATGGTTTTCGTCTTGGGAATTTAGACGCTACTATTATTGCTGAAAAACCTAAAATGGCGCCATATGTAACCCAAATGAAGCTGAGAATTGCGGAGTTGCTACATGCGGATCCGACGCAAGTGAATGTAAAAGCAACGACAACAGAGAAATTAGGATTTACTGGTAGAGAAGAGGGAATCGCGAGTCTTGCGGTTGTCTTACTTGAAAAATAATTGAAGGAGTGAATAATTGTGAGTGAAACAAAACGAGTACGTGTGCGTTATGCGCCAAGTCCAACTGGATTTTTGCATATTGGGAATGCGCGTACTGCCTTATTTAACTATTTATTTGCAAGACATAATGATGGAGATTTTATCATTAGAATTGAAGACACGGATGCTAAGCGTAACATAGCTGATGGTGAAGAAAGTCAAATGACAAACTTGAAATGGCTTGGTATGGACTGGGATGAAGGTGTTGATGTTCCTGGGAAATACGGACCTTACCGTCAATCCGAACGTCAATCTATTTATGAGCCGCTAATTCAAGAACTTTTGGACAAAGATTTGGCATATAAATGTTATTGTACAGAAGAAGAATTAGATGCAGAACGTGAAAAACAAAAAGCAAATGGCGAAATGCCACGTTATAGCGGGAAATGTCGTCATTTAACAAAAGAACAACAAGTTGAAAAAGAAGCGCAAGGCTTTAAACCGAGCATTCGTTTCAAAGTACCAGCGAATGAAACAATTACTTTTAACGATATGGTAAAAGATGATGTTTCTTTTGAGTCAAATGGTATTGGTGATTTTGTTATTGCGAAAAAAGACGGAATTCCGACGTATAACTTTGCTGTAGCAGTGGATGACCATTTGATGGAAATCTCGCATGTTCTTCGCGGGGATGACCACATTTCGAATACACCGAAACAAATTATGATTTACAATGCTTTTGGCTGGGAACCACCAATTTTCGGTCATATGACGCTGATTGTCAATGAAAGTAGACGTAAATTAAGTAAACGTGATGGCTCGATTATTCAATTTATCGAACAATATCGTGACTTAGGATATTTACCAGAAGCGTTATTTAACTTTATCGCTATGCTTGGTTGGTCTCCTGAAGGGGAAGAAGAAATTTTCTCTAAAGAAGAGTTCATTAAGATGTTTGATCCGAAGCGTTTATCTAAATCACCAGCATTATTCGATAATGTTAAATTGACTTGGGTGAATAACCAATACGTGAAAAAATTACCGCTAAATGATGTCGTAGAGCTTTCTTTACCTCATTTACAAAAAGCGGGCGTTGTTTCTGCAGAGCTAGATCAAGCAGAACTTGACTGGGTGCACAAATTAGTTTCACTTTATCATGAACAAATGAGTTATGGTGCTGAAATTGTGCTACTTTCAGAAATGTTCTTTGCGGATGCGGAGTCGATTACTTTTGATGAAGAAGAAACAGCAGTTCTGGCTGAAGAAACAGTGCCAACCGTTATTTCGGCTTTCAAAAAAGAGTTAGAAGCACTGGAAGTTCTTGAAGCTGCGGAAGTTAAAGCGGCAATCAAGCGTGTCCAAAAAGAAACTGGCGTAAAAGGAAAAGGTTTGTTTATGCCAATTCGTATTGTGACAACTGGTGAAATGCATGGTCCGGAATTACCGCTTGCAATTGAGGTTCTTGGCCTTGAAAAAGTGCTTAATCGTTTGGATACATGGTTGAAAAATAATTAATTTTAAAGGGAAGTGTCTCGGCTATTTGCGGGGCACTTTTTTATTTTGATATATTTCAGTTGCAAGGAATTTTATTGCTGTTATAATAGAACTAAATATACGGAAAAAGTGCTGATGGGAAGAAGTACGGAATTCTAAGCTTGAAGAGAGAGTCGCCGCGGCTGGAAGCGACTTAGCTGAACACTCCTGAAATGCCTCCCTGAATTCTGATGGGAAATTTAGTATCATCAGACGAAATGTGGGTCGTTAACCCCACCCCTAGAGTTGGAGTGTCTGCTATAATTAGCAATGCTCAAGTCAGAGTGGAACCGCGCAAAGCGTCTCTGTATCGGAGGGGCTTTTTTTGTTGGTTTAGGTTCCAATAAAAAATGTACAAACTTGAATAAGGAGGCAACAAAATGCCAACTCGCTTAAAAGAAGATATTACAACAATTATAAAGAATGACCCTGCGACGAAGAGTTTTTTTGATGCTTTTTTAACGAATCCAGGATTGCATGCACTTTGGTGGCATCGTGTGGCGAACTTTTTTTATCGTCATAAAATGGTTTTGTTGGGAAAAGTATTAGCGCAGACCGCTCGTTTCTGGACTAATATAGAGATTCATCCAGGCGCAACTATTGGTAGAAGGCTTTTTATTGATCATGGTGCAGGGATTGTTATTGGAGAAACTGCAGAAATTGGTGAAGATGTAACGATATTCCACGGGGTTACGCTCGGTGGGACTGGGAAAGACTGCGGGAAACGCCATCCAACTGTCGGTGACGGGGCGCTCGTTTCGGCGGGGGCAAAAGTACTTGGGCCGGTAGAAATTGGAGCAGGCGCGCGTATTGGTGCGGGAGCTGTTGTTTTAAAAGACGTGCCACCTGGTGCAACGGTTGTCGGGATTCCGGCGAAGGTTGTTCGGTTGAATGGGCGTACGGTAGGGCATGCGGTTCCTAAAATGGATGAATTAACATTACGAATTGCGGAATTAGAAAATATAGTAGAAAAACTTTTAAAGGAAAAGGAGTAGATCTGATTGTCGATACAAATTTTTAATACGTTAAAACGAGAGAAAGAGCCTTTTAAACCGCTCAAAGATGGCGAAGTGAAAATGTATGTTTGTGGACCAACTGTTTACAATTATATTCATATCGGAAATGCGCGACCA
This sequence comes from Listeria marthii, assembly GCF_014227425.1. Classification (NCBI taxonomy): domain Bacteria; kingdom Bacillati; phylum Bacillota; class Bacilli; order Caryophanales; family Listeriaceae; genus Listeria; species Listeria marthii. Next base: position 11,274 of record NZ_JAASWB010000005.1, read on the forward strand.
ATCATCGTTTTCGATACGGTTCGACGTTATTTTACGTACCGTGGCTACGATGTGAAATTCGTGTCTAATTTTACTGACGTGGATGATAAATTGATTCGTGCGGCTAATGAACTGAAATTGACTGTTCCGGAAGTAGCGGACCGCTTTATTGGTGCTTATTTTGATGATGTGGATCAGCTGAATGTGGCGAAAGCGACTGTGAATCCGCGTGTGACAGAAAATATGGACGAAATTATTCAAATGATCAGTACGCTAATCGAAAAAGGTTATGCTTACGAGTCGGCTGGTGATGTATATTTCCGGACGAAGGAATTCAAAGATTACGGCAAACTATCTGGACAAGCATTATCGGAACTACAGCACGGGGCTCGGGTTGAATATAATGAGCGTAAGCAAGATGAACTTGATTTCACCCTTTGGAAAGCTGCAAAGCCGGGCGAGATTTTTTGGGAAAGTCCATTTGGGAATGGTCGTCCGGGTTGGCATATTGAATGCTCGGCGCTGGCGAAAAAATATCTCGGTGAGACGATTGATATTCATGCGGGCGGGCAAGATTTAGTATTCCCTCACCATGAGGATGAGATTGCTCAATCCGAAGCGGCAACAGGGAAAACATTCGCGAACTACTGGATGCATAATGCCTTTTTAAATATTGATGGGGAAAAAATGTCCAAATCGCTCGGGAATTTTATTACGCTGCATGATGTGCTAAAAGACAATGATCCAAATGTGATTCGGTTCTTCATGTTATCGGTGCATTATCGGAAGCCGATTACGCTGAATGATGCGATTTTGGAGGATGCGAAAAATGGGCTGGAGCGGTTAATGATTGCGTATCAAAACATTGACCACCGTATTCAAACGGATGACGGTGAATATGTGGAAGAAACGCATGAGGACGAGTGGTTAGAGCAACTGACTGAATTAAAACAAGCTTTTGAAGATGATATGGATGATGATTTCAATACAGCGAATGCCATTACAACTTTCCACGAACTTGCGAAACGTGCTAATATTTATCTGGCAAAAGAAACGGTTTCTGTTAATGTGTTGCGAGAATTTTTAAGTATGATGCGTTTATTCGCGGAAGTATTAGGCTTGAAATTAGAAAATACGCAAACGGATTCGTTGGATGATAGCGAAGTAGAGGCGCTAATTGAAGAACGTCTGCAAGCGCGAAATGAACGCAATTTTGCACGAGCTGATGAAATTCGAGACATTTTGAAAGAAAAAAATATTATTTTGGAAGACACTGCGCAAGGCACGCGGTTTAGACGGGGGTAAATCATGGCAGAAGTGAAAGAATACAAACAATTGAATGGTCTCGCGCTTGCTTACATGGGTGATGCGGTGTACGAAAAATTTATCCGCGAATATTTACTTGCAGCAGGGAAAACCAAACCGAACCAATTGCATAAAACGGCGACAAAATTTGTTTCTGCAAAAGGGCAAGCGGTGGCGCTAAAAGCTATGATTGCGGAAGGCTTTTTGACAGAGGAAGAAGACCGAATTGCTAAACGCGGGCGAAATGCCAAGTCGTATACAGTGCCTAAAAACACGGATCCAGGAACATACAGCATGTCTACTTCTTTTGAAGCGGTTCTCGGCTATCTTTATTTAGCAGGTGAGATGGATAGACTTCAAGAATGGATGGAAAAGGCGCTTGAAATAGTAGAAAAAGGAGTGGAAAACAACTAATGGAACAAGAAAATGAGCAAGAGTGGATTGGCGGGAGAAACCCTGTCCTTGAAGTGTTAAGATCTGATCGAGATATCCATAAAATATACGTACAAGAAGGTTCGCAAAAAGGTGTTTTGAAACAAGTGTTAGCTTTGGCGAAAGAACGTAAAATCCAGGTTCAATTTGTACCAAAACAAAAAATCGAAAAAGTAGTAAGCGGCGCGCATCAAGGTGTTGCAGCACAGGTTGCGGCGTATCAATATGCGGAACTCGATGATTTATTCGCAGCAGCTGAAGCGAAAGATGAAATGCCATTTTTCATTATTTTAGATGAACTAGAAGATCCGCATAACTTAGGGTCGATTATGCGTACGGCGGATTCTGTTGGCGCACACGGGATTATTATTCCGAAACGCCGCTCAGTGGGATTAACGCAAACCGTAGCAAAAGCTAGTACTGGCGCGATGGAGTATGTTCCAGTAGTTCGTGTCACGAATATGGTGCGGACAATGGAAGAATTGCAAAAGCGTGGACTTTGGATTTTCGGTACTGATGCGAAGGGGAGCAGCGATTACCGGACGATGGACGTGGATATGCCGCTTGCAATTGTTATTGGTAGTGAAGGTTTCGGAATGAGCCGTTTAGTTCGCGAAAAATGCGATTTTCTTGTTCATTTACCAATGCGTGGAAAAGTTACATCACTTAATGCTTCTGTTGCAGCGAGTTTGTTACTTTATGAAGTTTATCGGAAACGTTTCCCTCTGGAGAAATAAAGATGGAACAAATTCTGCTTGTTGACGGGTATAATGTGATTGGGGCTTGGCCGGAATTAAGTTATTTGAAAGATCGTGATTTGGAAGCGGCGAGAGATAAGCTGGTTGAATGGATGGCGGAGTATCAAAGTTATACGGGATACCGGGTTGTGGTCGTTTTTGATGCACAGTTTGTCCGAGGTGTGAAGCGGAAAAGCAAGAAATATCAAGTCGAAGTAGTTTTTACACATGAGGACGAAACGGCGGATGAATACATTGAACAAAAAGCAATTGAATGGAAAAATGTGCGGACGCAAATTATGGTAGCAACATCTGATTATACAGAACAGTGGGCTATTTTTGGACAAGGAGCGTTACGGATTTCTTCCCGTGAACTACTTTTTGAAATTCAGGAAATGAGCAAACAAATCGGTCAGAAAATCAAGCGAATTCAGGAAGAAATGCCAAAATCAAACCTTAATCTAGATTCTGATGTTATTTCACAGCTTGAAAAGTGGAGAAGAGGCGAGGAGTAAGGGATTGACGGTAAGTTTCTAACTATGTATAATGGAGCAACCATGGAAGAAATCCTGTCGTAAAGGAGCCGATTAGCCCAGTGGATAATTCAGTGAATCAGGAAGAAATGACGATGCTCGAACTAGCGAGAAGCGGTGATACAGAAGCGCTAGAATATTTTTTCAGTAAGTATCAGTCAGTTATTTACTGGAAATCAACCCAGTATTTTCTGCAAGGTGCTGAGCGGGATGATTTAATCCAAGAAGCGATGATTGGTCTTTTCAAAGCGATTCGTGATTATGACAAAACCAAAGAAGCTTCTTTTCGATCTTTTGCAGAAATGTGTATTAATAGGCAGCTTCTTTCGGCAGTTAAGCGGGCATCTAGACAGAAGAATATTCCACTTAATAATTCTGTTTCACTCGATACGCCAATGGCCGAAGATGATGTGGACTGGACTTTACTGGATGTTATTTCCGAAAAAGCCGCCGAAACACCAGAAGACTTTTTAATCAAAAACGAGGATTTAACGCATGTAGCACGCCAACTAGAACAAGTCACAAGCGAATTTGAAAAAGAAGTATTAAAACAATATTTAGAAGGCAAGAGCTATCAAGAAATGGCGGTTTTCTTCAATAAAAAAGAGAAAGCAATCGACAATGCTCTGCAACGCGTCAAAAAGAAAATGATGAAACAGCTAGAATGAAAAAACAATTGACTAGCTAAGAGCCAAATGTTATATTTATATGGATGAAATGTGCCTATTTTTTGGCATGGCATATTTAATGATTGCGGAGTTGAGATAATTTATGAAGAAGAAAACATCCCTCGCTTGTTCTGAGTGTGGTTCAAGAAACTATACGGTCAATGTTAGCGGGACGCAGAAAGAAACTCGCTTAGAAGTGAAGAAATTCTGCCGACACTGCAATAAACATACATTACATCGAGAAACAAAATAGACGATATGGAGGTTTTGGTATGTCTGCAATAGCAAGATTCTTTCGGAATGTTTCGTCCGAAATGCACAAAGTTACGTGGCCAACTAGAAAAGAACTTTTAACATACACAGTAACAGTAGTTATTACAGTAGTTTTATTTGCTCTATTCTTTATGTTAATTGATTTCGGTATCGAACAAATTATTAAACTTATCGTGTAGTGCTAGGAATTTTACAAAGATAATGATATACTATTACTTGAGACAAAACCCGTACAACTTTCGGGTTTTTTATTTTGGATTATACTAAAAGGAGGATGGCGGCAAAATAGGATGCTGCCAACTAAACAATGGAAAAAAATTGGTATGTAGTTCATACTTACTCCGGTTATGAAAATAAAGTCAAAGCAAACTTAGAAAAACGTGTAGAATCAATGGGCATGTCAGATAAAATCTTCCGCGTAATCGTACCGGAAGAAGAAGAAACAGAAGTAAAAAATGGTAAAACGAAAACAATCAAACGTAAAGTTTTCCCTGGTTATGTATTAGTAGAAATCGTTATGACAGACGATTCTTGGTACGTAGTTCGTAATACTCCAGGTGTTACAGGTTTCGTTGGTTCAGCTGGTTCAGGCTCAAAACCAACACCATTACTTCCAGAAGAAGCAGACCGTATTCTTAAAAGCATGGGCATGGTTGAAAAACGTGCAGAAGCTGACTTTGAAATCGGCGAAACAGTTATGGTCAAAGAAGGACCATTCGCTGACTTCTCTGGTAAAGTGGACGAAATGGACAACGACAAAGGTAAAGCGAAAGTCATGGTTAACATGTTCGGACGTGAAACGCCAGTCGAAGTTGATTTCAACCAAATCGAAAAACTTTAAAACTTGCAACCTCTACATTTATTTGTGGAGGTTGTTTTGTTAGGGAGGCGACAAAATGGACAAAGCAAAACAGATTTATTTGGAGTTTAAACGGGAAGCGGATTTTTTAGAGCTAGATTTCCCTTTATTTCTAGGTGATGGTCCAGGTTTCGGCGAACTTTGTATGGATTATAGTGAACGAAATGGCTACATGCTCTATGGTTATGAACGCGGCAACCGTAATAGCGAGTTTAACACCACGGATTTAGAAGAGTTTAAATATGAAGTTTTTCTGCATATTTGCTGGTACATGGGCATGGAATTTGAACTGCGCCATCGCAAAGAAGATATCGAACGAGACGATAACATTTTAGAAGCAGATACCCGGAAAATCGCTTTTGAAAAAACATTACAATTACTAAAAACGGTAAATCCAGCGTGGGTCGATAAGGCAGCACTGGGCTACACGGCCTATTTGAACTTATGGCGCAAAAATAAAAATGTTTATTTCGATAAAGAAACCATGCAGTTTAAAGTAAATTCATAAAAAATCTTGCAACTAAACATTTAAAATGGTATCATATATAAGTACGTTTTTGACGTATGTTTTAACGTGGGAGGGGAAATATCAGCCCCAGTCAACCACATCACGGACTTAAGGAGGTATGTCTCGTGGCAAAAAAAGTGATTAAAGAAGTTAAACTTCAAATTCCAGCAGGTAAAGCAAATCCTGCACCTCCAGTTGGACCTGCATTAGGTCAAGCTGGCGTAAACATCATGGGATTCTGTAAAGAGTTTAATGCTCGCACAGCCGATCAAGCTGGTCTTATTATTCCTGTTGTGATCACTGTATTTGAAGACCGTTCGTTTACGTTCATCACTAAAACTCCACCAGCAGCTGTATTACTTAAAAAAGCAGCTAAAGTGGAAAAAGGATCCGGTGAACCAAACAAAACAAAAGTTGCATCTGTAACTCGCGCTCAAGTACAGGAAATTGCTGAAACAAAAATGCCAGACCTTAACGCTGCAAATGTTGAATCTGCAATGCTAATGGTTGAAGGTACTGCACGTTCTATGGGTATCACTATCCAAGATTAATCGTGTGTTTCACAATTTGACAATTAAGGAGGAAAAGAAATGGCTAAAAAAGGCAAAAAGTATCAAGATGCTTTAAAACAAATTGATGCAAATAAAGTTTACACTGCAGAAGAAGCAGTTGAACTTGCTAAAAAAATTGACTTCGCTAAATTCGATGCAACTGTTGAAGTAGCATTCCGTCTTGGCGTTGACCCTAAAAAAGCGGACCAACAAATCCGTGGTGCTGTTGTATTACCAAACGGTACTGGTAAAACTCAACGCGTATTAGTATTCGCAAAAGGTGAAAAAGCTAAAGAAGCTGAGGCTGCTGGAGCTGATTACGTTGGTGAATCTGAATTCGTTGAAAAAATCAACCAAGGTTGGTTTGACTTTGACGTTATCGTTGCTACACCTGACATGATGGGGGAAGTTGGTAAATTAGGCCGTGTCCTTGGACCAAAAGGTTTAATGCCAAACCCTAAAACTGGTACAGTAACTATGGACGTAACTAAAGCAGTTAACGAAATTAAAGCTGGTAAAGTAGAATACCGTGTTGATAAAGCTGGTAATGTCCACGCTGCAATCGGTAAAGTATCTTTTGATGCTGCTAAACTAGTAGAAAACTTCCGTACTGTGAATGACGTTCTACAAAAAGCAAAACCTGCTGCTGCGAAAGGTACTTACGTGAAAAATCTTTCTGTAACTACTACTTTCGGACCTGGAATCCAAGTTGACCCAGCTAGCTTATAAAATTTAACTTGACCAGTCTCTTCTATTTTGATAAGATAGGCTAGTTGAAACAATCAAATATCCTTACCGTAGACAGTTGGTGCGTTTACCGCTTAAATTTTGCCACCCGAGGGATTTCTTTTGAAGTGTGCGTCCGCGTGCATTTTACAAAAACCTCTGACGTCTACGGTGTCAGAGGTTTTTTGTTGCTGATCAAACGGAACTTGTGTCTGTTTAATTAGATTTAATTGTTGGACGGAGGTGGAAAAATGAGTAAAGTTCTTGAAGCTAAACAAAGTGCAGTAGAAGAAATTAAAACAAAATTATCAGCTAGTGCGTCTACAGTAATTGTTGATTACCGCGGCTTAAACGTTGGCGAAATCACTGAATTACGTAAACAATTGCGTGATGCTGGTATTGAGTTTAAAGTTTACAAAAACTCACTAACTCGCCGTGCTGTTGAAGCTAACGGTTATGAAGGTTTAGAAGGAGCTCTAACTGGTCCTAACGCAATCGCATTCAGTAATGAAGACGTAGTTGCGCCTGCGAAAATCCTTAACGATTTCGCTAAAGATCATGAAGCACTAGAAATCAAAGCCGGTGTTATTGAAGGTAAAGTTGCTTCTCTTGAAGAAATTAAAGCACTTGCAACACTTCCATCACGCGAAGGATTGCTATCTATGCTTTGCAACGTACTTCAAGCTCCAGTTCGCGGTCTTGCTATCGCTACTAAAGCTGTTGCTGACCAAAAAGAAGGACAAGAAGCATAATCTGTTCTACCCAGGGGAAACCCTACAAACAAATCTCGGTTAAATCCGAAAAAATTATATTATTGGAGGAATTTCAAAATGGCTTTAAACATTGAAGAAATCATTGCTTCCGTAAAAGAAGCATCTGTATTAGAACTTAACGATTTAGTAAAAGCAATCGAAGAAGAATTTGGCGTAACTGCTGCTGCTCCTGTAGCTGTAGCTGCTGCTGGTGGCGGTGCTGCTGAGCAAACTGAATTCACTGTAGAACTAGCTTCTGCTGGAGATTCTAAAATCAAAGTAATCAAAGTGGTTCGTGAAATCACTGGTCTTGGCTTAAAAGAAGCTAAAGAATTAGTTGACAACGCTCCTAAAGCTCTTAAAGAAGGCGTTGCTAAAGACGAAGCTGAAGAAATCAAAGCTAAACTTGAAGAAGTTGGCGCTAACGTAGAAGTTAAGTAATTAACTTAAAGACCTTAGATACTAGTTATCTAAGGTCTTTTTTTATTAAAATGTAAAAACGAATACAAAAGAGTATGATTAGTCTTTCAGAAGGCTTTTTTTTATTGCTATTACATGCTAGTATTAGTAAGTGAATTAGTTTCCTGGAGGTTTAAATATGTCGATTAAAGCTATATCAAAATCTGAACTAGAAGTTATGAAAATCATTTGGGAATATGGAAGAGCGGTTCAGTACGCAGATGTTGCCGAGAAACTAAGTGAAAGAGAATTTTCATGGAAGAAAAATACAATTCTTACATTTTTAACTAGATTAGTGGAGAAAAACCTACTTCGCGTTAAGAAAATTGGCCGCAAAAATGAATATTATGCACTTGTGAGCGAAAATGAGTATTTAGAACAACAGACGGAAACTTTTGTAGAAGATATTTATGAAGGCGACGTCAAAGGTCTAATTACCAATTTAGTACAAAATGATTTAATTTCTCCGGACGAACTAGAAGACTTACAACAATTTTGGAAAAGAGCGAAATCATCGGATGAATGAACTACTTAAGATAATCTTATCGATGGCGTTGACGTCGATTGTGTTAATACCGCTTGTCTGGATATTTGGAAAAATATTCACTCGTTATTTAAATAAGACAAAAATTTATTATTCATGGTTAACCGTTTTCTTCTTTTTAACGGTTCCTTTTTCGTTCTTTTTCTACAGGGCCGCAAAAGATAGTGAGTTTATGTGGAGGGATAAAACGGGATTTGATGGTGTTACTTCTATTGTGATGGATCAAAATGGAGTCGTTTTACAGCGCGATTTCAAAATAACCTTTTGGATGACAGTATTGGATTATTTGTGGTTGGTTTGGCTATTGGGATTCTTGGTTCTTTTTATTTACCGAGTAGCCTCGTATCGAAATTTTAAAAAATATGTTTTTTCGGGTGCGCGAAAAGTAGATGATTTGGTACAACTTGATTTATTAGCTGGGATTATTGATGAACTTGGCATTAAAAGACCAGTTGAATTAATGATAAATCCGCTTGTTTCGTCGCCAATTTTCTTGGGATTGATGAAAAATGTAATAGTTATACCAGATAAAACGTTTTCGGAAGCGGAATTGTATTATATTTTTAGGCATGAGTTGGTTCATTGTAAGCGTAAAGACATGTATTATCTTTGGGGCGTACAATTTTTCACTTGTGTGTATTGGTTTAATCCGTTGATGTATCTAATGAACAAACGGATTCAAAAGGATCGCGAGTTAGCATGTGATGAGGCGGTTTTGGCTGCTTTGCCGAAAAGTAAATATATTGGTTATGGTGATACGTTACTTTCGTCGCTTGCTAAATCCGGAAACTACAAAGAGTCGTATGTGGCTGTCTCATTGCACGAAAATACGAAAGCGTTAAAAGAAAGACTTAGTTTTATTGCGAATTATCGATCTGGAATAAAAAAGGGTAATACGATTTTTTCTATTCTTCTTATTGTGTTGTGTACTGTTGGCGTGTTCTTTAGTGCGTTCCAAGCAGAAATTTTTACGCTAGAAAAGAAAAAAGGTATTACAATTGAACGAAGCAAATAGACTTCTCTCGTTTTTTGAGGGAGGTTTTTTTATTTGTGCGGTTGACTTTTAAAACTACAAGTTGTAGAATTAAAAAGCATGATATATTACTAAAAAGGTGGTAAAAATAAATGTTTGGTCGAAAAAAAGTCGTTATACCAGAAGAATATCAACAATTTAATACATTTCCAGCAGATAAAGAGCGTTTACTATGTATCGGAGCTTTCACTACAGAATGTAAGCATAATGTGGAAACTAGATTAACAGGCTCAAATAAAATGCTAAAACTGTATTATCCGAAGAAGCAAGGAGCTAAAGTCATGAAATATTGGCTGCCGATGTTTGGGATTAATGATAGCTATTCTGCGGTTGAAGTCATTACTAACTGGATTGAAGCAAATAATTATTCAGGTATGGTTGCGGCACATACAACCAATAAAGTTGCCCGTATCGTCACTAAGGCTTCTAACAAAAAGGGGCATGATGCGACTGCTCTCGTAGCGGCTGCTAATAAAGTTAAAACATATGGCGCGTTCGATGTGGATCGTTTAGGTTATATTGTACGTGTTTGTTTTTCTTTAGATTTGATCAGTGAAGAACAAGCGTGGGGTTTCCTAGGAGAATTATGGGACGCTGCGGCACTTCATTTTGCTGACTGGGATGAGTACTTAGTTAGTTATTTAAATGGAGAAGAAGGTTTAGAAACAAACTGGTACAGTGAAGGCGTTGCAGCATATGTGGATTTGAAAATGGATTCATCTAGCTTATTAAACAAATATCAACTAAAAAACTAAACAAAAAGGGAGAACGACAATCAGATGAAAAAGTTTTTAAGTATTATCAGTATTTTAGTGTTAGCTTTACTTGTAACTGCTTGTGGAAGTGACTCAAGCAAAAAGACAAGTGAGAAGAAAGAAGAAAAAATGGAAACAGTAACATACGTGGCGGATATAGGTGGCGCTAAGTTGGAAGCGACATTTGCTCACGTTGGCGATAATCTAAGAAAAGTAGACCAAAAAATGATTTACCCATTTGCTGCACTTGGCTTAGAAGCTGGCGTTAAATTGGACGATGCTATGAAGAAGCAATTAGAAGAACAAGTTGCATCTCAGTACTCCGGATATAAAGACAGTAAAGGTGCTTCACTTGAAACGAAATTCACGGATGAAGCGCTTGAACTAACTATGTCTATTGATTTATATAAAGCAGATAAAGCTTCTGTTAGTTCGCTACTTGGCGGAACAACAGATCCTAAAAAAGTTAGTCTAAAACAAACAGTTGAACAATTCGAAGCGCAAGGATTTAAAAAGAAAGAATCTTAATTCTAGTGGAAGCAGACTCTTAATTATTAAGGGTCTGTTTTTTTATCCTTTTTTATCTGTATTAGAGCTACTTTAGGAGGACGTTTTATGCTAAAATAGCTAGAGATATGAAAGGAAGGTGCGGTTCGTGACTAATAATCATTACTACACAAATGATGAAACGATTAAACATAACCGTAAAACCTGGCAAGTGATGTTAAAAGGTTTTAATATGAATTTTACAAGTGATAATGGCGTATTTTCTAAAAACACGGTGGATTTCGGCTCGAAATTGTTAATTGAATCTTTTGAGCTAGAAGTGAAGACGGGGAAAATTTTGGATGTAGGTTGTGGTTATGGTCCGATGGGCTTGACTGTGGCAAAAGAATTTCCGGATAGCCAAGTTGAAATGGTGGATGTGAATTTACGCGCACTAGAACTTGCGAAAGAAAATGCGGAATTAAATAAAATTTCGAATACGCATATATATGAAAGCTCTGTTTATGACAACGTGACTGCTACTGACTACCAAGCGATTATTAGTAATCCGCCGATTCGTGCAGGTAAGAAGGTTGTTCATGCGATTTTAGAAGGCGCATTCGATCACTTGCAAGAAAACGGAGAACTATGGATCGTTATTCAAAAGAAACAAGGTGGTCCGTCCGCTGAAAAGAAAATGGAAGAAGTTTTTGGTAATGTGGAAACAGTCGCGAAAGATAAGGGCTATTTCATTTTCAGAAGTGTTAAAAACTAAGTTGTATGAAGCGTGGAATCGTGTTAATATAGAAATACATTTTACTAAGAAAGGACTGAGGGATATGCTTAAACTGAGCAAAAAACTAGAAAAAAACAACCAATCAAGACTGAAGATAATAGGTAGTTCTTTAACGCTCACGCATATCAAACCCGCGTCTTTTCAAGGTATCATTCGTTAAAAATCATGTCCTTCAATCTTTCTTGATTGAGGGGCTTTTTTTATACCAAAAAATAAACGGGAAAGAAGTGAGTCAAATGATTGAAGGAGAACTGAGTAATTTAACTAGCTAGGAAGAGGAATGGGTTTCCATTTCTCTATTAAACAGAAAATGAGGAATAGAAATGCTAACATTAAAAGGACAATATAACGAAGCGACGGTTTTTACGGACAACGTAGATGATAATACGATTGGACAAATTATTACATTATGCAATCAGCCGTTTACGAAAGACAGTAAGATTCGGATAATGCCAGACACGCACGGCGGTAAAGGTTGTGTAATTGGGACGACGATGACGATTCAAGATAAAATTGTACCGAATCTAGTTGGAGTAGACATTGGCTGCGGATTGTACGTAGTGAAATTGAAACCTGGTAAATTGAAAATGGATTTTGATAAACTTGATAAAGTCATTCGCGAACGAGTGCCATCGGGGAGTAAGACGCATGATAAGCCTGTTGATGATTTTGACTTAGATGGTGTGATTGCGCCGATTAACTATGGATGGGCCGCGAGAAGTGTTGGGACGCTTGGTGGCGGAAATCATTTTATTGAGATAAACCAAGGTTCGGATGGGATTTATCTTGTAATCCATAGCGGGAGTCGAGTACTTGGTAAAGAAATCGCGGAGTATCACCAAGAAGTCGCTTATAAAAAATTAGATGGCTTGCGTAAGGAGTTAAAACTTGGTGCAACGGATGCGAAAAAGCATGGCGATATAGAAATGGCTAATCAATTGAACGAAGAGCGCGAACAAGTAAAATTGGATTATGATTTATCTTACGTGACTGGCCTGGATTTAAAACATTATTTAAACGACATGGAGATTGCGCAAAAATTTGCAGCACGCAATCGCTATGTTATGGCGCAAATCATTTTAAAAGCAATGAAATGGGATAAAGCAGTTGTTTCTGCGTTTGATTGTGTGCATAATTACATCGATATCGAAAACAACATGCTGAGAAAAGGGGCGACATCTGCTCAGCTTGGAGAACAAATCATCGTTCCACTTAATATGCGTGATGGTAGTATTCTTGCGACTGGTAAAGGGAATGCTGATTGGAATTACTCGGCGCCACACGGGGCAGGGAGAATGCTAAGTCGCTCCAAAGCAAAAGCGCAAATCAGTTTGGAAAGTTATCAGGCGGCAATGAAAGATGTTTGGACTACTTCGGTTTCGAAAAAAACAATCGATGAAGCGCCAAAAGCTTACAAATCAGCCAAACAACTGCTTGCTGATGTAGGAGATACAATGGAAATTCAAGAGATAATCAAACCTTTGTACAATTTTAAAGCATAAGCAAAAAGAAGCGGCAAATATTATAACATGCCGCTTCTTCTTTTTCTAGAAAAATATTTGACATAGGCATAGAGATGTTGTATTATAGTATAATGCCAAAAGAATCTATACCGTTTTTTTGCGCTGCATTTTATTTCAAAATATGATGAAAAATGAAGCGTTTGCGCGGTTTTTGGTGCTATAAATAAACATGGACGTGGTTTTCAGAAATATATGATGAAATCCGCTTTCTTTTTGTCTAAAGCAGCAATTTTTTCTTTTTGAAGTTCCACTTGATTTCCAACTAGGTTTTATCTGATTGCGACTATGCGAATCAGATGTACACGAGGTAGCAGGAAACTTTTGATGAACGATGTTTAAGGCTGATGAAGGAGTATGGAAGTACTTGCTTTTGAACGATTTAACTTAAACATCGGGTGCGGGGGGTTCCACTGTTTTTGTGCCTAAAAGTGAAGTCGGTGTGCTTATAAATTTTTTAATTAATTTGAGGGGTGAATAGTTTGTCAGGACATTCAGGACATGATGTAAAATATGGACGGCATCGTACGCGTAGAAGTTTTGCGCGAATCAGTGAAGTACTTGAATTACCAAACTTAATTGAGATTCAAACAGCTTCTTACCAATGGTTCTTAGATGAAGGGCTACGTGAGATGTTCCGCGATATTTCGCCAATTGAGGATTTTGCGGGTAATTTATCTTTAGAATTCATTGATTACGATCTTGGAGAGCCGAAATATTCGGTAGAAGAATCTAAGAACCGTGATGCAAACTATGCGGCTCCACTGCGCGTGAAGTTGCGCCTAATCAACAAAGAAACCGGCGAAGTAAAAGACCAAGAAGTATTTATGGGTGATTTCCCACTAATGACTGAAATGGGTACGTTCATTATTAATGGGGCAGAACGTGTTATCGTTTCCCAATTAGTTCGTTCTCCAGGGGTTTACTTCAATGGAAAACTAGACAAAAATGGTAAAAAAGGCTTTGGTTCTACTGTCATCCCTAACCGTGGGGCTTGGCTTGAGTATGAAACAGATGCTAAAGACGTTGTACACGTTCGTATTGACCGTACACGTAAATTACCAGTAACTGTTTTACTTCGTGCACTTGGCTTTGGTTCCGATCAAGAAATTATTGATTTAATCGGGGACAATGACTACTTGCGCAACACGCTTGAAAAAGACAATACTGACAATGCTGAAAAAGCACTTTTAGAAATTTATGAAAGATTACGTCCGGGTGAACCCCCAACAGTTGATAACGCTAGAAGCTTACTAGTTTCTCGTTTCTTTGATCCAAAACGCTATGATCTTGCAAGCGTTGGACGTTATAAAATCAACAAAAAATTACATCTAAAAAACCGTCTATTCAACCAAACATTAGCAGAAACTTTAGTGGATCCAGAAACTGGTGAAATTATTGCTTCTAAAGGTGACATTTTGGATCGTCGTAATTTAGATCAAATTATTCCTAATTTAGAAAACGGTGTAGGTTTCCGTACACTTCGTCCAACTGATGGAGTTATGGAAGATAGCGTACTCGTTCAATCTATTAAAATCTACGCACCAAATGATGACGAAAAAGAAATCAATATCATTGGTAACGCGTATATCGAAGAAAATGTAAAACACATCACGCCTTCTGATATTATTTCATCCATTAGCTACTTCTTTAACTTGCTACATGGTGTTGGCGATACAGATGACATCGATCATCTAGGTAATCGTCGTCTTCGTTCTGTTGGTGAACTTTTACAAAACCAATTCCGTATCGGTTTATCCCGTATGGAACGTGTAGTTCGTGAGCGTATGTCTATTCAAGATATGACTACAATTACACCACAACAATTGATTAATATTCGCCCAGTAGTTGCATCTATCAAAGAATTCTTTGGTAGCTCGCAGTTATCTCAGTTCATGGATCAAACAAATCCACTTGGCGAACTTACGCATAAACGTCGTCTTTCAGCGCTTGGACCTGGTGGTTTGACGCGTGAACGTGCTGGTTATGAAGTACGTGACGTGCATTACTCTCACTATGGCCGTATGTGTCCGATTGAAACGCCAGAGGGACCAAACATTGGTTTGATTAACTCCCTTTCTTCTTTCGCAAAAGTAAATAAATTCGGCTTTATCGAAACGCCTTACCGCCGCGTAGATCCTGAAACAAACCGTGTTACAGATAAGATTGATTATCTAACTGCGGATGAAGAGGATAATTACGTAGTAGCGCAAGCGAACTCGAAATTAGACGAACAAGGTACTTTCACAGAAGAAGAAGTTATGGCTCGTTTCCGTTCAGAAAACTTAGCGGTAGAAAAAGAACGTATTGACTACATGGATGTATCACCTAAACAGGTTGTATCTGTTGCGACAGCATGTATTCCGTTCCTTGAAAACGATGATAGTAACCGTGCGCTAATGGGAGCGAACATGCAACGTCAAGCAGTTCCTCTTATGCACCCTGAAGCTCCATTTGTTGGAACAGGTATGGAACACGTATCTGCAAAAGACTCTGGTGCTGCTGTAACTGCCAAACATGACGGTATTGTAGAACACGTTGAAGCTCGCGAAATCTGGGTTCGTCGTGTATCTCTAGTGGATGGCAAAGAAGTAACTGGCGGAATTGATAAATATACTTTACGTAAATTTGTTCGTTCTAACCAAGGTACTTGTTATAACCAACGTCCAAACGTAGCAGAAGGAGACCGCGTTGTTAAAGGAGAAATCCTTGGTAACGGTCCATCTATGGATTCCGGTGAACTTGCTCTTGGTCGTAACGTACTAGTTGCGTTCATGACTTGGGATGGTTATAACTACGAGGATGCGATCATCATGAGTGAACGTCTTGTAAAAGATGACGTTTATACTTCGATTCATATTGAAGAATTTGAATCAGAAGCTCGTGATACAAAACTCGGACCTGAAGAAATGACCCGTGATATTCCAAATGTTGGGGAAGACGCTTTACGTGATCTTGACGAACGTGGAATTATCCGTGTCGGTGCTGAAGTAAAAGACAACGACCTTCTAGTTGGTAAAGTAACACCAAAAGGAGTTACTGAATTAACTGCAGAAGAACGTTTATTACACGCTATCTTTGGTGAAAAAGCACGTGAAGTTCGTGATACTTCATTACGTGTACCTCATGGCGGCGGCGGAATCGTGCTTGACGTGAAGATCTTTACACGTGAAGCAGGCGACGAACTACCACCTGGTGTAAACCAATTAGTACGTGTTTATATTGTACAAAAACGTAAAATCCACGAAGGCGATAAAATGGCCGGACGTCACGGTAACAAAGGGGTTATCTCCCGTATTTTACCTGAAGAAGATATGCCATTTATGCCAGACGGAACACCTGTTGATATCATGCTTAACCCACTAGGGGTACCATCTCGTATGAATATCGGACAAGTACTTGAGCTACACTTAGGTATGGCTGCTCGTGCTTTAGGAATTCACGTTGCAACACCAGTATTTGATGGTGCGAATGAAGAAGATGTTTGGAGCACAGTGGAAGAAGCCGGTATGGCCCGCGATGCGAAAACAATTCTTTATGACGGACGTTCTGGTGAAGCATTCGATAACCGTATCTCTGTAGGTGTAATGTACATGATCAAACTTGCCCACATGGTTGATGATAAACTTCATGCGCGTTCAACTGGACCTTACTCTCTAGTAACGCAACAACCTCTTGGTGGTAAAGCACAATTTGGTGGACAACGTTTTGGGGAAATGGAAGTATGGGCACTGGAAGCATACGGTGCCGCTTATACACTTCAAGAAATCCTAACGATTAAATCCGATGACGTGGTTGGTCGTGTGAAAACTTACGAAGCGATTGTTAAAGGCGAAAGCGTTCCAGAACCTGGTGTGCCAGAATCCTTCAAAGTACTCATCAAAGAGCTTCAAAGTCTTGGAATGGACGTTAAAATGCTTTCCGCAGACGAAGAAGAAATCGAGATGCGTGACATGGATGATGACGACTTTACTAATCAAAATGATGCCTTCAATATCGTACAACCGGAAAATGCAGCCGCTGAAAAGACTGAGTAATTCGGTTCGATAATTGAGACTCCAAAACAATAAGAAACAATGATTTGTTTTTTGCAAAATATAAAATTAAGCGATCGCTAAGACTTTACCTGAAAGTCGAGGGAGTGTGCGGGAAATCCTAAGCACTTCCTAAAAGCGAATGCTCCAAACTAATTTAGGAGGTTGGGCACTTGTTAGATGTTAATAATTTTGAGTATATGAAAATCGGTCTGGCATCTCCAGATAAAATTCGTTCATGGTCTCATGGTGAAGTAAAAAAACCTGAAACCATCAACTACAGAACGCTTAAACCTGAACGTGACGGCTTATTCTGTGAAAGAATTTTTGGACCAATGAAAGACTGGGAATGTTCTTGTGGTAAATACAAACGTGTTCGCTATAAAGGCGTAGTTTGTGACCGTTGTGGAGTAGAAGTAACGAAATCAAAAGTCCGTCGTGAACGTATGGGCCATATTGAACTCGCAGCGCCTGTTTCTCACATCTGGTACTTCAAAGGAATTCCAAGCCGTATGGGTCTTGTTATGGATATGTCCCCACGTGCATTAGAAGAAATTATCTACTTTGCATCCTACGTGGTTACAGAACCAGGCGATACTCCACTTGAAAAGAAACAACTTTTATCTGAACGTGAATACCGCGTTTATCGCGAAAAATATGGTAAAGGTTTCTCAGCTGGTATGGGCGCAGAAGCTATCAAAAAAATCTTAGCCGATATCGACTTAGAAAAAGAAACAAATGACTTAAAAGAAGAACTAAAATCTGCACAAGGTCAACGTCGTACTCGTGCGATTCGTCGTTTGGAAGTTATGGAAGCTTTCCGTAATTCCGGCAACAACCCAAGCTGGATGGTACTTGACGTGCTACCAGTTATCCCACCAGAAATTCGTCCAATGGTACAACTTGAAGGTGGCCGTTTTGCAACAAGTGATTTGAATGACTTATATCGTCGGGTAATCAACCGGAACAACCGTTTGAAACGCCTACTTGATTTAGGTGCACCAAACATTATCGTGCAAAATGAAAAACGGATGCTACAAGAAGCTGTCGATGCTCTAATCGATAACGGTCGTCGTGGTCGTCCAGTAACAGGTCCAGGTAACCGTCCGCTTAAATCCCTTTCTCATATGCTTAAAGGGAAACAAGGTCGTTTCCGTCAAAACTTACTAGGTAAACGTGTCGATTATTCTGGTCGTTCCGTTATCGTAGTTGGACCTAACTTAAAAATGTACCAATGTGGTCTTCCAAAAGAAATGGCGCTTGAATTATTCAAACCATTTGTTATGAAAGAATTAGTTGGACGCGGCTTAGCACACAACATTAAGAGTGCTAAACGTAAAATCGAACGTATGGCTCCAGAAATCTGGGACGTATTAGAAGAAGTTATTCGTGAACATCCGGTATTACTTAACCGGGCGCCTACGCTTCACAGACTTGGTATTCAAGCATTTGAACCAACTCTAGTTGAAGGTCGCGCAATCCGTCTTCACCCTCTTGTATGTACAGCTTACAACGCTGACTTTGATGGTGACCAAATGGCGGTTCACGTTCCTTTATCCGCAGAAGCACAAGCAGAAGCACGTATTTTAATGCTTGCAGCTCAAAACATTTTGAACCCTAAAGATGGTAAACCAGTTGTAACACCTTCCCAAGATATGGTGCTAGGTAACTACTACCTTACTTTAGAACGTGAAAAAGCTGTCGGCGAAGGTACTATCTTCAAAGATATCAATGAAGCACAACTTGCGTATCAAAATGGCTATGTACACTTACACTCTCGTATTGCTGTATTTGCTGGTTCGATTCCAAATGAACGTTTCACTGATGAACAACGCAACCAATTATTAATTACGACTGTTGGTAAATTGATTTTCAACACAATCTTACCAAAATCGTTCCCTTATATTAATGAACCAACGAAATTCAACTTAGAAATCGAAACACCAGCTAAATATTTCGTTGATACAACAACTGATGTTCGCGCGCATATTGCTGCACAGGAACTAATTGATCCATTCAAGAAGAAAATCCTCGGTAACATTATCGCGGAAGTCTTCAAGAAATTCCATATTACCGAAACTTCAAAAATGCTTGACCGTATGAAAGATCTTGGTTTCAAAATCTCGACTAAGGCCGGCATGACAGTAGGTATTGCGGATATCTTAACACTTGAAGAAAAACATGAAATTCTTGAAAAAGCACATGATACAGTTGAAAAAATCACTAAATCATTCCGTCGTGGTCTGATTACAGATGATGAAAGATACGAACGCGTTATCGCTGTATGGAATGCTGCCAAAGATGAAATCCAAGGAAAACTGATCTTGAGTTTGGATCGCTTAAACCCAATCTTCATGATGCAAGATTCCGGAGCTCGTGGTAACATTTCCAACTTTACACAGCTTGCTGGTATGCGTGGACTGATGGCTGACCCATCAGGACGTATCGTAGAATTGCCGATTACATCTAACTTCCGTGAAGGTTTAACGGTCTTAGAGTACTTCATTTCTACCCATGGTGCGCGTAAAGGTCTTACCGATACAGCCCTTAAAACAGCCGATTCCGGTTACCTTACTCGTCGTCTTGTTGACGTGGCTCAAGATGTTATCATTCGTGAAGACGATTGTGGCACTGACCGCGGTCTTACAATTAAGGCTATTCGTGAAGGTACTGAGATCATCGAACCACTTGAAGAACGTCTGGAAGGTCGTTATTCTCGTAAAACAATTCGTCACCCAGAAACAAAAGAAGTTATTGCACGTGAAAATGACTTAATTACAGAAGCAATTGCAACTCAAATCGTTGACGCTGGAATTGAAGAAGTAACTATTCGTTCTGCATTCACATGTAATACTAAACACGGCGTATGTAAAAAATGTTATGGTAAAAACTTGGCAACTGGTACAGAAGTCGAAGTTGGAGAAGCAGTTGGTATCATCGCTGCCCAATCTATCGGGGAACCAGGAACTCAGCTTACTATGCGTACTTTCCATACAGGTGGGGTTGCCGGAGACGATATCACGCAAGGTCTTCCACGTATTCAAGAAATCTTTGAAGCACGTAATCCGAAAGGGCAAGCTATCATCACTGAAGTTGGCGGTGAAGTTGTTTCTATCGAAGAAGGTCGTGATCGTCAACAAGAAATCACTATCCAAGGTACAGATGACCGCCGTTCTTACAACATTCCTTACACTGCTCGCTTGCGTGTAGAAGAAGGAACTATCGTAGAACGTGGGGAAGCTCTAACTGAAGGTTCTGTGGATCCTAAAGCCTTGATTCGTGTTCGTGACGTATTATCCGTTCAAGAATATCTACTTGCAGAAGTACAAAAAGTTTACCGTATGCAAGGGGTAGAAATTGGCGATAAACACGTTGAAGTAATGGTTCGTCAAATGTTACGTAAAATCCGCGTAATGGATACTGGTGATACAAACATCTTACCAGGTACATTAATGGATATTCATACGTTTACAGAAGCCAACCGTGAAGCTATCTTAAGTGGTAGCCAACCAGCAACAGGTCGTCCAGTTCTTCTAGGGATTACAAAAGCTTCCCTTGAAACTGATTCCTTCTTGTCTGCTGCATCATTCCAAGAAACAACTCGTGTCTTGACAGATGCTGCAATCAAAGGTAAACGTGACGAACTTCTAGGACTTAAAGAAAATGTTATCCTAGGTAAACTTGTTCCAGCTGGTACAGGTATTGGTCGTTACCGCAAACTGAAATCCGAAGTTATCAAGGAAACAGCTGAAGTAACTGACGAAATCACAAATATTTAATCTTACAAAGCCAAGTGTGCCGTTCGCGTACACTTGGCTTTTTTTGTTATACTCATATAAAAAGGAGTGAAGTGATTTGATTACACATGTTATTTGGGATATGGGCGAAACATTAAACACCGTGCCAAACACAAGATACGACCATCACCCTCTTGATACCTACCCAGAAGTAGTGCTGCGGAAAGACGCCAAAGAAACGCTTGAAAAAGTAAAACAACTCGGATTCAAACAAGCAATTCTTAGCAACACAGCAACAAGTGACACAGAAGTAATTAAACGAGTTTTAACCAATTTCGGCATCATCGATTATTTTGACTTCATTTACGCTTCTAATTCCGAACTCCAACCAGGGAAAATGGAAAAGCCAGACAAAACAATTTTTGATTTCACACTAAACGAACTTCAAATTGATAAAACAGAAGCAGTAATGGTCGGAAACACATTTGAAAGTGATATTATTGGCGCAAATCGTGCAGGACTCCACGCAATTTGGCTGCAAAATCCAGAAGTCTGCCTGCAAGATGAGCGTCTGCCCCTTGTCGCACCACCATTTGTTATCCCAGTTTGGGACCTGGCCGATGTTCCCGAAGCCCTTTTATTATTAAATAAAGTTTCTACTTGACCTGTAATGCATTACACAAAGTAGACTGGAAAAGTAGAAGAAATTAGCCGGAAGGGGCGAACGAAATGACTGAAGTGAAAAAACAATTTCCAAAAGGATTTTTATGGGGTGGAGCAACTGCTGCGAACCAAGTTGAAGGCGCTTACGATGTAGATGGTAAAGGCCTTTCCACAGCAGATATGGTCAAATTCATTCCGAAAGAAGAACGCACGAGAGACCTTGAACTAGACGTATCTAAAGCAGAAATCGAAGCAATTATCGCAGGGAAAGTAGAAGGAAGATTCCCTAAACGTGATGGCGTTGATTTTTATCACCACTATAAAGAAGACATCGCATTATTTGCCGAAATGGGCTTTAAAACTTTCCGCCTATCACTAAACTGGGCCCGTATTTTCCCGAACGGTGATGACAAAGAGCCGAATGAAAAAGGCCTTGAATTTTATGATAAAGTGTTTGATGAATTATTAAAATATGACATCGAGCCGCTTGTGACACTTTCTCACTATGAAACGCCACTAAATCTTACTTTAAAATATAATGGTTGGGCTGATCGTCGCGTTATCGGATTTTTCACGAATTACGCAGAAACAGTTTTCAAACGTTATAAAAACAAAGTGAAATATTGGCTAACTTTTAACGAAATCAATGTTATTTCACTTAGCGCATACACTGGTGGTGGCGTACTTTTAGAAGACGCGAAAAACCCGCTTGAACTTTCTTACCAAGCAGGACATCATCAATTCGTAGCTAGCGCGCTTGCAACAAAATTGGCGCATGAAATTATTCCAGGCTCACAAGTTGGCTGTATGTTAGCTCGTATGGCGACATATCCTGCGACTAACAATCCAGATGACATCCTAAAAGCACAATACGAAAACCAACAAAATCTATTTTTCACAGACGTTCATGCTCGCGGTGAATATCCAAGCTTCATGAACCGTTTCTTCCAAGAGAACGACATTCACATCGTAAAAGAAGTTGGCGACGACGAAATCTTAAAAGCACACACAGTTGATTTCATTTCATTCAGCTACTACATGTCCCTATCCGCAACAGCTAGCCCAGAAGGCGACCGCTCTGCCGGAAACTTAATGGGTGGCGTGAAAAACGAATACTTGGAGTCCTCCGATTGGGGTTGGCAAATTGACCCGAAAGGCTTACGCTGGACACTAAACGACTTATATAGCCGCTACGAATTACCACTTTTCATCGTGGAAAATGGCTTAGGCGCTTATGATACAGTAGAAGAAGACGGCAAAATCCATGACGATTACCGTATTGACTACTTGCGCAAACACATCGAACAAATGAAAGAAGCAATTGCTGATGGCGTAGATTTAATTGGTTACACAAGCTGGGGACCTATCGACCTAGTAAGTGCCTCCACAAGCGAAATGTCCAAACGCTACGGCTTCATCTACGTAGACCAAGACGACTGGGGCAAAGGAACATTAGAACGCTCCCGCAAAGATTCTTTCTTCTGGTATAAAAAAGTAATTGAAACAAATGGTGAAGATTTAGATTAATAGGTAGAGTGCAGTCCCGCTTTGGCGGGGCTGTTTTTTTATGAATGTAAAAGCGAAGTATTTATCTTTTAGTATGTATTAAATTTAAAAATATTAATAATTAGATAGAAAATTCTAAAATAATTAGGTCTAATTGCTCTTTTGTGTTGATTTTCACAAATTGTTATGATACAATTTTTTAGATGAATGGAGAGCGGACTAGAGGGAGGAAACAACATGAAAAAAACACGTGTCACATGGGCAATTGTTATTGCTATAGCAGGCTTATTAGTTTCTGTAATCAGTTTATCAGTAAACATCACTCAGAATAGATATAATGTTCGAGGAGTGGATTCTAGTTCTCAGTGGAAAACTGGATTTCAAAAAAATCAAACTGTTTGTGCAATAGAAACAAAGAAGCATTGGACAAAGGGTAGTGTGAAGTATGGTGTGAACCAAACTTCTGGAACTGTTAAAACGAAGTATAGTATATACAGCAAAAAAAATAATGATAGGTATGTATTAATGTATAAAGATGGATATACATCAAGAAATAATACATACTACGGGGAATTTTATGGTCACTATGCAGGCGGAAAAGATAAATTTTCATATAAATTAGAAAAGAAAAATAATAAAAATGTAAAATCACAACTTATTGTAGATTTATTCGTAATTTAACAATAACAACAAGGCTCTTCATTCATCTAGAAAATAAAAGGATATATCAATGTGAATATAACTAAAAACGGATTATATATAATTATTGGGGCAAATGGAGTAGGGAAAACAACATTAGCTAAGAAAATACTTCAAGCTAACAGAAGTATTAGTTGCATGATGAAGCAAGATGATAATCAAATATTGGAGTATGAAACGGTTTTAACCAATATTACTATGAACGAAATCGCAGAAAAAACGGTTATTAATTTTCTGGAAGAACATCAATTAGACTATTTAATAACTAAAAAAAGTAAATATCTCAGTGGGGGAGAAAAAAGATTAGTTAACCTTCTAAGAGCTATTTTGTCAAATCAAGAAGTATTGATATTAGACGAACCATCAAATGACTTAGATATTGATGTATTTGAGAAAGCAAAACAAATTATTTATCAAGCGGCAAAATCTAAAATAATACTATTAATTACGCATGATGATCGTTTTACCGAATATGATAAAAAAATAGAAATAATGAAGAATCAAAGTTATGAAGCAGATAATTTCAGTTTTAATAAAGAAAGCTCAAAAGAGCGTATTATCAAAATTAAACCTAGAAGGACATGTTTCTTATATATCTTCTATTTAATTTGTATGATGATTTTCGCTATTTTTTTAGTGATTTTACTGAAAACAAATGCCGAAGAAACAAGTCCTTCTAACGAAAAAGGTGTATATCAACTCGCTACACTTTATAGCACTAATGCTTCTTCTTATGACAATAATGAAGCCATTAATACGATGCTTATACAATCAGCAACTAAATTTAATAAAGCTAAGTTCTTCACAGAAGAAACACGCATTAATGAAGACGAGTATTATGAAGAAGCGATTAATTTGAAAAAAGATACTTATCAAGCGTTAATATATTTAGAATTATATGATCCGAAAACAAAAGAATTTATCAATATTAAAGCTGCAATGATGGAAACTTTACGTGAAGCTTTAAAGTTGAATGCAGAGACAGAATTCATTAGTAATGACGAAAATTACTATAAAAATAGTGACAGTCCATCTTTCCGTGTGCCACAAAGTTTAACTTTAACAGAAATTGAAAAAGCTAAAATTAAGCAGCTAGGATTTGTACTTCAGTATAGTGATACTTTGCAATCAAATCAGGTAGAGATAGAATTTAATCCTAGTGTTTATGCGCAAATTTTGAAAAAAGTAAATCAACAAGATGTTTTAATTACAGAAGCATATGTGCAATTAAAAGATCAAGAATCATTTTATGATTTCTTAGCAGAAAATAAACTATATGCTAAAAAAATATTTATTAAAGGATATGAACCGGAGTTATTAAACGCTGAGGTTAATCAGTACAGTAATGCAGTTATGCTGATAAAAAAAGTAGCACTTCTTATATGCTTACTACTCTTAGTACTATTGATTTTACTAATTATGTATGAGGTTAATTATAAAAATAGTTATAGTACATTGGCTTATTATGGCTATAATGAAAAAGAGTTACTTCAATTCAGAAAAAAAACGTATCTCCTTACAAACTTTAAAATCTTCTCGGTTATTAGTACCGTTATTTTTCTTTTAATTATGTGGAGTATTATTCATTCGCTGCTTATTACCTCCATAATAGGTGTAGTAATGATATTTTTCTTTTTCGCCTACATCGTCATACCATTGATAATAAAAAATAACATTAGAAAGGCGATTATATGAGTAAAATAAATAAATTTAGCATTTTTTCTATCACTAAGCCAGGTATTTACACAATTACAGGTAGTAACGGAAGTGGAAAAACAACCTTTATTGAAAATGAGTTAAAAAGTAACCCAAGTAAAGTAAATGATGTAGCTTATTTTGCGCAAAAAAATTGGAAATATAAAACAAGTGTAGAGAAATATTTACACTTCCCAAAAACTAATCCGAACTTAATTCAAAAGTATTGCGAGTTGTTTTCTGTAGATAACTATTACTTAGAGAGAGATATCCAATTATTAAGTGGTGGAGAATTTGTCAAAGTAGAATTAGTGAGAACATTAGCTTTGGACTCTCCTATAATTATTCTAGATGAACCTACAAATAATCTAGATAACAAGTCCTCGGAGATACTTGCTAATATTTTAAGTGAATTAGCAAAAACAAAAATCATTTACTTAGTTAGTCATGATATTCGATTGGAGCATTTTTTTGATAAAACTATTTTTGTAGATAAAGATAGGATAGAAGTATCTTCTAATATTGAAATAGAGCAGAACGAGATTCAAGTTAAAAGTAAAAGAGTAGTTTCAAATGGAAGAATTTTAAAATATTTACTTAGTTCAAAATTTAACTTCTTGATGTTTGCATTTATTGTAGTACTAACTATCTTATTAACCAATATTACCTCCACTATTATTTTACGCTCAGTTCCAATAGAAAAGAACTTAACTAGTGATTATAATTTTGAGTTGATGGATATTGCAGAGAATTACTCTAGATATTTTGATATTGAAATGACTGAAAGCGAAATTGAAGATGAATTTCAGGAACCTAATCATCTTACTACAAATGAGTTGATTGAATTACAGAACAAAGACTATGTCAAACAAATTTATGTTGTAGATGAAAGTTATATAAATGAATTTGTTTTGGATAATTCCAAGTTTGAAGTTTTAGCTCTTCCGGAGATAATTACAGACTCGCCAAACTATGTAAATGCTTTTCCTGTTACAAAGACGCACTTAACTAAAGGGCGTTTTCCAAAAGACGATGCTAAAGAAATCGCGTTATCTTTTTCGCAACTGAAAAATTTTTCCCCTAATGATATCAGTGAAGAATCAGCTATAGGCAATAAAGTAGAATTTGAAAATGAGTTGTATGAAATAGTCGGTATAGTTAACTCGCCGGTAGCGGCAATTTCTTATTCGAAACAAGTGAACAAGTATGGAACAGTGGGGGTAGAGAATAAGGCTTCTGAAAAATTAAATAATATATTGTTAAAACTTGAAAAAGAAAATTATGATAACCCTAACTTTTCTATTATTTCTATTCAACTAGCTAATAAAAATCAGCATGAACTTTTAAACTATTTAAAAGTTCATGGACCAAGCTACCAATATGCATCAAATTATGTGGATAGTGTTTCACAAGTAGCTTTTTATAAACAAAACTTAGCAAAAATACTTCTTATATCAGTTATTTTTTCTCTTATAGTATCTGTGTTGATTTTTATTTTTGGAAGAAAATCGTTTAGTTTAATTAATGGCTTTTTAAACGATATGTCTAATTTGAATTTTGAACCCAGAAAGAATAAACGGCTTATTTATGTAATAATGATACTAGATTTTTTATTGAGTATACCTGCATGCTTGTTAGTAAGTCGAGTTATTATTGGAGATAGTATA
Organism: Listeria marthii; assembly: GCF_014227425.1. NCBI lineage: Bacteria > Bacillati > Bacillota > Bacilli > Caryophanales > Listeriaceae > Listeria > Listeria marthii. Next base: position 38,191 of record NZ_JAASWB010000005.1, read on the forward strand.
GGTATGCTTATGATTCTTCCAACAATAGGTGTTTCAGCTATCATGTTTATGCTAACATTACTATTAATGAGCTACTGGGATAAGAAGAATGATTTTAGAAATTTATAAAAGTTGGTTTATAGTCTTAGTTTTGCATGAACTAGTCCACATTTTCTTTGTCCTTCTTTTTAAGGGAAGGATAGATAAGGTTGTTTTAGGTAATTTTTTCTTTCTTAAAATAAAAAATGTATCTATTTCTCCAATCATTATTAATTGTTCTGTGACATTTGAGGATGACGAAAGCTGGGGGTTGCCCAAACAATCGCTTGTTTTATTAATGCCTGCAGTAGTTAATTTGATTATGGGCATTTTTATAGGATATGATTTTATTTTCATAAAAATATTCAGCCTCTTTATTGGATTAAATTCACTACTTCCGATTCCTTATTTACAAACAGATGGATATCTAATGTTCAAAGAAATTCAAAAAAAACTTACTAAGAAAATGCACTGACATGAAAAAATGAGAATGGAATAAAAACCCTTTAAATTAGGCTGCTTGTTTCCTGAAATTAATAGGAGATTGGTAGCCTAATTTTTGTTGAATTCGTTTTTCGTTATAATATTTAATGTAATCTTTTACGATTTGGATTACAATAGATTTAGCGTATTTATACGTTGTTTTATGGTAGAATGTTTCGCACTTTAGCGAGGAATGGAAACATTCTATGGGAGCGTTGTCTGTGGGTGTCCCTTTTCGGGACATACTGCGGATAACGTTTTTCTTTTGACAGAACTGATAATATTCATAAGATGTGTACACCGAACCTTGATCGCTTTTTCTTTTATTTCTGCTGGATACATAACTCTCGTACTCATAGAAACACCTCCGTTAGTTTCATTTTACATGAATCCAACGAAGGTGTTTTTATCTTATTCTCATTTTTTAGTGGCAGTGCCAAAAAAGGGTGAGGTTTTATTATAGTTCGAAGCTAAGTCTCTAATTCCAAACACAAAAAAGCGCTCAAACTATTATAGTTTGAGCGCTTTTAATTTGTCTTCATTATACAATGCCATATTTTTCAAGCGTTTCTATAGTGTTGAATGTTTTAACAGATGTGTCAATCATTTCACTAGTGTAATCACCTGCGCTCATTGTTGAAAAGAAAAGAATATCTTCTCTTCTAAAACCATTTTTTTTAAATAATTCATCGGGTATTTCCTTGATATTTTTTTTCAATACATAAAGCAATGTTTTTGCAAACTCCCACTTTTCAGTAGATGGGCGACAAAAATCAATATCCTCGCATTCTTCCACTACATCTACAAGAGGTTGTTATAGAAAATTTGGCCTAAGTCCATTCTTCCAATTAAAGTACTCGTTTACATTCCCACTGTCATCCCATGTTAAATGACAACCATAGAAATCATCGGTTGTGATAAAACCAATCAAGCAATCCTCTTTATTTTTTGCGTTTTCTAATATTGTACCAATTGCAGTTGCTAATTCCTTAGAACAAGCTTGGCTGAATTTATCAAATTGTGCTATATTCATTTCTTGTCTCCTTGTGATAAATTTTTGCTGCAACATACGCACTCTAGTTTTCTATTTTTTATCACAGTTATTATAACGATTTATCAATCGTGAGTACAATTCAATATACAAGTCTGATAATATCCAAACACGACGACAGGGCTGTTTTTTACAAATTCCCATAAGAAACAATTTCCTCAAAATATAAAAAAGAAAGTTCAACTTATTGTCACACATTCGGCTAAGATGGGTCTGGTGCGAGAAAAAAGGGAGAGCGTATTCTGTTATAATTCTAATTATTCAACAAAGACTAGTAATATTTTTCACGCCAATTCAACCCAGATAGCATAAATTTAAGGTGTGGTTAAAAGTGAATAGTCCACTTAGCCAAATTTAAGGAGACGATAAAATGAAAAGAAGAAAATCTTCATTACTACGCATTATGTTTGTAGTCACAGCTATCTTGGGTATTAGCTTATGGATCAATATGAGTCAGGGATTGGAAGTTCAGGCAGAGAGTATTGCTGAGCCGACGCCAATTAACAAAATCTTCACGGATCCAGCATTAGCGGACGAGGTGAAGGCGGAACTTGGAAAAACTAGTGTCGCTGATGAAGTTACGCAAACAGAGTTGAATCAGATAACTAAACTTGAAGCAGACGGCAAGGGAATAAGTTCAATAGAAGGAATACAATATTTAACTAATTTGAACATGTTAGGTTTGACCGACAATCAGATTACTAATCTTGTACCGCTTGCACATCTTACTAATTTAGAGTCTTTATATTTAGGTGAAAATAAAATTAGTGATGTGACGTCACTTTCAGGATTGACACAGTTAACATTCTTACAATTATCTATTAACCAAATAAAAGATGTGACGCCTCTTGCTAAGCTAACGAACTTAAATTATTTAGATTTACGGGAAAATCAAATAAGTGATGCAAGCCCATTAAGTAATATGATGGAACTAACCACATTGAAAATTGATAAACAACAAATAACAGTTGCTCCAGTCCTATACCAATCTAATTTAGTTGCACCTGATATTTTGAAAAATGTATTTGGGGAAGTAGTGCCGCCAACGACGATTAGTAATAACGGAACATTCGCTAGCCCGAATATTACTTGGAATCTAGATAGTTATACTGGCGAAGTAAGTTATGATTTTAATCAAACAGTTACACTTGGCGCTAAAGGAAAGGTTGCTTTTGCGGGGACGGTAGTTCAGCCGATTACAGAAGCGTATGTGACTACTTTTGATATTAACGGGGCGATAACAACGGAAAATACAGCAGTGAATACTTTAATAACAGAGCCCGTCGCGCCAACAGAACAAGGTTATACTTTTGACGGTTGGTACGATGCGAAAACTGGCGGGAATGAGTGGGATTTCGCAGCAGACAAAATGCCAGCTGAGAATATGACACTATACGCGCATTTCACGATAAACAGCTATACAGCAAATTTCGATATTGATGGAAAAACAACGAGTCAAACAGTGAATTAGCAAGCTTTACTACAAGAACCAACTACTCCAACAAAAGAAGGTTACACATTCACAGGATGGTATGACGCAAAAACTGGTGGGAATAAATGGGATTTTGCTACTGGTAAAATGCCGGCTGAAAATTTAACATTATACGCCCAATTTACGAAAAATAATGATCCGAACACTAATCCAACTGGAAATGATAATGGTACGACTAACCCAAACAGTTCAGGCGACAATACCTCACTTCCAACAACTGGAGATGAAAACACGATGATTCCAATTTTTGCTGGAGCAGTTCTTATCGGCATCGGCTTAGTTGTATTCCGCCAAAAACGCCAAACAAAATAAATTTTAAAAAATGGTTTAGCCCCGAGCTGAGCCATTTTTTTATTGTGAGCAGAAGAAGATATTAGTTTGCCTTTTTATATAAAGGGAAAACATAGGATGGAATTCATAGAAAGAGGGCGTGAAATATGGACCGACAAAAAAAGCTTCAAATTTTAAAAGACATGGTAAATATTAATTCGACTAATGGACATGAAGAGCAGGTTGCGAACTATTTACAGAAGTTGTTAAGTGAATATGGGATTGAATCTGAAAAGGTGCAGTATGATGTGGACAGAGCCAGTTTGGTTAGTGAAATTGGTTCTAGCGACGGGCGGATTTTGGCTTTTTCAGGGCATATGGATGTGGTTGATGCCGGAGATGAGTCCAAGTGGAAGTTCCCACCTTTTGAAGCGACGGAGCATGACGGGAAAATATACGGACGTGGCGCCACTGATATGAAATCAGGTTTAGCAGCGATGGTTATTGCGATGATTGAACTTCAAGAAGAGAAGCAAAAGTTAAACGGAAAAATTAGATTATTAGCAACAGTTGGTGAAGAAGTCGGTGAACTTGGTGCAGAACAACTAACGCAAAAAGGGTATGCGGATGATTTAGATGGATTGATTATTGGTGAACCAAGCGGGCATCAGATTGTTTACGCCCATAAAGGATCGATTAATTATACCGTTAAATCTACTGGGAAAAATGCCCATAGTTCGATGCCGGAATATGGTGTGAATGCGATTGATAATTTGCTGCTATTTTATAATGAAGTAGAAAAATTTGCGAAATCAGTCGATGCGACAAACGAAATATTAGGCGATTTTATTCATAACGTCACTGTGATTGATGGTGGAAATCAAGTAAATAGTATCCCTGAAAAAGCGCAACTTCAAGGGAATATTCGCTCGATTCCAGAAATGGGTAATGAAACAGTGAAACAAGTGCTAGTGAAGATTATTAATGAGTTAAATAAACAGGAAAATGTGAAATTAGAGTTGCTATTTGATTATGACAAACAACCAGTATTTAGCGATAAAAATTCAGAGCTAGTTAATATTGCTAAACGTGTAGCTAGTGACATTATCAAAGAAGAAATCCCTTTACTTGGTATTTCTGGAACAACGGATGCAGCAGAATTCACCAAAGCGAAGAAAACATTTCCAGTAATTATTTTTGGCCCCGGAAACGAGACGCCTCATCAAGTAAATGAAAATGTTTCTGTGGAGAATTATTTAGAAATGGTGGATGTGTATAAACGAATTGCCGTAGAGTTTTTATAAAAAAGCTAAAATGACAAAAAATCGACACTTTTAAAGGCGATAACACGCAAAAAAGTCTTTTCTGGAACAAAAAAATCAATTTTCCCTATGTTAATATTAGTTTGAGATGCGAAAAAGGTATAAATTAATTAACAGATAGGAGACTACAATGAAGATAAAAACTTTACTAGTTCGAGTCGGAATAACATTAACTATGACTTTGGGAATTAGCATGTGGCTAGGAATGAGTCCGGAAATTGATGCCAAAGCAGCGAGTCTTGCACAACCGACACCGATTAATGAAGTGTTTCCTGACCCTCAAATGGCTTTAACAATGGAGACTAAACTTGGGAAAGCAAGTGTTACAGATCTTGTTTCCCAGAGCGAATTAGATGCTTTGACTCAATTGCGAACTTATTTACCAATAGAATCCATTGAGGGAATTCAGTATCTGACAAATTTAACAGAACTAAATATAAGTAATACTGAAGTAAGTGATGTCAGTGATTTAAAAGATTTAACGAAATTAACAGACTTAGAAATGTACGCTAACAATATAGTTGATACAAGTGTTTTGGAAAACTTAACGAATTTAACAGATTTAGACTTGCACGATAATAAGATAACAGATATAAGTACTTTGAGGAATTTAACAAATTTAGTTGAGTTAAACTTAGCTTATAATCAAATAAGTGATATAAGCGCTGTATCAGCTCTAAGTAAGCTAAACATGGTATGGTTTACAGATAATCAAATAAGTGATATCAGTGCAGTTGCCAATTTAACTAATCTAACTAGCTTGAGTTTGGATCATAACCAAATAGTTGATATAGGCGCACTGACAAACTTAACGAATTTAGACGGTCTTGGTATAGACAATAATCAAATAAGCGATATAAGTCCAATTGCTAATTTGACTAATTTAGACTATGTTGGTTTGCATAATAATCAAATAAGTGATCTAACACCGATAGCGAATTTAACGAATTTGACACGTATGTATTTATCCGGTCAACAAATAACTAATAAGCCACTGCCATATCAAAGCAATATCGTTATTCCGAACAATGTGAAAAATAATAAGCAAGAAATTGTTGCACCACTGGCAATAAGCGACAATGGAACATATGATAATACTAACGTTACTTGGAATCTAGCTAATTATGTTAGTGAAGTGAGTTATACTTTTTCGCAAGAGGTAACGATTGGTAGTGCCACAGAAACTTTTAGTGGTGTAGTAAAACAACCTTTAGAGATGTATACGGTGAGTTTTGACGTTGATGGAGTAGTAACTAAAGAGACGGTAGGTGCCTATACGTTATTAACTGAACCGACAGCGCCGGAAAAAGAAGGCTACACATTCACAGGGTGGTACGACGCTAAAACTGGTGGAACTGAATGGAATTTTTCCACTGACAAAATGCCGGCCAACGATCTTACTTTATATGCTCAGTTTAGCTTGAATGAGCACTCGGAAAATCCGCCTGATGATCCTGACAAAGAGACGCCAAGTGATACTACCAAAAATGCTGGTGGACAGGCTCAGGCTACGAATAATGTCAATATTTCATTGCCAAAAACAGGTGATAGCCAAAATTCTCTAGCTATTTTCATGGGAATACTTCTTTTCGGTACAGGGATTGTTTCTCTTTATAAAATACGCAATTAACTAAAAGTCTAGTATTTGTTTGTAAACAGGTGCTAGACTTTTTTCTTGCATTTCATTTAGTTTAGGACTAAACTAATAATATCAAGAGGAGGGGAAGAGCATGGTGAGAAAAGAAGAACGGCTAGGGGTTTTGCTTTGGTTTCGGTTTAGTCGTTTTTATAATCGAAATATGAAGCTAACCAACCAGAATTTACGAGCTGTAGGGATTTCAACGGCGCAGTTTGACTGTATTGCTCAGATTGGTTTGGACAACGAGATTACGCAGCAGCAACTTGCCGAAAAATTAGTTGTAACGAAGGGAAATGTTACCCAACTCCTCGCAAAATTAGAGCAATTAGGTTATATTACGCGGACGAAGACGGGACGCGAAAAACATATTACTTTAACAGAAAAAGGCCAAGCGTGTTACCGCGAAAACGTGCCAAAACAAGAAGCTTTTCAACAGGCGCAATTTGATAAATTAACGAGAGACGAACAAAAAGAACTACTCAAGCTATTAAAAAAATTAGGAGAGTGATTATTTATGAAATTAACGGGAATTCATCACGTATCTATTTTTACAGCGAATGCACGAGCAAACTTTGACTTTTATACAAAAATAATGGGATTACGACTAGTGAAGAAATCGGTCAACCAAGACGATCCATATACGTACCATTTATATTACGGCGATGAAATTGGCTCCCCGGGGACAGCGCTAACTTTCTTTGAAGTGCCGAACATGGCTAAAAATCATCCATCACGCAATGCGATTTCGCAGCTTAGTTTACGCGTGCCGAATGATGAAGCTTTGCGTTATTGGGATAAAAGACTCGATGAGCATCGCATTTTCCACAGCAAGCCAATCGACCAATTCGGACGCAAAATAATTCGCCTAAAAGATGCTGATGGCTTGCCGGTCAGTTTGATTTCCGATGAAACAAGCACGCAAACAACCGAGGTTTCCCCTTGGGAGGATAGCCCAGTCCCAGCAGAATACGCGATTCGCGGACTTGGTCCAGTGCGCTTCTCTGTTTTCAAAAAAGAGAAAACCGACCGCCTTTTAACAAAAGTTTTAGGCTTCGAACGCATTGGCGCATACGAGGAAGACGATAAATTGTTAACCGTTTTTAAAACTGGCGATGTCGGGCTTGGCGGCGAAGTACATGTGGAGTCGCGACCTGATTTGGAACAAGGAAACCTAGGTGCTGGCGGAATTCACCACGTGGCATTTCGTGTACCAACAGATGGCGATTTGATTGGTTGGACAGAGATGATTCAAGATCTTGGCTATAAAAATTCTGGCTACGTGGATCGTTTTTATTTCCATTCCCTTTATTTCCGCGAAAGCAATGGCATCCTAATTGAACTTGCAACCGACGAACCAGGTTTCCAAACCGATTTCACGAAAGAACACGGCACATATGTAGATTTACCGCCACATTTGGAAGAACGTCGCGACGATATTTTGGCACATTTAAAACCACTTGATACCGACAAATAAATAAGAAAGCCTTGAAAATATGCTCATTCATGATACAATTTTAGAAGAATGTGTAATTAGGAGGCAGAATTTTGGCAGAAGGTTTACGTACGATTTATTTTGTGAGACATGGTAAAACAGAATGGAACATGACTGGACAAATGCAAGGTTGGGGCGATTCCCCGCTAGTTGCAGAAGGTATTGACGGCGCTAAAGCAGTCGGTGAAGTCTTGAAAGATACACAAATTGATGCCGTTTATACGAGTACAAGCAAACGCACGCAAGATACTGCGGCTTACATTCTCGGCGACCGCGAAATCGAAATTCAACCTCTTGAAGAACTAAAAGAAATGGGTTTTGGAACGTGGGAAGGCGTTACAGTAATGGAAATTGACGAAAAACACCCGGAGGAACGCGCGAAAATCCTTCATAGCCCAGAAACCTACAAAGCGGAAGTGAATGGCGGCGAGACTTACTATGAGCTTGCAGAACGACTACTTCAAGGCGTTGACAAAATCATCGCTGAAAATCCAAGCGGAAACATATTGGTCGTTTCTCACGGAATGTCACTAACGCTATTATTATACTTGCTACAAGGCGGAACCATTGAAGAACACCGCAAAGCAGCACCAAAAATCTTGAACACGAGCATTAGCATTGTAGAATACCAAAACGGCGAATTTTCATTAAAAAAATTAAATGAAATCGGTCATTTAGACTTAAAATAACTAGAATCTCGGGCATATCTCATTAGAGGTGTGTCCTAGATTCATAAATAAGAGAGAGCGAGAAATAATACATATGAAAAGAATTGTCAAAATTTTTCTACATTATTTTTTAGGGATTTTAGGAATTATTTTAATCAGCTGTGTTCCCGCGATATTTAGCAAAGTGACATCATGGTCATCCAGCACGTATTTCGAGGCCCTCAAGTCTATTTTCTCTGCTATTTTACATCCAACAAAATGGGAAATAAGCTACCAAGGAGCCGCCGAAGTTTTCCACGTGTCATTAGCAGATTTTATCGCAGGACCATATTTCTATTCAATGAAAATTATCGTAGCGAGCTTACTTATTTCGCTAATCGTCGCCTACCTTTTAGTCTTAGCAACATTCCGTGGGCCAAAATGGTTGCGCCGCGGGTTAGACGGATTTTTATCGATACTTCAAGCATTCCCGGACTTTTCCTTTATCTTCCTTATTCAAATGGCCGTCGTCTACATATATCAACAAACCGGCGTATTCACCTTGAATTTTTACAGCTTAAACGGCGAGCAAATATATGCCGCACCAGTCGTCTGCTTATCAATCATCCCAACCGTGCTCTTTTACAAAATGATGATGCTCCTCATGAAAAATGAATGGCAAGCTGACTACATCCAATTAGCGCGCGGCAAAGGCTTAACTGACGGAGCGATTATACTGCGCCACGCCACACCAAACATGATGCAAAGTTTATTTTACCAATCAAAAACCATCGTTTGGTTTATTCTAAGCGCCTACCTCGTTGTAGAATTTTTGTTTGGCATTGAAGGCGTGCTCTACTATTTGCTAGCAGGATTTAGCCCATTAAATATTTTCCTAGTATTAGCGCTCGTTTTCACCCCGTTTTATTTCTTTTACGCACTAATAGACCTATGGATTAGCCGCGGAAAAAACACCGAGAGCGCAAACGTTACCCGAATCCCGCTACATTGGAACAGCTTCCAGAAGACCTTTGCGGGAAAAGTAAACCTTAAAAGCAAATGGCGAAACTTTGTAGTAACGACCGGGCAGCTCCTAAAACGTCCATCTTTCAGCATTCCGCTGATCACACTTAGTAGCTTACTAATCGCAAGCCTTATTTATGGATTCATGGGAGACAAAATCAACTCGCTCAAATTCATCAGCGATTCAACCGGACGAGTAACCGATATGGCGCCATTCAAACCCAATTCGCAAGTCTGGCTAGGCACTGACCAAGCCGGCAACTCCATTCTCGACCAATTACTAGTCGGCATCAAGTACACGCTTCTTATCGCGGTCATTATCGCAACGCTACGAGTCATAATCGGCTACATTTTGGCAGTACCGCTCGCGTTTTTCAGCAAGCCGCGAACCCGCAATTTCGTTCAAAGCATAGCGGACGGGATGCATTATCTGCCACTGTCACTACTCGTATTTATTATCATGGTCAACGAATTCATCAACTATTCCGGCATTTTCGAAACAAGCCTATTGACACGCATAACCTTCCAAATTTTAATCATGGTAGTCATCGTGTTGCCAATTACAACCAACCGAATTAGCAGTGAAATTTCCCAAGTATTGAAAAAAGAATTCGTCCTGAGCGCGCTCGTGTTTGGCGGAAATGCTCGCTGGATTTTAACCAAACATATCAACCCACAAATCTGGTCCAAATTAATTTTGATTTGGATTGAGCAACTCATTCAAACTTTGCAGATGTTCGTGCATTTGGCTATCTTTGGCATTTTTATCGGTGGGGCAATCATGGGGGCCGATGACGGTATGCTTAACCCCGTTATCCCTGAATTATCTGGCCTAATCGCCAACGCCAAATTCGTTTTCGCCAATCATCAATTCTGGATAATTTTACCACCATTAGTCGTATTTATGATTTTAATTCTCTGCTTCCAAATGATGGCAAATTCGCTGTTGAAACGGGAAGAAGAAAGTAAAAAAGCCTAGTTCTTTTATAGAACTAGGCTGTTATTATTTAAGGAGTAACTGTTTGATAGACAGTGACTGTGACAGAAGGGAAAGTTGGATATTGATTATTTAAAAAGTAAGCAGAATTATCGCCTGCATTTTCCCAAGTAAGTGTATCATTTTGGTAAGTTCCTGGAGTGTACCAAACCCAATCATGTAATGTTACTCCAAGGTTATCTTTAATTACAATATTAGTGGAATCACCTAGTGCAATATCTGGAAGGTATATATTTTGTCCAGTAGCGTCAAATAAATCTAAGTCGTGACTTGCCAATGAGCTGAAATCACTAATCTGATTTTCTTCTATTTGTATGGACTTAATGGTTGGAATGGTACTGAGAGGTGTAACATCTTTAATTTGATTAAAATTAGCATCAAAGTATTCAAGTTTTGTTTTATTTCTTAATGACTCAATAGAAGTCAGTTGATTGCTTTCGGCATAAAAAACTTTGAGATTATCAAGTGCTGAAAGGACACTGATGTCTGATACTTTATTTGCTGAGATAGATAAATTGGTTAATTGGGGAGTATCTTTTAGCGCCGAAATATCGTTTAGTTGATTGCTACTTAGATTTAATATTTTTAAATTAGTTAAATTTTCGAAGGATGGTAAGGTGGAGATTTGGTTAACACCTAGTTCTAAGTTATTTAACTTAGGTAAGTTCATTAGCGGAGCAATATCTGTAATTTGATTCTCGTTAAGTGATACAACTTCTAATTCTGTTAAATTAGCGAGATTCTCTAAGTTACTAATGTTGTTTTGGCTTAAATCTACTAATTTTAAGTTGTGTAAATATTCCATCCCTGTTAAATCTTCCACACCGAACGCCACATATACCATTGTTGTAATAGTATCTAGCTGTTCTTGGGTGACGACCGTATCCTCGGAAACACCTAGTTCCTGTGCTACTTTAAAAGCTAGAGCATCATCTGGAAAAATTTGATCAACCGTGGCTGGAGGAGCTTCTTGTAAACTTTTTTCTGGGGCAGTTGTAATGTCTGATGTAGCAGCATTTACTTCGACTTGCTCAGCTAAAGGGCTAAAACAAATCAAGGTCGTGCATGCAATACTTGCTAGAATAAATTTTTTCATGTCATCTACTCCTTTTCTATAATATAAATGGAGTATAGCATGTCAATTGTTAAACAATAAAAAGCAATCATATTTGAACAATGCATAAAAAACCGCTAAAAAAGAGTATGTACTTTTTTTTAGCGGTTTTTTCTTTATTCACTTGCTTCAATAGATTTATCTAACCATAACTCATACCATTCAAGAAAGTTTAAACGTTCTTCATTCCCAAAGTAAAAATCAGGATAGACGCCATTATCATTATTTCTGTCATCCACCCAAATTTCTCCATAAGAAGGGCCATTTACAACAAGGTTAATCGAGACACCACAACCAAAATTAGCAATGCGCAGAAGACCAAATACTTCTTTATCAGAAAAGCACAGTTCTTGCCAAGCATCATAAGCTTCATCGGACATTCCTTCTTTATAACCAGGCGCATTCCAGTCATCTGTATGGGGAAAAGGCTTGCTCAGCGTTTGCACACCATACTTTTCAGCCTTGTAATCAAGAGAAGAACAAAGCCCGTCCGCGAGTGTTTCTAAACCATAGTAAGGGCCCATTCCACCATTACCGATTTGCTCCAAAAATGCGCGATAACCTTGTGGTAAAGTTATTTGATGCTCATTTTCAAATGCAGTAATAGTTTGATTAGACAAAGGCGGATTGAGTTTATAGGCATGGCTTTCTGAACCAAATAAATTCAAATCAACATCTTTTTCTTTTAAAGTAGTGATTTTTGCTTGGATTCTAGCTAGCTGACTTTGATATTCAGCCATATTTTATAAGTCTGCTCCATTAGTCTCAATCACTTGTTTATACCAATAATAACTTTTCTTCGGAATACGCGTCATTGGCGCATCATCTTCCACATCACGATCAACATAAACGAAACCGTAACGTTTTTGGTAGCCGTTTAACCAGCTTAGAAGGTCTGTGAAGCTCCAAGTACAATATCCTAACATATCAACCCCGTCACTGATTGCATCGCGAATAGCAGTTGCGTGCGCGCTCAGATAGTCAATACGGTAGTCATCGTTTACTTCGCCATCTACTAATTTATCAAATTCACCTAAACCATTTTCAGTAATTAAAATTGGTAAAGCATAGCGGCTGTTAATACGACGAAGCGCAATTTGTAAGCCTTTAGGGTCGATTGTCCAGTCCCAGTTCGTTGTTTTTACAAAAGGATTAACGACTTTTTTGTAAACGCCAGGGATACCAGTTTCTTTTGTGCTGCCTTTTTTACCAGTGAAGTTCATTTCGTTGTTTTGACCAACGCCATCAAGCGGGTTGTAAGCAACAGTTGCGGATTGATAGTAGTTCACGCCCATGAAATCTGGTTTTGCAGACGCAAGTAGTTCCATATCGCCATCTTCAATAACTGGCGCAATATCGTTTTCTTCTAAATATTTCCAAACAGCTTTCGGATAACGACCAAAAGCATACATATCCATCCAGAAATAACTATTTAATTCTTCTGCATCATCCGCAGCTTGAACGTTTTTAGGATCTGTGTCGATTGGGTAATGTGGTGTGTAAGCAAAACTTGGTCCAATTTTTCCATCAGGAACGATTTCGTGGAAAGCTTTGATAACACTTGCATTAGCTAAGTTCGCAATATGGTTTACTGCGTACATTCTTTTTGGATCGCTAACTTTTGGTGGATGAAGCGCTTGACCATAACCCATACCAACAAAGATATTTTGCTCGTTCAAGGAAACCCAATATTTAACGCGGTCGCCGTAACGTTTGAAAAGCGTTGTGGAATAATTTGTGAAATCTTCAATAACTTGGCGAGATTCCCAACCGCCGTATTCATCAAATAATGCTTGCGGAATATCCCAGTGATAAAGCGTTACAAGCGGTTCGATATCATATTTAAGCAACTCATCAATTAAGTTATCATAAAATTTCAATCCAGCTTCATTTACTTCGCCTTTACCATTTGGGAAAATACGAGTCCAAGCAATAGAGAAACGGTAAGCTTTTAGGCCAGCGTCAGCCATTAGTTTTACGTCCTCTTTATAACGGTGATAATGGTCAACAGCGACATCGCCATTAGTACCTTTGAAAGTAGTTCCAGGAATGCGGACATATTCGTCCCAAACTGATTTACCTTTGCCGTCTGCGTCCCATGCTCCTTCGATTTGATAAGCTGCAGATGCAGAACCCCATAAGAAGTCTTTCGGGAATGGTGAACGTTTTTGATGTTCCATTTAATATAACCTCCATTAAAGCGATTTTTATTAAAAAAACTCTACTAATATATTTTAAAGTATATTCTTTTAAAAAGATAGTTAAAAAACGCAGATTCGAAAAGGAATCTGCGTTTTTGTTTTATTTATCCAGCACGAATTTTTGAATCGCTTTTGCGACACCACTGTCATTGTTCGAAGCAGTCGTATAATCAGAAAGTTGCTTAATTCTTTCCGGAGCATTGCCCATCGCAATACCAAGTCCAGCAAATTCAAGCATCGTAACGTCATTTTCTTGGTCGCCAATACAGATAACTTCACTTTGCTTAATGCCAAGTTTTTCGGAAAGTTCTTTTACCGCATTACCTTTACTCGCATCACGATTCAGAATTTCTAAGTAGAAAGGGGTGCTGCGAACTAAATGATATTTTTCGCGGAATGATTCCGGCATTTTCGCAATACCAGCTTCTAGTTCTGGTGCTTCTTCGATAAACATTGCTTTCGACATAATAAAATCTTCCGGCACGTTTTCAATTTCTTTATAAATCAATTGGCTGCCAGTAAGATATGCTTCGACAATTGTATATTTGCCGATTTCACGGTTTGGCGTGTAAAGTGCTTTATCATCAAAGAAATGCATGTGTAAATTACTATCTAAGCTCACTTGATAAATATCTTTTAAGTCTTCGATACCAAGCGTTAAGTGAGAAATAACTTCTTTTGTAAAAGTATCTTGAACGAGTGCGCCGTTAAAACTAATAACGTAATCGCCTTCTTCACGTAAATCAAGTTCTGTTAAATAATTTTCTACGCCAACAAGCGGGCGTCCAGTACAAAGAACCACTTTTACACCTTTTAATTTAGCTTGACGAATGGCTTCTTTTACTTCATCTGTAACCTTATGATCATCTGTTAGTAGTGTTCCATCAATATCAATCGCAATTAATTTATACAATATACTAGCTCCTTTTCCATCATAAACTCATTCTAGTATAGCATAAATTCGGATGGATTTGCGGCTATCTATTGAAACGACAAGGAATTTATGGCATGATTGACATGGAAACTTGATAAAGAAAAGAGTGAAATAATGAAACGTAATTATCATGTGAAATTTTTAAATGAAAAAGATGTAGAACTTGCAGAGGCTGTTTGCGCGGCATCAGAAGATTATTATTTAATTGAACAAGATAAGCCCGCATCGAAAAATGATGCATTAAAAATTATCACTGAAATTCCAAACGGGAAAACACGATTCGATAAATTCGTGCTAGCAGTATTGGATGAAAATGAAAAACCAATCGGCTTAGTAGATATCGTTTCTGATTACCCGAGAAAAGGTCGCTGGTTTATCGGCTTGCTCCTTTTAACGCCAGATGCTCGTCATAATGGTCTTGGGAAAGTGCTTCACCAAACCATCAAAGAGTGGGCTAGTGACGGCGGGGCAGATTCTTTAGCGTTAGGCGTTTTAGCGGAGAATGAAAAAGGTCGTGGATTTTTTGAACACCTTGGTTACAAGAAAGAAGAAACAAAACAAGCTAGTTATGGTGGAAAAGAGCAAGAAGTTAGCATTTTCGCTTTAGCTATTAAATAAAAAAAGGATGTAGCTCATTAAGCTGCATCCTTTTTGTTAATCTACTGCATTATTTTTTTCTAATAGAGCGTCCATATTAACGCGCCATTGTAATTTTACTTTTGAAATAATACCCGCTTCTTTTAATTCTTTAAGTTGAGAATAGAAGAATGCTTTGGAAAGGGTACAGTAATTTTTAATAACAGTCGTGCTAATTGCTTTCGGTAATGCAGCTACACCGTTTTCTACATCAATATCAAGAATTTTGACAAGCATTTCAAAAACAAAAGCTAATTGATCTTTTTTATCGCGATATTGTATAAGTGATTTGTAATAACCATGTTTCGCAATGGCTCTCATAATAGTATATTGAAAACCAAAATTTTCAGGGAAAAGAGATAATGAATATTCAATATCTTTCTTTTTATATATGATGACTTCACATTCTGTTAACGTTTGATAAGTAAGTAAAAGTGGTGTGTTTTCGAAAATGGTATAGTACCCCATGAAAAAATTAGCTGAGAATATAGAATAAATTTTATCATTATCGAAATCAATGTATCCAGCTAATAAACCGGATTTTAGTAAATACACACAATCCTGATTGTCCGTTACTAAATCATTTAAAATGGTATGCTCAGGAATCGTGATGCTGTTGGATTTTAAATTGTATTGATCCATCATTGCAACAAACTCTTTGTGATTAAATGGATAGGCCATTTTTTCGCTTCGTCTCCTTCAGATTCAGTAGTGCTCACATGACTTTATTGTATCACCGTAAAAGTGCAATAAAGTACTAAAAACAGACTACTAAAGAATCTCTTTTTTATGAAAATACCCGTTTTAAGCCAATGTAACCGCAATAATTTTGCCACATTTAGCCTATTTATTGCTCA
Source organism: Listeria marthii (assembly GCF_014227425.1). NCBI lineage: Bacteria > Bacillati > Bacillota > Bacilli > Caryophanales > Listeriaceae > Listeria > Listeria marthii. The sequence goes on from NZ_JAASWB010000005.1 coordinate 54,367, forward strand.
AAAAAGGTTAAGCACTACTCATTATTGAAAAAAGGCTCATAATAAAGTTTTCTCTTTATTATGAGCCTTTTGAATTTGGACATCGAAATTATTTTCCGATTGAATACGTGCTACCGTTACCTGTGATAACAATTGTTTTATTACGATCCGTTCGATAAACTTTTGCTTTTGCTTGGGTTAGCGTGCTGACAGTCTGGGAAGTGGGGTGACCGTAGCCATTTTTACCGACGCTTATAATGGCGTATTTTGGTTTTACGACATTAACGAAAGCTTTGCTAGTTGCAGTTTTTGAACCTTGTGTACTTACTTTTAGCACGTCAGCTCGTAATGTTTTTTTCGCTTTAATCATATCATTCTCTGCTTTTGTTTGTGCATCTCCTGTGAAAAGGAAGGTGTTTTTCTTATATGCAACGTGGAGAACAGCGCTCCAATTATTTCGATCTGTTTTGCCATATGTTTTAACAGGACCTACAAACTGGGCATTTACTCCTTTGACGGGGAGTTTTACACCAGCTTTGGCGGTTTTTATAGCTAGTTTTTTCTTTTTCGCCGTATTCACAAAATCTTTGTATGCGGCTGTTGTGTTAGTCGAATTTGGAGCATAAAGGCTTTTTACTTTGATACTATTCATGACTTCCGGTAAGCCGCCAATGTTGTCAGCGTCTGAATGGGAGGCAATCATGATATCAATATCTTTTACTTTTAATTTCTTTAAATAGTTAACGACAATTTTTCCTTTTCCTTTGTTGCCGGCATCTATGAGGATATCTTCCCCACTAGGTGCTTTGATGTAAATGGCGTCCCCCTGGCCAACATCAATGAAATGTACTTTTATTGTTGGAGCAGCTGCTTCGGCTTGGATAGAACCAGGTACCGAAATTCCCGTAATTAAAGCAAAAACCAACAATATGTTTAAAATCCCTTTTTTCATCCCTTTTCCCCTTCTCTTATGAAATGAATTCTTTTAGAAATTTGTAAACCCCATCTGCTTCATTCGTGTCAGTAAGATGACTAGCTACTGCTTTGACGTTATCACTTGCATTCGCCATTGCAACACCAGTTCCAGCATATTGTAGCATGCCAATGTCATTTTCGCCATCACCAAATGTAATAATTCTTTCGCGTGGAATATTATAATGCTTCCCAAGCGCTTCAACAGCAGTTTTTTTATCAGAATTAGCGGGAAGTATTTCTAAATTATCATGGTGAGAAGAGAGCACTCTAATGCCATTTGCTTCATTAAGAGCTGCGCGAACTTCGGTTAGTTTGGACGCCTCATTTTCAGCAACAACAATCGCATTTAAAAATTGGTGCATATTTTCATCAAAAACGCCTTTATCATTAATAGAAACAAGTGAAAAACTCTTGTGGCCCGTGTCTAAACGACTTTTATCCGCAAGTTCACGGAAGAAAGCAGGTGGTTCTTTTGTATAGAAAAGAGCGTTAGTGGAGAAGAAAAATAGTGGCAAATCAAAGTCGCTCATAATTTCGTAAGTAGAGCGGATTGCTTGGGTTTCTAAAGTGGTTTTAAGCAATTGTTCATCGCGAATAGCCGCATAAGAACCGTTAGATGCGATAACATGGCCAGAGTTGCTGACCTTAAAACCAACTTCACGAGCAGAAGGATACATTCGCCCTGTAGAAATAGAGAAAATATGGCCATCTTTTTCTAAAGTTTGAATTAAATCGCGCGTTTTTTCGGATACAGTTTGATCTTGGCGTAGTAACGTGCCATCAATATCGGAACAAATTAAATATTTTTCAGTCAAATAAAATCATCCTTTTTAGTTAATAAGCTAAGTATACCATGTGTGAATCGGGAATGATGCAATGATTTTTAGCTACGCAGAAAAAAACCCACCACATTCGGCGGGTTTTTCGAAAGTATATTAATCAGTTAAGTTATCTTCTGTTTCTGGATCAAAGAAGTGAGATTTAGACATTTCAAATGCTAAAGTCAGTACTTCGTTTGGTTGGTGTTCGGAGCGAGCATCAACACGAGCTACGAATTCATGTGTACCAACACGGCTGTGAAGCATGAATTCAGCACCAGTAAGTTCGGCAACGATTGTAGTCGCTTTGAACGTATAACCTGGGTTTGCTTCGATAACGATTGGTTCATCATGGATATCTTCTGGACGAATACCGAAAACGATATCTTTGCCGTCGAATCCTCTGTCTTTAAGAAGTTTCAATTTGCCTTCTGGAACAGCGATTGTGAAGTCATCACCGATAAAGTTAGCGCCATCTAAACGACCTTTGAAGAAGTTCATTGCGGGGCTACCAATAAAGCCGGCTACGAACATGTTCACAGGGTGATCATACACTTGTTTTGGCGTACCAACTTGTTGGATAACACCGTCTTTCATGATAACGATACGAGTCGCCATTGTCATTGCTTCTGTTTGGTCATGGGTAACGTAAATCATTGTTGTATCTAATTGTTGGTGAAGTTTTGTAATTTCCGCACGCATTTGCACACGTAATTTCGCATCTAAGTTGGAAAGTGGTTCATCCATAAGGAAGACTTTAGCGTCACGAACAATCGCACGGCCTAAAGCAACACGTTGACGTTGACCACCGGAAAGTGCACTTGGTTTACGTTTTAAGTATTCTGTTAAGCCAAGAATATCAGCTGCGTGCTCCACACGTTTTTTGATTTCGTCTTTCGGCATTTTACGAAGTTTTAAACCAAATGCCATATTATCATATACAGTCATATGTGGGTATAATGCGTAGTTTTGGAAAACCATTGCGATGTCGCGGTCTTTCGGTGCAACATTATTCATTACTTTGCCATCAATCGATAATTCGCCTTTAGAAATTTCTTCTAGTCCAGCGATCATACGTAATGTAGTAGATTTACCACAACCAGATGGTCCTACGAAAACGATGAATTCTTTGTCATCGATTTCTAAATTAAAGTCAGAAACTGCAGTTACTTTGTTATCATATATTTTATAAATATGTTCTAGTGATAATTGTGCCAACTTACTTCGCCTCTTTCTATTTTTTAACTTGTGTTCATTGTATATGAAAACGCTTTACAAAAACTATGGCAATTTGCACAAAGAAAAAATTCATCCGTTGGGCAAAGTGCATAACTACCAAAAAAATAAAAAGAAGTAAAGGGACAAAAGACCTTTTATGTGAAGGATTTTTCATGCCAATTAATTCTTTAGTCCCAATTCCAAAAAATCCTCAGATATCATTACAAAAAAGCTTTATCTTGTGTTATATTATTAAAGCAGACACAATATATAGTTAGTGGGGGATTATCATGTACGTGGAACAACTTAATGAACAAAAGGTAATAAAAAGGGATGGCCGTAAAGCAAACTTTGATTTAATTAAAATCCGTAATGCTGTCGAAGCATCTATGAAAGCAATTAGTTTAGAGGACGAAACTTTCTTAGAAGAGATTTTGCTTGAGGTTGTAAGTGAATTACCTAACAAAACAGATATGACCATCGATGAAATCCAGCATTGCGTCGAAAATACTTTAATGAAATCGACGTATCCTGATGTAGCGAGGGCTTACATAGAGTACCGACACGACCGTGACCATGAGCGTGAAAACATCACAGACATGCACAAAAGCGTAGAAAAATTACTACAAAAAGACAAAACAGTAGTCAACGAAAATGCCAATAAAGACGCAACTGTTTTCAACACACAACGCGATTTAACAGCAGGGGCCGTAGCCAAAAGTTACGCATTAAAATACATGCTGCCAAAACACGTATCCAACGCCCATTTAAAAGGAGAAATCCATTTTCACGATTTAGACTACAGCCCATACCACGCGATGACAAACTGTTGTTTAATTGACATTGAGGGAATGCTTAAAAAAGGATTTACGATTGGTAATGCCAACGTAGAAAGTCCGAAATCAATCCAAACAGCTACAGCCCAAATTGCTCAAATAATCGCAAACGTAGCTAGTTCTCAGTACGGCGGCTGTTCCGTAGACCGAATTGATGAAGTTTTATCCGTTTACGCACGTTTGAACTTCGAAAAACATAAAAAAGATGCGACGGAATGGGTCGTACCCGAAAAACAAGAAGGCTATGCGGAGGAGAAGACACGTAAAGACATTTACGATGCCATGCAAAGTTTAGAATACGAAATCAACACATTATATACAAGTAACGGCCAAACACCGTTCGTAACACTAGGCTTTGGTCTTGGTGAAGATTGGTTCGCCCGCGAAATTCAAAAAGCTATTCTAAAAGTACGGATTGGCGGCGTTGGTAAAGATAAACACACAGCCATTTTCCCGAAATTAGTATTTTCGATTCGCCGCGGAACTAATTTAAACGCAGCAGATCCTAACTATGATATCAAACAATTAGCGCTGGAATGCTCCTCAAAACGGATGTATCCAGATGTGCTAAACTACGATTCACTTGTGCGCTTAACAGGCGATTTCAAAGTACCAATGGGTTGTCGTTCTTTCTTGCCAGCTTGGGAAAACGAAAACGGGGAACACGTGAACGCGGGAAGAAACAACCTTGGTGTTGTAACGCTTAACATTCCACGTATCGCTATTCAAAGTGGCGGCGACAAAGACCGTTTCTGGGAAATTTTCCACGAACGCATGAAAACAGTCAAAGATGCACTACTTTTCCGTTTAAATCGTGTACGCCAAGCACGTCCAGAAAATGCGCCAATTTTATATAAATACGGAGCATTTGGCAAACGACTACAAGACGGCGAAAATGTTGACCAACTATTTAATAAAGAACGCTCCACTATTTCTATCGGCTATATCGGTCTTTATGAAGCTGCAACAGTATTTTACGGCGGCGAATGGGAAGGCGATACAGAAGCGAAAAACTTCACGCTTGATATTTTGAAAGAATTAAAAGGCTATGCCGACAACTGGAAAGATGAATATGGCTACTGGTTCAGCGTTTACTCGACACCAAGCGAAAGCCTAACAGACCGTTTCAACCGTTTAGACAAAGAAAAATATGGTGTAATTAAAGACATCACGGATAAAGATTACTACCAAAACTCTTTCCACTACGATGTTCGCAAAAAAATTACGCCATTTGAAAAAATTGATTTTGAAAAAGAATATCCAGAATTTTGCTCTGGCGGATTCATTCACTACTGTGAGTATCCAAAAATGGTTCACAATACGAAAGCTCTTGAGGCTGTATGGGATTATTCTTATGATCGCGTAGCTTATCTTGGTACAAATACACCAATCGATAAATGTTACGAATGTGATTTTGAAGGCGAATTTGTCCCAACAGAAGAAGGTTTCAAATGCCCAAGCTGTGGCAATACAGACCCTGAAAAAGCAGATGTTGTAAAACGTACTTGTGGCTACTTAGGTAACCCAATGAAACGCCCAATGGTTCATGGACGTCACGTAGAAATTAGCAATCGCGTGAAACATATGGAGAACTTAGGTGAATAATCCAAAACCGTGTGAATGGAAGTCGAATGAATTATCCAGAGGGTATATCGCCGACTATAAAGCATTCAATTTTGTCGACGGGGAGGGAGTCCGGTGCAGTTTATATGTATCCGGATGTCCTTTCCACTGCGAAGGCTGCTACAACAAAGCCGCGCAATCATTTAAATACGGCAAACCTTACACAAAAGAACTAGAAGACGATATCCTAAAAGACATCGGCCATGAAAGCGTCCAAGGCCTAACGTTACTTGGCGGAGAACCATTTTTAAACACCGCCACATGCCTATCCGTCGTAAAACGAATCCGCGCGACATACGGCGAAACAAAAGACATTTGGTCCTGGACTGGCTACACTTGGGACGAAATGATGCAAGAAACCGCCGACAAACTAGAACTTCTATCCTTAATAGATGTCCTAGTAGACGGACGCTTCGAACAAAAACTATTCGACCCAAACCTAGCATTCCGCGGTTCCAGCAACCAAAGAATTATTGACGTGCAGAAATCACTTGCTGCTGGTGAAGTGGTTTTGTATGAGTTGTGAAGGAAGCCCTCTGTGATGGAGGGCTTAAGAGTTAATCTTCTAAAAAAGAAGGCAATTTTTTTGTCTTCTCTTTTTAGTTTTATAAGGCATACTTGATAATAAGGTGATGTGGTTGTAAGATTGCCTAGTATCATATTTATAGAATTGTGCCAAATTAAGGGCCAAAATATCAGCTGTAAATTGTCTGATGCTCTGCTTTTTTGTTTATAATGAATTAAGAAGGAGTATCGTTGTAAACGAAGTAAATTAATAACAAAAGATAAACTATTAAATAGTTAGGGAAGGGAATTAGCTTGCTAAATATTTATTATACAAATATTATTCCAACCAGTTATAGTGATTTATTGGCTGATTTTAGGGAAATTATATCAGAAGAAAGAAAAGAAAAAATTCAAACTTTTAGATCAGAGGATGACAAGGTAAGATCTTTATTAGCAGAAATATTGTTACGTTATTCTCTGAGTAAAGATTTCTTTTTGCAAGAAACTGATGTCCAAATAATCTTAACGACATATGGAAAACCATATTTAAATAACATTAGTGATATACATTTTAATATTTCACATTCAGGAAGTTATGTAGCTTGTGCTGTAAGTAATCAGGTTGTAGGGCTTGATATTGAAAAAATAGGAAATAGCAATGAAAAATTAATTCAAGTTTTTCATAAGAACGAAATAGCTTATTTGAATAAATTGCCATCTAAATATAGAAGGCAAGCTTTTTATAATTTATGGAGCTTAAAAGAAAGTTATATTAAATATTTAGGTCTCGGGTTAGCTTTTCCTTTGAATAGTTTTTATATAAAAGAAGAAGATAGCGTTTTAAATATTTATAGAGAGGATAAAAAAATTTTTAAAGGGAAGATAGAAGAGGTTACAATAGATTCAGAATTCATGTGTTCAGTTTGTTATGATGCAACTTGTATAACATCCATAGAGAAAGTGGATAATAAAAAGTTGAAAAACTATCTTACCAATTTTTAATTAACACGCGGAAAGGAATGGTAATAATTATGTATAATTAATTGTTAAGAAAGATAAGATTTATATGTTTTGAGAGGGAACAATCGTAAACTAATATTTTTATCAGTCATCATCAATTTAAGCAGAATTAGTGAATAGTTCTTTAAACAAGCAATTATTGGTTTTTTACAAATAATGTTGGTTGAATGAAGAAAAAAATCACAATATCCAAAACTAACTAAAAATCTATGACTAAAAAGTATTTGACACAGTTTTATTTTCAGATTTCAGTGAATTCACTTTACAATTAAGAATTAGTATGTTATCATTTGTTCAAATAATCACAAAGATTAATTTTTGATAAAAAGAATATAAGTTTTTTTGAAATATGAAAAAATGTTTAAAATTGTTAGAAAAATCAATATTAACAGATTTATTTGTTAAATAATTCAACTTTTTAGGAAGAAGGTATGGAAATGAATAGTGAATTACAAGAAATTTTAAGAGATAATGGAATGTTTATAAGTTCTGACGATTTAAATATCAAATTAGATTTTGATTCTGTTAAATTTATGGAAGTTTTGATTGATATTGAAACTACTTTTAATATTATTATTCCAGATAACGAATTAATAAATATTGATACAGTAGCTGACTTGAATGAGTTGATTAAAAAAGGGCTCATTCAAAATGGCTGATAGAAAAAGCATATATACAAAAAGTAACTATTTTCATTGTTTTAGTAACTCAATATCAAAAATACTAGGTATAGAGGAAAGCGAAATTTTAAAACAAAGAGAATTATTGAATATAGTTATCAATTATACTTCATTTTCATTAGTAGGTAATTTATGGGAGCAAACGCAAAAATTTCTTGAAAATTCTTGTGAGGTGACAGAAATTAATTTTGGTGCGTTTTTAGATAATCTGCATAGTTATGCAGATAAAAAATATTGTCTTATGACAGAAACAAGAAATTTGGATTATAGTAAAGCATATCAAATGCATGGAGACCAAAATCATTACCTAATTATTGAAAAGAACAAGAGTCAAATTACTTTAATTGACAGCAACTTTAAAGCTGAAGGTGAAACAGTTTTGCAACTATCTGAATTGAAAGCGCTTGATTTAGATAAATCTATACTTTTAGATATTAGGTTAAAGAAACGAAAGAAAGTAAAAAGCACTATTGAAATTTTGGATTTTTCAGATGTCCAAGAGGTCTATTTTCGATATATTAATAATTTAATCATAGAAAATATAAGCTTAACTACAGCAGTAGATTTTTACTCAGGTGGTGCTTTTACTTCAAGGGAAGTATTGGTAGAAATTATAGAAAATGAAATACTTATAGACAATAATAAGAGCATTTTAAAGAATATTTATTCGGTCCTAGAAGCACTCAGTCAAGAAAATGAAATCATTAAATTGCTTTTAGCTAAAACATACTTTTCGAAATCTAATTCAGATTTAATCAAAGTTAAATCGCATGTGAAAAAATTTTATGAATTTGATTACATGCTTTTAAATAAATGTAAGGAGGTTTTATCATGAAAAAGCTACTTGAGATTATCTTTAATAAAGATTTAGATGTAAGAAGTGATTCTCCTTCAATGATGCGAAAAGTTACCGACTAGTGAAGCAGAAACGTATTAATGATGAAAGGAGTGATAACAATGACTATTCTAAAAAAACCTAATAATAAAGAAAAAGAATTAGTTAAGTTTTATTTTGGAGAAACAAATAACGTTGTGTGTAGATAATTGAGGAAATGAGACATATGAATGAGACATGCTATATGTCTCATTTTCTTCTAGAAAAAGGTGAAATTATGAAAATTGCGGTGTTAGATACGGGTTATAAGCCAAATGTTGAGGATCATGGAATCGAAATTATTAATTATAATCACAAAGATGGTATTGATCGAATAGGACATGGTACGGGAATTATTTCTTTATATAAACAGTTAATTCCAAGTAGTATGATTTATTCAATAAAAATATTTGAAAGAAGTCCTGAAATTCATGATGTGATAAATGCACTTGAATTTATTCAAGCTAATTTAGATGTTGATGTTATTAGTATGAGTTTTGGATTTGAAACTCATTCGCATGAATTAGAAAAACTTTGTAAAGCTATTTCGAAAAAAGGAATTTTACTCATTGCTGCTTTTAGTAATGATATGCAACTTACTTATCCTGCTGCATTTGATTCAGTATTAGGGATTTCTAGTTCATCAAGTGTAAAAAGAGTTAAAGATATTATTTACATTGAAAATTCACCAATAAATATACTTGCCTATGGTGGAGTATTAGTTATCAATTGGATAAATAACGAAAAAAAAATGGTGAGTGGAAACAGTTTTATATTACCTTTCGTCTTAAAAATAATTCATGATTGTTCTAATAATCAATACTCATTAAGTAAAGTTTTGTATGCATTAAATCGAAATTGTAAAGATAGTATCATAAAACAAAGTAGGAATGAAAAATCAGAAGTCAAAAATAGAAAGAAGAAGATTGAGCAATTTAGTAAAGTAGTGGTATTCCCATTTAATAAAGAAAATAAAAACCTAATCGAAAACTCTGATTTATCTCAGTTTATTATTAGCAATGTTTTAGATGTAAGAATCAGTAAAAAAGTTACTACAAAAGTTAGTTCTAAAGAAAATCGACAGATAAATTGGAAGATTGAGGATATTGAATTACTTGATTGGAATGAAGATTTCGATACCTTTATTTTAGGTAATATTCGAGAACTTAGTGAGAAAATGAATTTTAATTATTTTGTTTCTATCGCAAAAAAATGTTTAGAGCATAATAAAAATCTTGTTGTTTATGATAATGAAAATATTATTGATTTTAAGCAAGCTTTTTTAGAAAAAGGATTATACCTTTATACACCTTATCTTGATTTAGGAGAATACGATGAAACAAATGGAGAGATGTGGCACATTTCAAAACCAGTTGTTTGTATAGCCGGGACATCCTCTAAACAAGGTAAATTTACTCTTCAGTTAAATTTAAGAAGAGAATTGAGAGAACTTGGTATTAAGGTGTCCCATATTAGTACTGAACCAAACGGGGAACTACTCGGATGCGATTATGTTCATCCTGATGGACTAGGCAGTGATAATTTAGGTGAGATATCAAAAAAAATATTATTTTTAAACTCTATTATAAATGATTTTTCTAGGTATAACGACTTAATCATGATTGGTGTACAATCAAATTCAATTCCGTATAGCTTTGGAAATATAAATAGCTTTCCATTAGTTCAATCAAATTTGATGCTTAGTGCAAAGCCAGATGTACATATTTTGTGTGTCAATTGCTTTGATAGCGAAACTTATATTGAGAGGACAATAAAAACTTTAGAAAATCAATATGAATCAAAAGTTTTGTGCCTAGTAGTATTTCCTTTATCAATGTGCATTGATAAAAATACTGGCGAATATCATGAAAAGAGACTCTCTGTTTATGAGATGTCAATAATAATAGAAAAATTTGAAAAAAGATTTGGAATTCCAGTCTTTGAGAACGGTGAAAATGATAGTAAATTAGTAAATGAGTTGATTAGCTTTTTTTCATAGAAGGGGATGAACGAGATTTTGAATGATATAAGTTTAAATATAATTAATTTAAAAAAAAAATATGATACCAAAACTGTAATCAATAATTTGAACATTAGTGTTAATTTTAATTCTAAAATAACTTTAGTTACAGGAAAGAACGGTTCAGGAAAATCAACACTTTTAAAAATTATAGCAGGAATTATTTTACCTGATGAAGGAGAAATTCAATTTTCTGATCAAGTAAGATTTTTAAAATGGACAAAGCGAAATGCGTATTATTTATCAAATGCAGAGCGAGGTATGTTTTACAAACTGAATTGCAGACAAAATATTGAATATTTAACTTCACTAAAAGGTACTAGTAAAAAACATGTATTAGAAAAACTTCCTGAGTATTGCGAAAAATTAAATTGTACAGATATTTTAGAAATGCCAGCAGAAAAGTTATCTACAGGTCAAAAAAAGAAAGTTTTCATATTATCAGCTTTATGTTCAGATTGTAAGCTATTATTGTTGGATGAACCTACAAATGGACTAGATGAAGAGAGTTTTTATGCATTTGTCGAAATTCTAAAAAGTTTAAGACTAGAAAATGGAATGAAAATTATCTTAATTTCTCACGATAAAAGATTTTTGGACATACCGCATATAGAGAGAATAATCTTTGAAAAAAACGGGGAGATTTATTGGGAAGGATGTTAGTGTAATGGATTATCTTAACGCTTGTATAGGTACACTTAAAGCAAATATTCTTATTCTATTTAAGTACAAGAAAAATCTAGTATCAGAAGTAATCATGTTTACTGGAGTATATCTTGCAATATTAATGCTAAATGATAGCAGTGCAATAACTAAGTTTTATAATGCTTCTGTAGCTCAAGGACCTATTCTTTTGTTAATTGGCTATATGTTTTGGGCATTTTCAGACATGGCATTATCATATACATCTAATTGGATTAGTACAGATGCTAAAGTTGGCTTATTAGAACCAAAAGTTCAAAGTATATTACCATATTCTGTACAGTCATTTTTGCTACTTTTAGTCAGTATTTTAGAAACGATTTTAATTCTTTTTGTTGTTGTAATCATTTCTATATGCGCGGACAAAATAAATTGGTCGCAAGTACCTTTCATATTTCTGTCGGTTATTATACTCTTACCATCTGTTGTAGGAATGTTTGGAATGGGATTGGTATTCGGTGGTTTTGCGGTTAAGGAGAAGAATTTAGGGAATTTTGTTAACTTGTTTGCTGGGGCATTAATAATTTTTTCCAATACATTGATTGTAGGTCTACCGAAAATTATTTATATTATACCATTTACTTCTGGAGTGGACTTTACTAGCAAATTGTATGTTTCTGGAAATGTTGATCTAAGTCTCTTAGGCATAAATCTATTTACTAATGCAATTTGGCTTATTGTAGGGCTCATTTTCTTTAATCACGCACTAAAAAAAGAAAAAGCAGTTGGTAGTTTTGATACTTTTTAAAAGGAGATAATTAATATGAACTTTTATGACTTTATTTTTGAAAACTCCACAAAAGGAGATATAGCTATAGTTTTTGGTAATGAAAAGATTAATTATGATTCACTCAAGAAGAATATTAGGCTGCAGTCAGAAAAATTTAAAGTTTATAAAAAAAATTATATTGTAATTACTGAGAATAGTCCTATCAAAGCAATTGTGAAGTTCTTCGCAGCTATATTATGCGAAAAGAAGCCAGTATTAGTAAACTCTAATGTACAAATTAATAATTGGGAAGTTATTTCGAAAGAGTTACAGAAAGATAATGAAGATTTATTTGGTCTCTTTACATCAGGCTCAACGGGTGAACCCAAGCTTGTTATGTATAGTAATGAAGCTGTTGTTGAAAATTGTCTTTATTTAGCAAACATCTCTAATGTTAGGATTGGGATAAATGAACTAGTACTTTTTCCATTTTCTTCCATAGCTGCAATGTTTTTTCAAATATTGCCAACTCTTATGCACTCTGGAACAATATTTTATACTAATGGATTGGACTATTTATCTGATTATGATAAATTATCTTTTGATTTTTCATTAATGACACCTAGTTTATTTTCAATTATACATAAAAAATCTCCGTTTTTTTTTAAAAACACGAAAGCAATTTTATTGGGTGGGGAACCAATTGATTTCGAAATAATAAAAAAAATTTCACTGCACTATAGTGAATCAGAAATTATTATTGGTTATAGTCTTACTGAAGCTGGTAGAATCTTAGCCATGGGAAACATATTGGAATTACCTATGGGATCGACAGGAAAGATAACATCAGAAAAAGATGTAAGAATAGTTAAAACCAATAATAATCAATCTTATGGTGAAATTCAATTTTATTCTTATAATAAAAAAGCTTGGGTAGGAACAGGCGATATTGGCTATATAAAAGACAATTATCTTTTTGTAATTGATAGAATGGATAATATGATTAAGTCATCTGGAAAAAAGATTTATTTAAATGCCATAAAAGAAAAAATTTTAAATATTAAAGGAATCGATGATGTTAATGTATATAGATTTAAAAGTTTGCAAGGGCACTCTTTAGGAGTAGAAATTATATCTAATTTAACTGAAGAAGAAACCATTAAGCAGATAAAAGTAGTTCTGAATGAATCGGAACTACCAAAGAAAATCAAGTTCGTAAAGGAGCTTTCTCTATCGTATCAAGGGAAGAAGGTATTTCTTAAATGATTCTGTTTACAAAGAAAAAATTTTATAAAATTATTCAGGAATTGACAATTGTTAAAATTAAAACAGGAGAAGAGATGATTATAAAGGATTTATGTTTAGATTCACTTAGTATAATTCAACTAATAACCATGGTGGAAAAAGAATTTAACATTCAATTAGCAGATGATTTTTTGACAGTTAAAAATGATATATCAGTAAATGAATTTTATTTGATTTTAAGGAGTTGAATGATTATGTTATCTAAATATAATTTTTATAAAGAAGAAGAGAGTAGAATAATTATTTATAACTCAATTTCTGATAATATACAGTCTATTAATAATGAAGATTTTAATAACATTATCGAAAATGAGGCCCAAATAAATTCGAAACAGTTTAATCTTTTATTCGACAATGACATGTTGATTTTGGAAGATTTAGATGATGCTAGAAAATTTCAGTATAGATTAAATAAATTTGTATTTTCCCAAGAATTAAGAATTACTGTTTTAGTAACTACTAATTGTAACTTTACCTGTTCATATTGTTATCAGGATTATGAAATTCAATATATTGATGATGAGTTTGAACATAGTTTTTTACTTTTCATAAAACGGAATATAAAAAACTATAAAAATTTGTCAATAAGTTGGTTTGGTGGAGAACCTTTAATTGTATCAAAGAGATTGCTTAATCTATCAAACCAGATTAGTAAAATATGTAAAGAGGCTGGAGTTAGTTACATGGGGAATCTAACAAGTAATGGATTCAATTTAACTGAAAAACTCTTTTTTCAATTAGTTAATTCAGGAATTAAATTCTTTCAAGTAACTATAGATGGTAACAAAGAGGATCATGATTCTCTTCGAAAATTAAAAAATGGAAAAGGCTCTTATGAGCGAATTATTAATAATTTGAAGCAAATTAGTTATAATCCAAGCAAGGCTTTCTTTCGAATAGGTATTCGAAATAATGTATATAGAAATAATGTGCATAAAAGTTTTTTTGAAGAGTTTAAGATTCATTTTGAAAATGATAGAAGATTTTCTTATTTTCAATACCCTATTAAAGATTGGGGGGGGGAAAAAATCAATGCTATTAAGAATGAGCTATTAAGTGATGATGAGATTTTAATCGATAATACAAATTCTTTCATGAATCGGTCTTTTTCAGAACGAACATGTTATGCAATTAGACAGCAAGGATTTTCTATAACTCCAGATTTGAAAGTTTATAAATGTCATCATTTTACAGGTAAAGCTGTTATCAATTCAAAAGGAATGTCTAAAGTTAATTTTGTTGGAAAGATTGATTTAGAAGGAAATTTAAAAGAGAACGAAAAGACCATTAGTGATTGGCATTCTTTAGTAATACCAAACGAATGTGACGAGTGTCCATATCTAGTTAATTGTATATTGGACAACTGTCCTCTTATATCGCTTGAAAAAAATGAAGAGTGTAAAGTCCGAGAACAAAGTAAAATTAATACGAGATTCAACAAATTTATTCAAATGGAGAAACAGTAATAACATGGGATATTTAATAGAAAAACCAAAAAACGTTTCAGAAAAAGAGTTTGTTTTATATTGCTTAGAAGCTGACACATATAGAAATTATATATCTGATTTACCTTTAATTAATTATGATGAAGTATATGTATTGAAAAAGGATACTGTTAATATAGGGATCTCTTTTTTTAACTTTAAAAAAAGTCCAATAAATAATATAGCTTATCCAATAATATATTTAGATGAAAAATATAGAAAGGATAATAATTTAGTAATAATGAATTTAATTGAGTATTTATTTCTTGAACATGTTGCTTCTAAGATTGTAATCCAAATTTATGATAATAATATTTCAATGTTAAATTGTATGAAAGCATTCAAAATTAATTATTGTGGTCACATAAAACATATTAAAAATATAAATGGAAGCAATGTTGGAATAAGTTTTTTTGATATAAATAGAGAAGAATGGAAAAATTTACAATAATTGGTGATTCTATGAGTATAATAGTAGTTTTTATAACAATTTTAGCTATATTTTTATATTCCATTAGAAAATATAGAATAGCTGATATTTTATTTGTTTTATTAATTTTATACTATATGCCTCAAATACAGTGGTCTAGTATATTTAAGTATGAGTTTATTATCTATTTCATATTTGGAATAATTACATCTCAGTATATAATGATAGTTTTTAGTAAGATTTTTTTTAAGAATTTTGTTATTAAAGAAAGGAATTTCTTGAGAATCACGTGGAGTAATTTAGTAACTGCTATATATGAAGAAACGATTTGGAGATATCTTATGGTGTATTTTGTATCGATTATTCTTAGTTCGTTATTTTCTAACTATATATTAGTAATGATTTTAACATTAACAGTTTCTTTAGTCAGTTTTTTATTAATTCATGATTTTAACAGTAGGCGACAACTCATTGAATTCAATATATTTGGAATCATCTTAATGATTTCTTCTATTTTCTTTCCAGGTATGAATATTGGATTGCATTTAGGTAGAAATTGTTTTTTAGCAAATAATAATGGAGATGAAGTAAAATGAATGATTTCTTAGTAGCAAGTGCAATAAAAAAAGATTATCGTAATAAAAATAAAAATTTTAATACTTCTTCGAATAAATGTTATGCATCAATAAAATATCATCAATTTGAAAGTTATATAGAAGTTGAATTTTATGTAAAGAAAATATTTCCATTAATAATGAATTACAAAAAAATATTTAATATTTTACAGAAACGTAAAGAATCTACTATTGTGACAGAATGTTTGAACAGGGAATTTGTATTACGTTTATTATTGCTAATAATGGGATTTAAAAAGGAAGTTAAAATAGAAAATACTTTTTGTATAAATAAAAAATATTATCATCATTTAATTTATTGTTATTATAGTTAGTTTAATAAAGGTGCTTTTAAATTAAAACTATAATATGAGTGTGAGAAATTAGCAGATTGTTATTCTAATAATTTTAGGAATAATCAAGTATAGAAGCATAGTTATCCTCGCTATGATTAGCATTCCACGGATCGCACAACAAATAATTCTTCATAGCAAAAAAATCATTGCATCAGAAAAAAGTATTTTGTTGCTCTAACACCAATTTTACATTACCATCATAAAGAAATATAATTAAAACGAAAAACCCCTTCGAAAACCACAGAACGGAAGTGTTAACTATTAACGGAAATTTTACTACAGATGAAAAAAATCAGCGGACATTTTTATTCCCGATGAAAGGGTTTAAGTGGCTTGTATTTGGAATGATTGTTGTGGCGGCGGTTTTTACGCTGTTAACTTATACAATCCCCAACCCAGATAAGATAACCATTCCAGAATCAGTCGAGTTGATTAATAATATAAGAATCGCTGTCTTCCTTACAATTTGCGTATGGATGTTACTAAGAATCGAGTACATCTTCCGCGCGAAAAAACCTTGGAAATATGGATTAGAGTATAGTATTTATTTTCATTTGATACCATGTCTAATAGCAATTTCAGCGATATTTTTTGTGTGGATTGCTTCTATTACTTTACTTGATAGTAATTATTTATTTTTATGTTTTTCCATTGCTACGAGTATTATGGTGGTATTATCATGCACTTTTTATTTTGTTTTTAAGAAGGATAAAATGGATACAAAAGGTTTTTTCATCATTCCTGCGGTTGGCATCATACTGAACATATATGCGGGAATTGTTGTAGGCGTGATGCTAAGCGATTTGTGGGGCGGCGTAATGCATGAAGGCTTGCGTGGTGGAGCGCTAGTTGGTGTGTTTGTCGCGTGCCTTGTGTCACCTAGTATATTTTTAGGTGCGCTACCTGTTGTTATTTGTAATTTATACGCATGGATTACGGGGAAAGATATCAACCTTGATGAACGATATAAAAATGCTGATAATATTGATCCGAATAAAAACTATCCGCCGAATTTTGGTTTGAAAAAGAAATAAAAAAATATAGTGCGCTCCAAAATCTAACTTTTGGGGCGTACTATATTATAAACACGGTCACGAATACTATTCATCCTCTTGAAGTTCAACCAAGCAGTAATCTTGTATTTCTTTTGACATAGAATTAACTTCGATTTGTTCCTCAGCTATTACTTTGTCAATAAAGTCGCGTGCCTCTAATAGCGTGCACCCCGACATATTCATTAGTTCCTTCATAAAAGGTAAATAGTGTTTTTTGGCAAATTCCGCTCTATATTTTTCTACATTAACTTCAATGTCTCCTAGCTTATACAACGTTTTTTACTCCTCTATAAATATAAAATAAAAACTAAACAGCTAATTCCTGATTACAATTCAAAACAGGGTGGCATTTTTTAATCAACAAATTGTCTATCTTTCACATAATCATACAATTCCTTACTCTTAACAACCCATTCTTTATCCTTTTTCCAAATCTTTCCTTGTTCTTTCAAAAGTGCCAATTGCTTGTAAAAACTGCTTTTTGATAGGTTGCTGTAGGCTGCGATGGTGCTGGTTCGCATTTCTCTTGGGAGGATAACACTATCTTTTTCATAGGGGGTTCCGTGTAACTTAGCGACATTAGCAAAGGAGAGCTCCAATTTGTCGGAAGAACTGGTCTCCGCGAAAAGGCTTTTGAAGAACGCATGTCGAGCCAAGTCGCGCATAATGAAAAACTGAAAACCGAAATTCTCTGGGAACATGGAAAGGAAATACTCTAAATCTTTGAAAGAATATTTGTAAATAGTACATGGTGAGATGGTTGTAAACAGAAAGTCGTCTACGTTTCCTTGGAATAGACTGTAGTAATTGACAAAAGAACCTTTGCCTAAGACTGTATAAATAGTATTTAATTGCGGATTCATCGAAATAGAAACGAAGCCTTCAACAATTAAATAGACATGATTATTTCGTTGTGTCGAGGTATCCACTAATTCTGTATGTTTTGGAATTTTTAACTTTTCGTATTTAATATTGCCTTCGTGAGAAAGTCGCACAAACTCTTTATAATTAAATAGTGCATCCATAATTAGCAGCTCCTTTACTTGTTTCGTTAACTATAATACATAATATCAAAATTAACAAAAATAAATTCACCTAAATTAGACCAAATTGCCGATTTTTTGTAGATAATATGTACATTTAATGAGAAAAGAGACAAAAATAGTATTTTGTCTCTTTTCGTATTTAGTAAAGTTCTGGGCGTCTGTCGGTGAACACAGGGATAATTCCTCGCGTTTCTGCAACAAGATTCAAGTCGATTTCCGCGTAAATATTTCCTTCTGCTTCACCGCCATGAGCGACAATGTTTCCAAGTGGATCGATTACAAGTGAATGACCGTTAAAATGATTATTCGGATCATCGCCAACTCGATTGACAGCAACGACGAAAGCTTGGTTTTCAATCGCGCGCGCAATGAGAAGTTGTTCCCACTGAGTAACACGCTCGGCTGGCCATTGTGCAGAAACAAAGATGACTTCTGAGCCTTCTGAAGTATGCTTGCGGATCCATTCTGGGAATCTAATATCGTAACAGATGAAACCGGCGCAAGAAACGCCATCTAAGCGAAATAAATTTTTATCATTTCCGGCTTCTAAATATAAATGCTCATTCATAAGCTGAAATAAGTGAACCTTTTTATATGAAGAAAGTAGTCCACCATACTTATCAAAAGCGTACATTGTATTTGAAAATTTGTTTCCTTCTGAGACAGAAACCGAGCCACCGATAATAGCGATTTGGTGTTTTTCAGAAAGGTTAGCTAAAAATTCTTTTGTTCTTTCCCCATTTAAATCAGCAACTCCAGCTAATTCATTTAAAGCATAACCCGTATTCCACATTTCTGGTAAAACTGCGATATCGGCCCCATTTTTTGCAGCTTCGACTATAGCTTTTTCAATCCGCGCATAGTTTGCGTCTGGATATTTAAAAGCTACATCGGTTTGACATAATGCCAACTTCCACATGTTCTTCGCTCCCTTTTTCTTTTAAAAATAACACAAGCTTGGTGACGAGTCCATACTGGAACACTGCGCACCAAGCTCTAAGTAGTGAATTAATCTTTTTTTAGACGTCTAGATAAGAAGTTTCCGAATGATTGTAGTGCTTGAACCATGATAATTAAAATGATGATGGTTGTATACATTACAGTCGGCTCAAAACGTTGGAAACCATATTGGTAAGCAATTGTACCGAGTCCGCCAGCACCAACAAGTCCAGCCATCGCAGTTGCGCCGATTAGCCCGATTGTAGCAATAGTTAAACCAAGAACGATACCAGACCGAGCTTCGCGAATAACGACACTCCAAATGATTTTTGGTGTAGAAATTCCCATTGCTTGGTAGGCTTCAACAACTCCGCGGTCAACTTCCAACAGGGCGGACTCCATTAAACGGGCGATGTAAGGTGCCGTAAATACAACAAGCGGCATGATAACACCTTGAATCCCAATAGTAGTCCCAACAACAAAACGTGTTACCGGAATCATTAAGAATAACAAAATGATAAACGGCAACGAACGTAAAATATTAATGACCCAGTTTAAAATACTATATGCAATCCGATTTTCCGATTGACCACCTTTACGCGTTAATGTTAAAAATACGCCAAGTGGCAAACCAATCGCGAGTGAAATCACAAGTGTAATTCCAGTCATCGTCAGTGTTTCTAGAAATCCTTGCCAAAGTATCGGTCCCCATTCTTCAAAAAACAAACTCATAGTAACTCGACCTCCTCAACAACGACCCCAGATTCTTTCAAATAAGCAATTGCTTTACTATATTCCGCTTCGTCACCTTTTAAATGAACAAGCAGTTTTCCAAGTGTTCCGTTTTTCAAATGATCAATTCCGCCAGCTAAAATGCTTGGCAAAACGTCGAATTTGCGCGATACAAGAGCAAGTGCAGGTTCATCCGCTTCGTCTCCAATAAAATGAAGGGAGACCAATTTACCAGTTGCGATGTATTTTTCAAGCAAATCTTGTGGGATATCGAAACTAGCTTCCGATCCAACAAAACGCTTGGTTGTCGCGTGTTTCGCTTTCGTGAAAATATCAAGAACAGTACCTTGCTCCACTAAATGTCCATTTTCCATTACAGCGACCCGGTCACAAATACGTTGAATGACATCAAGTTCATGTGTAATTAAGAAAATCGTAATGCCGAGTTCCGCATTAATTTTAAGTAACAGTTGCAAAATTGCTTCTGTTGTTTCAGGGTCCAAGGCGCTTGTTGCTTCATCGCTCAGCAGAATTTCTGGTTCATGCGCAAGAGCACGAGCAATCGCAACACGTTGTTTTTGACCGCCAGAAAGTTGGCTTGGATAGTTGTTTCGTTTATCCTCTAGGCCAACGATCGACAAGTATTTATTCACACGTGTTTCGATTTCGTCTTTTGGAACGCCTTCTAATTTTAATGGTTTGGCAATGTTATCATAGACAGTTGCGGTTTTTAGTAAGTTATATCCTTGGAAAATCATACCAATTTTCCGGCGTGCGACACGAAGTTCTTTGCTTGATAGGGTAGATAAGTTCTTCCCATCAATCACAACTTGGCCAGCATCTGGACGTTCAAGCAAGTTGATGCAACGAACAAGGGTACTTTTCCCGGCGCCACTGTAACCAACGACACCGAAAATTTCTCCTTTTTCGACTGTAATAGAAACATTTTTGACGGCTTCTACGGTTTTTCCATTTACATTAAATGATTTTGAAACTTGATGTAATTCGATCAAAATAAAACAACTCCCTAGAATGCAGGTACTACAGACCCATTAAATTCTTTTTCAATAAATGCTTTTACTTCATCTGAATGGTAATATTTTTCTAATGTTTTTACGACTTCATCGTCTTTGTTGGCACTACGAACGACAAAAACGTTTGGATATGGATTGTCTTTTGTAGGTTCGTGGTAAATGGCATCTTTATTAATAGAAAGTCCAGCGCCCATTGCAAAGTTAGTATTGATAGCTGCGGCTGCAACTTCATCTAATTGTGCAGGGATTTGAGAAGCTTCTAGTTCAACGATTTCAAGGTCAAGTGGGTTTTCAGCAATGTCTTTTTTCGTTGCTTTTTCTTCCACGCCATCTTTTAATTTAATAATGCCAGCATCTTCAAATAGTTTTAAACCACGGTATTCGTTACTTGGATCGTTTGGAACGGCAATTTTGTCGCCTTTTTTAAGATTTTTTAAGTCTTTAATATCGTTGGAGTAAATACCCATTGGGAATGCTACTGTTTTAAAAGCAACATCTAATTTGTAGCCTTTATCTTTCTTTTGTTGCTCTAAAAATGGGATTGTTTGGTAGTTATTCGCATCCAAATCACCATCGTTTAAAGCTGTATTTGGTGTATTATAGTCATCAAATGTTTTGATTTTGATTTCAAGACCGTCTTTTTTCGCTAATTTTTGAACTTCCTCAGCGATTTGTTGGTGAGGTCCTGCTGTTGTTCCGATTGTGATTTTTTCTGTGCTCAAGGCTTTATCATCACTACCGCCTCCGCACGCTGCTAATCCTAAAACAAGGCTTGATGCAAGTAAAATTCCTAACCCTTTTGTTAATTTTCTCATCTTTTTTCCTCCCTAGTATGTTGTGTGATTATCCAGATTTATTCATGAAAACAATAAAAAAACTTCTCTATTTTAGAATAGAGAAGTGGAAAGTCGAACATATCCAGCTCCTCTTATCTACCAAAACGGAATACACCATTTTGCTGGAATTAGCACCTTCACTTTACGCTTAAATAAAGTTAGGTTGCCGGGCTTCATCGGGCCAGTCCCTCTGCCGCTCTCGATAAGAGAAAATATTTTAGAAAAACCTGTTAGTTAAAAATATACGCATATTAGCTTAATTTGTCAATGCTTTTTTAAGTTTTAAAAAAATCGTACTGGACAAATACTTCAGAAAACTTTACTATTTTAATCAATGAAACTTAAAAAGGACGGGTGTCATATGAAAATTTCCAAACGCTTGCAAAATTTACCAGATCAGTTTTTTTCTAGCCTTGTAGAAAAAGTTGGAAAAAAGGTGGCAGAAGGTCATGATGTTATTAACTTAGGTCAAGGAAATCCAGACCAGCCAACACCCAAACACATTGTGGAAGCGATGAAAACAGCTTCAGAAAAACCACTTAACCACAAATATTCTTTGTTTCGCGGAAAGCATGAGCTAAAACAAGCCGCCGCTGATTTTTATGCGCGTGAATATAATGTAACAATTGATCCAAATACAGAAGTCGCGATTTTATTCGGCACAAAAACTGGCTTAGTAGAGCTACCGATGTGTTTAATGGACCCGGGCGATGTCATGCTTCTACCGGACCCAGGTTATCCCGATTATTTGTCCGGCGTAGTTCTAGGCGAAGTTCAATTTGAAAAAATGCCGCTAATTGCCGCAAATAATTTTTTACCGGATTTCACTAAAATTCCAGAAGATATAGCTAAAAAAGCCGAATTAATGTATTTAAATTATCCTAATAATCCAACTGGCGCAGTTGCAACGGCCGATTTCTTTGAAGAAACAGTTGCTTTTGCCAAGGAGCATAATATCGTTGTTGCGCATGATTTTGCTTACGGAGGAATCGGGTTTGACGGCGAGAAGCCAATTAGTTTTTTAGAAACGAACGGCGCGAAAGAAGTTGGGATTGAACTATATACACTTTCAAAAACGTATAATATGGCGGGCTGGCGCGTTGGTTTTGCAGTCGGAAATAGTGAAGTCATTGAGGCAATCAATCTGATTCAAGACCATATGTATGTTAGTCTCTTTCCAGGAATTCAAGATGCTGCGATTGAGGCGATAACAGGGGATCAGACGTGTGTAAGAGAATTGACTGCACGCTATGAAAGCCGTAGAAATGCGTTTATTTCCGCTTGTAATGAGATTGGCTGGAAAGCAGTTGCTCCAGCGGGCTCGTTTTTTGCTTGGATGCCGGTGCCGGAAGATTTTACCAGTAGTGAATTTGCGGATTATCTTTTAGAAAAGGTGAGTGTCGCGGTTGCGGATGGCAGTGGCTTCGGTGAGTTTGGCGAAGGATATGTGCGGGTTGGCCTTTTAATGGATGAAGATCGTTTGGAAGAAGCAGTTTCGCGGATTGCCAAACTACATTTGTTTGATAAAGTGGCTCAAAAGTAAGCGGATATCCAATTTTAAAAGGAAATCGCTTGTAATAATTCAGATAATTACTTGTATGTGTTATAATTGATTAGTAAGTCTATTCTTAGCATGTTGTTTTATGAAGGCAGGCCAGAATTTAAAGTGTTTAGTGAGATTTTTACGCATTAAATAAAAAATATCTGTCCCGGTTAAAGCCGGCGAAATCCAGGAATGAGAGGACTGTAAAAAAATGGCAGAAAAGAAAATTCTTGTAGTAGATGACGAAAAACCGATTGCGGATATAGTTAAGTTTAATCTAAATAAAGAAGGCTTTGATGTATACTGCGCCTATGATGGCGATGAAGCGTTAGAACTTGTAGAAGAAGTTCAGCCAGATTTGATTTTACTCGATATTATGCTTCCAGGTCGTGATGGTATCGAGGTATGTCGTGAAGTTCGTAAAAAATATGATATGCCAATAATTATGGTAACAGCGAAAGATTCCGAAATTGATAAGGTTATCGGACTAGAACTTGGTGCCGATGATTATGTAACGAAACCATTTAGTAACCGCGAATTAATTGCTCGTGTGAAAGCCAACTTGCGCCGTCACAGCCAAGTAAGCTCAAGCGCAGCCGAGGAAGAAGAAAACAGCGAACTAGAAATTGGCTCGTTAATCATCCATCCAGACGCATATGTTGCTTCTAAACGTGGAGAAACAATCGAACTTACGCATCGTGAATTCGAATTACTGCACTATTTAGCAAAACATATGGGACAAGTAATGACACGTGAACATTTACTTCAAACAGTTTGGGGCTATGATTACTTCGGAGACGTTCGTACAGTTGACGTTACCGTTCGTCGTTTACGTGAAAAAATTGAAGATAACCCAAGTCACCCAGCGTGGTTAGTAACAAGACGCGGAGTCGGCTATTATTTACGCAATCCAGAACAAGAATAAATAATGAGAAGTGGTCGCCAAACTGAAAAAACTTGGTTGACCACTTTTTTTGGGTATATCCGCATAGTTCCTCGTTATTTTTATAAACAAATCGACCCAATTAATAGGAAAAACAATACGTCTACCCCGCAACATATGGTATACTAATTTAAATATATTACCCCGAATAGGAGTAGAACGACTTATGCATAAAATGAGATTTTTTCAGTCCGTACAATTTAAGTTAGTTATTATGTATTTGCTACTAATTATCGTTGCAATGCAAGTAATCGGCGCATATTTTGTCCGTGAGCTGGAAGGACAACTGGAGAAAAACTTTCAAGATTCTATTACAAATAGTATTACTTTGCTGGATTATAACGCTAGAGAAGAAATCATTAAAAACAGTGATAACTCAGTGAAATTACAAAATGATATTAGAGAACTCTTAGTCGACTTTTCGCGTGCAAGTAGCAATTTAATCGAAGTAAGAATAGTGGATGACAAAGGAAAAATTCTCGGCACATCGAATTTAAATAACCAAGGTATTGTTGGCCAAAAAAGCAACGATCCCCTTGTAAAACGAACGCTGTCACTTGGAACAACTTCTGAGGACAAAATCTATAAAGACGAATCGAATAAAAATAACCGTGTCTGGGTGAACGTATCCTCCATCAAAAACAAAGGAAAAGTGATAGGGGCTATTTATCTTGTCGCCGATATTGAAAGTGTCTATAAACAAGTCGATGATATCACCAATATTTTCATCACCGGTACGTTAATCGCGATGATTATTACTGCGGTACTCGGAATCTTGCTATCAAGAACCATCACCAAGCCAATTGTTGAAATGAAACGCCAAGCCTATGCGATGGCAAGAGGGAATTATAGCCGCAAAGTAAAAGTATACGGCGTCGATGAGATTGGTGAATTAGCGGATTCTTTCAACACGTTAACAAAACGAGTCCAAGAAGCCCAAGCGATGACAGAAGGGGAACGCCGCAAGCTTTCCTCGGTACTCGCGTATATGACTGATGGCGTAATCGCAACAGACCGCCGCGGTAAAGTAATTCTTATTAATACGCCAGCTGAAAAAATGCTCCGCGTGAAACATGAAAGTGCTAATGGTCGTTCTATTATTGATGTTTTAGACATTGGAGACACATACCAATTTGAAGATTTAATGGAAGTGGATGGTTCGTTAACGATGGACCGCAGTACTTTTGACAAACCATATGTTCTTCGTGCCAATTTCTCCGTTATTCAAAGAGAAACAGGCTTTAATAATGGCGTAATCGCGGTACTTCACGATATTACCGATCAAGAAAAAGTCGACCAAGAACGCCGCGACTTTGTATCCAACGTATCGCACGAATTAAGAACGCCACTTACAAGTATGCACAGTTATTTAGAAGCATTAAGCGACGGCGCATGGGAAGACAAAGAAATTGCCCCACGCTTCCTTGAAGTAACGCAAAACGAAACCGAACGAATGATTCGCCTTGTTAACGACCTTCTTAAACTTTCCAGAATGGACGGCGGTAGGGAACAACTAGAAAAAAGTTTCGTGAACTTTACGGACTTCTTTAACCATATTATTGACCGTTTTGAAATGATGAAAAAAGAAACAATCATGTTCAAACGTCATATTCCAAGAGAACCAGTCATTATCGAAATCGATGAAGATAAAGTAATGCAAGTGCTCGATAATATTATTTCTAACGCCAATAAATATTCACCAGATGGCGGCCGCATTTCGTTCTATCTGAAAAAATTTGAAGATGAAATTGAAGTCAGCATTGCCGATGAAGGTTTAGGCGTACCAGACGAAGATTTAGCAAATGTATTCGACCGATTCTTCCGCGTAGACAAAGCTCGTTCGCGGGAAATGGGAGGAACAGGGTTAGGGCTTGCCATTGCTCGAGAAGTTATCGAAGCACATGGCGGTCGAATTTGGGCCGAACGCAATAAGAACAAAGGAACCATAATTAAATTCACCCTGCCATATAGTGACTTACCGGAGGATGATTGGGAATGATGAAAAAAACAGGATTTCGCTCATTTGTACTAACCATTTTAGTCGTACTCAGCATCGTCCTAAGCTACTTTATTTGGAAGGGACAACCTGACTACGAAGCCATCAATGTCAAAGAAATCGAAAAAACAACGATTGATAAAACAATGACGACTTCACAAGTATTCAAACCATACAAATTAGCTGTCAATTCAAACGACAATAATTACCAAAGTTTAGACGCAGACTTATTAAACGAATTAATGGCTCAAGGAAAAGCATTCAGTTTCTCAGAAGTAGTTTTAGCTAACAAAAAAAGCAGTGAAGATTACGAGAAATTAATCCATAAAAATGGCACTATCGAGATAATTTTCCCAAATGATATTCCGTTCTCTATTTTCGCGCAAATTTTCCAAGTAGAAGGAGAAGGGCTTGAATCTGCTTTCTTTAACCGGATTGTGTTTGATATTAATAATACAGACACTGGCCTACATTCGGTGTATTTCGCAAATGACGATCAAGAGAACATTTACCAAAGCTCATTGCAAAATAAAGACATTGATAAAATCGAAAAAATTGTTAAAAAGAATGAAGGTAAGCTGACGCAAAACGACAAGCTGCTTTCTAACAAACGCAATCTGTTCTTAAGCACGGAAAAAACAAAACTAGATCGTAAAAAATATATTATTGACTCACTTGAAATTAATTTATTCACGTCCGCATTATTCCAAGATTCTGGTACAGTGAAAAGTGAAGGAAATACGTATACGGATGGTTCAAGTGTTATCGAAATGGACACAGATAATAAAGTATTGGAATATGTTAATCCGTCACAAGAGCGAACAAATCCAGAAGATCTTAGCAGTGTGAAACGTGCGGGACTAATTCAAGACAGCTTTAACTTTGTGAATGACCATGCTGGCTGGACTGGCGACGGGGCATATTATTTCACGGGTTATGCAGGCGAAAGCGCGACAACCAATTTCAGTTTATTCATTGATAATTTACAAGTTTATAATGAAAATGGCATGGCTGATATTTCCGTAACAGAGGGGCTGGAAGCAGTTTATAAATACATGAGACCGTTCTTCCGACTAGATACAGATGTTCCGGGAGAGAAAAAAGAAGTAACGCTGCAGTCGTCTTATTCTGTTTATAGTGCCCTTGCTCAAAACCCTAATGTAAATGCAGAAGAAGTTGAAGATATCGTTCCTGGGTACCATATGACGAGAAGCGAATCTTCAGGTATGAACCGGCTTGTCACTTTAGAACCAACATGGTTATACAAGTATCATGACAAATGGTTTATCTTCCAAGCAGATGCAGCAAAGGCGGGTGAATAAAAATGGATTGGCGTAAAACTCAAATGATTTTTATTGTGACACTCCTGATTTTAAATGTCTTTTTAGCAGTCATATTTTTCAATAAACAACTATCGGATGATCCGGATACACTAGGAAATGAAACGCTAGAAGAACGCTTAAAAGCAGATAATATTTCCCATCCTGACTTATCAACGAAACCAACGAGCGGCTCCATTTTTACAACAGAACGAGCTGCTTTTACACCAAAAGATGTTAGTGAGCTGACTGGACAAGCAATTACACTGAAAGACAACAACAAACAAATTTATTCCGTCTTACAAAATCCAGTAAAAGCTGGCAAAAAAGGCAACAATCCGGAATTCCAAAAATTTATGGAGTCTGGCGTTTATCGCGGAGAGTCCTATCAATTTTGGAATTATGACAAAGATGCCCGGACGCTGACTTTTAACCAATTAATCAATAATAATATGGTCCTTTTTGATGAAGCGGGCCAGATCACTTTCTATTTAGACCGCGATGATCGCGTAATTTCCTATGAGCAAACGTGGATGTCTAAGCAAGATGATTTAAAAGATAAGACCAATTTAATGTCCGCAACAGATGCATTAGAAGCGGTTTATCAGCACGGCGAGTTGAAGCAAGATAGCGACGTGGTTTCTGCAACATTCGGCTACTACACAACCGTACAGCTGCCGTCTGGAAATGTTTACTTCCCGGTTTGGTGCTTTGAAGTAAAACATTCCGGCGAAACGAATTATGTCCTCGTTAATGCCAAAGACGAACAAGTAATTAACCAATCAGAAAATAAATCAACAACCGAACCAGGCACAGAATTATCAAGTCGCCAAAAAGCGAAATAAAAGAAGAGTCAACCTAATTATCATGAAAAATTAGGTTGGCTTTTTCAAACGATGGGGCATGCAATTTTGCCGGATTAGCGTTACAATGAAAGATATATAAGCCTTTAGGGGGATAAAAAAATGTTCGCAAATAAAATTTTAACCGAAAAAGACACGGATCAAATCCGATTTAGTATATTAGCCAGCGGAAGTTCAGGTAATGCCACACTGGTCGAAACAGGAGACCAAAAAATTCTGATTGATTGTGGCTTGAGCGGTAAGAAAATGGAAGGGCTATTCGCGCAAGTTGGCCGTGATATGAATGATTTAGACGCTATTTTAATTACCCATGAACACTCAGATCATATTAAAGGGCTAGGTGTGCTTGCTCGTAAATACAAGCTTCCTATTTACGCGAATGCTAAAACTTGGAAAGCAATGGATAATATGATTGGCGAAGTTTCTTCTGATCAAAAGTTCCAATTTGATATGGAAACAGTAAAATCTTTCGGCAGTATGCAAGTAGAATCCTTTGGTGTATCTCATGATGCGATTGAGCCGATGTTTTACATATTTCATAAAGGGAATAAAAAATTTGTAATGATAACCGACACGGGATATGTAAGCGACCGGATGAAAGGTCATATTGCGGGGGCTGATGCGTATCTTTTTGAAAGTAATCATGATGTAGAAATGCTTCGAATGGGACGCTATCCGTGGAATGTCAAGCGCAGAATTCTTGGCGATGAAGGACACGTGAGCAATGAAGATGCAGCAATAGCAATGAGCGAAGTAATTACCGACCAAACGAAACGAATTTATTTAGGCCACCTTAGTAAAGACAATAATATGAAAGAACTAGCGAGAATGAGCGTAACTCAAACACTTATTTCAGAAGGAATTGATGTTGGCGGCAAAGTAGAAATCTTTGATACCGACCCTGATAACGCTACATCTATCTTTACGATTTAAGTTTCACCATTTTTTTAAAGCTTTTTCATCGTTTTTTCATATTTGGCGTTTACTATGGAAGTATATAAATGCGAAATTTGCAGAGAGGAAGGAAGACATGGACGAGAAAGAAAAGAATTTAAATGAAAACAGCGAGAACGAAAGCACGCCAAAAAGAGAGGTCGAGGAGACTTTACATACACCGGAGAACTCGCAACCAGTCCAAGAAACCCCTATTGTAGAAGGCGTGACCCCAGAGGGCGAGAAATTTGCCGGAGCAACAGAAGATGCAGCCGAGGCAAGTTCTACAAATGCATTTTTTGAAGAAGCAAGTAACAAAGAACCAGAACCTGCTAGACCAGCTCCAGGACCAAGACGAACAAGTACAACTGGAGGCGGCGCAGTCCCACCTAATAGAGTGAATAACGGCGGCGGAAGTGGTAACGGCAACGGGGAACCACCAAAACGTGGCAAACACTTTATTGGCTACTTTTTAACAGCACTTATTGGTGTTATCATTGGAGGACTTATTATTTTCTTCGTAGCATGGGATAATGGCGACAATGCAGATACAACTTCCAATTCAAACAATAAAGCTACCAAAGTAGAAAAAGTTTCCGTAGATACAACTTCAGACGTAACTAAGGCAGTGGATAAAGTACAAGATGCGGTAGTCAGCGTACTGAATTACCAATCATCATCTTCGCTTGATGGAACAACTTCTTCTGAACAAGAAGCTTCATCAGGATCCGGTGTCATTTATAAAAAAGCAAACGGTAAAGCATACATCGTAACGAACAATCACGTTGTAGCTGATGCAAATAAATTAGAAGTAACATTTACAAATGGTAAAAAATCAGAAGCTAAATTACTTGGAACAGATGAATGGAACGATTTAGCTGTCCTTGAAATTGACGACAAAAATGTCAGCACAGTAGCTGCATTCGGCGATTCTGATTCATTAAAACTTGGCGAACCAGCAATTGCAATTGGTAGCCCACTTGGAACTGAATTTTCCGGTTCTGTAACGCAAGGTATTATTTCCGGTTTAAACCGTGCCGTACCAGTTGATACAAATGGCGATGGAACAGAAGACTGGGAAGCAGATGTTATCCAAACAGATGCAGCGATTAACCCAGGTAACAGTGGTGGAGCTTTAATTAACATTGAAGGCCAAGTAATCGGTATCAATTCAATGAAAATTTCGATGGAAAACGTAGAAGGTATTAGCTTTGCAATTCCAAGTAATACGGTAGAGCCAATCATCGAACAACTAGAAACAAAAGGCGAAGTAGAACGTCCTTCTCTAGGTGTGTCCTTACGTGATGTAGATACAATTCCAGAAACACAACAAAAAAGCATCTTGAAATTACCTGATAGCGTAGATTACGGCGCAATGGTACAACAAGTAGTATCCGGTTCCCCGGCAGCTAAAGCGGGCTTGAAACAATACGATGTTATTGTTGAACTAGACGGCCAAAAAGTAACAAACTCGATGACATTACGTAAAATCCTATATGGTAATGATGTGAAAATCGGCGACAAAGTCAAAGTGAAATACTACCGCGACGGTAAAGAACAATCCACAGATATTAAACTAGAAGCAGCAAAAACAACGACATGATAATAAAAAGCCATTCTCTAAAAAAAGAGAGTGGCTTTTTTTCTGTGGAAAACTTGTGGATAGTGATTTTTTTCGGATATAGATATGGTAGAGAACAAGGATTCTGCTACTAAATATAGGAGCGGTTTGTGGATATGTGGATAACTTCTGTGGATAACCTGTGTGTAAGCAGTGAATATCTTGTGGAAAAGAACAATTTTGATAATTTAATCAATAAACACAGATTTATTTTTGAAAAAAACGCATTTTTTGCGAAAATATAGGTCAAAAAAGAAAAATGTGGATAGAAAGCCATTTATCCACATTTTCTGTTTTTGTAAGTTGAATATGTGACAAGGAAAATAACTTTACGCGGGAATGTGGATGGCGGGGATGATTGCAAGAGAAGGGGTTTCATTGTTTGGGTGGATTTGGATTCAGGCTGTTTAGATGACAGTTTTGCTTGTGGATAAGCTGTGGATAGTGAAAATCGGGTATCATATATATTGTGGAGAATATATGTTCGGACACAAAATAGAGAATCGACCTGTGGATATGTGGATAGTTTTTGGGGATAACTTGTGTATAAGGACGGGATAACCTGTGGAATAATTTTTTTGGGGTGGAAAATGATTTAGTCGCTTTTCCGAATTAATGAAATAAAAAAGTAGTTAAACAGGTTGAGAAAAATCATCATTGACAGAAAGCGCTTTATCTTGTATCATAATGGTTAATTAAAGGATTGTTACTGATTCGATCAGGCATGACCCGGAATAAGATAGAAACTTATCGAGAGAAATCTCGTGAGCTTTTGTCTAGTTTCGGGTCATTTTTTTGTGCAAAAAAAGACTAGGAGGCATGTACATATGGAATTCAGAAAAAATAAAGCATTCCCAAATGATTTTTTGTGGGGAGCTTCGACGTCTTCTTTTCAAGTGGAAGGTGCTTGGCAGGAAGATGGAAAAGGGTTATCTGTTATTGATGTAATGGTGAAAAACCCGGAAATAACTGATTTTACGATTGCGGTGGATCATTATCATCGAATGAAAGAAGACGTGGCCTTGATGGCAGAGTTAGGCCTTAAAGTGTATCGTTTCTCTATTGCTTGGACGCGGATTTTTCCAACTGGACGGGGAAACGTTAACCAAAAAGGGGTCGATTTTTATAACGACTTAATTGATGAACTTTGTAAGTATGGAATTGAACCGCTTGTGACTATTTATCACTTTGATTATCCGCAAGGGCTAGTAGAAGAATATGGTGGTTGGGTATCGCGTAACAGTGTGGAAGATTACCGCGCGTATGCAGAATTTTTATTTAAAACATACGGCGATCGTGTTAAATATTGGCTGACGATCAATGAGCAGGATCATGTAGTGCGGATTCCAAGTCGTTTGGGTCTTACTGGGAAGACGAAACATGAACAGTTGAAACTTGGATATCAGGCAAACCATCACATGTGCCTTGCAACAGCTGCAACGATTAAAACATTCCACGAGCTCGGAATAACAGGGAAAATCGGGCCAGCAGTTTCATTTTCAATGATTCACCCAGCGAGTTCAAATCCAGAAGATGTGCTTGCAAGTCAAGATGCGATGCTCGTTAAACATAATTACTTACTGGATTTACATTGTAATGGTGAGTACCGTGTCCCATTTTGGCAGTATTTGCTTGACCGGGACTTTGTGCCAGAAATAGAAGCGGGAGATATGCAACTAATGAAAGAAAATCCGCCAACGATGATTGGTGTGAACTATTATTTTTCCGAGGCGGTTAAGGCATTTCCGGCAACAGAAGAATTTCCTATTGGTTATCAAAAAGAGTCTTTATTACCAGAAGCCGAGGCTGGCGTTTTCCAAGTAATAAAAAATCAACAACTTACGTCGACAGATTGGGGCTGGGAAATTGATCCGGTTGGCTTACGTTTAACGTTACGAGAATTGCATGAACGATATCACTTGCCTTTAATAATTACAGAAAATGGAATGGGCGCATATGATAAACTAGAAGCAGGAGATATAATAAATGACGATTACCGAATTATGTATTTAAAAGAACACATAAAACAAGTGAAATTGGCGTTTAATGATGGTGTAACTGTGCTTGGTTACTGTTCGTGGAGCTTTATGGATGTTGTCAGTGGTCGAAATGGCATGGATAAGCGCTATGGACTTGTATATATTGACCGAGAAAACTTTGATTTAAAAGAGATGCGCAGAATTAAAAAGCAAAGTTTTTATTGGTATCAAAAAGTCATTACTTCAAATGGAGAAAACCTGTCATAACTTAACTTTCCTAGATATAAACTAAACTATTGAAGAGGAATAAAAGATGATAATAAAAAAAGTTTTTAATAATAATGTTGTTTTAGTCATTGAAAATCCGACAGTAGAAAAAATTCTGATGGGAAAAGGTATTGGTTATCAAAAGTTTCCAGGAGACCCGGTTGATTTAACTAATGTAGAAAAAACATTTGTGTTGAATGATGAAGCGACAGAAGGAAAATTGGATGCTTTTTTTGACGAAGTTCCTTTAGAGGTTATTCAACTGTGCGGCCATTTGGTGAAAAGTGGTAAGCAGGAACTTGGCCCGCATATTACGGATAATTTACTTATTCCACTTGCTGATCATATAAATTTCGCAATAACTCGGGTAAAAGAAGGAATTCAAATTGATTATCCGCTAAAATGGGAAATTCGCCATATGTATCCGGAAGAAGTAGCATTTGCCGAATCAGTTATCGCTTGGATGAAAGAAAGCGCAAATATTGAATTGCCTAAAGAAGAAGTTGTTCCCATCGCGATGCATTTTGTAAATGCTAGATTTGGCACAGCAGAAGTAGAACAAGCTTTTGAAATGACAACTTTGGTTGCGAAAATTTTAGATATTATTAACTATCATTACCTTATTCAAGTAGATGAAGATTCATTAAATTATGCGCGTTTAATTACACATTTGCGTTACTTCATTTTGCGACAAATGAAAAAAGAATCAGATGTAGTGGAAGAAGCAATTCTTTATGATGTAGTAAAAAGTAAATATCCAAAAGCTTTTGAATGTGCCTTAAAAGTGAAGAAATTACTGGAAGAAACAATGGGATGGACAGTCAATCATGATGAGGTATTATACCTTGCGCTGCACATCCACCGAGTTACTACTAGAGAAAAAACAAAATAATTTATTGTAGGATCGTTACTGTTCGGCAGGCGTGACCTAAATAAAAGATAAGGACACTTAATTTTAAGTCGTTGTATCTTTTATTTGGGTCTTTTTTATTACAAATGAACTGGAGGAAAACCATGAATAATCAAGAATTAGCAAAAGAGATACTTGCCCTTGTTGGTGGCGAAAAAAATATTACCGATGTCATGCATTGCTACACAAGACTTAGATTTCATTTAAAAAAGATCGATTTAGCGGATAAAGAAAAAATTGAGGAATTACCAGGAGTTATTAATGTTCAAATTCAAAGCGGACAATTTCAAGTAGTGATTGGTAATAAAGTTTCTAAAGTTTATAAGGAATTAATAAAACTTGGCGATTTTAAACAAGGTGATAGTACAGAAATAACTGATGAAAAGAAAAAAGGAAATCTCATTGGGCGTTTCTTTGAAGTAATTTCGACGATATTCTCGCCAATAGTTCCTGCGATTGCCGGGGCCGGGATGTTAAAAGGTCTTTTAGGATTAGTTACTGTACTTGGCTGGGTCGAACCAACTAGTAGTGTTGTAACGATGCTACAAATTGTATCAGATTGTGTATTTTACTTCTTACCGTTTTTCTTAGCAGTTTCAGCAGCTCGAATCTTTAAAACGAATGAGTTTATTGCTGTCGCTGTAGCTGGGGGAATGATGTATCCAATTATTATGGAAGGAGCGAAAGCCATTGCGAATGGTGGACCAACTGGTTTAGATTTGTTTGGTCTCCCAGTTCCTTTTATCAATTATAGTTCCACAGTTATTCCGATTATTTTAGCCGTTTGGATTTTAAGTTATCTTTATCGTTGGGTAGATAGATGGATGCCGGATTCTTTGGGGATTGTATTTACACCAACTATTGTATTAATGCTGATTATTCCAATTCAATTAATTGTTATTGGACCACTTGGATCATATTTAGGTATTTGGCTTGCAGAAGGTGTTACGTGGTTATTTGCACACGGTGGAATTTTAGCTGGTGGACTTCTCGGGGCAACTAGACCATTACTAGTTATTGTCGGAATGCACTACGGTTTAATGCCAATTGCGATTCAAAATATCGCTGTACTTGGACATGACTATTTATTACCGGTTTTCTTAATGGCAAACATGGGCCAAGCGGCAGCAGCATTAGCCGTATTTTTGAAAACAAAAAACAAAGATTTAAAAGCAATCGCGGGATCATCGACAATTGCAGGATTTTTAGGAATTACCGAGCCAGCAATGTACGGGGTTAACTTGAGACTGAAAAAACCATTTATCGCAGCTTTAATTGGGTCAGGTATCGGTGGTGCATTTGTGACAGGCTTTGGCGTTACAGGAAATGCATTTGTTCTACCAGGAATTATGAGTTTACCAGTATTTATGGGACCAAAATTTGTTTATCTAATCATCGGGATGATACTTACAATCACCATCACAATCGTTTTAACATTCTTGATGAAATTTGAAGATGCACCATCTAAAAATACAAAAGGAACAGCGAAGAAACAAAATAAAGCTTCTTCTATTGAACACACAACCATTTTAAGCCCAGTAATCGGAACTACAGTTGCTTTAAAAGATGTGCCAGATGCGACCTTTGCAGAAGAAATTATGGGCAAAGGAATGGCTGTGAACCCAACAGTTGGAGAAATTCACGCCCCCTTTAATGGAGAAATTGCTACTTTCTTTAAAACGGGACACGCGATTGGCTTGCGGTCAGATGAAGGGGTAGAATTGCTTATCCACGTAGGGATTGATACGGTTAATTTAAACGGAACTCATTTCCATCCTCAAGTGAAACAAGGCGATCAAGTTAAGACTGGAGATTTGCTGTTGACATTTGATTTAGTGGAAATTAAGCAAGCGGGATATGAAACCATTACACCCGTTATCGTTACAAACACAGAAAATTATTTGGACGTGATTGGCGCTGATGAAAATGAAGTAATGGAGCGAGAAGATTGGCTGATTCAAGTAATTAATAAAATGAAATGATTTAAAAACACTATTCTTTCGCGGGAATAGTGTTTTTTGTTTGGAATTATAATTTTTGGTAGAGTTGTAAGTGCCATTTGAGGTATGATAAAAGTATTAATAAAGATGAGGGTGGCGCAAATGAATATCCAAATTGTAACGGTGGGAAAACTGAAAGAAAAATATTTAGTACAAGGAATAGCCGAATATTTAAAACGACTGAGCGCCTATGCGAAAGTGACAATTGTTGAAGTTCCGGATGAAAAAGCGCCAGAAGTATTGAGTGACGCGGAAATGAAACAAGTGAAGGATAAAGAGGGTGTGCGGATTTTAGCGAAAATTCCGGACGATGCCCATGTGATAGCGCTGGCGATTGATGGGAAAATGAAGTCGAGTGAGGAATTTGCGGCGGATTTGGATAAGTTGGCGACGTATGGTAAAAGTAAGGTGACGTTTGTGATTGGTGGATCGCTGGGGCTTAGTGAAGCGGTGTTGAAGCGGAGTAATGAGCGGATTTCGTTTGGACGGTTGACGTTGCCGCACCAGTTGATGAGGTTGGTGCTGGTGGAGCAGGTTTACCGGGCATTTCGGATTGTTCGGGGGGAGCCTTATCATAAGTGAAGTAAATCGGATGAATGGGTTATTTCATCCGACTAAACAAAATTAATTTTTAGGAGTGTGGAAAATGGTCTTTCTAAAAAAACACGGCTTTTACTTCTTGCTACTCGCTGTCCTAAGTGATTTCCTAACACCCTACATACTCGGAATCTTTTACCCAGAATTAAACCAAATGACGCGTGTTATGAGTGTGTTTGGGGATGTGGCTAGTCCGGTTCGGGGGGCGTTTTTGGTTTGGTCGGTGGTGTCTGGGGTGCTGTTTGTGCTTGCGTTACCGGCGATTTATCAGAGCGTTGTTAAAACTTCGCGGACTTTGGCGATTTTGCTTGCTTCTGCGATTGGTTTGTATGGGATTGGCGATTGTATTTTTACTGGATTGTTTAGTATTGATACGGAGCAGGCGAGTTGGACGTTTTCGACTTGGGTTCATAATATTGGCTCGGGGCTTGGTTATGCAGGATTTTTGATTTTTCCGTTGTTTCTGGTCATACTTTATCGGAAAACTGGTGAGAAGGCGCTTAGCAATGTTTATCTTGTGTTGTTAATTGTTAGTTTGCTGTCTGCAGGTGTTTACGGGCTTGCGCGGATTCCGGCGGTGAATGATTTGCCGGTTTTGGATAAAATTGGATTTTGTCAGCGGATTAGTTTCTTTTTTAATTATTTGCCGATTGTTGTTTTTGGTGTTGATCGGATTAGAAAACCCTAGATTTTCAGGAATCTAGGGTTTTTTGTTCGCAAAGTTTGATAAATTGTTGGAAATCTTCTTGTTTGGCTAGTTTTTTGACGAAGCTGCGTTCATTTAGAATAGTGACGAGTTGGCCGAATAATTCTTCAAAAGAGTTGTCGCGTTCTTCTTTCATGGTGAGCAAAAGGACGAGTTTGACGCGGTTGCCACTCCAGTCAATTGGTTTATCGAGTGAGCATACGGCGACGGCATTTTTTTTCGCGCTTCGCTGGATGGCATGCGGGATGGCGTAGTAGTTGCCGTAACAGGTGCTCGATAATTGTTCGCGCTCGAATACTTTTGCTACGTAATCGGGGTCGCAGTAGTCAAATGCAGTTAATTGCTCGCAAAGAAAGGTGATGGTTTCTTCTTTTGATTTGAAGTTTTGTTTTGGAAAGAACAGTTCTTTTTTGAAAAATTTTCTGGAAATCGAATCGGCTTTGGGCTTAGTTTCTAAAATGTGCTTGATCTTCTGTAAATCTGCTTCTGTTAAAAGTAAATCGTAATGATAGACCGGGATGTCGGTTGTTAAGTTTAATGGTTCGGCGGTGATAATTAAATGGATTTCTTTGTCTAGGATGAATTGCTTGATGTCGAAAATTGACTGAGAAACGAGTAAATCAATCGAAAAATCTGGTATTTTCTTTAGTTGGTTATGAACTAAGCGTTGGCTGCCTGCGCCGTACGGGGAAACTAGGAGGATTTTTCGCTTTTTACCGTGATTAATCGTTTCCGAAGCGGACAAAAAATGTAGCGCGATATAGGCGATTTCGTCATCTGGGAAAGTAATCGCGAGCTCTTTTTGGATAAAGGCAGAGGCATAAACACTGACGTTGTATATAAATGGAAACTTGTTTTTTAATTCTTCGGTGAGCGGATTGGTTAAATATTGTTTGTGATTGGCTCTTTTGTAAAGGGCTGATATGTGGGCTACTAGGTAGGTCGCTATTTTTTCGTCAGCTGAAAAGTCGATATGGAAGTTTTGATCCACTGCTTCAAGG
This sequence comes from Listeria marthii, assembly GCF_014227425.1. Classification (NCBI taxonomy): domain Bacteria; kingdom Bacillati; phylum Bacillota; class Bacilli; order Caryophanales; family Listeriaceae; genus Listeria; species Listeria marthii. The sequence continues at coordinate 92,837 of NZ_JAASWB010000005.1, forward strand.
AGCCGAGTGACAACGCTGCCAAAAACTTTTGCATCAATGGTGGAAGTTGTCGTTAGTTTGCCGGAATATAGCCGGGCGATATAGCTTAGTTCCTGGGTTGGGATATTGATTTGTAGTTCTTTTTCTAATGTTTCAGCTAGGTGCTCTGCCATTTCAAGACTAGTTTTATCTTGCTCGAGTAAAGCGGTTCGCTCTATATAGCTGCCCATACTAATCCGCTCAATTAAAACGGCGATATGCAAAATGAACGAAATCGTCGAGAAATCATTCATGAAAAATTCGTTCTTTTTGTGGTAGGCAATAATGAGCTCGGAAAGTTGTTTTAGATTGCAGTAATCGAAATAATCGGCGTACTTATCAAGGCTTAATTGATGGTTTTCGATTTCTTGATTGAGGAACAGGTTGAAGATGCGTCGTTTTTCTTCTTCACCGCCCTCGGTTAGTAGTTCGTTGTTTTTTCGAATAATACAAAGCGACTCATCTTTTTCAGCGATAACGATGTTAAGCTCTTTAATAATACGAGCTAACGTCGATTCACTAATAAAAAATTGATCCGCTAAATCATAGAAATTAGTATGATCTTGTTCGATAATATGGCGTAATAATTCAAAATGTAGATTTTCGTTATTTTTGGTTAGATTCATTTGTGAAAGCTGCTCGTTTGGCATTAGAAAATAGCCTTTTCCAGCTTTTGATGCAATAATCGTGGAACTAAATGACTGGTTAATTTGCATAATGTCATTTCGCACAGTTTTGGAAGAAACGCCTAACATTTCTGAAAGTGCTTTTGCTGTTACTGTCTTTTGGCTGTCGTTAAGCTTTTCTAACAATGAACGTTGCCTTTCTGAAATAGTCATTATATCCCCCCTAATTCTCCCTTAACCTATTGTTATTATACAACACCAAATAGAGAAAGAGACGAGTATTTTTGTCCCAATCTCTATTTAAATGGCTATTAATTAGCAGCGATGTTTTCTTCCTCGGCTTCTTTTTCTAAAGCAACGAGATTTTTCTCATAAACTTTTAGGAATGGGTAGTACATCAGACCATTTAAGAAAATCAGGATGAATACGAGAACGATGGCTCGCCAGTCCATGGTGGATAGGAAGGCTCCAATTGGCGCGGGCATTTGCCAGGAGAAGACGGCGAACGTTTTTCCAACAATCCCGAAATACATACAAAGATAGGTGATGACACCATTGAAGACGGATGTGAAAATGAACGGGAAGAAGAAAATCGGATTCAGCATTAGAGGTGTTCCGAAAATCAGCGGTTCAGAAATTCCGAATATGGAAGGTAAGAAGCCGACTTTCCCGACGGTGCTTAGTTGTTTGGATTTGGATCGCATCATTAAAAAGGCAAGTGCGAGAACGGAACCAGAACCACCAATGATAACGAAATACGTCCAGAATGGTGTCGTGAAAATATTCGTCAAATCTTGACCAGCCATTTTTTCAGCGGCGTTGATTGAAAGGTTTCCGTCACGAATTGGGCCTAGAATTCCGGCAAGTGCGGCATCGTGCACACCGAAGAACCAGAATAGGTGAACTAGGAAAATACTTAGAATCGTGAATGGTAAGCTATCGGCTGCTTTGAAACTCGGCGCCATTTTTTCATATAAGAATTGGATGGCGGTTGTGTCTAGTAGGTTGAAAATGATAAAGATAATCGAGAAAAAGGTCATTAAAATAATACCAGGAACTAAGGCTGCGAATGTCTCAGATAGTGAGGCTGGGACACTATCGGGCATGGTTATTCGGCCGACGTTTTTCTTGCGCATCCAATGATAACCTTCTACGGTAACGATGGCGACGAATATCGAAAGTAATATTCCGCGTCCATCAAGGAAACTAATGTCAACTTCTTTACCGTCCCAACCCATTTTGATTGGATTAAGTACGAGCATAAAGAAACCGGCTATAGAAAACATGAGTGGGCGTAAGAAATCTTCGTGGTAGTGTTTGCATAAATAATACGTGATACCGACGCAAATATATAACGACATGGCGCCAAGTGTGATTCCGCTAATCCAGTTTAGGATTAAATCATATTTTTCGGCAAAGTTTGCCCAGCCAAGCAGGAAGCCGTTTTTCGTATCATCTGTTACTGGAGCCGCTTTCAAAATAATCGGAATTGAACCAAACAAGGTAATTGGCAGCATGGACATAAAGGCATCTCTGGTTGCTTTCAAATGGCGTTGCTGGCTAAGTTTGTTAGCCAGCGGGGAAATATATTGATCCATTTTTTCGCTAATGGTATTAAATCGCATGTTTTTATCCTCCTATTAATTTCTGGATGTCTTCGTAAACCCCTTTTCCGTCCATGATGCCGTATTTTACTGGTGAAATGGCGTGGACTGGGACGCTGACGGCCTGTTTAATTTGTGGCATAAGGAAACGGATTTGAGGGCCGATAAGAACGAGGTCGACACCGTCCAAATAATCGGTATACTCGGATTCACTATAAGCAGTGACGTTTAATGTGTTGCCAGAAGCGGCTTCGATTTTTTTCGCAAGCATTCCTGTAGACATACCAGCATTACAAACTAACATGATATTTTTCATTTTCCTGCTCCTTTTTTTAAAATTCTCTTCGTTTGATGAGTTTTCCCTGACTTTCAATCATTTCTTTGAACCAGTAATAGGAAGCTTTTGGTTTTCTGATTTGGTTGTTTTCGAAATCAACTGCAACAAGTCCGTAACGCTTTTCGACACCATTTTTCCAAGAATAAAGGTCGAACGGGGACCAAGCGTAGTAGCCACGAACGTCACAACCAGCATCGATTGCATTGAAAATAGCGTTAATATGGTCATTCATAAAGGCGATTCGGTAGGCATCATCTACTTGTGGCACCGAAACGTCTTCGCGAACACCAATGCCATTTTCCGTCACATAAAGTGGTAATTGATAGCGTTCGTAAGCCTCGATTAAGCCATCTTGTAAGCCTTTTGGATAAATTTCTGTGTCCCATTCGGTCGTTTCGTTGGCGGGATCTTTCACTTGTTCGAACCAGTTTTTGATAAGAACTTTACTTTCGCCTTTTTTACCGCTGTGGTTAAATTGTAGCTGGGTTTCGCCACCAGTGTATGGTTTAACAAGCGTGCGCGAATAGTAATTTAAGCCGATGAAGTCGACAGTGTTTTGTTTAATTGTTTGTAGTTCGTCTGTTTTCATAAAACTGATATCGTGCGATTTTGCTAGTTCAGCAATGAGGTCGACTGGAAATTCGCCAAGTGCGGCTGTGTCGAGAATCCAGTTGTTGCAATAGTTATCAGCGTAGCGCATTGCGATTTTTGTTTCGATACTTTCATCGACACCATTAACTGGCGTGTAGCTGTGAACAATGCCAATTTGCCCAGGATAGCCGCCTTCTTTAAAAGCCCTCACACCTAAAGCACTCGCGTACATCACATTATAAGCGGCAATCATCGTTTTTTGTGTATCTTGATAGCCGGGCGGGTAGTTGCCGATTTTATATCCGTTAGCAACAAACCATTTTGGTTCGTTAAAAGTGGTCCAATTCGTGATTTTATCGCCAAAATGGTCATAACAAACCTTGGCATAATGCTCAAATGCAGCACAAACGTCGTGATCCAACCAGCCACCAGTTTCTTCCCAATATTGCGGCAAATCCCAATGATAAAGTGTCGCAAATGGCTCAATATCATATTTTTTACACGTATCTAGCAAGTTTTGGTAAAATTCGATTCCTTTTAAATTGATATCACCTTGCCTATTTTTAATAATTCGCGGCCAAGATAAGGAAAAACGATACGAATTTTGTCCGCCTTCTTTCATCATCCGAATGTCTTCCTCATAGCGGTGATAGTGATCGCTTGCCACATCGCCATTCTCAAGACCAGCCTCATGCAAGTAATAATCCCACATCGATTCCGCCTTGCCATCCACATTCCAAGCACCTTCACATTGATAAGAGGCCGTTGCACCTCCCCATAAAAAGTTATTATTCATTAGATAAACTCCATTTCCATTGATAAATTTCTCCCAGTTCCCGAATCATTTCCACGGCAATATCCGTAGAAGACAAGTGACCCTCCGCATGAACAAGCAGTAAATCCACCTCTCTCATTCGGTTCTCTGAAGATAGTTTTCGTAAAAGTTCCGCGTGCGCTCGGTGCGCCAGTTTAATCTCATCTTTCGCTTCAGTAATTTTCTGCGTGAAAGCGTCGCTGTTTTGCTGTTTTACTTCTTTCAGTGCCTCAAAAGCACAACTTTTCGCATTCCCGGCGTGTAAGATGATCGCCATGGAATCGAGTTCTGTTGTTAGTTCGTTGCTATCTGTCACGTAAAGACCTCCTTTTGATTTGTCTTTACTATAGCTGGAAAAATGGGGGAGGTGAAATTATTATTTGCCACTTTGGAAGTGGAAATTGGTTTAGGTTTGGAATTTTTTATGTACTGGGATATGATGTTATAGAAGACGAAATATCGAGGTGGAACGGGATTAACCGTTAATTATATACAAAAAAGGAGAGCAACGAGATGAACAAGAAGTTAATAAGTATTATTTTTTTAGGGATTTGTCTTTTGTTAGTGGGTTGTGGTAAAGAGGTTGTTGATAGTAAGTATACTGGGAAGTGGAAGTTGGAATCGGTTGGAGTAGGTGCTAGTGATGGGGTGAATTTCAAGGATACGGATGAGTCGGGTAAGATTAGTGTTGATCTGGAAATTGATACGGACGGGAACGTAAAAGAATTGTATATTGATGATGAAGTTGCCATGACTAATTCTTATAAAATAAAACAAAAAGATGGCGATGAATATCAATATGATGGCCCAGTAGTTAGTAAGAAAGTGTATAGTTATGAGACAGAAAGTGAAAAAGAGAATGTGCAAAAAGTCCTTGAAATGGTTAAAGCGAAGGATAATATCAAGATAACGAAAAGTGAACCAAAAGGAAATGAATATCATTTAGATACTAAGGAAGAAAGCGATTATGTGCTTTCCATGGAACTGGAAAGTAAAAATTTGATTTTGAAAAAAGTGGATGATAAAGAGAACATTATGGTTAAGGAAACTTATAAGAAAAATTAAATTATAAGAAACGGGAATCGGAAGTCCGTTGTAACCACCTATTTTAGCATATTATTTATGAAGACTATTCTTTTGAGGATTTCTCAAGAGGATAGTTTTTTTGTTGAACAAGCACTTTTTATAGTTAAATTCACAACAAATCTACATTCTTAGGTATAATGTATACGAGAAGATGAAAATACATTATATAAAAAGGATGTTTGTGATGAACTTAGTGGCATTATTAAAATACATGCAGGAAAACTATGGGGAGCAAAGAACCAATTATCCAATGGCTGGGAATGAAGTCGCAAAAAAATTTAAACAAGGTGTTAAAGCAGCCTTTGAAACCACCTTTTTAGGAGAGGATTACGAAATATCTGCATCCATTGGTACAGGCGGTTGGGCAAATGTACCTTGGATAGCTGTGCATGATAAAGAAATTAGCACAAGTGTACAAGAGGGAGTTAATATAGTTTATTTGTTTACAAACGATTACCAAGGTGTTTATTTATCTTTGAATCAAGGATATACATATGTAAATAAAAATTATAAAAATACTAAATTATCTTTAGGGAAGATTGCTCGTTTTTGGCAAGAAAATTTATCCACGTTAAAATCTGAAAATAGTTTTACAATTGACCCAATTATCCTCGGCCGGGAGGAATCTCGTTATACTAATCTTGTGAAAGGTTATGAATCTTGTAATATTTATAGTAAATATTATGATATTAAGGATTTGGAAGAAACTGATAATGATTTATTATCACAAGATTTGCTGCAAATGCTTACTGTATTTAAAGAATTAAAAGGTCATTTAATGTTGGATGACAAAAAAGGTATAGAAGCTACAATTGATTTCATAATTAATAATGGAACTTTCAATGAATTAAGCGAAAAAACAAAATCAGAGAAAATCGTTGAAATAGAAAAAAAGCGCAAATTAGTTTTAGGTAAAGAAGAAACGCATTCAAGAAATTCAGTAGTTAAGGAAGAAAAAGCACCTTACATCACCAAAAAAGATTATGCGAAAGAAGCTATCAGAAATACGGAAAAAGGATTGCAAGGGGAGTATTTGGTAATTAATTATGAAAGAGAGCGATTAACAAAGAATCCTATTACAAAATCCTATGCGGATAAAATTACTCATGTTGCTGAAAGTGGTGATGGGCATGGGTTTGATATTATTTCCTATGACATAAATCCAGATGCACCAAATGAAGTGATTGAGATTTATATCGAAGTTAAAACAACGACAGGGAATAGAGATGCTCCATTTTATTTATCAGATAATGAATTAAATGTTGCGAGAATAAAAGGTGAGCTTTATAAAATTTATCGGGTATATGATTATAATACAGCGCCAAAACTGAAGATTATTGATAATTTATTCGATGAGACCCTAGAAATAAAACCAATCAATTATATCGTAAAAGGAGTGAACCAAAATGACAAACACACTAAAAACCAGCTACCAAAAAACACCATATAAACTAGGCGGAAACGGTCCGCGCAATATTGGTGTTCTTACAGAAGCACTTCAAAATATAGATGATAACCTAGAAAGTGATATTTACGGAAATGGCGCAATTATTGAAAATTTTGAAACAAAAATTGCGAAAATTCTCGGGAAACAATCTGCGGTATTTTTCCCAAGTGGTACTATGGCTCAACAAATCGCGTTAAGGATTTGGGCTGACCGGAAAGAGAATCGGTGCGTGGCATATCATCCGCTTTCGCATTTGGAGATTCATGAGCAGGATGGGTTAAAAGAATTGCAACAAATCACGCCAATATTGCTTGGGACGGCGAATCGACTTTTGACAATTGACGATGTTAAAAGCCTGCGCGAGCCAGTTTCTAGTGTGCTTATCGAACTTCCACAACGAGAAATTGGTGGGCAGTTGCCTTCTTTTGAAGAGCTTGAGGAGATTTCGGAGTATTGCCGTGAACAGGGTATTTCGTTGCATCTGGACGGGGCGCGGTTATGGGAAATTACGCCGTTTTATCAGAAGTCTGCGGAAGAAATTTGTGCGCTGTTTGATAGCGTGTATGTGTCGTTTTACAAAGGAATTGGTGGAATTGCTGGGGCGATTTTGGCTGGAAATGATGATTTCGTGCAAGAGGCGAAAATCTGGAAACGTCGGTATGGCGGGGATTTGATTAGTCTGTATCCGTATATTTTGTCCGCAGATTATTATTTTGAAAAACGGATTGGGAAGATGGCGGAATATTTTAAGGCGGCGCAAGGATTGGCGGAGCGGTTTAATGCTTGCCCGGGTGTGAAGACTGTGCCGGAAGTGCCGGTTTCTAATATGTTTCATGTTTATTTTGAGAAGTCGGCCGATGAAATTGGGGCGATTTTGACGAAGGTTCAGGATGAAACTGGGGTTGGGATTTCGGGGTATTTGCAGGAGAAATCGGCGGATGTTTGTGCGTTTGAGGTTTCGGTTGGTGATGCGTTTGCGGAGATACCGGTGGATGTTTTGGATTTTTTATTCAGTAAACTTGTAAATTCAGTAAAATAGAATTAAAAACGATTTTTCAAGCCAGTATTTTAATTACTGGCTTTTTTATAGAATTAAAATCCAGTTAACAGTTAAATTGGGTTTTTTAACATCTATTTTTAAAAATGATATCTACTTAACATATTAATCCTCGTTTTTAAAGGTAAATGTAACTGAATGTTCACCAAGTTACAAGTTTTATTCATTATAATATATATAGAAGGGAGTTATGTTACGCAGGACTAGAAATATTATAAAAAGGGAATGAGAAAATGGAAATCAGAAAAAGTAAATTTAATTACGTCTATATCATTTGGACGACGCTAACAGTTCTTATTGCGCTAATGATTGTTAAGAAAATATTAGCAATCCCACTGCTAGTAGCAATAACGATCATTACTACTCTATTTGTTGGTGTATTTGTTTTGAACTATGGTCTATTTGGAGATTGGAGAAATAGAGTTAGGCTTGGTCTTAAGAAGCCAGCCACTCTAAACGAGGTTAATGGTTTAAATTCTATAAACGAAGAGGTATTTCAAAAAGTTAGCAGTTTCTACCCGAAAGTAAAAAAAGCTGAAATATTTGTAATAGCAGAAAATGATATAAATGCTTATGCATTGGGACAAAAGACTATTGGTATTACTAAAGGTGCTTTAGTTTCTTTGAATATAGGCGAGTTAAAGGCTGTTATTGCACATGAATACGGACATCTTGCGAATAGAGATACCTTGAATTTTATTTTGCTTAATACTAGCTTTACAATTTTAAGTATTGCATTATTACCATTATACGGTATAAGCTTTTTCTTTGGTTTCATATTTGCTTTCGTGGAAGGGATGCTCAGTGGAAACAGCTCGATTTCTACTAGTTTATTAAGTGTTGTTACAAAAATTGTAAGATGGAGCTACTTAAAGTATTATGAATTAGGCTTTTATTTTGTAAACTTAGGAAGCCGTGATTTTGAATATAGAGCGGATGAAGTCGCCGCAAAGGCTGGCTACGGTGAAGAACTTTTGAGTTTTTTTTATATGCTTGAAAAGGCGGATGGAGATGTGAGGAAAGGTTTGCTAGCTTTCTTGGCATCGACACATCCATATACGTCATATCGGATACAAAATATAGAAAAGTTTATAGGGATTTCAGACTCCATAAGTGAAGTTGAGTATCAAAATTATGCAAAATTAATTGACCAGTAATATCTATTAAGGAGGTTCCCCATGCCAAAACTAATCATCGACGCAGACGATTTTGGTCTATCCAAAGCCATCAACCACGGCATCATCGAAAGCTACAAAACCGGCATCACCACATCCACTTTACTCATGCCGAACCTGGAAACTGCCGAGCACGCAATCGCTCTCGCAAAAGATCACCCAGACCTATTCATCGGTCAACACACAAACTTCCTACTCGGAAAACCGTGCGCGGACCCGGCGGAAATCCCGTCACTTGTCGACGAAAACGGGGAATTCCATCGTTCTAAATACTACCGGTCTAACCCAGAACTGAAATTCCAATACGAAGATGTGCGCACGGAAACCATCGCTCAAATGGAACGGTTCAAAGCGCTAACTGGTCACTACCCAGAGCACATCGACTGCCACTCAATCGGTGATGAAACGGTTGACCAAGCTTTCTTTGATATCGCGCGCGAGTTCGGGATTCACACCACTTTAAAATACAGCGGTGATAAAAAATGGCCAAATCAGGAAGGTTATTTGCCAATCACTAAACTGCTGGAATCAGGCGCGCTTCCATACACAAATGGCGGTGTTTCGGTTGAGAACTTCCTTAATGATGATTTTGGATTACTAAAACTGGCACCAAACGAAATCGCAGAGATGCATTTTGATGTTGGATTTTTGGATCAATTTGTGTTGGATAATTCCTCCTACACGTTGATGCGGTGCCGAGAACTTGCGACGATTTGTGACGTTCGAGTGCGGGATTGGCTTCGTGAAAATGGGTTTGAGCTCATTTCTTTTGGGGATTTACAGCGTTAAAACTCTATGTTATGATAAACGCAACTTAATAAGAAAAACTGGGGGGGCCGATTCTGGCTGAGATTGGAAGGTAATGCTTTCTGACCCTTTGAACCTGTTTGTTAGTGCAAGCGTAGGGAAGTGAATGTGAAAGTGACCGGAAAATTTATCGCGGCTGCTGTTTCTTTGCTTATGCTAAGAGACAGTGGGCGCTTTTTTTATTGTGCAAAAGGAGGAGTTTGAGTGTTTGTTCACGGTTTTCAGGAAGAAGTTGGGGATTTATGGCAAGAAACGTTGCGGCATCCGTTTGTGAGGAGTTTGGCGGATGGGACGCTTGAGAAGGAGGCGTTTCATTTTTATCTGTTGCAGGATGATTATTATTTGTCGCATTTTGAGAAGGTGATTGAGAAAAGTGTGACGCAGGCGGGGACGGCGGAACTTGTTGGGGAGATGCGGCAAGTACAGGAGAGACTTCGGCAGTCGGAGTTGTTGATGCGCGAACAGTTTTATCCGCGGGTTGGACTAACGGAGCGAGATTTTTCCGAGCGAAAACCGGCGCCGACTGCTTATAATTATACTTCTCATCTTTATCGGATGGCGGATTTTGGTAGTTTTGGGGTGACGATTGCGGCGCTTTTGCCGTGTTATGCGCTTTATGCGGATATGGGGAAAAAGTACGAAGGGGCGCGGAGTTCGGAGCCATTTTATCAAGAGTTGTTGGATAGTTATGTGGATGAAAATTATCAAAAAGTGGTGTTGCAGCAGAAGTGGTTGGTGGAACAGGCGGCGAGCGTGGCGGATGCGCGGGAACTTGCCCTGATGAAACAGGCTTTTCAAATTAGTGTGGAAATGGAATGGGCGTTTTTTGAGATGGCTTATAAAAAACAAAATTGGCGTGGGAGTGTGAATTATGTTTGATTTTATGACGTTGGAAAAGGTGCAAGAAAAAGGGCCGTTGGTGCATAATATTACGAATATCGTGGTTGCGAATGATTCCGCTAATGGGTTGCTAGCGATTGGAGCATCACCGATTATGGCCTCTGCGAAAGAAGAAATGGCCGAACTGGCGAAAATGGCGGATGTGCTTGTGATTAATATCGGTACGCTGGACGGTGAGCTGGTGGAAGCGATGAAAATTGCTGGGCGTGCGGCAAATGTTGCGGGAACTCCGGTTGTGCTTGATCCGGTCGGTGTTGGTGCGACTTCATATCGTCGTAAAGTGGTGCAAGAATTGTTGGCAGAAATTCAGTTTGCGGCGATTCGTGGAAATGCGGGGGAACTGGCGGCGATTGCTGGAGAAGCTTGGGAAGCGAAAGGCGTGGATGCGGGCGTTGGGTCGGCGGATGTGCTGACTATTGCTGAAAAAGTGGCGAACGAATGGAGCACGGTTGTTATTATTAGCGGCGAAGTGGATGTGATTTCGGACGGAACGCGTTTTGCTAAAGTGGCGAATGGTAGTGCGTTGCTTCCAAGAATTACGGGCTCTGGTTGTTTGCTGAGTGCGGTTTGTGGTAGTTTTATCGCGGTTCAGGAAGATGCTTTTCATGCTAGTGTTGAAGCGTGCGCGAGTTATGCAGTGGCTTCTGAATATGCGGAAATGGAGTTAGAAAGGAAACTGCCCGGTTCATTTAGACCACTGTTTTTAGATGCTCTCGCTAGTTGGTCGGTCGAGAAAACTCGTGCCAAAGCTAAAATCCAAGAAAGTGGTGAACGCAAATGACTTTCCCACAAGTGTTAACGATAGCTGGTTCGGATTCAGGCGGCGGTGCGGGGATACAAGCGGATATCAAGACATTCCAAGAGCGCAGAACATTTGGAATGTCCGTCATCACGGCAATTACGGCGCAAAACACGCTAGGGGTAAAAGCGGTGCATAAAATCCCGGTAGAAATGATTCGCGAACAGTGCGATGCGATTGCAGAGGATTTCCAAGTGAGCGCCGTGAAAACTGGAATGCTGGCGGATGCAGAAATTATCTGGGAAGTGGCGCGGGATATACGTTTGCATAACTTCCCAAATCTCGTCATTGATCCCGTGATGATTGCGAAAGGCGGCACGGCTTTGCTTGAAAACGAAGCAACACAGGTTTTGAAAGATGAACTTTTACCGCTTGGTACGATTATTACGCCGAATATTCCAGAAGGCGAAGAAATTCTCGGAGAAAAAATCACAACGAAGGCTGAAATTGAACGAGCAGCTAAGAAAATTTATGATATGGGTGTAAAAGCAGTCGTAATTAAAGGTGGGCATAGCGAAATGACAGAAGCAGCTGATTTCTATTTCGATGGGGTAACGGCGAAATGGCTTACGAGCGAGCGTTTTGATACGCCGCATACACACGGGACTGGTTGTACTTTTTCGGCATGTATTGCGGCCGAGCTTGCGAAAGGAAATTCGCTTTTGGATAGTGTCGTGGTTGCGAAAGAATTCATCACGAGCGCGATTAAATATCCGCTTGGCATTGGCCACGGTCATGGCCCGACGAACCATTTTGCATACCGAATGGAGGATGGGAAATGAGAGCTGAACTAGCTGTATATTTTATCGCTGGAACGCAAGACATTGTGCGCGGAACGTTACCAAGCGTGTTAGAAGAAGCACTAAAAGCCGGAATTACGTGTTTCCAATATCGCGAAAAAGGAGCTGGCTCACTCCAAACTGCCTCCGAAAGAAAAGAAATGGCGCTAGAATGCCAAAAATTATGCGCAAAATACCAAGTTCCCTTCATTATTAACGATGATGTCGCCTTAGCCCTCGAAATCGGCGCGGACGGTATCCATGTCGGGCAAACCGACGAAGCAATTCGCCAAGTTATCGCGAGTTGCTCCGGCAAAATGAAAATCGGACTTTCCGTTCATTCAGTTAGTGAAGCAAAAGAAGCTGAACGACTTGGCGCGGTGGATTACATCGGCGTAGGACCAATTTTTCCAACGATATCAAAAGCGGATGCAGAGCCAGTGAGTGGAACGGCAATTTTGGAAGAAATTCGCCGGGCTGGAATCACAATACCAATTGTCGGAATTGGCGGGATTAATGAAACCAATTCAGCCGAGGTTCTCGCAGCAGGCGCGGACGGAGTATCGGTTATCTCAGCGATTACTCGGTCGGAAGATTGCAAATCAGTTATCAAGCAATTAAAAAACCCAGGTTCCCCCTCCTAAAAGGGCAAACCTGGGTTTTCTCATTTTTATAAATCTTCACCATTGGTCGCAATAACGTTCTTGTACCAATCAAAACTTTTCTTCTTATAACGATTTAGCGAACCTGTGCCGTCGTTGTTGCGATCGACATAAATAAAGCCATAACGTTTTTTCATTTCAGCAGTGGATGCACTAACTAGGTCGATACAGCCCCAAGAAGTGTAACCCATCAGCTCAACGCCATCTTTAATCGCTTCTTTCACTTGCGATAAATGGGCGCTCAAATAATTAATACGGTAGTCATCATTTACTGTGTAGTTGCCGTTTTCGTCTTGTTCTAGTTGGTCGATAGCGCCAAGACCGTTTTCTACGATGAAAAGTGGTTTTTGGTATCTATCCCAGAATTCGTTTAGGACAACGCGTAAGCCTTTAGGGTCAATTTGCCAGCCCCATTCGGATGCTTCTAGGTAAGGGTTTTGTACGCCGCCTAGGATGTTTCCTGCGCCAGCTTTGCGTTTTGATTCGTCAGCTGTTTCGGTTGTGCTCATGTAATAGCTGAAGGAAATGAAATCTACTGTGTTTTTAAGGATTTCTAGGTCTTCTTCTGTTACGTCTAATTCAATATTATTTTCTCTGAAATAGCGTTTCATGTAGCCCGGATAAGTTCCGCGGACATGAACATCGGAGAAGAAATAGTTTTTGCGCTCAGCTTCCATAACAGCGATAATATCGTCTGGATTGGAAGTTAGCGGATACGTTGGCATTGCTAAAACCATGCAGCCGATTTGAGCTTCTGGCATGATTTCGTGACCGATTTTTGTAGCCAGTGCGCTCGCCACAAGTTCGTGGTGGACAGCTTGGTATAAGTCTTTTTGAGATAATTTATCTGGGCTTGTAGAAATACCGCCACTCATGAATGGTGCATGTAAAATTGAGTTAATTTCATTGAACGTTAGCCAATATTTTACTTTGCCTTTGTAGCGATTAAATACTGTACGGACATAGTTTTCATAGAAGTCGATCATTTTTCTATTTACCCAGCCGTCGTAAGTTTTAGATAGGTGAAGTGGTGTTTCATAGTGAGATAAAGTAATAAGTGGTTCAATATTATGTGCTAGAAGTTCATCGAATAAATCATCGTAAAATTGTAGTCCTGCTTCGTTTGGCTCAGTTTCGTCACCATTTGGGAAGATACGGGACCAAGCGATGGAAGTACGGAAAACCTTGAAGCCCATTTCAGCAAAAAGTTTCACGTCATCTTTGTAGCGATGATAAAAGTCGATTCCTTCTAATTTTAAGTTATCTGATGTTGGACCGTCAGTAATGTGACCGAATCCGCCTTTTGGAGTAACATCTTGAACGGAAAGTCCTTTTCCATCAACGTTGTAAGCGCCTTCGAATTGGTTTGCAGCAGCAGCTCCACCCCATAAAAAGTCGGCTGGAAATCCTGTATTTGTATGCATGTTAAAAACTCCTTTTCTACATTTTAAAGTATCTATAAAAAAAACCAAATACTTTTCTAAATACATGCAAAAAAACATAGTACTTAGAAAAATATTTGGTTATGCCCGGCTTGCGTCGGTAACATTCCGCTTTATAGTTAAAATATAGCAAACATAAGCGGGTTAGTCAATGGAAACAGCCAACCAAAACTCCTGGGAAAAAAGAATTGTTTGTTAGCGAGGATTAGGGGGAAATAGGTAAATGGAATGGTGTAATGAGGATTAAGTCCTCGTTCGAAGTAAATAGATAGAGGAGGAGTCAACGTGGAATCAGCTTTTTCAGCTATTTTATCACCGGCAGTGGGGATTTTAATTAGCCCATTTCCAATTGTAGGTCTAATTTTGATTTTACTTAGTAACAAGGCACGGATTAACAGTATTTTTTATACGGTAGGTTGGATTGTCGGGAATATTGCTATTTTCTTTATTGGTTTATTCTTAATGAGTTCGGCGGTCAGTTCGTCCGGAGATCAATCAACCTTAGTCAAAGTGGTACTTATTGTGCTGGGGGCGTTACTTATTTTACTCGGCGCACACGATTTTACAAAACGACCAAGAAATGGCGAAACAGCCGCAACACCGAAATGGTTTGAAAAAATGAGCAATATTAAACCGGGCGGAGCGATGATTTTTGCGTTTGTGCTTTCGGCAGTGAACCCGAAAAATATGTTGCTGTCACTTACAGCGGGAGTCAGTGTTGGTGCGCTTAATTTATCCGGCGGCCAAGAAACAACAGCGACGATTATTTTTGGAATTATCGCGTGTTGCTCGATTTACATCCCGACGATTGCTTTCTTATTAGCAGGAAAACGACTTAATAACGTATTGGATAGCACACGCAAATGGCTTATTCAAAACAATTCCGTGATTATGGCCGTGCTTTTCTTATTTATCGGTCTGAGTGTGATTAGCAAGGCATTTTAAAAATTGGAATAGGTTACTTTTTCTTAGACAAGAAATTAGTAGCCTATTTTTTTCGTTGTTTTTGGTATTATTATTCACATAATATCTACATACTCTAACAATCCTGTGTGATATTATGAATTTACTTATTCATAATGGATTAATCCAAGTCTGATAATAAAACATGTTCATCTTTGAACTATAGAAGTGGAATTTGAATTTTTGTCGAATAAGAATATACAACAAAAAAAGGATGGATTTAAATGTTCGATAAATTGATGGGAAAAGCTGCTATTGTTTCGGAATCTTCATACGGAATTGAAAGATTTTTAGAAGAAGATGAAAAAATTATTCAAATCTTCAAGTTTATAAGAGATGAAGTAATTATCACTACTAAAGGGATTTTCAATGTAGACGCACAAGGTATTACAGGGAAAAAAGTAGAATACAAATTCTTCCCGAAAAAGGCGCTAAAATATGTTTCTATTGAGACTGCTGGAACTCTAGACCGCGATTTTGACTTAAAAATCGGTGTTGACGGCAACACAGTTGTGACGCAAAACACTTCTTTCTCCGCTCCAATTTCCTTAAAAGTGCATAAAAATGACACGGAAATGGGCTTTGCGCTTTATAAAATGATTAAAGAGATGTTATAAGATTTTAAATTAGGTGATTATTAGAAGAGAAGGCGGGGTTCTGTCTTCTCTTTTATATATATTAAAAATACGAACATTTTCTTTGGGGGGCATAATATGGATGAATTTATACTGAAATGGCTAGATGAGGAGGAAAGTATCATTCTTTTGAACGGATTTGATACAGGTTTTAAAAGGATACAAAATCCTGAAAATGAACAGAATTTAGTCGAAATGATTAATAATAATCAAACCGAATTATATGTGAATCGAGAACGCGATCGTCTTAATCCGTTAGATATTTCTTTTCCAGATGAATGGGAATCTCATTATCACAATCACGTTAGTTTTTTGGAGGAAGATAGTCAAAGCAATTATACTAATGGTTATTTTTATTTTGTGACAGTTTATCAAAGAGGCGAAGATAGGTTAGTGGTCTTTAAGGATAGTCATTAAAAATGTTCAATAAAATAGATGGGAAATGGATAAAAGAGGTGAATAATGAAAAAAATAGTAGATGATACATTTTTAGTTTTTGGTATGGTGTTTGTTTTCTTGCTAATAGCATCTTATTTTCTCCCGATTGGTAAAATCATAGAAGATGGTAGAGCCTTTCTTCTCATTTTTTTCATTTTGAATGTTGTAGGGAAATATTTACTGAATCAGAAAAGAGAAAAAAACAAATAATAAAATCTTTATTCATTTTGGAGTTAAATATAAAAAATCGTGTCAGTTCATCAGGGCGGGCACGATTTTTTTGGTTAAATTAAATAGTTTTGAAAAGAAGTACGTTTATTCATAATAAAAGTAAGATGAAATTCATCTAATATGAAAAGTTAAATTATTCACTTAAAAAACCGATTTAAAGCTAATTTTTTACGAATAGGTTCACAGAATGCTCACAAAAGAAGCGCGCTACCGGTGCTATAATGAGGGAGAAGGATTTATACATAGAGAGGAAGCATATGGATGAGAGAAATAAAAGTCAATGAAGCAACCTTGCAACAACACGCAACAAAATTGGTAAGCAAAAGCACCGGAAGTTATTTGCCATTAAAGAACGGGAACATGGCTTATTCCAGAGCTAATTCCATTAATCAATTGCGGTCGGCATTGATTGAGTTGGTGGACGTCGTGGAAAGTTTCCAACACGTGATCAAACAAGATGCGAACCGATTAAAGAAAATGGGAATCGCCTACGCTAAACAAGACCAAGTGATGGGACAAAAAATCAATCAGTTGGAGGTGCGTTAATTGGATAGCGCACACAGCCAGCTAGAACAACAACTTCAACAAATCAAACAAGCCAAGCTAACGGCCGAAACGAATGTCGACCAAACGAGAAGAAAACAAAATGAACAAGATTGGCTAGAAGAGGACAGTAACCAATTAACACAAGAAAAATTGGCTTTAATAGACTTTTTGCGGGGTGGTTGGCAAGGAGAAGAAGCCAGCAGTTTTCATCGTTATTTAGAAGAGCAGCAACATGAAGAATCGCAGGCTTGGAGACAGGACCTCCAAGATAAAAGAACCGATTTAGACACAGAATTACAAGAAAATAAGGCACAGCTCCACATGCTGGAAACAAAACAAGCCACTTTGCAGAAGGAGTGGAGTAAGTGAGCCGAATAGATATAGCGGAATTGAACGATTTTCTTCACGGTTTGCGCAGTAGTAACGCTGAAGCCAAAGCCATGATTAATAAAATCAAAGAAGCAGCGGCGAACTATTCTCAAGATAGCAGTTTAAAAGGGGAAGCTGTCACTACATCCAAACAGTATTTTTCTAGTACGTATACAAGTATTTGCCAGAGCATCATCGAAGCACTGGATGAAAGCGAGGAGCGACTGGCACAGTATATCCGCGAGTTCGGAAGCCAAGTAGACAGCTCGCCTTCCGCCAGAATTGATGCAGAAATCTTACAAGAAGCGATGGCG
This sequence comes from Listeria marthii, assembly GCF_014227425.1. NCBI lineage: Bacteria > Bacillati > Bacillota > Bacilli > Caryophanales > Listeriaceae > Listeria > Listeria marthii. Next base: position 110,477 of record NZ_JAASWB010000005.1, read on the forward strand.
AAAGTTAGCCAGTTGCAGCGGAGAGAAGAAGACTTGCACCGGCAATTGACCGCGACCAATACGAAGCCGGATATGCAACAAGTCTATGCAGTAAAATCAAGAAGCGTCCACACGCAATTGCTAAAAGCCATCGAACAAGAGAACATCCTAGAAAAATATTTGGCTTTCGAACAAAGTCATGACCAGTTTTTTAGTGCATTAGCCGAACTCATTCAAGCGACTGGACGTGCGGTGCAAGAGTTGCTTCATCATGTGACTTTTAATGAGAAAACAGGTAGTTACTCCGTGCCGAAAAGTGCGACAGCTAGCTTGCAACTCATGAAAAAAGCACTAGATACAGCTCGGAAGGAAAACGATAAAGACCCATTTCCCGATGGTTTTGAAGATTACACCGTTTTGGCTTATACTTATATCAATGATCAAGGTGAAACGGTTACGATGTGGCTGTTGGAGCGGGATGGAAAACGGGTAGAAAATAAGGAATTGCAAGATTTCTTAGAAAAAAATGGACAAGAATTAGACCCGCTTCTTTATACAAACCTTTCCGGAGAAGAACTCGAGCGAAAAGTGAATGATTCGTGGAAAGATGGTATCAACTATTTAAATGGACAAAAAGTTTCTGGATTGTCTGGCGCCGTATTGAGGTCTTCTGCTTATGTAGCTAGCATGAAAGATTGGACAGATGATGCTGGGTTAACAAACATGGCATTAGGTTTAGGGTTTGGGATTGCAGCTGCAAGAAATAAGCCTGTGATTAAAGAGAAATTAAATCCCCCCGAAACGAAGCAAACAGTAAATGGTGAGAAATGGAATAATTATTTTAAAGAAAAATATGGTGCGGGAAATGTTAAGTGGAAGCCTAACTCATTTGAGGATATTATAATAAATCCAGAAAGATTGTATGGAAGTACAAAAAAAGAAGTTAGACAGATGTTGGGAGAAGGCTGGAAAGAGGAAACATATGGATCTGCAGGTAATGGTTGGAAATTTACTAATGAAGGAGATGTAATGGTATTTTACCACCCTGGAGAAGGAATACACAAAGGTTCCTATTATGGATTCTCATCAGGAGACACTGGTAAAGTAAAAATTGTTGGAAAAGATTATATAGATTTTTCTAAAGATAAAGCAACAATTATAAAATTTGGTGGTGAATAAAATTTGAAAAAGTTAACTATAGGTGGAAAGTTTGATTGGTTCATAGATACTTTAGAAAAAAGTGGTATGTTCATTTTGGAATTATCTAATGAAGAAATAGAAACGTTCATTTTTGAAGACTTCATAGTTGGAGTTACCTCTTTTTTTAGTAAAAACAATTTGAATGAACTGAAAGCAAATGAAATAATTGATGAGGATATGGAAAAAAATGCTTATCTTCTTAGAGAAAAAGTATTAAAAATTGATAATACAAACTTGTGGAATATTAATAGTGTAAGACAAAGTTCTGAGTGGCTAGATATATTTAGAAGGTCTGATGAATTGAAGAGTCAACTTAAGGAAAGATGGTCTGATGAAGAAATAGAGTATTTGAAAACATTATAATGATTATATGTTAATAAATGAAATAACTAAAAAATTAACAACAGAACAATCTTTTCAATAATAGCTTTTTTCTCTAAATATTTTAGGTATGTACATAATTAATTTATCCGACGAAGAAATTTAATGTAGATATAATTGATTATATAGCAGCTTCTTTTCGAGCGTAGATTGTTAGTTAAAGTTTTGCATAAAAAAACTTAGGAAGGAGAAAATCATATGGTTTCACGTAAACAATTAATCCATAAAACCCAACTTTCTAAAACAAAAAAACAAACCCTAAAAGTAACTATAGACCGCCCTATAGGTTATACCGACAAATTCGGCAATGTCTATCCGCTAAATTATGGATTTGTGAAAGGCATCATGGGTGGTGACGGGGAAGAGCAAGATGTTTATATTTTATCGAGAGAAATTTCTGGGCCAATTGAAACGTTTGAGGGTGATTTAATTGCGGTGATTACTCGGCATGATGATGTGGAAGATAAATGGGTAGTCGCACCTCCGAATGAGGATTTCAGCGTAGAGGAAATTAGGGAGAAAGTGCATTTTATCGAACAATATTTTGATTCGGAAATTGAATTAATTTAGATTGAAAACAAAATTTAGGTAAAGCATGTAATTCTCAAAATAAGGAGGCGAAAACTAATGGAAGAAAGATTCGAAAAAATATACACACAAGGAAAACTCAATATCATGGAAATTTGGGTTGATAAAGAAACAGGCGTACAGTATGTATACCATTTGGTCGGTTATGCGGGTGGGATGTCACCGCTTTTGGGTGCAGATGGAAAACCGCTACTTGCTGATTTATCTAAACTTAAAGACGCTGAGTAAAGCAAGGAAAATCACCCAAGTTTTTCGCCAGCCAAAAAAGGGAATTAACTATTAATAAACTTTTTTTGTCAGGAGGAGCGAGATGAAATACAAGGGGAAGCTGTTTTTGTATGTCATTTTATCACTGTTGATTGTTGGGACGAGTGCACTTTTTAAAATAGATGCACAGGCGGCAGCGGCACCACCTGCTGCGATTGATCAGATTTTTCCTGATGAAGCTTTGGCGAAAGGGATTCAAAACGCGTTAGGGAAATCTAGCACGGCGGATACGGTTACGCAAACGGAATTAGATAAGATAACAAGCTTAGATGTTACAGCAAAAGGTGTTCACTCATTAGTTGGGATGAATTATGTAACGAATCTAAGCTCTTTTTCTGTTGCGAATAATCAAGTGAGTGATCTTGGTCCGCTTGTGAATTTGAATAAATTAGCATGGCTCGAGTTGACTGGAAATCAAATTGGAAATCTTGCACCACTTTCTAATTTGACGAGTCTCGCAAGCCTATTTTTGGCGGGGAATCAAATCACGGATGTCAGTGCGCTCGCGGGGTTAGGGGATTTAGTGTTACTAGATATTAGCCAAAACAAAATTAGTGATATTCAGCCCCTAAACAGTTTGACAAAATTGTCTGCTATTCAAATGGAAAATCAACAAATTGTGAATGAAGCGCTGGATTTTGAGACGCCATTAACGGTTCCTATTACGGTTAAAAACATTGCGGGTCAAGCGATTGATCCAAAAAATATTAGCGATAATGGAGTGACTAATTATCCGAATATCAGTTGGACGTTGCCGAGTTTTATTGATAAGGTGAGTTATGATTTTAATGAGTTGGATACGGTTGGGAATGCGACGAATACATTTAGTGGAACTGTTGAACAGCCGCTGACGCAACATTTTATGGCAATTTTTGATATTGATGGGGTGGAAACAAGTATGCGTGTGGAAGCGGGGACGCTTATAGCAGAACCGGCAACACCGACGAAAGAAGGATATACGTTTACAGGTTGGTATGACGCGGAAAATGGGGGCAATCAATGGGACTTTGCAACGGATAAAATGCCGGCGAATGATCTAACTTTATATGCGCAATTCAAGATTAATAGCTACAAAGCAACATTGAAAGCGGACAGTACGATTTCTACGCAAATGGTTGAATACCAAGGCTTAATACAAGAGCCAGCAACGCCGAAAAAGGCTGGTTATACGTTTACAGGTTGGTATGATGCACCAACTGGAGGCAATCGATGGGACTTTGCATTGAGTAAAATGCCTGCGCATGATGTTACTTTATATGCGCAGTTTAGTAAGGATGCGAGTCAAGGCGGGGCTGGCCCGGGAACGGGTGGAAATGAACAGGTGAGTAATAGCGATCCAAGTGTCGGAAATCAGCAGTTAAGTAACGAAAAACTTCCTGGAACTGGTGATAGCGGATGGCTAGCAACATCACTGATTGGCGCAATTATTGCAGCAATCTCATTACTCACACTACGAAAAAAATAAAGCAAAAAGGCAACTGCATAACAAAGCAGTTGCCTTTTTCAAAAGTTATTTCTTCAATTCTCGTTCCATCTGCAAACGTTGTACTTTCATTGTCGCAGTACGAGGGATTTCGTCGTATTTCATTACCATTGGCTCATTCATGTGTGGTAAGTCAGAAACAGCTTTCCACCATGCGTCCCAGTTCATTTCGCCGTCATTATGAACAGCGATAATTGGCTGCGGACTACCGTTTTCGCCGCGGATGATAACAACTTCATCTAGGAAAGTAAGCGTATCAAGCAGTTTATCTTCAATCGCAAGTGTGCTATCAATCGTTTCAACTAAATCAACTTGGCGATCTTGCAAGAATAAGCGACCTTGCTCATCTTTCATACCGTAGTCGCCGCTGTCCCACCAAGGTCCGTATACATTTTCTTCAAAACGAGCTTCTTCTTTGTAATAAGTAAGAGCGCGTCCTTTGGAGAGCATTTGGATGTTGCCGCTAACGCCAGCTGGGACAGGGTTTCCGTCTTGATCGACGATACGAACTTCTGTTAAACCAGGTACGCCAATTCCCATATCGCGGGCATTTAGCGTTTCAATAGATTGCAATGTATGACCACGTAAAATCATTGGGCCACATTCACTTTGACCATAAATTTGTAAGAAAATTGGTTTTTTATATTCAGAAGTACGAAGGAAAACCGCCATTGTTTCTTTATTGATTGCGTCAAAAGTAGAATGATAAAATTTGATACTTTGGAATACGTCTGGTTTTTCGCGAGCAAGGGACGCCCATTGAACAAAATGGTTTGGATGTGTTTCAAGCACGTATGGTTTATATTCGCGTAGTACTTTTTCGACATTCGCTTTGGATGGGTTCGCAATTGGTAGTAGCGGGAAACCAAGTGACATCAAGGAAGATACGCCAATGTTAAAGCGAGAATGTACTGGTGAAATATGGAAAGCTACGAGCCCTCTTGGTTTGATGAAATTAAGAATGCGTCGTTGGTATTTTGTTCTCCAGCCCATCGAATTCGCGGAGTGGGCAATTAATTTTGGTACGCCCGTTGTTCCGGAAGTGTGTGTCATATAGGCAATCATATCTTTTGGTAATTCTTCTTGTTCGCAAGTGTAGCCGTCAAGTGGCGCTTTAAACAATTGTTCAGCATTGATCAATCTAGCATCTGGCAAATTGTTTAATTGGTGACTTTTCTCGGAAGTTTCGGAATCAAAAAGTAACCAAGGTTGGTCTAATCGATTGACGAAAATATCGATAGTGGACGCTGGGAGATGCGGCGAAACCATGATTGGCACAGCTCCAAGATAAGAAATCGCAACTGCTAAAATATAGGAATCGAATTTGGCAGATTTATAAACGATTACTTTTTCTTCTTTGCGAACACCGAATTTATGTAGATGAGCAGCTTTTTGAATAATAGCTTCTTCGCATTTTTTGTAAGTTGTGTGCAAGCCTAATTCTGGAAAAGTTACAAGCTCTTCATCAAAATGGATGGGCATTTCTGGATAGCGTTCAGCTGCATTTTTGAAATTGGTATAGAGATTAAGCGGTTCGTACTTTTTTATCGTCATATGGCGAGACTCCTTTAATATTTGATGTTGTTATTATATCACTTTGTCGAAATAATGAGGAGTAGTTATAGAAAACATTTACATCTTTGTAAAAAAGTCTGTAAATTGCTTTTTTTCTTATTTTGAAAAATCTTGGAGATGCCCTGTAAAGATATCTCAATTAGTGATATAATATGTTAATATAATCACAAACTATTGGATTAGGGAAAAATTTTCAAAAAAGTGGAGGTACAAAAATGAAAAAAAGGTTAGCTACAACACTCATCATGCTACTATCGCTTGCACTAGTCATTGCAGGTTGTGGCAGTAACAACTCAAGTAAAAGTGACACGGCTAAAGAGAAAGAGAAAACAGAAGTAACATCGGGAGCATCCAAAACTAGCTACACAGATCCATCTGAATTAAAAGATAAATACGATATCGTTATTGTTGGTGCGGGCGGCGCAGGGATGTCAGCAGCACTAGAAGCAAAAGCGAAAGGTATGAACCCAGTAATCCTTGAAAAAATGCCACTAGCAGGCGGAAACACTATGAAAGCCTCTTCTGGTATGAATGCATCTGAAACTAAATTCCAAAAAGAACAAGGAATTAATGATAGCAACGACAAATTTTACGAAGAAACATTAAAAGGTGGTCACGGAACAAACGATAAAGCTATGCTTCGTTTTTTCGTAGACAATTCCGCCAGCGCGATTGACTGGTTGGACTCTATGGACATTAAATTAAACAACTTAACAATCACAGGCGGAATGAGCGAAAAACGTACACACCGTCCGGAAGATGGTTCGGCTGTTGGTAAATACTTAGTAGACGGTTTACTAAAAAATGTTCAAGAACAAAAAATCCCAGTTTTCGTTAATGCAGACGTAAAAGAAATTACGCAAAAAGACGGCAAAGTAACTGGTGTTAAAGTAAAATTAAACAATAATGACGAAAAAACAATTAGTTCAAATGCAGTAGTTGTAACAACTGGCGGTTACGGAGCTAATAAAGATATGATTGAAAAAGAACGCCCAGACTTAAAAGGCTATGTAACAACGAACCAAGAAGGAAGTACTGGCGACGGTATTAAAATGATCGAAAAACTTGGCGGAACAACAGTGGATATGGATCAAATCCAAGTTCACCCAACAGTTCAACAAGATAAATCTTACCTTATCGGTGAAGCAGTTCGTGGCGAAGGTGCCATTTTAGTTTCAGCGCAAGGTAACCGTTTTGGCAATGAGTTAGACACACGTGATAACGTAACAGCTTCTATCAACAAATTACCAGAAAAAACAGCGTACCTAATTTTCGATGCTGGCGTTAAAGAGCGCGTAAAAGCAATCGCGCAATACGAAGAAATGGGCTTTGTTGAAGAAGGTAAAACAATTGATGAATTAGCTGGTAAAATCAATGTTTCCAAAGAAAACCTAGCTAAAACAGTAGATACTTGGAATGCAAGCGTGAAAAACAAAAAAGACGAAGCATTCGGTAGAACAACTGCAATGGATAATGATTTATCTAAAGCACCATATTACGCAATCAAAATCGGCCCAGGAATTCACTATACAATGGGTGGCGTAAAAATCAACACAAATACAGAAGTTTTAGACAAAGACGGTAAACCAATCACTGGCCTATTTGCTGCGGGAGAAGTAACTGGTGGCTTACACGGGGAAAACCGTATTGGCGGAAACTCTGTTGCTGAAATCATTATCTTCGGACGTCAAGCTGGCGACAAATCAGCTGAATTTGTAAAAGCACAATAAAAATTTCTTAACCAATAGTGACTGTGATTAATGGAACTTTAAAACTTGCTAAGACGCTTTAAATAGACGTTTTAGCAAGTTTTTTATTGGCTAAAAGGAGCGATAGTGTAGTACTATGGAGAGGTGAGGAATGAAATTATGAACGAATATGATTGATTTGACCTCGGTATAAGTACTTGTACAAACTTTTCTCAGCGAAGGCGGTTAGTTTGTTAAAATAAGGAGGAAATAATATGTTGAAAATGGGTTTTATCGGAAACGGAAAAAGTACGAATAGATATCATTTACCGTTTATTTTGGAGCGGGATAATATTGAAGTGAAGACGATTTATAATCGCAATCCTAAAACAGCTACATGGGATAAAATTGAAGGTGTCCACTACACAACAGACTTAGACGAGCTGTTAAAAGACCCAGAAATCCAGTTAATTACTATTTCTACAACACAAAGTTCTCATTACGAATATGCCAAAATGGTATTAGAAAACGGTAAAAATGTGCTTGTTGAAAAACCATTTATGATGACTTACGACGAAGCTAAAGAAATTTTCGAATTGGCTAAAGAACGCGGCTTGCTTGTTCAATGTTACCAAAATCGTCGTTTCGATTCCGATTTCCTTACTGCGCAAAAAGTAATTGAAAGCGGAAAATTGGGCGAACTTTTGGAAGTGGAAATGCATTATGACTATTTCCGCCCAGAAATTCCAGAATCCGTGCATGAATTTAAATTTTACGACAGCTATTTATATGGTCATGGCTGCCACACAATCGACCAAGTGCTATCTTACTTCGGCAAACCGGACCACATTCATTACGACGTGCGCCAACTGCTCGGCGAAGGACGTATGAACGACTATTTCGACCTTGATTTATATTACGGCGTAACAAAAGTATCCGTAAAATCCAGCTATTTCCGCATAAAAGCCCGTCCAAGCTTCGTGTTATACGGCAAAAAAGGAACCTTTACAAAAGAAACAAAAGACCGCCAAGAAGAACATTTAAAATTATTTTACATGCCAAGCAACCCGGACTTTGGAATCGATTTGCCAGAGCATTACGGAACGCTTACGTATGTGGATGATGCAGGAGTTTGGCACGAAGAGAAAGTAATCTCTGAGGTTGGCGATTATGGTCGCGTATATGATGATTTGTATGAAGCGATTATTAATGGCAAACCGAAACAAGTGACGGATGAAGAAACGTTGCTGCAAATGGAAATTTTGGAAAAAGGTGTCGAGAGTTGTAAGTAATGATAGAGTGCCCGCGGGAGAAATCTCGTGGGCTTTTTTTGTGCAATAGAACAATTTATTTCTGCAAAAAAACTCATTTTGTGACAATTCAATGAATTTTTGAAACGCACCTCATTTTTAACTGGATTCTTGCTATACTTAATTAGATAAGTAGTGAGAGTTATATAGAAATAAAAAGATACATACAACGGGAGGAAGCAGAATGACAACATTAGGGATAGACTTAGGAACATCGAATAGTTTAGTAGCATATTGGAATGAGGATAAAGCTGTATTGATACCAAACGTTTTTGGAGATTTTCTAACGCCATCTGTGGTCGGTGTAGATGATAACGGTGAGTTTTTAATTGGGAAAATTGCTAAAGAACGTCTAACTTCAGACCCTGACAAAACAGCGGCAGTTTTTAAAAGATTTATGGGGACAGAAAAGAATTATTACTTGGGTAAGCAAGCTTTTTCAGCTACGGATTTATCTAGTTTTGTTTTAAAATCTTTAAAAGAAGATGCAGAGAAATTTCTGGGTGAGACATGTACAGAAGCAGTAATTAGTGTGCCTGCCTATTTTAATAATTCACAACGAAAAGCAACGATTGATGCGGCCTTTTTAGCTGGGTTGAAAGTAGAAAGATTAATTAGTGAGCCAACCGCGGCTGCAATTGCTTACGGAATCCATGAACAAAATGATACAACTTTGATGGTAATTGATATTGGTGGAGGCACTTTTGACGTTTCGATTTTGGAAATGTTTGATGGTGTCATGCAAGTAATTGCGATTGGCGGAAATAATTATTTAGGTGGCGAAGATTTTACAAGTGTTATTATTGAAGATTTTTTGAGTAAAAACGACTTGAAAAAAGATAATTTGTCTCCGGAAGATTTTGCATCACTTTATAAACAAGCAGAAGATGCGAAGAAATCTGTTTGTCATGCGAAAATAGGTGAAATAGCGTTAAATGAAATAAATTATACAATCACAGAAAAGCAATTTGAGATAATTAGCCAACCATTAATTTTAAAATTACGCGAACCAATCATTCAAGCTTTAAAAGATGCTGATTTAAAACCGGTTGATATTGAACAAGTAGTACTTATCGGCGGGGCTACAAAAATGCCAAATATTAAAAGTTTTACAAGTAAATTTTTAGGCAAGATACCTTTTATGCACATCAATCCTGATGAAACAGTGGGGCTTGGCGCTGCAGTTCAAGCGGCCTTAAAAGAACGCCACGAGTCACTGGAAGAGTTCGTATTGACGGATGTTTGCGCGCACACGCTCGGCACGGAAATAGTAAAGGAGATTGGCCCTAACAGATACCAAGAAGGTATTTTTTCACCAATTATTGAGCGGAATACAACGATACCAGTAAGCCGTGTGGAGAATTATTATACGATTTCGGATAATCAATCTCATATAGAATTTGGAGTATATCAAGGAGAAAGTAGAAACGTTAAAGATAATCTTAAACTTGGAGAATTACTAGTGTCACTACCTCCAGAAACTAAAGCAGGATCTAAAATGGAAGTGCGCTTTACCTATGATAAAAATGGAATTCTTGAAGTATTAGTAAAAACAGTAGCTACAGGAGAAGTAAAGCAGCTAATTATTCAAAATAATCCGGGGGCAATGTCAAAAAAAGAGTTGGAAGAACAATTAGAAAAATTAAGTCATCTTAAAATACATCCGCGGGATCGTTCTGAAAACCGACTTTTACTTGCAAGAGCAGATAGAATATATCAAATGTCTTTAGGTGAAAGACGAAGATTTATAGAATTCTTAATCGCTGAGTTTGAACAGGTAGTTGAAACACAAGATGAGAAGAAAATAGAAGCTCAATGTGAGAAGCTTAAACAACAACTAGATGAATTTGAAGGAGTGAACTGGGATTGACAGTTTGGGAAATACTACAAATAGAAAAGACAACAGACAAACGTGCAATCAAGCGTGCTTATGCCAAAGCACTCAAATATACACATCCAGATGACGACCCAGCAGCTTTTCAAAAATTAAAAGAGTCCTTTGATATAGCTTTAAAATATCAAGAATCTGATTGGGATATGGACGATTTCGAACCGATAGTATTTTCGGTGGCTAATGATGAAAATAATACGGATGAGCAAACTGCGAAAAAACCACAATTGCAACTTGAACCACTAGAGCTAGAAGAGAAAGAGCCTTCTTTTATGGAACAATTGAATGTTGTTTTTGCGAACTTTAGTGAGAGGATAAATATTGAAGTTTGGCGTGATTTACTCCAAACCGATAGCTCGTTTAGTATGGATGGATATGATAGTAATAAGACGTATTTAGCGAATTTTATAGCTGAAAATGCAATGTTTCTTCCAAAAGAGATAATTAAATTAGCTTTTGAATTATATAATTTGGATGAAATAGTTTTAAATAGCTTTAATGAGAGGCTCGCAATAAACTTACGTAATGCGAAGAACCTTCCGCCATTTTCTTTTGAGGCATTAGAAAACTTGGATGAACACTCACGGAATACGTTTATTATGACACGCTATGCTGCTTATAATTGTTTAGAGCGGCGTGGTATAGAAAGTCACATTAAACGCGCAAAAATCATTTTTGCTAGCGATCCAGATCTTGAACTGATAGATATTATTAGTAGTACAGGAAAACTTAATCAAGCAACAATTTTAAAGAGAATCAATCAATTTATTGAAAAAAATCCAGAAAACCCAACAGCTCGCATGTATCGAATGTTTCTTAATCAAAAAATGAAAAATCCAATTAATCTGGATGATTTAGAATATGCTCTGTTGGACACGTATTTCTCGGTTCCTAAAGAGAATGAGTTTTTTGATGACATCATTTACCATGTAGATAAAAATAAGTTATTAGGTTTCATCTATTTTGAGTTGGAAAAATATCCTACGGCGTATAGTTATTTAATCAAAGCTGCTGATACGAGCGTGAAATCGGTTAGAGATAGAATTGCTTTTTGTTTAAAATTAGATTTAAAAAAAGAAAAAGAAACAACTAAAAATAAAGCACGAATTCAAGATATTTCGACTGAACTAAGCTTTTACTCAATATTTGCATATGAACTTTGGTATTTGAAATTGCGGGCGAAAAATGTATTCAGTGTATTGTTTAGTATAGCGAAAGTAGCTATATTGATTATGCTTTTAACTTCAATCTTTGGAGAAGACCTTAATTTTTGGCGAGTATTTTGGATATTTTTTTTCAGTATGACTATAGGCGTACATTTACTTTTCAGGAAAAACATATGGATAAAGCATAGAGATGAAAATAGAGAGGAATATTATCGAAATAAGTTTGCTGATATTAAATAATTATAATAAACAAAAGATGCCCTGAAATCTCAAGGCATCTTTTTCGCGTTCATTTCCTTATTCACTCGCCGAACCGTAAGCCCGGACACGACAATACTAATCTCATACAGCCCAATCAGCGGAACGGTAATCATCAAATGCGATAAAATTTCTGGCGGGGCGATGAATGCGGCGATAATCAATAGGCAAAAATAAGCATATTTTCGCGAGCGGCGCATGCCGTTTGGTGTTATCAGCGACAATCTCGTTAGTAGCATAATCACCATTGGAAGCTCAAATAACACACCAAACGAAAGTACGATTTGTAGCAAAAATTGAAAATAAGTCGCGAGGCCAATCGTCGTTTCAACGCCAAGTTCGGCTGCAAATTGGAACATGAATTTTAAAATAAATGGAAAAGTAATTAAATAAGAAAAAACAACACCGAACAAAAAAAGCAAAAAAGTAATCGGAATATAGCGTAAAGTAATTCGTTGTTCGGCTGCATGTAGCCCCGGTTTCACGAAGGCCCATAATTGATATAAAATAACTGGAAATACTAAGACGAGTCCGATAACAAACGCCATTTCGATATAAATTTGAAAAGCATCCGTCACTTTAAAAACGTGCAAAATCACTTCTTTTGGGAGGTCATCTTTTTGGAGAAATAAAATTAACGGCTTGGAAACGAAAAGCCCCACAAAGAAAGCGAGAAAAAAGGATAGCAGGATGATTAATAATCTGGTTCGTAGTTCTTTCAGGTGTCCAGTGAGGCTCATGGAAACTTCGGTCACGGGCGTGGATCTTCTTTTTTGGTTTCTTCTTTGGAGTCATCCATCATGCCTTTGGTCGCATTTTTGAATTCGCGAAGTGTGTCACCGGCAGCTCTACCAAGTTCTGGCAGTTTTTTAGGTCCAAAAATCACAAGGGCAGCTCCGACAATTAAAGCGATACTTCCTGGTCCGATCATTTCGATTTCCCCCATTCTTTTATTGAAAATGATAATCATTATCAATCAATTCTAAATCGAAAGTTAGCAGATGTCAATCTGTTTTTCTGGTCGTACTTTTAACGGTTACTTTATTGGACAAAATGCGACTAAATGAGCTTGTTTCATTACAGAACCATTTACTGAAATTATAGTTTTAAAAGAAGCTTCGATAAGAATATTGAAGGTTTTTGTTTACTTTCAACCGTGAAAAAATTTATTGACTTTTGCGAACACAAAGAATATGATAATGATAATCATTATCAATTAAAAAGGAGGACGATTTGAATATGGCTCAGAAGCTTTTAGGGCGATTTGCATTACTATTAGGCATTTTTGCGGTAGTTTTGACTATTGGTTTTAGTGATGTAACTGCTGCCGAAAAGCCAAATATTGATAAACCTGTAAAAGCGCTGCAGCAAACAGAAACGGCGGTGGAAGCTGCTGATTATGATAAAGCGAAGGACTTGTTTCAAGAAGATAAATTATGGTGGTCGCAAAATAAGCAGACTGTCAAAGAAAAATCGTACGACTTGGCTGGACAGATTGACCGGCAAATTGCGGAAATATCACTTGGAATTTTAAATAATGATAAACAGCAAACGATGGATGGGATTACTGCGCTGAATAATTTGCTCAAGACCTATCAAGAGGGTACATATACGGATAATGAAGGAAATACCAATATTACTTTATCAAGCTACATTGCTAAACTGACTGCGACGAAAAAGCTGATAGATGAGAAAGATTGGGCAAAAGCGGCGACACAAATTCAAGATTTAAAAACAGAGTGGCTCGCGGTGGAAGGTGATGTGGTTAGCCAATCGCAAGCGGCTTACGACAATACTGAGCGTGATTTAATGCTGCTTGATGCTTATATTAATGATCCTGCGAAACAAGCTAAAACAGCGGATGTTCTGGACGGGATGACGGAGGAGCTAAAACCTTTTGCGGATGTGACTTACACGTGGTTCGATGCTGCGTTAATCCCGTTTCGCGAAGGGCTTGAGGCACTTTTGATTATCGCGACGCTCCTTACTTATACAAAAAGAACGAATACACGCGCGGCGAAAAGATGGATTATCGGCGGAACGGCAGCTGGTTTAGTAGTTAGTTTAGCGCTCGGCATGGTCGTGGCGTTTTGGCTATCGGCGCTTGCTTTTGGAGATAATAACAATTTGATTAACGGTTGGGCTGGGCTGATTGCAAGTATTATGATGCTTTATGTTAGCTACTGGTTGCACCGAAATTCGGATATTACTCGTTGGAATAATTACATGGAAGGTAAGAGTAACCAAGCTCTTTCGAATGGAAAAATGATTTCTTTTGCCTTTTTAGCGTTTTTAGCGATTTTGAGGGAAGGTTTAGAAACGGTTGTCTTCTTAATTGGTATGGTTGGGCGGATGTCGAATTTTGAATTGTTGATGGGGATTTTGGCTGGGCTTGGCGTATTGCTAATCATCGCTTTTGTGATGTTGCGATACAGCGTACACATTCCTGTGAAGCCATTCTTTATGATTTCGAGCGCGATTGTGTTTTATATATGCTTTAAATTTATGGGGTCGGGAATTCATAGTTTGCAACTGGCTGGAGTCATTCCAACATCTGTAGAAGATTACTTGCCATCCATTCCGGCGCTAAGCATTTACCCATCATGGTATAGCTTTTTGCCACAAGTATTACTCGTTATTTTTGGATTAATTATTTTAATAAAACAACAAATTAAAAAAAGAGCTGATTCTAAAAAGGAATTAGCGCAAGGGGGCAAATCATGAAAAAATTGATAATTGTTATGTTGACTATTTTTACAGCGGTGTTGGTTGTTGGATGTAGCGGGACAGCGGACAAGGCGGAAACGAAAAAGGAGACAACGAAAGAAAGTAAGCAAGCAAACGCGGTCAAAAAAGAAGTAAAAGAAATGAAAACCAACTTGGATGAAGTGAAAAAAGCCATTGCGGACAAAGACAAGAGTGCACTTCAATCTAGTGCGGCAGATTTACATAAACATTGGTTAGAGTTTGAAAACAACGTCCGCGATTTGTATCCATTACAATATACGGACGTCGAAAAATATGAAACACCGATTTTCTATGAATCAAAAAATGATAACCCAAATTTTGGCACATTAAATGATAACGCGACTGGACTTGACGGGGCGTTAGATACGCTTGAAAAAGCCAAAGAAACCAAAGCGAAAACTTCTGAAGTGCTGGATAAAGCGGTAGATAACTATTCTAAATATGTGACGGAGCAAGTAGATGAATTCGTTGCCCAAACCGAAATTTTCACAAATGCCGTAAAATCTGGTGATATCGAAAAAGCCAAAGCAAGCTATGTTTCCCCGCGCTTGAATTACGAACGGATTGAGCCAATTGCGGAAAGTTTTGGTGATTTAGATCCAAAAATCGATGCTCGGATTAACGATGTGGAAAACGAAGCGGACTGGACTGGTTTCCACGTCATTGAACGCGCGCTTTGGGAAAAGAAATCGCTCGAAGGCATGGATGTTTACGCGGATAAACTTTTAACAGATGCGAAAGCACTTCAAGCCGAAGTGAAAAACTTAAAATTAGAGCCAAAACCAATGGTCGCAGGTGCGATGGAATTACTAAATGAAGCCGCAACGACTAAAATTACTGGGGAAGAAGAAGCATACTCGCACACAGATTTAGACGATTTAAATGCGAATGTCGAAGGTTCGAAAGTAGTTTATCAGGCGATTATTCCGGCGTTAAATGCACAAGATAAAAAGTTAGCTGACCAAATTGATGCAGCTTTCAACAAAATGGAAGACACGTTAGCGAACTACAAAAATGGCGACTCATTCGTACTCTATACAACCTTAACGAAAGACCAAATTCGCGAAATCAGTGACCAATTGAGCCACCTTTCCGAATTAATGGCGCAAACAGGGAAAATTTTCTAAGCATAGGAAGGAAAACGATGACAGATAAGAAGAGCGAAAATCCGACGGAAAAGACAGAAGCCAAGGAAAATAAAGGAATGACTCGGCGCGAAATGCTGAAACTTTCTGCTGTAGCTGGGACCGGGATTGCTGTTGGGGCAACCGGTCTTGGCACGATTTTAAATGTGGTGGATCATGTGGACAAGGCGCTCACTCCGAAAGAAAAGGCGGAGACAGGCGTACCGTTTTATGCGACGAATCAAGCGGGGATTATTACTGCGCAGCAAACCTATTGTTACATCGCCAGCTTTGATATTCAAACGGAATCACGGCAAATTTTGCAAGATTTGTTTGTGAAATGGACAAAATTTGCTGATTTGACGGCGAGTGGTGGGGTTCTGCGAGATGTGGATAATGATATGTTACCGCCGAACGACACTGGGGAAGCGGATGGACTAGGCATTTCTAATTTCACTGTAACACTTGGTTATGGTCCGACTTTTTTTGAAAAAGATGGCAAAGACCGGTTCGGTGTTAAGGCGAAAAAGCCGAAGTATCTGGAAAAAATTCCCCATATGGCGCATGATAGCCTCGATGAAGCCTATTCTGACGGCGATTTATGCATCCAAGTGTGCGCCGATGATCAGCAAGTAGCTTTCCACGGAATTCGTAATTTCATCCGTTTAGCGAGCGGCGTCGCAGTTGTTCGCTGGATTGAAGAAGGTTTTCTCAGCGCACCAAAAAACGAAACACCGCGCAATCTGTTTGGTTTTAAAGACGGAACGGCAAACGTTGACCACGACTCAAACAAAGGCTACAAAGACGTCGTTTGGGCGGAAAATGACGAACCAGAATGGATGCAAAACGGCAGCTACCTTGGCTATCGTAAAATCCAAATGCTCATCGAAATTTGGGACCGCTCATCCTTACTTGACCAAGAAGACACATTTGGTCGAAAAAAAGCATCCGGCGCCCCGTATCACAAAAAACATGAGCACGATAAAGTCGATCCGAGCAAACTGCCAGCTGATTCTCATGTGCGTCTAGCCAAAGACACCAAGCAACAAATGCATCGCCGCGCCTATTCTTACACAAACGGCATTGATAAAAGCACGGGAACGATTGATGCCGGCTTATTATTCATCTGTTTCACCCAAAATCCAGCCAAACAATTTTTGCCAATGCTAAGTATCATGGGGAAAATGGATAAATTAAACGAATACACCGTCCCAATTGGAAGCGCGATGTTTGCTTGCCAAGGCGGACTTGCTCCCGGAGAAATTTTTGGAGAAAAACTACTTTAGTCTAAGGTTCGCGAGCCTTAGACTTTTTTTGTATAATGAAAGCAAGTCAATGATTAGAGGGAGCCGATTTTAGTGGAAGAA
The DNA here is from genome assembly GCF_014227425.1 of Listeria marthii. NCBI lineage: Bacteria > Bacillati > Bacillota > Bacilli > Caryophanales > Listeriaceae > Listeria > Listeria marthii. The sequence continues at coordinate 127,502 of NZ_JAASWB010000005.1, forward strand.
TGGGATTTGCTAAATGAAAATCGTGAATTAACCGGGAAAACGCATATACGCGGTGAAAAACTAGCGCCTGGAGAACTTCATATGGTCATTCACGTATGTATTTTTAACGAAAAAGGGCAACTTTTAATCCAAAAGCGCCAAAAAGATAAAGAAAGTTGGCCGAATTATTGGGATCTTTCTACGGCTGGTTCTGCGATAAAAGGCGAAACAAGCCGGCAAGCTGCTGAAAGAGAAGTGCAAGAAGAGTTAGGCATTACGATTGATTTAAGTGGAACACGCGCCAAATTCAGTTATCATTTTGAAGAGGGCTTTGATGATTATTGGTTTATTACGAAAGACGTGCAACTAAGCGATTTAACATTACAAAAAGAAGAAGTTGCCGACGCCCGTTTTGTGAGCGAGGAAGAGCTAAACGAATTAAGAAAATCAGGCGAATTCATTCCATACTTCTTTTTAAATCAACTTTTCAGCCTAAAAAATGCCACAACTATTCACTTTTAACGAATATAACTAAATTTCCACTTAACAAATTCGTTTCCTACACTTATAATAGTACAGAGACATGAGAAAAACTCCAATTAGAAAGCGAGTGGTAATATGGGCCGTAAATGGGCAAATATTAAAGAGAAAAAAGCGTCAAAAGATAAAACAAATAGTCGTATCTATGCGAAATTTGGAATTGAAATATATGTAGCGGCTAAATCAGGCGACCCAGATCCACATTCCAACCAAAAATTACGTTTTGTTATTGAACGTGCAAAAACATACAATGTGCCAAAACATATTATTGACCGCGCAATCGAAAAAGCGAAAGGCACTGGCGATGAAACGTATTCAGAACTGCGCTATGAAGGCTTTGGTCCAAATGGTTCGATGATTATTGTAGACGCACTGACAAATAATGTGAATCGTACTGCATCCGATGTTCGCGCAGCTTATAGCAAAAATGGCGGTAACATGGGCGTAAGTGGTTCAGTTGCTTATATGTTTGATAATACAGCTATTTTTGGCGTTGAAGGAAAAGACGCGGACGAGCTATTAGAACTTTTAATGGAAGCGGATATTGACGTTCGTGACATTTTAGACGAAGATGGCCAAGCGATTATTTATGCAGAACCAGAAGATTTCCACAAAGTACAAGAAGGCTTGAAAGCGGCTGGAATTGAAGAATTTACAGTAGCAGAAATCGAAATGATCCCTCAAAACGATATTCAATTATCAGGCGAGGACTTAGAGAAATTCGAAAGACTAATTGATGCTTTAGAAGATCTAGAAGACGTGCAAAAAGTATATCATAACGTCGAATTAGAAGATTAACATCCAACTATTACAACAATCGGAGGAATTGATAAAATGTCAAAATTACCAAATTGCCCAGAATGTAACTCAGAATATGCCTACGAAGATCGCGGCTTATTAATCTGCCCGGAATGCGGACATGAGTGGAGCGCAGTAGCAACAGAAGAAGCTAGCGAAGAAAAAGTATTCAAAGACTCAAACGGCAATGTACTAACAGATGGCGATTCCGTAACAGTCATCAAAGATTTAAAAGTAAAAGGCGCATCCAACCCAATCAAAATGGGAACAAAAGTAAAAAACATCCGCCTAGTTGACGGCGACCATGATATTGATTGTAAAGTTGATGGCTTTGGTCCGATGAAATTGAAATCGGAATTTGTTAAGAAGATATAAAAAAACAGCGATTCTCTACTTCAGAGAGTCGCTGTTTTTTTAATTCTGCACAAAAACCGTTTCAAACACAAACGATTCATACGTATGACGCGTTATCGAATATTCAAATACACGACCATCTTCCAAATGCGCCAATTTCTCAATTTCCATCATAAAAGTAGGTTCTTCTAAATCGAGGAGCTTACTATCTTCTTGATTAGATTTATCTCCGCGCACCCAAACATGCGCACTTTGCATCTTAAGTTTCAAGTCATCCCGAATGTAATTATAAATCGAGTCCTCTAAATGACGCGGCTCTAAACCCGGAATAATCGCCAGTGGCATATAAGTATGTTCGATGGAATAGGCTTTATGGCCAACTTCTCTCATCCGAATAATTCGGTAAATATAATCATCCTGCATCTCTAATTTTTCTGCAACTTCTTTCGATGGTTTTTCAATGGAAAATAAAATGACTTTCGATTTAATGTTGTCTTTTCCAAATGTATTTACGAGTCCAGACATTGGGCCTAGCGCGAATTCTCCACCGTTAGTAGAATGAGATTTCACGAAAGTACCAGCGCCACGTCGTCTAATAACCATACCTTCTTGTACGAGCATATCCAGCGCTTTTTTGACAGTAAGTTTGCTGCAATCATAAACGCGTGCCAGACTATCCCCATCAGGCAATTTCTCGTTAATTTCGTATTTGTTTTGGTTGATTTTATCACGGATATCTATGTATATTTCCATGTATTTAGCCATTCCCGACATTTTATTGGCCCCTTTACTGATGTAATAAGCATAGTATAACATATACTTTTACAAAAAGGTATCCCTATAACTAAAAGTATATATCTTTATATAAAAGTATTGTTTTTTAAATAAATGTATGCTATATTTATTTTGACAAAAGGGAGGCCATAAAAAATGAAAGAATTATTAACGTTTCCAAAAGATTTTTGGTGGGGCTCTGCGTGGTCTGCGGAACAAGCAGAAGGTCGCGGTGACACTGGTAAGGCAAAAACTGTTTGGGAGCATTGGTTCGAAACAGAACCGAATCGCTTTTACGAAGGCGTAGGTTCAGAAATTACAACAGATCATTTTAATCGGTATAAAGAAGACGTACAGTGGATGAAGAAAACAGGACATAATTCGTTCCGGATTTCGATTTCATGGGCGCGAATGTTTCCAAATGATGGTGTTGGCGAAGTGAATCAGAAGGCGATTGCGTTTTATCGCGATTTACTTACTGAAATGAATGAAAACGGTGTCAAACCATTCGCGAACTTATACCATTTCGATATGCCCGTTGCACTTCAAGACGCTGGTGGCTGGGAATCAAAGGAAGTTGTTGATGCCTATGTTCATTTTGCGGATACTTGTTTTAAAGAATTTGGCGATTTAGTTTATAACTGGTTTACATTTAACGAACCACTTGGCCCGATTCTTGGCGGGTATTTAGAAGATTTCCATTATCCGAATCAAATTGACTTCAAACGAGGCGCGCAAGCTGGTTTTAACACGATTTTGGCTCATGCATTAGCAATTAAAGCATTCAAAAAATTAAACTTATCGTCGAAAATTGGCGTTATTTTAAACCTTAGCCCAACGTATCCACGGAGCCAAAACGAATACGATTTAGAAGCAGCCGAAATCTGTGATGCTTTTTATACGAGAAGCTTCTTGGACCCGATGGTTAAAGGGACTTTCCCAGAAAAATTAGTAGACATCATGCGTGAATATAATCAAATGCCGGAATATACGGAAGAAGATTTGACGATTATTAAAGAAAATACGGCACAAATTCTTGGCCTCAATTACTATGAACCAAGACGCGTAAAAGCTCGTTTAACAGCAATTAATGAAAAAAGTCCGTTTTTACCAGATTGGTTTTTTGAACCGCATAATATGCCAGGCAAACGCATGAATATTTATCGCGGTTGGGAAATTTATGAACGTGGTATTTATGATTTATGTATTGATATTCGTGATAATTACGGTAACATCGAATCATTTATTTCTGAAAATGGTATGGGTGTAGCAAATGAAGAACGTTTCTTAAATGAAGAAGGGCAAATTCAAGATGATTACCGTATCCAATTCGTCAAAGATCATTTGGCTTATGTACATCAAGCGATTGCAGAAGGTTGCGATATTAAAGGCTACCACTTATGGACGTTTATTGATTGTTGGTCTTGGATTAATGCATATAAAAACCGTTACGGACTCGTTTCACTTGATGTTGAAACTGGCAAACGCACCATGAAGAAAAGTGGCGAATTTTATAAAAAAATGAGCGACATGAACGGTTTTGAATATGAAACAAGCAAACTAGTTGGGACGAAAAGGGAGGAAACAACTAATGGCTGAAACGAAAAAGAAGTCGATTGTTAATGGATTTATTAATGTAGCACAACGTCTAGGCGGACAAATTCATTTGCGCTCATTGCGTGATGCTTTTGCGAGTATTATGCCGTTCATGATTTTAGCTGGTTTTGTCACGCTGATTAACTATGTTATTTTAGAACCGACTGGCTTTATGGGCAAAATTGTTAACCCAGATACACTTAAAACATGGCAAGAGATTGGTATTTCAATCGGAAATGGTACGCTGAGTGTCATTACGCTTTTAGTCACTGTGGCGATTTCGTATCATTTATGTTTGAATCGTGGCTATAAAAACGTTATTGCTCCGATTCTTGTCGCTTTATCTTCTTTTATTGTTGTAACACCGATTGCGATGACGTTCCTTCCAGAAGGCGCATCAAAATCAATCGAAGTACCGAATGTTATCCCAGTTAGTTATACTGGTGCGTCAGGCATGTTCGTCGGTATTATCGTTGGTTTAATTGCAACCGATTTATTCATTAAATTATCGAAAAACAAACGCATGCAAATCAATTTAACAGGAAATATTCCACCGGCAGTTATTAAATCATTTAACGTATTAATTCCGATTATGATTACGGTTATTATTTTCTCCGTTATGTCATTTGCCGTTAATCAAATTTTCAACATGGACTTTAATACACTTGTGACAACGATTATCACGAAGCCGCTTAGCTATGTGACGACAAGTCTTCCAGGGTTCTTGCTGATTACTTCTATCGCTAACTTATTCTTCGGTTTGGGTATTCACCAAGCAGTTATTTCTGGTCCGTTACTAGATCCATTTTTACTTCAAAATATGCAAGAAAATATGGTTGCTTACGCGAATCATCAAGAAATTCCGCATATTATTAACATGGCTTTCAAAGACACATTTGCGGTTATGGGTGGCTCCGGAAACACGATTGGCTTATTAATTGCCATTTTCATCTTTGGGAAACGAAAAGATTACAAAGATATCTCGAAACTATCTGCGGCACCATCACTATTTAACATTAGCGAGCCAATTATCTTTGGTCTACCGATTGTGTTCAACCCGTTACTTATTATCCCGTTCGTATTAGCGCCGATTTTCTCCTTAACAACAGCGTATTATGCGACAGCAGCAGGTTGGATTAATCATGTAGTTGTACAAACACCGTGGACAACACCGCCGATTATTTCAGGTTTCTTAGCAACTGGTGGAGACTGGCGCGCGTCCGTTTTACAAGTAATTATCATTGTTGTGACTGTCTTTATCTATCTGCCATTCCTACGTATGGATGAAAAAGTTGCTTTTGCTACAGCTCAAAAATCAGACGCAAAATAAGGAAGGATGTTTAACCAATGAAAAATATTTTATTAGTATGTAACGCGGGTATGTCCACAAGTTTCTTAGTAGAAAAAATGAAAGCAGCAGGCGCGGAACAAGGTGTTGAAGCAAATATCTGGGCTGTATCTGACGCTGAATTACACGAAAACTGGGAAAAAGCAGATGTCATTTTGCTTGGACCACAAGTTGGTTATTTAAAAGGAAATACAGAAAAAGTAGTTGGCGGAAAAATTCCTGTCGAAGTAATTAATATGCTAGATTACGGCCGTGTAAACGGAGCGGCAGTGCTTGAAAGAGCAATCGAATTAATCGGTTAAAATAAACTAGCGGAGTGTGGCTTATAGTCGCACTCCTTTTTTATCGGCCAAGAAAGTGTTATAATGTGTGAAAAGGAGCGGAATTATTATGAAATATGTAAAATCACAAATGAAAGAGCTTGTAAAAGATAGCGTAGACTTGCAAGAACGCCTTCAAAAGCTAATGAAAGAAATGGATTTAGAAAAAACTTTCGCTTTAAAAGCACTTTATCATTCAGAAGTAGCTGACGGTGGCGCATACCAAACAGCGTATCAAGATTTGGATTATAAATATAAAGATTAACATCAAATGGCTCTGCTAAACAATTAGCAGAGCCATTTTTAGATATATTTTCCTTGGATTTCCTTTAAGTAGTCAACAAAATTATCGTAAAAGTCATCACGGTTTTGAATGGTTACATGCGTTCCAAGTTGGAGCAAAAAGCGGTACCCAGCCTCATGATCAGGAAGCGTCACTTTTGCCAGAAAATGCGTGTCATCTTGCTGCGAAATTTCGACTAGATCAAAGCGTTCGATGATTTGCTCGCGGGCAATTTTGTCGACAATCAAACTAACTTCATGCATCAAAAACATCGGTCTGTCGGGCGGTGCGCCAAATGGTTTTACAGTAAAAGGACGTACTTCAAAAGTTTCTTCTAGCGTTTTCAGTTCGACAATCCGCGACATTTTAAACGTCCGAAAATCGCTGCGCTCCAAGCTGTAACCCTGCAAATACCAAGAACGATTCCTAAACAGGAGGTGATAAGGCTCAGTTTTACGAACGGTTTGGTTGCCCGTTCGATCAATATAGCTGAGTTCCACGAGTTGATGTTTTTTAATCGCTAAATACAAACTTTCGACTTTAGCATTTAATTCGTTTTTCATGGATAAATTGGAGAAATCGAGCGAAATGGAACTTTTAGGCGGTTCGCTGGAATGGTCGAGCATATTTTTCATTTTTTGCAGCGTTTTCTTAGTTTCGGCGGAAGAAAGTAACTGCTCCATCCCGTCCAAACTTGCGATAATCGCTGTTAAATCATCTGCTGTCAGAAGCTTTTTATCGACTTTGTAGGTAGGCATAATACCGATGCCACCCTTCGTTCCGGCAATTGTGTAAATCGGGATATTCGCCATTGCGAGTGTGTCAATGTCGCGGAAAATAGTACGTTTGGAAACCTCAAACATTGTAGCCATTTCAGAAGCACTGACCAGCTCGCGTTGGAGGAGCAGCATAATAATTCCGATGAGTCGCTCGATTTTCATTTTTTTCTCCTTTGTTTTGGAATGATGACAGACAGTTGTCATCATTCGCGTGTTATAGTTACATCATATCAAAGTTAAGTAACTTTTTGGAGGGAAATATTATGGCATTTGAAATCGTTGAATTAAAAAAAGAAACATTTACAGGAAACAAAGTAGAAATCCCTGAATTTGATCCACAAAAAGGCTTTGGCCCAATGAGCGAAATTAAAGAAGCAGCCTACACAAAATTTGCAAAAAACGAAAAAGACTACGTTGGCATTAACGCAAGTCTTGATGGCTTACAATATTACATCGTAGCAAGTACAAACGGCGAAAACGGCGACACTACTTTCGACATTCCAGAAGGCAAATACGCAAAATTCGGAACAAGTGAAACAGACCGCCCAGCTCTAGACGGCTTCATCGGCGCAGCATACGGCGAAGTGAGCCAAAGTGATACAGTTGGCATTGCGGGATCGTTTAATTTGGAGGATCTTAGAGAAGCTGATTTTACGCTTTATATTCCGGTTGTTAGTAAGTAAATTGAGGAGATCTCTTTCGGTGGAGAGGGGTCTTTTTTTATATGAGTGATCAGAATTATGGATTTCTTAAGGGAGAAATTAATATTGATTGTGTTTTAGAGCACAATATGGGAATATAGTTTTGTGGGGAGGTATATATTAAATTAATAATATATAGACTTAATGTACTTGTTGCATTAGGTGAGCTGATACCTTAGTATAAGTAGTTTAAAACTATAATTATACTTATTAGGCTATATTTTTTTATAGCAATACTGTTACTGATTAAACAAACCATGTTTGTTCCTCCCCACATAATAAGGAGGATGGGAAATGGCGTACGTTAGGTTATTAGAAGAAATAGAAAAGTATAGAAATGAACGGGTTTATAAAACTAGAAAAGCAAGAATTAATGCAGAAGATAGATATCTGCAATATAATGATTATTCGCACATTGTATTGAATATCTCATCAATATCTATGATAGCCTTATCTGTATTAACTCTAGCTGTTCCAAATAAAAATTTCGATGTATTAAATTTAATAATTTCAATTTATTTACTTGGGGTAACTTTAATTGTTACGGGATTTAATTTTAAAGGTAAAGCTGATGAGCATAAAATAAGCTATATTGAAATAACGAAAGTGGAAGCAAAACTAGACAGATTATATAGCACTTTGAGAGATGAAAAGTTACCATTAAGAAGTAATGCGTATGCAATGTATATAGAGATAAAAAATGAATATATTGATATTCTTGAAAAAACACTAAATCACAAAAATATTGATTACGAGAAAGCGATGAATAGTAGTAACGTTAAAGTAGTTTTGCGTGAATGGGCACGAAAAATTATTTTTCTTAGCCTTTGTATCTTCCCTGTTCTAATAGTATTTCTTAAAATCGTATTTTTTGATAGTGGAGCGGGGCAATGAAAAGAAAATTATTAAAAAGTCAGTTAAGAAAAAAGAACATGAAAGATTTATCTAGTAAAGTTATAAAAATTTATAGTGCAACTGGATTAGATAATGTGAACTATAGAACATATTCGAAAAGAGAAGAGATGTTCATTGAAGAAATTCGAGAAGGGATATTGAAAAATAATTATAAATATACTCGCTATAAAGAAAAATTGATTTTGAAAAACAGATATTCCTACCCTAGATGTATATCAATTCCAACATTAAAAGATAAGTTAACGCTTAAAGTTATTTTAGAAACATTAAAAGAATACTTTCCACAAGAGGCTAGGCCTCCTTTACCACAAGAATGTATAAAAACGATTAGAATGGAATTGGAAAAAGAAATATATACACATTTTATTAAGTTAGATTTGAGTGATTTTTATGGGAATATCACTCAAAAAATTCTCATTGATAAAATTAAAGTGATAATTAAAGATAAATTACTGCTAAATCTAATAATTAATGCTATAAAGAATCCTACTTATCCTAAAGTTGAATGTGAAGAAAAAGGAATACCACAAGGTTTGTCTATATCTAATATTTTAGCTCATATTTACATGAACGAATTTGATTCAATAAAAGGAGATTTTTTTCTAATTAGGTATGTTGATGACATTTTGATTTTATGTAATGAAGGGAATCACGATAGGATATATCAGGAAATTACAGGTTTTTTAACTAGTAATTTAAAACTAATACTTAATGATAAAAAAGAAGAAAAAGGTTTATTGGTAGAAGAGTCATTTAATTATTTAGGATATAAACTGGGATTAAATAAAATGGGTACTTCGATGATTTCGGTGAAAAAATCTAATATGGAGAAACAAGAAAAAAGAATAATTAATCTCATAACTAAATATAAATACCAGCAAACAAAGATAGGAAGCTCATATTCTACAAAAGCATTTATTTTTGAGTTAAATTTAATCATTACGGGAGCTGTCTCAAAAAATATGGATGAGCAATCTGATAGCTATAAGCGTTATGGATGGGTATTTTTTTATTCTCAAATCAATTGTTTGGACAGGTTATATCATTTAGATAGATTTATAGATGACCAAATAAAGAACCTTAAGCTTCCTAAAAAGGAAGAAAAAAAGATTAAAAAATTTTCAAAAACATATAGAGAAATTAAGTTTAACTTAATAAAGAGTAAATACATTTTTAAACCAGATGAAATGTCTATTAATGAAAAACAAAGAATTCTACATTATTATGGAATTGAAAAATTTAATTCTGAAAAAGATATTGAATATTTGTTTAGAAAAATAGTTTATAAAAAAATGAAAGAAAATGAAATTGATTTGATTGCGGGGATTTCCTAACACTTAGTTGTTGTCAAAGTTAATTAATTGATGTATACAAGTATGCAAAAATATTGTATTTTCAATTTCATCGTTATTAATAGCTACGTAGAATCTTATAAAAAATGAAGTTTTTGGACATATATGGTTTTGTAATTTAAAGATAAGAAAGTCGAATCAAAGTAAGATTTTCCTTTGATAATGCTCATAAAGATGCTCAGTTTAGAAATATTGAAATTCTAGCAGATTAATTATTTGGTATTTTAAAATCAGATAGATTTAAAAAGCCCCTTTTCTGATGAAAGGGGGCTTTTTTCTTTTAACTAAACCAACCTCACCAAAACCCCAACATCCTCACAATACCCCAAACACCCACCGGCCATGTCCTTCGACGTAACCAACCAATCAAATTCCGCCAACTCCCCGTATGTAAGCAAAGCCGACTTACCCACCTTCGTATGATCCACCAGCAAAAATTTCTCCGTCGCTTTTTCCATCATATGGCGCTTAATCTCATACTCCAAAATATCCGAATTCATCACCCCATGCGTAGTCGACAGCGCGGTTGCGGCCATGAAAGCTTTCGTAATATTGTATTTCTCGAAAAATCCCCAATTCTCCACGCCAACAAAAGATTTAGTACTCGGTTTAAAAGTCGAGCCAATAACAATCAATTTTACATTATCCATTTCGCTCGCAAAATTGATCACATCTAGGCTGTTCGTAATAATAGTAATCTCCTTATCCGTTGGCAGAGCCGCGGCGAGACAGCTGGTTGTTGTGCCGGAATCAATAAAAATCAAATCATTTTCTTCAATAAAATCAGCCGCCGCTTTTCCGATAAGCTGTTTTTCTGTGTGATTTTCCGTATCACGATTTTCAAATGGGCGGATTTCTTCGGGATTATTATAAACAGAAACGACGCCACCATAGACTTTTTGGATGGTGTTTTTTTGGAGCAGTTTGGCAATATCGCGGCGAACGGTGTTTTTGGAAACGTTGAATTGTTCGCATAAATCATCGAGGCTCACACTGCCTTTTTCGTGAATTAAATTCTCTATCGCTTGAATGCGTTGTACTTTCATTTTAAATTCATCCTTTGGCAAAATTATTTCAATTACACTATTTATAACACATGCTCAAAAGGTTATCAACTGTGATTTTTTATGGTGAAGTTAGTGACAAAAATTAAATTGACTCTTCAATTTTATTGGCTTAATATGGGGGTATAAATCGATTGATGGTTAACTTATGAGTAATTTTAAGTGGAGGGATTATTTATGGCAGATGTACGGAAATTAAAGAATTATATTAACGGTGAGTGGGTCGAGAGTAAGACGGATAAATACGAAGATGTCATCAACCCAGCGACGGGTGAAGTGCTGTGCCAAGTGCCGATTTCGACACGCGCAGAATTAGATCAGGCGGCTGTCATTGCTGAACAAGCTTTTGAAAAATGGAGCCAAGTTGCTGTACCAAGACGTGCGCGCGTATTATTCGGATTCCAACAGTTACTCATTCAACATAAAGAAGAACTAGCAAGATTAATTACACTTGAAAATGGTAAAAATTTATCCGAGGCACGCGGTGAAGTGCAACGCGGAATAGAGAATGTTGAGTTCGCGGCGGGAGCACCAACGTTGATGATGGGTGATTCACTGGCTTCGATTGCAACGGATGTGGAAGCGGCAAATTATCGCTATCCGGTTGGGGTTGTTGGTGGAATTGCGCCATTTAACTTTCCGATGATGGTTCCTTGTTGGATGTTCCCAATGGCCATCGCGCTTGGTAACTCGTTTATTTTAAAACCATCCGAAAGAACGCCACTTTTGATGGAGAAATTGGTGGAATTATTTTCCGAAGCTGGTCTTCCAAAAGGTGTGTTCAATGTTGTGTACGGGGCGCATGATGTGGTTAACGGAATTTTAGAAAACGAAATAATTAAAGCGGTTTCTTTTGTTGGTTCTAAGCCAGTTGGCGAATATGTATACAAAACTGGGAGCGCGAATTTGAAACGTGTGCAGGCTTTGACGGGCGCGAAAAACCATACGATTGTACTTAATGATGCGGATTTAGAAGATACAGTCACGAATGTTATTTCAGCGGCATTTGGGTCAGCTGGCGAACGTTGTATGGCGTGCGCGGTTGTCACTGTTGAAGAAGGAATCGCGGACGAGTTTCTAGCGGCACTTCGAACAGCCGCGCAAAATGTGAAAATTGGAAACGGGCTAGACGATGGTGTTTTCCTCGGCCCTGTCATTCGCGAAGAAAATCAAAAACGCACGATTGCTTATATTGAAAAAGGCATAGAAGAAGGCGCGAAATTAACAGTAGATGGCCGGGAGACTGGACTTTCTGAAGGTCATTTTGTTGGGCCGACAATTTTGGAAGAGGTTACGACGGATATGACGATTTGGAAAGACGAGATTTTCGCGCCAGTTTTATCCGTGATTCGTGTGAAAAATATCCAAGAAGCAGTTCGGGTGGCAAATCAATCTGAATTTGCGAATGGTGCTTGTATTTTCACAAATAATGCCAAAGCAATTCGCTACTTTAGAGAAAAAATCGATGCTGGAATGCTTGGTGTGAATTTGGGCGTACCTGCTCCGATGGCATTTTTCCCGTTTTCTGGTTGGAAATCATCCTTTTATGGAACACTTCATGCAAACGGCAAAGACAGCGTAGATTTTTATACACATAAAAAAGTAGTTACTGCGAGATATTCATTAAAAGGTTACGAAGAATAGGAGGGCGCGAACATGGGCAAACTGTTACGAAAACCATTAAATGAAAGAATAGCACCTGGCGTTACGCTTGTTCAAGATATTAACCAAGGAAACTCGCCGCTAAGTTACGTTGGATTTCGGTTGATTGAATTGGAAAAAGATGCCGTTTATCAAGAAACGTTGGATGGGCTTGAATGTTGTATCGTCGCGCTTACTGGAAAAATTTCGGTGAGTGAGGGCGACCATATTTTTCCGGAAATCGGCACAAGAGCGAACGTTTTTGAAAAAATTCCGACTGATAGCGTGTTTATTTCCGGTGGACGAGCGTTTCAAGTGAAGGCAGACTCTGAAAAAGCTCGTGTGGCGCTTTGCTATTCACCGGCTGATCGAGATTTACCGACAACGCTTATTAAAGCAAGCGATAATTCGATTGAGCAGCGCGGAAAATATCAAAATAAACGACTGGTACATAACATTTTGCCAGATGTGAGTGAGGTTGCGAGTAGTTTGTTGGTTGTGGAAGTGTATACGGATGGCGGGAATTTTTCTAGCTATCCGCCGCATAAACATGACAGCGATAATTTGCCAGCGGAGTCACTTTTGGAAGAAAGCTATTATCATGAAATTAATCCTGAGCAAGGTTTTATTTTTCAGCGCGTCTATACGGATGACCGTGCGCTTGATGAAACGATGGCTGTGGAGCACCAAAATGCAGTTATCGTTCCGGAAGGCTATCATCCTGTTGGGGTTCCGGATGGATATGATTCGTACTATTTGAACGTAATGGCAGGGCCGAAGCGGGTTTGGAAGTTCCATAACGATCCGGATCACGAATGGATTTTAGAGCGAGACTAAGAGGAGGACTTGGAGCATGAATCTTAAAAAACATAGTGAACGAAAATTTGATTTAATCACAGTAGGGCGCGCGTGCATTGATTTGAACGCGGTCGAATACAATCGTCCAATGGAAGAAACGATGACATTTTCGAAATATGTAGGTGGATCGCCGGCGAATATTGCGATAGGAACCGCAAAACTTGGCTTAAAAGTCGGTTTTATCGGTAAAGTTTCGGATGATCAACATGGTCGTTTTATTGAAAAATATATGCGTGATTTAGCGATAAATACGGATGGAATGGTGAAAGATACAGAAGGCCGCAAAGTTGGCTTGGCATTTACGGAGATTAAAAGTCCGGATGAATGCAGTATTTTGATGTACCGTGAAAATGTGGCTGATTTATATTTAGCGCCGGAAGAAATTTCAGAAGACTATATCAAAGAAGCCCGCGTGCTGCTCGTTTCTGGTACAGCCTTGGCGCAAAGTCCGTCGCGGGAAGCTGTTTTAAAAGCAGTTAGTTTAGCTCGGAAAAATGATGTGATTGTTGCTTTCGAACTGGATTATCGTCCTTATACGTGGAAAAACACCGAAGAAACAGCGGTTTATTATTCACTTGTCGCGGAACAGGCGGACGTGATTATTGGAACGCGTGACGAATTCGATATGATGGAAAACCAAGTCGGTGGCAAAAATGAAGCGACAAAAGCATATCTTTTCCAACATCAAGCAGAAATTGTCGTCATCAAGCATGGCGTGGAAGGCTCGTTCGCATATACAAAAGCGGGTGAAACATTCCAAGCGCAAGCATATAAAACAAAAGTACTTAAAACATTTGGCGCAGGGGATTCCTATGCATCGGCATTCTTATACGGTTTGTTTAGCGATGAAAGTATCGAAAAAGCGCTTAAATACGGAAGTGCGGCGGCTTCGATTGTGGTTAGCAAGCATAGCTCTTCGGATGCGATGCCAACTGCCGACGAAATTAAAGCGCTCATTGCGCAAGCTGAGTAGGAGGGGATTATGGTGACTGAAAAAACAATTCGACTAACTACCGCGCAAGCTCTGGTGAAATTTTTAAATCAGCAGTATATTGAAGTGGACGGGGAAATGGCGCCGTTTGTGGACGGGATTTTCACGGTGTTTGGCCATGGAAATGTGGTTGGAATTGGCCAAGCGTTAGAAGAAAATCCGGGTCATTTAAATGTGTATCAAGGGAAAAATGAACAAGGCATGGCGCACGCGGCAATCGCCTACGCAAAACAAAAAAATCGCAAGCGCATCTACGCGTGTTCCGCATCAGCAGGACCGGGTTCCGCCAACCTAATAACAGCAGCCGGCACCGCACTTGCGAACAATTTACCCGTATTATTCTTGCCAGCCGACACATTCGCAACCAGACAGCCCGACCCAGTTTTGCAACAACTAGAGCATGAGTCGAGCGCGGCGATTACAACCAATGATGGCTTCCAAGCAGTCTCCAGATATTTCGACCGCGTGCAGCGACCAGAACAACTCATGAGCGCCCTGATTCGCGCTTTTGAAGTAATGACCAACCCAGTGAGCGCCGGCCCAGCCACAATCTGCATCGCGCAAGACACAGAAGGAGAAGCATTCGATTATCCAGTCGAATTTTTCCAAAAACGAATTCACTATCTCAATCGGCAAATTCCAACGAAGCGCGAGCTAACCGAAGCGGCGCGACTCATCCAAGCTAGCAAAACCCCAGTTATAATCGTCGGCGGTGGCGCCCGCTATTCAGATGCTCGCGAAGAATTAATCACCCTTTCCGAGCAAAGCAACATTCCGCTCGTCGAAACGCACGCCGGGAAATCAACCGTTGAGTTTGACTTCAAAAACAACCTAGGTGGCACTGGAATCCTCGGGACGCTAGCTGCGAATAAAGCTATCCGTGACGCCGATTTGGTCATCGGAATTGGCACGCGCTACACCGATTTCACAACCAGTTCCAAAACCGCATTTGATCCAACAACCAAATTTATCAATATTAACGTCAGCCGCATGCAAACATACAAACTAGACGCTTTCCAAGTTGTCGGCGACGCCAAAGCTACCCTTGCCGAACTCGCGCCACTTTTAAAAGGCTATCAAAGCCAATTTGGTGACAAGATTGCCGCATACAAAGCAGAATGGCTCGCAGAAAGAACGCGACTACAAAACACGAAATTCAACCGAGAAGCTTTTACACCAGAAATCAAAGACCAATTCGACCAAGCCACCCTAAACGAATACGCCGACAGCTTGCAAACCGAATTCACGCAAACCGAAGCACTCATCACGATTAATGACACAGTGGCCCCAGATAGCATCGTCGTTTGTTCGGCCGGCTCACTTCCAGGCGACCTGCAACGACTTTGGAATCCAGCTGTTCCAAACACCTACCACCTAGAATACGGCTATTCCTGCATGGGCTACGAAATAAACGGAGCCCTCGGTGCAAAAATGGCCGCAGCAAACAACCAAGAAGTTTACTCCATCGTTGGTGATGGTAGTTTCTGCATGTCACACTCAGAACTACTAACATCCCTACAATACGGCAAAAAAATCAACATCATGCTTTTCGATAATTCCGGATTCGGCTGCATCAACAACCTCCAAATGGCAAACGGCAGCGACAGTTTCTTCTGCGAATTCCGCGATAGCGACAACCAAATTATGCAAGTCGATTACGCCAAAATTGCAGAAGGATACGGCGCAAAAGTCTATAGAGCCAACACCAAAGAAGATTTAATCAGCGCACTGGAAGACGCAAAAAAACAAACCAAAACAACTTTAATCGATATGAAAGTATTACCAAAAACAATGTCAGAAGGCTATCTTAACTGGTGGAATGTGGGAGTTTCCGAAGTTTCAAACAAAGCAAGCATCAAGCAAGCATACGAAGAAAAACAAGCAAATCTGAAAAATGCGCGACTATATTAAACTAAACAAAAAACAAGTCCAACGCAGGACTTGTTTTTTGTTTGCCACATCCAATAGCCACGCCTTGCATCGCCCTAGTTTTCCTTTATAATAAAAAGTAACTGTAAGATTATGTTTTAATAGGAGGAAATAATATGGAAGCTTTTGCAGAATATTTAGCTGAAATTGAAAATCCGGATCACCGCGCGCGAACACAAGAAGTTTTAACATGGGTGGCGGAAACTTTTCCAGACTTAAAGCCGGAAATCAAATGGAATACACCGATGTTTACAAAGAATGACACGTTCATTATTGGCTTCTCTATTGCAAAACAACATATGAGCGTTTCCCCAGAAGCGGCTGGAATTGAGCGTTTCGAAGCCGAACTTAAAGAGGCGGGTTATAGTCATACGAAAGGTATATTCCGAATCACATGGGCTAAACCAGTTGATTTTGATTTATTAACAAAAGTTATCGAGTTTAATATTCAAGATAAAGCAAATTATACTAGTTTTTGGCGTGTTTAAATGATTTTTAGTTACATTGTCGCGTAGTAAATCCAGATTTTTTATGCCATAATTAATAAGCTAAAATGTATTTTTATAAAAGAGTGGTGTGAAATGCGTATTTTTTGTGGGATTATGTCAATCCAAGCAGGTTTTGTTGGTGCTCTTGCTGAAATACTAAGCCCTGACAGTAAAAAAAATAACTTGTTTATGATACCGGAAGATCTTGCGGCGTCATCAGGCTATTTAATGTCATTAGCGATGATTTTAGCAGGAATTCTAATTATTTGTGCTTACCGAAACGATTTTCTAATATTTATGGCACTAGTTTTATGGCTCTTTGGACTTATTTTTGGACTAATATTCACCCCGAGCTATTCGGGCTTCTACTTCCGTCCAATCGTATGTTTAGTAAGCTTTTTAATGGGCCTATTTATTTTCACAGATTATACAAGACATCAGGACACGAGCGAGGAAAGGTGAGCGAAATGCTCATCTTTTTTTATTTACATTCGTGCCGACCGCGAAGTCCCAAACTGTAAACCAAAATCCACCAGTGCACAAACCAAAATACTCACAAAACTCACAAACAGCGGCAAATCACTATACAAATTAACAAAAAACAGCCCCACCAACAGCCCTAATAACAACGCATCTTTCCAAAAAGAAAATGTCACTTCGGCCTTTTTATGAGCAACAAAAACAAATTGCTTCGAGACAAAAAACACAGCTACAGAACCAAACAACAGCAACAACAGCACGTCTCGCTGCAAATGCCCCTCAAATAACAAATGCAAATTCACAGCTAGCAACATTACCGAAACAATAATAAAGAAATGCCCGTAAATCAAAAACTGCCCGTGAGTCTCCTTATGATGATCAACAATTTTCTCAAAGCTATAAAAATACGATGCCCAAAGCGTACAAATAATTAAAAAGCCAAGCAACGTATAACCAATCGTGTATAAATCAAGCGTGTGCCCAACTAATATGGTCGTAATCGCAACAATACTCTCACCAAAAGTAATAATAACAAACAAGCCAAAACGCTCAGCCAAATGCGGAAAATCAACTGGCACTTTTCGCAATATTTTAGACAAGAAAATCGGTAAAATAATATCAACAGCAATCCCAAGATACATCACTAAATAACGCGCAAATCCGTCAAAAAACACTGAAGTCGCCGTTGTCAAAACCCCAAGTAAAAAAACACTCCCAAGAAGCAGCGCCACTTTCTGCGCATTTCCCGTCAACTGCCTACTAATCACTAAATACTGAATAACCGTAATCAACCGAATTCCCAAATAACCAATCAAAAAAGTATAATACGTATTCGAAAATGTTAAATCAAAACTCGCCGTCATCAGAATCAAGAAAAACATTTGAGGTAACATATAAAGTTCAGGTAGTTTGATTTTTTTCCAAAAACGATTGAAAAACATCGTCTGACCAACCCATGCCCAAAACATCGGCGTCACCATTAATAAATACTCACCAAAATAAACAGCCGTTTTATCCGGATGATTATCAACACTCAGCAAAAGATGCGTCGTGGAAGCAACAGCAGTAACGAATATTAAATCAAAAAACAGTTCTAACCAAGACACTTTTCTTTCCGCCATTTTTCTTCACCCCACAATATTTTCTCTTTTAAAAAGTATACCACGCGAATTGCTTAGGCTTTTGACAGTTGCTTGCATCGACACGTATAATTGAAGGACAGAATGATTGAATTACTAGGATGGGAGAGAATAAAATAATGAAAACTTGGGATGAATTTTTAGCGCAAGAAGCAAAACAGCCCTATTTTATAGAATTAATGGAAGCAGTCAAGGAAGCACGAGCAAACGGAAACGTCTATCCGACAGAGGAAGATATGTTTTCCTGTTTCCGTCTATGTCCTTATGATAAAGTCAAAGTCGTCATTCTTGGTCAAGACCCATATCACGGTCCTGGACAAGCGCATGGCCTAAGTTTTTCCGTCCAAAAAGGCGTGCGAATCCCACCAAGCCTACGCAATATCTACAAAGAATTGAAAACGGACCTAGACATCGAACCAGCAGACCACGGCTATCTAGCCAAATGGGCGGAGCAAGGCGTACTACTAATGAACACAAGCTGGAGCGTGGCGGAAGGCAAAGCTGGTAGCCATAAAAAACTAGGCTGGGCAACATTCACAGAGCATGTTTTAGAAGAATTAAATAATTATGAGCAACCACTCGTATTTATTTTATGGGGCAATCACGCCATTAAGGTCGCAAGTGGGATCACAAACCCAAAACATTTACTTATTAAAGACGTCCATCCATCCCCACTGGCCGCGAGCCGAGGCTTTTTCGGAAGCAAACCATTTTCGAAAACCAATGAGTTTCTGGAGGAAAACGGAAGAACACCGATTGAATGGGACTTAAATAAGGCGTAAAAAAGTGTGCTATTCCAAAATTTTATTTCTTCTATAATATAGTTTTCTACAAAAGTGAAAAAATTTACATAATTCTTGCTAAAAGCTTTTTACATAAGGTTTCTTTCATGTTATGGTTATTACAGGAGAAAGTAAAATTTAAAAAAAGTTCCTAAAGAAGGTGACTAGTTTGAAGCATAATTTTACAGAAGATGACTTTGTTTATGGAGAATCATGGGGACTCGTGCATCGGGGGGTTTTAGAGGACAAAGAAGTAGAAAGAATGAAAGCGCTACGAGACAAAGTAGTAGGTAAAAAAGGCGTAGCACAAACGACGCTTAAGCCAATTGGTAGTGTCAGAATAGACGGAGAAGTCTATGAAGCTCGCTTAAAAACAGGTTATTTAGAAGTGGGAAAACCAATAATTGCAGTAGGTATCGATTTCGGGTACGTACTAGTCAATGAAGATATACAGGAGGGAGAAAAATGACAATGATTGGACCAATTATTATCGCAGTATTGATTATCATCTTTTTAATCGTATTTTTCACTTTAGTACCAGTGGGGTTATGGATTAGTGCATTATCCGCACGTGTACCAGTGGGACTAGGAACTTTAATCGGGATGAGATTACGTCGTGTTGTACCTTCTCGCGTTGTAAAACCATTAATTAAAGCAGTAAAAGCAGGATTAGACTTAGAAGTAAACCAACTTGAAAGTCACTATTTAGCAGGTGGGGACGTGGATAACACAGTTGATGCGTTAATCGCCGCACACCGCGCAAATATTGAACTAGATTTCAGCCGTGCAGCAGCTATTGACCTTGCTGGACGTGACGTACTTGAAGCAGTACAAACTTCCGTAACACCAAAAGTTATCCGTACACCTGAATTTACTGGTGTGGCGCAAAACGGGGTAGAAGTAAAAGTTATCACACAAATTACTGTACAATCGAACATTGAACGTATCGTCGGTGGTGCTGGTGAAGATACAGTTATCGCCCGTGTCGGTGAAGCCGTAGTATCTACAGTCGGTGAAACAAAAGAACATACAGACGTACTAGAAAATCCAAACAGCATTTCGAAAAAAGTTCAAGAACAAGGACTTGGAGACGGAACAGCTTATACAATTTTATCCATTGATATCGCCGAAATGCGTATCGGGGACAACATTAAAGCAAAACTAGACATCGAAAAAGCCAACGCTGATATGGAAGTTGCTCAAGCAGCTGCATCGAAACGTAAAGCAGAAGCGATTGCCCTAGAACAAGAAAACAGAGCAGCCGTAGTAGCCGCAGAAGCAGAAGTTCCACGCGCTCTTTCTCGCGCTTTAGAAGAAGGAAACTTAGGCGTAATGGATTACTACAAAATGGAAAATGTACAATCAGATACAGCTATGCGTGAATCGATTGCACACGAAGACGAAAAATAAACCTTGATCTTTTGCAAGAAAGAAGGTGTTTTCAATGGATTTAAGTGATTTTCTGAATAGTGGTTGGGAGAGTGTCTTAGTCGTTCTTGGGATAGTTGGTGTCCTTATAAATTTCCTTAGTAAAGCCGGTAAAGGGGCAGAAGAGGAAGAGGAGAAAGCGCCACAACAAAGACCGAAATTACGCACGACTCATCAAGCGAGCCATACTCAAATCACCAAAAAACCAGAAAAACGTAAAGTATCACAAGGTACTTTTACACAAAATAAAGAACAAGACAAAGTAATTGCCGAACAAAAGGCAACTCAAGAAAAAATGCTACGAGATATCCGCCGAGAATCCAATGTGGCCAAAGGAAAGAATCTAATTAAAAACACAAGTAATCATCCTAAAAAAGCCCGTAAATTACGTGGCAGATTACAAGAAGCAATAATTACGAAGGAAATCCTTGATAAGCCCGTTTCTTTACGGAAAAATCATTTATAAAAGTTGGCCCGAGAACTAGTTTCTTGGGTCTTTTTGTTGCTGTGTCTAATCTGTTACACAATAGCTTCAATTTTTAAAATCCCTGTATTACAACTGTAACATTGACCTGATATGCTGTGTGTATATAAAAAAGGGGTGCGTGGATTGAAAATAATAGCAACGAGAAGAAAGATTTTTTTTGCGTTTATAGCTTTAATGATTTCTTTTTCAGTACTATTCTTACCAACAACTAACGCATCAGCAGCAACAACATATAAAATGACGATAACGGCTGATGTAAATATTCGCACAGCAGACAACACAAATGGTAAAGTCATCGGGTTATACAAAAAAGGCACAACAGTTACTTTCACTGCAAAGACGAACAATAACTGGTATAAAACAACATATAACGGTAAAGTAGGGTATGTTTCAGGTAAATGTGTAACTACATATAAAGCACCTGTTGCAACAACACAAAGTTTTACCGCATTAAATAACGAAGCAAGAAAACACCTTGGCAAACGCTACAAAATTGGCGCAACTGGCCCAAGCTGCTTCGACTGCTCCGGTTTCACACAATATGTCTACTCGAAAGGCATCAAAAAATCACTTCCAAGAACAGCCAAACAACAATACACTGCAGCTAAGAAAATTAAAGCAAACGAACTAAAAAACGGCGATCTGATTTTCTTTAACTATGGTAAAGGCATCGCGCACGTTGGAATCTATGTCGGCAATGGCAAAATGCTTAATGCCCAAAATAACGGCGTGAAATATGACACCATCAAATCTGGCTACTGGAAAAAATACATTGCCGGCTATGGTCGCGTAGCAAACTTAAAATAATCTCACCAAGCGTCACTTTCTAGTGATGCTTTTTTGTGTGAAGGAGGAACTGAAAAATGGAATATACAATTAAAGAAATGCCACTTGAAGAATTAGAGTCACGAGTAATTGAAGGGCTTTTGGAGCATAAAGAACGGCTAGGCTACGATATCCCCAAAAGAGATACTGTGCATATTGGCTTTGCAGCACTAAACGAATCCGGGGAAATAGTTGGTGGGGTAACAGCTAAAATCAGCTACGGGGAATTACATGTTTCCCTTCTTTCCGTCGATAAAAGCACACAAGGAACAGGCGTCGGAACAGCGTTAATGGAACAAATAGAAAGATATGGTAGAGCAAATAACTGCCACCATATCTCATTAACAACATTTAGTTACCAAGCCCCAGATTTTTATAAAAAGTGTGGTTTTACCGAGCTTGGACGTGTAAAAGATTTTCCGCTAAAAGGGGAAGAAAAGTATTTTTTCATTAAATATCTGTAATCTTACATAGAGCTGTTTTTTTGTGCTGCAGCTTGGACTGCGTTGATTACGGCTGAACGGAAGCCATTATCTTCCAGTGATTTCACGGCTTCAATCGTTGTTCCGCCGGGAGAAGTAACCATATCTTTAAGTTTCCCTGGATGTTCGCCCGTTTCTAAAACCATTTTTGCAGCGCCTAGGACGGCTTGTGCGGCGAATTTATACGCTTTATCACGTGGCATGCCATTTAGTACTGCGCCGTCTGCTAACGCCTCTATGAACATATAAACATAGGCTGGCGAAGAACCACTAACACCGATGACCGCATCCATGAGGTTTTCGGACACTACTTCTGCCTCTCCAAAACTAGCAAAAATAGCGGAAACTTCATCAATTTCTTGTTGCGTTACATTAGCATTTGGCGAAATAGAAGACATTGCTTCACCGACTAATGCTGGTGTATTTGGCATTACTCGGACAATTTTAGTCTCCGCAGAAGTTAATTCTTCTAAGTCTTTGATAGTAACGCCTGCTGCTACAGAAATAACGATTTTTTCTGGTGTTAACTTATTTTTTACTGTAGTTAAAATTTCTGGGATTGTATAAGGTTTCACCGATAAAATGATAATATCTGCTTGTTCTACGAGTTTTTCAGTATCTGTTGTTAACGCAAGGCCATTAAATTCCGTTTCAAGCGGTTTTAGTTTTTCGATGTTCCGACCGCAAACGATGATGTTTTCTCTTGCTATTAAATTAGCTTTTGCTAATCCTCGAATCATTGCTGTACCCATATTACCTGCGCCTATAAAGCCGATTTTTGTCATGCTATTTTTTCGCTCCTAACCAAATCATTTTTTTCTATTATCTCACGTTACACGGCTTTGTCCAGTTTTGCGATAATAATCATAAAAGTACCTTAGTGAATCTTGCTAGGGTACTTTTTCGCGTGGACGATTGTATTTTTCACTAGAGAAAGTCTAATTATGTACAAAATCAGTAAAGACGTTTGTGGAAAACGTTGTTGTAGCAACGATTTGGCTTGGGAGAATAAATAAATGTAGCGAAAATGTGTCAAAAGCTGCTTGCTTGACAACAAAAAATAAACATTTTTCTGATAATTGTCCTCAAATATGCCAATCTGAACGACACGGGAAATTAGATTAGGATACTATTTTTGGAGCAATGTTTTTAAAGTTTGAAAGCGCTATAAATGGCGTTTTTATCAGCTATAATTAACTTTGGATGACAGTCCCAACTACATAATATTGCGAGGTGAAAACGATGAATTTCTTTCTACAATTATTAGGTAACTTCTCTGGAGCTTTAAATTTCCCAGACGTAACAGGAGTAATTAACAGCCTAATCAAAGCTATTTTTGGTTGATTCTAACAAAATAATACGTAAAGGAGGCTACTACACATGAATTTCTTTCTACAATTATTAGGTAATTTTTCGGGAGCGTTTAATTTCCCAGATGTAACTGAAATCCTAAACAACCTAATCAAAGGAATCTTCGGTTGATTTTAAAAAAATAAAAATAGGAAAGGAGGCTACTAAAGATGAATTTCTTCCTACAATTATTAACTAACCTTTCTGGCGCTTTACGTTTCCCAGATGTAACTGAAATCCTAAACAATCTAATCAAAGGAATCTTTGGTTGATTACCAAGTAGAATACGCTGAAATATAGGGTTAAGACTTTCTTAACCCTATTTTCTAATTAAAGATGTAAAAAAGGAGGATTTTAAATCCATGAAAAAAATAATCGCGATCATTACAACAGTTGCGCTACTATCAATGGTTGTTTTTAACTTCGCCCCAGGTATTATTGCAAAAGCAGCAAACACTTCAGAAAGCAGTTTGACATACAAAGATGTACGAGGTGGTTTTTACTTTGTTGGTTATGAAAATGTCCAACTTGAAAAAGGCAAAACGTACAAATACAAAGTAGCTTATGAAGCAAATGTTGATATGACAATGACAGATACAATTACAGGACAATCCGCAAAAGCGGGACTATTTGTACCAAGTTCTTCCGGTGTAGCACTTAACAACAACGCCGTAACTCGTACACAAGATAATGTAATGGACGTAGCAAATGATGATAGTAAAGTTTTCACACATACATTCGAATTTACGGCAAATGAAGATACAAAAGCAGACATTGGCGTGTTCGCGGGTGCAGGATCCGTTTTACCAACAACGCCAGAAACGTCGCTAATTTGGAAAAACATCACTGTGACAGACGAAACACCAGCAGAAGCCCCAACAGCCCCAGTTATTAATGCAGAAGATAAAACAATCAAACAAAATGAAACGTTTAATCCTCTAAATGACGTAACTGCAACGGATAAAAAAGATGGTGATATTACAAGTGCTATCCAAGTTACAAAAAACACCGTCGATACGACTAAAAGTGGCGAATATGATGTGGATTACAAAGTAACAAACTCAAGCGAAATCACAACGCTAAAAAGCATCAAAGTAACCGTAACTAAAGAAGCTACAACAGCAAATACAGCTCCAGTCATCAATGCCAAAGATCAAACAATCAAAGTAGGCGACCTATTTAATTCGTTAAAAGGTGTTACCGCAACGGATAAAGAAGATGGCGACCTAACAGCAAAAATCAAAATAACAAAAGACACAGTGAATAATACGAAAAAAGGTGTTTATCAAGTCACGTATACTGTAACAGATTCTGGTAACTTATCAGCAACGCTTACAATTAAAGTGACTGTAACACAAGATTTAACGCTTATTATAGAGCCAATCAAACTGATTCAAAGTGGAACACCAAGCGATCCTACAAAGCCTAAGCAAGCTGCTGGAAATGCAGAAACAGCGAATGTAAAAGCAAGCAAAATACCAAAAACGGGTGACAATTCGATGGTTTGGGTAGTTCTTGCTGGACTTGGTTTAGCTACAGTCGGCATTACCACGTATCGCAAAAAAGCAAATAGATAAATTATCATGGATGAAAAGAGTATTTTAAGTTCGATACTCTTTTCATTAACTAGATGATAAAATGGCATTATAAAGCTGTTTTTAAGAAGTTTTACATAGGGAGAGGGGAATCAGTTATGCCGAAAATTGCTAAAGGTGACCGACTGGAAAATGTAGCTTTTGAGTACATCAAGAACAAAATCACAACGGGTGAGTATCCAACAGGGTATCGTGTAGTAGAAGCGAAATTATCCCAAGAACTAAATATGAGCAGAACACCGATTAGGCGAGCGATTATCAACCTGTGCCATTCCGGTTTTTTAGTTCATCAATACAACCGTGGTGCCTTCGTTCAAAACACAGAAGTAACGATTACAGAGTTTTTTTCACGGATGAAATTAGTCGAACTTTTAATGTATGAAAGCACGGAAAAATTAGTCTTACGGGAAGATTATGTTGTAGTAGATGACATCATAGAAATAGCAGAGAGCGTCATTCAATATGAGAAAAATAGAGAATACGAATTAATGCGTGGTGCTTTTGAAGATTTTATTTGCGCGTTTATTGGCAAATTGAATAATGATTATTTTAATAGAGTAATTCAAGATTTATGGAATGAAATAAATGATAATGCAACAAAAGAAGTACGGCTAATTATTGTTTCGGCAAGTGATCGAATTGCTGAAGAATTAGCGCACATGATTGCTATTTTAAAATCATGGGATTACGAACAACTAAAAAAATGCTTTCAACACATTATGAATGCAATGATCTTAATTGCTTTTTAAAGAGAGGTTTTTAACTATTGAAAAAAATAAGCTGGGTTATCATACTGATTATCATTGGTGCATCAGTTAGCTATTATTTTATAAAAGAAAATGAAACAAAAACGCCGCAAACCATTGACTACAAAACAGTCGAGGCGAAAATAGCAGATTTAAGTGTCTATGTTTCCGCAGAAGGACACATCGTCAAAAAAGAAAATGAATGGCCTGAATATGAAGATTTTGCGGCCCGAATTATGGTAGACGAATTAGAAATCAACCAAATAAAAGAAAAACAAACAGCTAACGTACATGTCGAAGCAGTAAATGATAAAGTTTACAAAGGAAAAATAACTGATATCAACGAAAAAGGAGTCATAAACGGGTCTGTAACTTCCTACGCAGTAACTATTAATCTGGAAACCGAAACTAATTTAAAAGAAAATATGTCCATTAGTGCAGACGTGCTTGTAGCGCTAGAAAAAAATGTCCTAACAATACCAATTGAAGCGGTTCACACGGATAAATCAGAAAAAAATTACGTCTATATCGTAGACGCCGATAAACAAAAGAAGCAAGTTTGGATTGAAACGGGCAAACATAATACCAAATCTATCCAAGTAGTAAAAGGACTTACTGCAGGGCAACTTGTGATTATTCCTTAGATGGAGGCGAAAACAACATGATCCAACTATTCAACATTTCAAAATCCTATCAAATGGGAGAAAATACTGTCAAAGCATTAGATAACGTATCCCTTCAAATCAAACAAGGCGAATTTTTGGCGATTATCGGACCATCTGGCTCTGGAAAATCAACATTAATGAACATCCTTGGTATCCTTGATAAAGCAACTTTAGGCGAATACTATCTCAACAAAGTAAATCTAATGCGAATATCCGACAAAAAAATAGCTAAAATTAGAAATAAGAAAATCGGCTTTATTTTTCAGCAATTTAATTTAATGCCACGGCTCACTGCTTTTGAAAATGTCGAATTGCCGTTAGTATATCGCGGCGTCCGTAAAACTACCCGAAAAAAAGTAGTAGCAAAAAGTTTAGAGAGAGTTGGCTTATTAGATAAAGCGAAACATTTACCCGCGCAACTTTCAGGAGGGCAACAGCAACGCATCGCCATCGCTCGAGCCATTGCCGGAAGCCCTGAAATATTACTAGCAGATGAACCAACAGGAGCGCTAGATTCAAAAACCGGAGAAGAAGTAATGATGTTACTCAAAGAAATTCATAGAGAAGGAAATACATTAGTTATGATTACACATGATAAAGAAATCGCCGAACAAGCCGAACGAATCATAGAAATAAAAGACGGAAAACTCCGTGAATGGAATGAATTATGAGCCTTTTTCAGAGTGTGAAATTAGCATTAAAACAACTATTATCCGCCAAATTTCGCACATTTTTAACGATGCTCGGAATTATTATTGGTGTTTTTTCGGTTATACTGCTTGTTTCGATTGGTGAGGCGATATCGAAAAATGTCGCTACCCAATTAGGCGATATGGGGAGCAACCTGGTGTCGGTTAGCTTTTATTCAGATAATCCTAACGACAAATTTACTTATAAAGACGCGAAAAGTCTTTTAAATGGAGCTGAAATTGGCTCGCCGGAAGTGATACAAACAAAGGAAGTTAGAACAAGTGACAAAACTGCGAGCAATCAAGTGACTGGAATAACGGAAGATTATGCCAGCATCAAGAATTTGGCAGTTGCGTCAGGTCGATTTTGCTCGAATGTCGATGTTCGTTATGCCCAGAAAGTAACAGTTATTGGCTCGGAAATTGCCAAAACCTATTTCAAAAATCAAAATCCGGTCGGAAAGCATCTGCAAATCGCTGGTGCCAGATATATGGTCATTGGTGTTTTGGAAGAAAAAGGCGAGAGTCTCTTTGGATCAGCAGACGAGAAACTGTTTATCCCAATTACTTCCGCTGAACGACTTTTTAAAACGGATTCTGTAGATTTATATTATGTTCAAACGAATAATACGGAGCAGGTTCCGGCGGGAGTTAAGCGAATAGAGCAGAAAATGAGTCAGCTTTTTCCGAATAATAAGGATGCGTATACGGTGGTGAATCAACAACAGGCGCTGGATACATTTGATAGCATTACGAGTACGCTTACGATTGGACTGGGGGCGATTGCTGGGATTTCGCTACTCGTTGGCGGGATTGGAATTATGAATATTATGCTCGTTTCTGTTTCGGAACGGACCCGTGAAATTGGGATTCGAAAGGCGATTGGTGCGGGTCCTGGCGATATTTTAATGCAGTTTTTGATTGAAGCGATTGTGCTTAGTTTGTTAGGTGGCGGCATCGGGATTTTATTAGGCGTTTTTTCTGCGCAAATGGTTACGGTCGTATCTAGTTTTGAAATGCATGTTTCTGCTTCGACAATTCTTTTAGCAGTTGGGTTTTCGATGTTTATTGGCGTGGTGTTTGGCGTAGTTCCAGCACGGAAGGCATCGAAAAAAATGCCGATAGATGCGTTGCGAGCGGATTAACTAAAGGAGGCGTTTGGGATGGAAGTAGAACAACAAGCGGACGATACTTGGGTTTTAGTTGAAATTGTCAGCCTTGTGACCAATGTGGAACGACACAGGTTAAGAGAACTTAGTTATGCAGAGTTAGAAGATTTATACGAGCGCGTGGTAGTTGAACGTTAAACGAGTCCTACTTTTTGCGAGAACGATCAATCTATGCGAAAATAAAAGCAAATTAGCGGGAGGGATTTTGATGGATGAATCAATCACGAAGCAAGATGCTGGCGGGGCGGTAGTGGAATTTGAACTAGAAATAAACGCAGCAGTTGCAGCAGTTTTCGAATTATTAACAACAAATGAAGGCTTGGCAAAATGGTTTGATGAACTTGAAATAGGCGAGCTCGGCGCGGATGGACATTTACTTTTTGTTATGACGCTTGAAGAAAAAATAAAGATGCCAATTCGCGGGTTGGAAGTTAACCAGAAACTTGCTTTCGAGTGGGATCAAGATGAGGTTGCCTTTGAACTGAATGCCACTGCGACGAATAAAACGAAGCTAACATTCACAGAACGTCTCACTGCAATCACCGAACATAGCCCGAGAGATATTTCTGGTTGGCATATTTGCTTGAAGAAATTACAAGCGAGCGCAGAAGGAAAAACATACGATTTTAATAAAGCGGAGTTCGAATCACTTTTTGCCAAATATCAAAAAGAACTAAATATCGAAAAATAAATCCTTTAGAAAAGCCATAAATGAAGCCGGAAACGCTTTGTTTATGGCTTTTTTCTGTGTAAATTAATCTTTTTCCACTTTAACTGGAAATTCCTTATGTTCAAAAAAGTAATCGGTTTCATTAGAATGTAATTGTAAGCAAGGCATTGAAAAAATACGGGGTGACGAAATGATAGTATCAGAAGAACAATTATTTTTAAATCAGCATCTAAGCACAAAAGAAGAAGTGCTAGCTTTTATTGCAGACAAGGCGGCTGAAATCGGTATCACGACGAATTCAGCACAAGTGGAGCGTGACTTATGGGCACGCGAAAAAGAATACGCAACTGCGGTACAACAATTAATCGCCATTCCACATGCGAAAACGGAGGCAATATCGGAAGCGAAACTGCTTTTCATTCGTCTCGTTGAACCGATTGATTGGGAGTCAAAAGAAGGCTTTAAGGCACAAGCCATTTTTGCAATATTAGTTCCAGCAAGCGAGGCCAGCCAGCAACATCTGAAAATTTTATCCAGTGTGGCTGTGAATTTACTAGAAGAAACGTTTCAAGAACAAATTTTAACGATTAAAACGGAACACGAACTGATGGATTACTTGAAAGATAATTTGGAAGGAGAATTGATATGAAAGTTGTAGGAGTTACGTCATGTATCGCAGGACTTGCGCATACACCAATGGCAGCAAAGGCATTAGAAAAAGCGGGAGTAAAATTAGGTCACGATGTCAAAATTGAACAACAAGGAGCAATGGGAACAATCGATGAAATCACACCAGCTGAAGTGAGTGCGGCAGATGTAGTTATTATCGCGGCAGATAAAGTGATCGACGGGGAAGAGCGTTTCAAAGGAAAACCAGTCGTTCGTGTGAAAATTGGTCAATGTGTCGCAAACGGGGAAGCGGTGTTAAGTAAAGTTGTTGCAGCAATTGAAGCACGCAAACAAAAGGAGGCTAATTAAGTCATGAAAGGGAAATTAAACGAAGCAAAAGACCATTTAATGTCGGGGATATCGTATGCACTACCGGTCATTATTGCAGGGTCGCTTGTTGTAGCTGTTGCAAAATTGATTGGGATTATCGGCGGGGTTACAAATCTAGATGCTTACGCTGATGCAAGCGGGTTTTATCATTACGTTTACTTATTTCAAAATGTAGGTTGGGCGGCAATTGGCTTACTTAACTTAGTACTTGCGGGATATATTGCTTATTCAATCGCTGGAAAACCGGCGCTTGCTGCTGGTTTTGTCGGTGGTGTCTTGGCTACAAGTACAAATGCTGGTTTCTTAGGTGCTGTGGTCGCTGGTTTCTTCGCCGGTTGGTTAACAAACTGGGTGAAAAAACATGTTCGTATCACTGGACCAGCTGCTAGTTCTTTACCGCTAATTATTTTGCCACTTATCACGGTTGGTGCCACGGGGATACTGATGTCACTTATTCTCGGCGGACCGCTTGGATGGTTAAACCAAACGTTACTTGATTGGGTAACAGAAATGTGTAAAAACGATACAAACGTTATTATTCTAGCACTTATTTTAGGAGCAATGATTGGATTTGACCTTGGTGGACCTGTAAACAAAGCCGCTTGGATGGCTGGGAATGCGCTATTTATGAGTGGGATTTATCTACCTTCGATCATGATTAATGTCGCAATTTGTATTCCGCCACTAGGCTACGGAATCGCAACACTTTTACGCAAAAAGAATTATTCTACTACCTTTAAAGAAGCTGGAAATGGCGCGCTAATCATGGGGCTAATTGGGGTCACAGAAGGTGCGATTCCATTTACACTACGCAGCCCGGGTAAATTAATTCCGCTAAATGTGATTGCCTGTGCGATTGGAAGTGCCGTAACAATGGGACTTGGCGCTTATGTAAAAATGCCGCCAATCGGTGGAATGTATGGTTTCTTCACCATTGGTAACGGCTGGGCTTACTTAGTTGGTGGTCTAGTTGGAGCGTTTATTATTGGAATTTGCGCGAACTTATTCGTCAATTTCACAGAAGAAGAAACAGCAGCTGCAGACGATGCTATTGACGATATCGATATTAGTTTTGACGAAATAGAGATTAAATAATAGTTGGAGGATTTAATTAAAATGACTAAAACGAAAGTACATGTAATTCCGCATTCGCATTGGGATAGAGAATGGTATTTCACTTCAAGCCGTTCAACAATCTATTTAGTGAAGCATTTAAAAGAAGTAATTGAAACTTTAGAAGCGAAAGAAGATTACCATTTTTACTTAATGGATGCTCAAAGTTCTTTAATAGAAGATTATTTGCGCTACTGCCCGGAAGATAAATCGAGATTAGAAAAACTTATTGCTGAAAAACAGCTTATTACGGGGCCTTGGTATACACAAACGGATCAATTAGTCATTTCACAAGAATCGATTGTTAGAAACTTGCTTTATGGTACGAGAATTGCACGCGAAATGGGACATAGCATGGCTGTTGGTTATGTCCCGGATGCATTCGGACAAGGTGGTAATATGCCGCAAATTTATAAAGAATTCGGTATCTCGAAGTTTCTGTTTTGGCGTGGGGTTGCTGATAATCGCTTGAAACAAACCGAATTTATCTGGCGCGGTGATGATGGCACAGAAATGCTAGCGGAACAAATTCCATTCGGCTACTACTACGGAGCGAACATTCCGGAAAATGAAGCCGAACTTAAAACGTATTTGGATGAACAAATTGGTGCTTTAGAAGAAAAAGCTTCAACGCCAAATGTCTATTTCCCAAACGGTTTAGACCAAGCGCCAGTCAGAAAAAATTTGCCGGAATTGGTTGCGAAATTCAATGAATTAGATAGCACGCGGGAATACCAAATCGCTTCACCAGAAACATTTTTCGCGGATTTAGAAAAAGATGTGACCGATTTACCAGTCATTGCCGGCGAATTAACAGAAGGAAAACATAGTCGCCTGCACAAATCGATTTTCTCTACTCGAGCTGATTTAAAACAAGCGAACAATCAAATTGAAAACTTTTTAAGCAATGTGCTAGAGCCAGTTCTTTCAATCAGCTACTCACTTGGCAACCGCTACCCACACAATGAACTCGCAGAAATTTGGAAGTTGATGTTTGAAAATGCTGCACACGATAGCATTGGTGGCTGTAATAGTGATACGACCAACCGCGACGTCAAACATCGTTACAAATTGGCTTCGGATTTAGTGACCAATTTACTCGATTTAAACATGCGCCTAATCAGCGAAAAAATCGAACAAAAACAACCATTCCAATTTACCGTTTTCAACCCACTTCCATACGAAAAAAGTGGCGTTATCAAAATGACCGCCTACATTCCAGAAGACAATTTCACAGTAGAAGATACGCAAGGAAACACGCTTGAATACACCATTCTAGAGAAAACAGACCTAACCGAATATGTCTTGAATCAACATATCGATCTAAATCCAAGCAGACCCGTTTATTTACCAGAAAAAGTCTTTTTAGCGACGATGCTAGTAAACGTAAATAACCTGCCAGCGCTAGGATACGACACCATCTACTTTAATTTAGAAAAAGAAACACCAGAGCAAGAACCGAAACAATCCGCCACGACAAAAATCGAAAACGAATTTTATGAAATCCAGCTAGCAGCCAACAATTCACTAACGATTCATGATAAAAAAGCGGGCAGAACTTACACCGATCAAATGATTTTTGTGGAAAATGGCGACGATGGCGATTCCTACAACTATTCTCCGCCACGAAAAGACCTTGTAATTTCATCGAAAGAAGCGGTAGTGGAAAGCGTAGAGTCTAGCATATCAAGCGTCAACCAAGCATTAACTATTTCCTTCAAGTTAAATGTACCGTATAATTTAGAAGAACGCGCAAATGGTGAAAAAAATAACGAAATGACTATCAAAACAGTAATTTCTTTACGTAAAAATGAAGAACTCATTCGTTTCGATGTACAAATTGCTAACCAAGTATTGAGTCATCGTTTATGCGTCACGTTTGCAACCGAAATTGCTAGCAAATTCTCAACAGCTGATCAATTATTCGCGCCAATCCAGCGCCCGGTTCGTCTTCCAGAAATGGATGTATGGGAAGCGGAAGAATGGCAAGAAGCGCCAATTTCGATTGAAGCAATGCAAAGTTTTGTCAGCTTACATGATGAATCTCATGGGGTCGCTGTAATGACAGAAGGCGTGCGCGAATATGAAATCATTGGCGAAAATTACGATACGATTTCGCTAACCTTATTCCGCACATTTAGCCATATGGGTAAAACCGATTTACTATATCGTCCAGGTCGGGCTTCCGGTGAATCAATCGTTGCGACACCAGACGCACAACTACTTGGCGAAATCAACGCAACATTCGCGCTAACTTTATTCGAAAGCTCTTTTGACGAAGCGGAAATCGCGAAAAAAGCAAAAGAATACTTATCGAATCCACCAGTTTACCAAATGTCAGATTTCCTAAACGGCCGCTTAATTTATGTTTACCGCGACGAAGACAAAACGCTGGATGCGACATATAGCTTGGCACTTCCGACAATAGACGGAGCGATTATTAGCGCAGTGAAAAAAGCCGAAGATAGCGATGCCTTCATTACGCGCTTTTTCAATCCATATTTACAAAAAGAAATTACCATTCCAGAAATTTTCCAAGGCAAAGAACGCCACTTGGATGAAAGCCCTGCGAAGGAAAAACAAGCGACTTTAAAACACGCCAAAGTCCAAAGCTATTTATTTGAAAAATAACGATTAACTACCTAAAAAAGGAGCTGCTAATAATGGGATATTTCGCTTATAAACGTTTGGAAACACTATATGGCATGCTCCTTGATGCGGGTAGCCATTTATCAGCTCAGAAACTCAGCCAAGATTTACATATTTCCGAACGAACGATACGAACGGACATTGCGAAACTAACCGAATTTCTCGAAAATAACGGGGCAACTATAACGCTCACTCGGGGTGCGGGTTACAAAATCGAAATTCTTGATCCGACCGTTTTTCAAGCTTTTCAAGCCGAAAAAAATAAACCGAAAAACGCTGATTATTTTGACTTAGATAATCCCGAAGAACGCGTGAAATATGAGATTTTCTTGCTGCTATCAAGCGCCGACTATATTAAATTGGAAGACTTGGCAGATACGATTTTTGCTAGCCGTGCAACTATTTCCAATGATATGAAACAAGTTCGGAAGGTTATTGCTTCCTATGATTTAACGCTTGTCTCGAAACCGGGTAGCGGCGTGAAAATTGTCGGCGATGAAGAAAAAATGCGCTATGCTCTAACCGCGCTAATTGCTTCCAAAAACGCCCCAGAATCCTACTTAGAGTCATTTTTCGAATGGCATAAACAAAAAGATAAACTGCAAAAATTAATGACAGCTGTGACCGATTATTTTTTTGCGACCAACATTCGTTTCACAGACGAAGCGCTTCAAAACTTACTTTTACATATGATGATTTTAGTGGAACGAATTGAACTCGGGCATATGTTGGAACAGTTTGAATTAACGGACGTTAGTGAAGAAGAAATCGCGATTGCAGCTAAATTGGCAACTATTTTAGAATCCCTTTTCGAAATAGAGATTGCCGACGCGGACAAAAATTATTTACTTCTCCAAATCGCCAGCAAACGAATTTTGAACGTAGAAGATAAAGAAATTAGCGAATTTGATGATTATGCGTATATCGAAGGCATGTTGAACCGCATTGAGTCACATTATTTTTATCATTTACAGGATGACATGCAGCTGAAAAAGGATCTTGTTGCCCATATTCATTCCATGTTATACCGCGTGAAATACCATATGACCGTCAAAAATCCAATGACGGAGCACATTAAACGCTATTATCCATTAGCTTATGAAATCACACTCGACGCAGTAGAATCACTAAAAAAAGACTATCCATATGACATTAATCAAAATGAATTAGCCTATTTGGCGCTTCATATCGGGGCATCTTTAGAGCGAAATTATCAAATCTCTTACTATCGTCATAAATCAGCTTTAATCGTTTGTGGGTCAGGTTTTGGAACAGCAAGAATTGTGGAAGCAAAAGTGAAGTCGGCAGTGAGCAATCTCGACATTACAAAAGTTGTTTCGATTCAAGAATATAACCGTTTTATCCATATTGAAGAAGATATCATTCTTTCCACCGTTAGAATACCTGAGAAAAATAAGCCGGTCATCAAAATCAGCAACATCCCAACAAATGAAGAATTAAAAATGCTCGGGGCAATTATTCAAGAACAAACTGATCCTAACCGTGGCTTTCTATCTAATTTCTTCACGGCCGATTTTTTTGCAAGAAGCAGTATGACGAGTAAAACGGCAATTTTAGAAGAAATGGTCGACTCATTGCAGCAACAAAATATTGTTGGTGACGACTTTCTGCGCTCGGTTCTCGAACGTGAAAAACTAGGCTCAACGGTGCTCGGAACCGGAATAGCAATCCCGCATCCACTCGGACTAATGGCGAAAGAAACAAAAATCGTTATTCGGATATTAGATAAACCAATCAAATGGGATCAAAAACAATCCGTCCGCGCCGTATTTTTACTATGTATAAGCAAAAATGATTATGAAGAAGCCATTAATATTTATGAGTTGCTCGTCGAATTAGTGCGCGAAGAATACGGTGAAAAGCTTTCAGGACTTTCTGATTTTTATGGATTCACGGCCCTGGCAAATGATATTTTGAAGAAAAAGTAAAAGCTATCTCCTTTTTAGGAAATAGCTTTTTCGTGAATTTTTCGTGAATTTTCTCATTTTTGTATTTAGTGAAAGCGTATTTCATGGTACACTATAAGAATACTAACTAAACATATGGAGGATTTAATGAACAGACAAACAGAATTTACATTACTTATCGTTGGTGCTTCTTTAAGCATATTAACTTTTTTTGGAGCTGCGCTTTACACCGTGCTTTTTGGTTTTAGCGCGCTGGTGATATTTGACGATGCAAGTTATTTCGCGAGTTCAGAAGATTTAATTGTAACAGGGATAATGGCTTTTGGCTCAATGATTGCCGCAATTTTTGGTCTTATATCCGCGGTTTTTGGCTTCATTGGTGCATTTAAAGTGAACAGTGGCGGCTCAAAATTAAAAACAATCGCCATTTGCTTTATCATTTTAGGTGGATTACAAGCTTTCTCAATTCACGGAATTTTATTCATAATTGCAGGTATTTTAATACTTAACAAAAAAGAATATAAAACAGTTTCTAAGAAATATGAAACAATTTCTACAGAAGATGAGGGGACGAAATGGGAATGATGATGTTCTTACCAATACTTTTTATTGTTGGTGCAGTGTTAGGGCTAGCAGCAAAAGTACTTTTAGCAATCTGGGTATATAAAGATGCAGAACAACGTGGAATGAATGCAATTCTTTGGTGTCTGCTGATGGTATTTATTAATGTAATTATTATTCTTGTTATTTACCTTATCGTTCGCACGAAAGGTGAAGTAATTAAACGGAATATAGGACTGTTGATTAGTGGGATTATTTTAGCGGTAGTTAATACTATTATTGCCATTTTTGCAGTGATTTTCTTACTATACTTTGCGGTTACTGATGACGGAATGTATAACATGATGAACGGTTATGACTATGATTATGACTATAACTACGATGATGGTGAACAATACGACCGCGAAAACTGGGAAGAATTTTAATTACATCAACAAGAATCTGCTACCTAATATGGGAGCAGATTCTTTTTATTTTCCCGCAAAAAGGGTATAGACAATAAAAAAGTGAATCTCGACAAGGAGAACTGCTGAATGGATACAGTTATTTTAGTAACGATTATTATTGTCATCGTGGGGTTGGCATTTGATTTTATCAATGGCTTTCACGATATTGCCAATGCTGTTGCCACGAGTATCTCAACTAGAGCTTTAAAACCTCGCGTAGCTATTGGAATTGCAGCAATCATGAACTTTCTGGGCGCCATTTCATTTACAGGTGTAGCGGAATCACTCACAAAAAGTATTGTAGATCCATTTTCGCTTAATAATGGGGAGTTTGTTGTTTTATGTGGCTTGATTGCCGCTGTGATTTGGAATTTGATGACTTGGCTTGTCGGTATGCCGAGTAGTTCCTCGCATGCGCTGATTGGTGCGATAGCCGGAGCGTCGATTGCTTCTGCTAGCAGTTTCAGCGTGCTTAATTGGTCTGGATTTACAACGATTATTATCGCATTAATTATTTCGCCAATTCTTGGTTTTACAGTTGGTTACTTGATTTATTCGCTCTTCAAACACCTTTTTCACGATAAAAAACTTGGGAAAATGAATCGACGCTTTCGTTTTATCCAAATTGGAACCGCGGCCGCCCAAGCCTACTCACACGGAACGAATGATGCGCAAAAAACAATGGGAGTTATCACGCTAGCCCTAGTTGCGAGTGGGCTTTTGAAAGAGTCGGCGGGTATTCCGTTTTGGGTGCAAGTCAGTTGTGCGGCATCGATGGCGATTGGTTCGTCTGTTGGTGGCTACCGGATTATCAAAACGGTCGGAACGAAAATCATGAAAATCACCCCGGTTACTGGAGTGGCGTCTGATTTAAGTTCGCTTTCCGTTATCATGACAGCAACCCTGATTCATTTGCCAGTAAGTACGACGCAAGTAATTGATAGTTCGATTATGGGCGTTGGAACAGCTAACCATAAAAAAGAAGTCAACTGGCGCACGGGAAAAAACATGGTTGTCACTTGGTTTATAACGTTACCACTGGCAGGGATTTTGGCAGCAGTGGTATACTGGATATCAGCAGCAATTTTTTTATAATAAGGAGGCATTTGAATGAAAATCGAACACGTCGCATTATGGACAACTAACTTAGAAAAAATGAAACAATTTTATAGTACTTATTTTGGTGCAACTGCAAATGATCTATATGAGAATAAAACAAAGGGCTTTACTTCTTACTTTCTTTCGTTTGCGAGTGGTGCAAGACTAGAGATTATGAGTCGGACGGACGTAACAAATCAGCTAAGCGGCGAAAACCTAGGTTGGGCGCATATCGCTATTTCAACTGGAACGAAAGAAGCGGTAGATGAATTGACTGAAAAACTAAGACAAGATGGTTTTGAAATTGCCGGTGAGCCAAGAATGACGGGCGACGGATACTACGAAAGTGTCGTGCTTGACCCAGAAGGCAACCGTATCGAAATAACTTGGTAGCAGCAATTTGCCAGTCGCTTAGTTATCATGTAATATACGGGTGTACATACTATAAATGAGGTGAATTTTATGGATATCGTAACTAATAAGATTGTCGTAGAAAAGTATAACTTTGAAACAACAGTGGAAGCAAATGAGCAATTCGAAAACAAAATTGAATTAGAGGTCCATGAAGTAGAGCCAGTCGATGGCAATGTAGAGCTTATGGCAAAAGGAAAAATTTTCAAGATAACTATTCCTTTTTTATTAGTGCTTGAAAATTTCCGGATTGATGGTAGAATCAGCCGTATTATTCAATTAAAAGATTTTTTCGGTGACTTTTCGGATTTAGAAGCTGTTGATGTGGAAGGTATATCCAACCCATTAATTGACTACATCAAGCGTTTAACCTATGATGTAACAGAAATTGCGTTCGATGAGCCGGGAGTTAGCTTGGATTTTAACGCTAATCATAATGGCTAGTTAGGAGAAAAAATGCGTCAATATATGAAAATGGTACGCCCATTTGATTTTGTAATTATTGTTGCACTGATTTTGGGTTCGTTTTTGCCACTAATATTATTTTCTGTTGCTGAAGCAAAAAACGTAGGCGATGACGTCGTAGCAATCATTTCACAAGATGGCAAAGTAATCCGGGAAATCCCGTTAACTGGCCACAAAGGAAATGAACAGTTTACGATTAAAGGGAAAGGCGCGCAATATAATTTGATGGAAGTAGATGGCGAACGGATTCGCATTAAAGAAGACAACAGCCCAGACCAAGTAGGCGTCAAAATGGGCTGGAAATCCAAAGCCGGTGACACCATTGTTTGTTTGCCACATAAAGTATTCGTAGAAATCAAATCAACAGACAAAAAAAGCAAAGACCCCGATACAGATTTAATTGTGCCGAATTAAAACACACTAAGCGATTAGTGTGTTTTTATATTTTGAGAATAAATGCTAGCCATGCCCCAAAAGCAATCAATTTAAGCAACGAACCATTTGTTTGGAGAAAAAAAGCATAAACAAAAACCCAGCAATTCCTTTTTAGGGATGCTGGGTTTGTTGTTTAATCAAGTATTTCAATGTAACCATCTGTGCCATTTATCCGTATTTGCTGGCCGTCTTTGATGATTTTCGTAGCATTTTCGACGCCGACGACAGCGGGAAGACCATACTCGCGTGCAATTACAGCCCCGTGAGTCATCAGCCCACCTACTTCAGTAACGAGCCCTTTTATGGAAACGAATGCTGGCGTCCAACTAGGATCGGTAAAGGCGGTAACTAAAATATCACCATCTTCCAAATCAGCTTTCTCCATATTTAAAATGACGCGAGCTCGACCCTCGACTGTACCAGATGAAACGGGAAGACCGAGAATGGTTTCTTCTGGTAAGTTTTCACGCTTGTATTTGCCATTGATCATTTCGCCGTCGGAAGTAAGAATCCGTGGCGGTGTTAATTTTTCAAAGGAAATAAAATCACTTTTTCGCTGATTAATAAGCTCGTAATCGGCTTGATTTGTACGGGAAGCGGCGCGTAGTTCATCAAAATAAAGGAAGTAAATATCTTCTTTCTCATGAAGCACTCCATTTTGAACAAGTTGTTCGCCAGCTCGTAGCAAAGCGAGTTTGTATATAAAGTAGCGGTTAATCATGCCGTATTTTGGATATTCGCGGTATCCGATGAAATTGCGAAGAATATCGATTTTTGTTTTCACTTCCGCCGCTTTTTTCGCTCCATCAGGTAGCTGCTCCAAGCGCTCAAGAATTCCGCGCTCTTTATTTGCAGCTTCTTTTTTGCC
The DNA here is from genome assembly GCF_014227425.1 of Listeria marthii. NCBI lineage: Bacteria > Bacillati > Bacillota > Bacilli > Caryophanales > Listeriaceae > Listeria > Listeria marthii. The sequence goes on from NZ_JAASWB010000005.1 coordinate 167,692, forward strand.
CTGTTCAAATTTATGTTTACTCGCGCCAGGTTCGAAGTTTTTTATATTGCTTAAAATAAGCGGGAGGAGTGCTAGCGGGTTTTCAATCCAACGTGTTTTCGTTAAGTCAATTTCGCCCGCACAGCGCATGCCGTATTTTTGCAAGTAATCATCTAATGCTTTTTTGACAGCTGTTCCACCTTCTAAAGTAGCTAGTTCGTTTAAAAAGTGGGGGTTCTTCGTTTGTTCTAAATAAGCTCTGACAGCAGGATGAGGACGAATGACATCGGCTACATCTAGCAATTCTAGGCCCATCTGGGAAGTGATGTTATTTGGAGCTGATTCAGAAAGCTTATCCGCCACATTTTTTTCGCCAAGCCATTCGTAAACATGTTCATTTAGCCAAGCCGAAGCGTCCATTCCAGCCATAATCGCATCGATACTAGTCGGATTAAATAAAACATTTTTTAATTCTGTTAAATCTTCTGCAATAAAATCAAGCAAATCGGAACCATTTTTTGTTTTAATCGTTTGTTGCAGTTGTTTTATCGAGTTTTCGCTGTTTTTGACTAAATCGAAAACGATAGCTGGATCAGGGACGTTACGGACTGGTGGTTTTCCAGGAGCCACCACTTTGGAATTAGTAGTCTCAACTGGCAATGTTTGTAAGAAATCTTTTTTATTAATCACCGTGAGTAAGGCGTCTTTAATGAGTGGGTCTGATTGGCCGAGCGAGTTCACCATCATATCTCTAGTAGCTGGTGATGACATGCTTTGCGTAATATCGACAAATAAGCGTCCGCCGGCAGTATACATAGAAGCGGGGGTCGTCATTAGATAAAAGGAAAGTCCAAGTGGCTTCATCGCATCCGTCATCATTTGCTGGTGTGCAACAGAAATATAGACGCGGTTACCGGGCGCATCCACCTCAGGAATTGGATATAAAGTAGTAATAGGTCGACTTTGAACAACATAAAAAGTATCGCCCACCAAACACCATTCAATATCTTGCGGCTTACCAAAATAAGCTTCTATTTCTCTCCCTAGTTTCGCGAGTTGCAAAATTTGCGAATCAGTTAATGTTTGCTTTGTTTGTTGCGTTTTTTCAAGCTGGCGCGTCTCCGTTCCGCCTTCTTTTATACTGTAAATAGCAAGTTTTTTAGTAGCGATTATTTTGTTTGTAATTGTATTTTCTTGAACCGTATAAGAATCAGCAGAAACTAAACCGGAAACAAGTGCTTCACCTAAGCCAAAACTGGCATCGATCGAAAGTGATTTTCGATTGGAGGTAATTGGGTCAGCTGTAAATAAAATACCAGAAGCATCTGGAAAAATCATTTGTTGAACAACAACCGCTAGCTGGACTTTGCTGTGCTCGAATTGATTTTGAATTCGATAAATAATAGCTCGTTCAGTAAATAAAGAAGCCCAACATTTGCTGATATGAAGAAGTATTTCATCCCTGCCAATAATATTTAAATAAGTATCATGTTGCCCGGCGAATGAAGTGTGAGGCAGGTCTTCCGCAGTGGCACTAGAACGCACCGCATAAGCTCCATGCTCACCTAAATCTAAAAGGGAAGCGTTGATAGCGTCTAGGATTTCAGGAGCAATATCGATATTTTGAATCAGCGTTCGAATAGCCGCACTGATTTCTCGGATAGAGTCACTATCGCTCGTTTTTAGTAAGGAAAGATGTTGGAGTAGCTGATTGAATTCGCTGTTTTCTGCCAATGTTTTTTTATAAGCTTCTGTTGTGAGGCAAAAACCTGGTGGGACAAGAACTCCAGCGATTTTGGAACAGGCGCCTAGATTCAGTCCTTTACCACCAACAAGGGCTTCCGTGGCTTTATCGATGTCTTGAAATTTTAATACGTATGGCTGCATTTATTCATCCCCCTATTTTTTCGAAAAAATAATACTTGACGGTAAAGAATACCTTGTTGTATACTTAAAGTAGGGATTGCTTTACACAAGTATATTTAAACAATTATATCTATATAAATTTACCACGAATCTGCCCTAAATTCAATTAAAAACAAATATAAAAAGCAAAATTTCTCGTTACAAGAAATTTTGCTTTTTATTACTGTTCAAATTTACATAAAGTTAAGCCTTGCGCTTTGGCTGCGGAAACTGTTACGGCAGTTTCGCCATTGGAGTTGTTTAAGCCTCGACAGTTTTGATCATAATGGTATTTTTTACCGGTAGCAGTAATATAAACCATTTGTCCTTGTTCATTACTAGTATCTGGTTGTGCAGCGGCACGTTCTGCGGAAGCGCGTTTTGCTTCAGCCGCTTTTTTCTCAGATGCGACTCTAGCTTCTTCGGCTTTCTTTTCAGCTGCCACTTTTGCGTCAGCGGCACGTTTTTCCTCTGCTGCTACGCGTTCACGTTCTACTCGTTCGGCTTCAGCTTTTTCAGCCGCGACACGAGTTGCTTCTGCTTTAGCTGCCAGTTTTGTTTCATAAGCAGGGGTTACTGCTAGTTTAAGCGTTTGTTCTTTTGTTTTGCCGTCAATTACAATAGAAAGAACTGCATCTTGTGCTTTATCAAGTTCATTTACGGAAAGGCGGAAAGCACCATCTTCACCAGCTGTAGTTACAGCGTCTGGAAGTTCCACTAAATCAAGTGATACAACTGCGCCAGGATTTGTTTTCCCTTCAACAATCAAGGTTCCTTCATCGTCCGTCGTGAAAGTTGTTTCTGCTTCTAAAAGTGGTGTAGTCTCAATCGTCTTCGTTTTTTCTTCTTGTTTTGGCTCTTCCGTGGCTGCTTCATCTTCAGCTGCAGGAATAATCCCAATCCCAATAATAATCGCTAAAATAGAACTAATAATAACAATTTGTGTTTTTCTACGAGGCCAATTTCTCTTTCTAAATCGTAAAATCCCAAAAATCAACACACCAATACCTGCTAGAAATAATAAAATTCCTAATCCCGTCATATACATCTCCCTCTCCCTTTTTGTACAACGCTATATTATATGCATAATGTGAGTGAATACACAAGATAAATAAGCTGTTTTTCATACAATAAAAGAAAAAAACCATTAAAATCATCTAGGGATTCAAATAAAGGTGAAATAAATTACAAAAACTCATCAACTTGAATAATCTAATTGATTGCTTTATGATGAAGGAAAGACAAGTGTTTTGGAGGTGCTAGAGATGGGGAAACCGATAGAAGAAATTGGTGCTGAGCTTGGAGAAAAAGCAGAAAAAGTAGCTCGAAAAACTGGGACTGTTGCTGGAACGGCGGCTAAAATTTCTGTTTATGGTTCCGTTTGGGCTGTTAAAACAGGAGTGAGTAAGGCTCGTGCGTTTACTCGCGGTTTTAAACAAGGATGGTCTGGCAAATAAGCAATAGGAAAAGGGAGAAAGTTAATTGTTAAATTACTTATCGCAACTAAATCCGGTATTGTTAGCGTTACTTGCCGGGATTTTCACATGGGCTTGTACAGCAGCTGGGGCTTCGCTCGTATTTTTCTTTAAAAATTTAAATAAAAAATGGGGCAATGTTATGCTTGGTTTTGCTGCTGGTGTTATGCTTGCGGCAAGTTTCTGGTCGCTACTTGCTCCTGCAATAGAAATGAGCAAAGACTTAGGGAAGTTTTCTTTTGTTCCGGCTTTAGTGGGCTTTTTACTTGGGGGAATATTTTTACGGGTGATCGACCGTATTATTCCACATTTACATTTCGGGTTTCCAGAGCAGGCAAAGGAAGGACCGAAAACATCGCTTCGAAAAAGTATTTTACTCGTTCTATCAATTACGATTCATAACATTCCAGAAGGTGCCGCGGTTGGGGTTGCCTTTGGAGCGGTGATAACAGGAGACACGGAGACGCTTATTACAGCAATCGTTTTGGCGCTTGGTATTGGGATTCAAAATTTCCCAGAAGGAGCAGCAGTGTCCATTCCTTTGCGCGGAGAAGGGCTTTCTCGGAAAAAGAGCTTTTGGTACGGACAATTATCCGCAGTAGTTGAGCCGATTTTCGCGGTGATTGGTGCAATTTTAGTAGTTTTCGTTACGCCTATTTTACCGTTCGCGCTTGCGTTTGCGGCTGGAGCGATGATTTTTGTTATTGTAGAAGAGTTAATCCCGGAATCTCAAGTAGAAGGTTCGGCGGATTTAGCGACGGCAGCTACCATGGCTGGCTTTGCGGTGATGATGGTTTTGGATGTTGCGTTAGGATAAATTACAAAACTGCTTAAAAACGTAATTAAATGTTTGCGGAATACGTTTTTTTGCGGTAGAATTGATAGTGAAATGCTTCACAATATGCTAGTTTTCAGGGGTAATCCTGTAACTATACACTGGACACGGAAAAAAGCTCCCACTTTATCCGTGTCTTTTTCGTGACTTTTTTTACATTATTTTTGGTTCTTTTTTCCTATTTTGGTACAAAAGCTAGAAAGTTGTTTTTTTTCATGTATAATTGTTTTATACGAAAAACTGGGGAAGGTTTTTCAAAGGTGAGGTGCATAATGTGAAAATTAGGTGGATTAGAATTTCACTAGTTACGATTCTCATTATTGCCGTGGTTTTTGTTGGTGTAATAGGTTTCCAAAAATACCAATTTTCAAAGTCGCGCAACAAAGTAATAATGCAGATGGACAGACTAATGAAGGACCAAGATGGAGGAAATTTCCGCCGCTTGGATAAGAAAGAAAATGGAGTAGAAATTATTTCCTACATTCCTAAGACAACTGAGAAGAAAGACAACGAAATTATCCAAAAAGAAATTGAAAAGGCCACAGATGCAGAAGTTAAGAAGTTAAAGAGAGATAACGAAAAGCAAGGGATTATTTTTTACACTTATCAAAAGCAGAAAATGGCCGAACAAGCAGTATCTTACAAAGCAGTTCAATCTGAGTATGTAAAAGAAGGTAAAACTAAATTTGTACTCAAAGAGAAAAAAGATATTTGCAAAAACATTGTAACCGACGCAGAAACAGGCGCTTTATTAACACTTGGGGAAGTATTAATAAAGAACGATGAAACAAAACTAAACGTAAAATCTGCTGTTGAGCAAGAACTTATTAAAACAGGGGATTATTCTTTAAAAGATGTTGGGAATCTTGGGAATATCAAGAGTTTAGTGAAGTGGGATCAAACTGATTTTGAAATCACTGATTCTGAACTAATTTTACCAATTGAAGTTCCAGGGGCTTCAGAACCGAAGAAAGTAAATGTACAACTTGCGGATATTGCTAATTCTGTGAATAAACGCTATTTACCAAGTAGTGTTAAAGTTCCAGAAGTACCAAAAGCAAAAACCAACAAGCGAATTGCACTTACTTTTGATGATGGTCCAAGTGCGGCAGTAACGCCACAAGTACTGGACACATTGAAACGCTATGATGTCAAAGCAACATTCTTTGTACTAGGTTCAAGCGTAGTACAAAATCCAGGTTTAGTAAAACGTGAATTAGCAGAAGGGCACCAAGTTGGAAGCCACTCATGGGATCATCCACAATTAACTAAACTATCAACACAAGAAGTATATAATCAAATTTTACAAACACAAAAAGTAGTATTTGATCAAACTGGATATTTTCCAACGACAATGCGCCCTCCATACGGTGCAGTCAACAAAGAGGTTGCTGAAGCGATTGGTCTTCCGATAATTCAGTGGTCTGTTGATACAGAAGATTGGAAAAACAAAAATGCTGGTGTAGTAACGCAAAGAGTCCTTGCAGGTGCAACGGATGGCGCGATTGTACTAATGCATGATATCCATAAGACAACTGCTGCGAGCCTTGACGCTACATTGCAACAACTGAAGAGTCAAGGATACGAGTTTGTTACAATTGACGAACTTTATGGCGAGAAATTGCAAATTGGGAAGCAATATTTCGACAAAACAGAGTCAAGAATGGTGAAATAAAAATCGGTAGCTAAAGTGAGAAAATCATTTTAGCTACTTTTTTTGTTTTTAGCGAAGCCTGATTTTGGGCAAAATAAAAAACATCCAACTTTTCGTTGCATGTTACCTAGCATTTACCAAATTTTGGTGACAATGCCATAAATACTATTACGTGTAATCCAACCATTCACGTGTTTATGATTATTAGAAATTTGATATTGTTTACCGCGAATTTTACTAATCTTATGTGTAAAAAAACTGCCGCGAACTTTGCAAAATACGATATCGTTCACTTTTAATTCTCTCGTGCCAATCGGTTCTAAACGAACAGGTTGCATCGATCTGATTAAAGGTAACATCGAATTTCCGCCTTCTTTATAACGTTCAATGGTTTCGCCACGTCTGAGTATCTCTACTGCATCCAGGCTTCTCATAGTTATGCTCCTTTCTTGTTGTTAATGCAAGAATACCAAAATAGTAAAGTTAGGTCAAGTTTTTGTTATAATAGAAGCAATTAGTTGAACGGGGGCTAGAGTGATGATAAAAGCAATTGCTGTAGATATGGACGGAACTTTTTTAGATGAAAATGGTGACTATGACCGCGGGCGATTTGAGCGGATTTATGCGGAATTAGTGCAACGTGGGATTCGATTTATTGTTGCGAGTGGCAATCAGTATTATCAGCTTAAATCTTTTTTTCCTGGGAAAGATGAAGAACTTTTTTATGTCGCTGAAAATGGGGCGGTTATTTTTCATCGAGGGGAATTGCGTAGTATGAATCGTTTTGAGGAGGCGCTTGTTCAAAAGATTTTGCGGACGTTTATTCAGGAATATCAGGACTTGCAAGTGATTCTTTGTGGCGTGAAAAGTGCTTATTTGTTAAAGGCGGCTAATCCGGATTTTAAAACATTTGCGAAAAAATATTATTTTGAGTTGCAAGAGGTGGATTCGTTCGATGTGCTACCGGATGATACGTTTATCAAATTTGCGCTTGATGTCGAAGTGGCTAAGACGGGGCAAATTGTGGAAGATTTGAACCAAACGTTTGCTGGCGAAATTCGTGCTGTTTCGAGTGGGCATGGGAGTATTGATATTATTATTCCGGGTGTGACGAAAGGGAGCGCGATTCAGCAACTTTTGAATGAATGGCAAGTGGCGCCGGATGATTTGTTAGCTTTTGGTGATGCGAATAATGATATCGAAATGTTGCAATTAACGCTGAATAGTTACGCAATGCAAAAAAGTAGCCCAGAGGTTCTTGCTGCCGCGAAACATGTTGCCGCCTCAAACAAAGAAGCTGGCGTGTTACAAGTTATAGAAGAGTATATGAAAAAAAGCCAAAGATCTTAATCCGGTCTTTGGCTTTTTCGAAAGTGGTAAATATGTCAGTTGTACACTAAGTTAATTTACCAGTGTAGATTCTACAATATCCTTTCTTCGATAAACGTTCAGAATAAGGCCGAGTAGTGCAGCGTAAACTAGTAACATGCTTCCCCCGTAACTGATAAACGGCAGGGGTACTACCATCATTGGGACTATTCCAAGCCCCATAAGAATGTTCCAACAAGCTGGAACGGTAACTAATACAGCCCCTCCAAGTGTTAATAATCTGCCGAATAAATCCTTTGTTTTAAAAGCGTTTAGTGAAATTCGCAATATAAATACAACCAGTAGCAGGCAGAGGGAAATTCCAAATACCCAGCCTAGAGAATAGACGAGAAATGGGAAGACAAAATCTGTATGTGCTTCAGGGAGTGCTAGATTGTTGTGAAGTCCTTTGCCGAACCAACCAGCCTGCGAAAGGATAGCTTTCACAGATATGAGATTATCCGAGAGATAACTACTAGAGAATTTAAGAATCATCGTACTAATGAAAATGATAACTACAAGCAAATTTCCGAGGGCTACTTTAATGGCAAATCGATTATGACGATAATAAAAAATATACATCACTAATACACATAAGAAGTACATAATACCAAATACAAATCGGTTAATCATGATGTAAGAAATAACTGGGGCCCAAAATAGGATTAATAGCATTACTTGTTTTTTCCATCCTTTAAACACGTTAACTTTGGAAAAAATACCAGCCCATGCGATGAAGAATAAAAATAAAGATATAGCTGGACTATCAATTGCAATACCCCAGAGAGACATCCATCTTCCTCCTCCAGTAAGCGAAACGCCAACTAAAAAAGGTGTGAAAAATAGGATTAAGGCAGCCGCGTAAAAATACATCCACAAATCTTTCAGTTTCCTATAATCAAAGAAAAGAAATCCTATCAGAGCAAGAATGGCAATCACAAGCCAGACTATCTGTTTTTTCATAAATGAAGAACTAGGTATCGATACACCACCAATCAGTGGAAGAAAACTAATGCCTGCAAGTAGGACAAATAACGCAATCAGGAGCCAATCCATTCTTGGTTTATGAAGCTGATTCATGTTTCTGCCAACTGTAGAGGGATCTCCCATTTCCTGCATCGCCTTTTTATCCGCATCCTTTATTGATAATCCTCTCTTTTGGAAGGCATGGCTTAGCTCTTCCAGATGATTACTAAGCTCTTTTTTTATCATACTGTGAGCTTGCTTGGATTTCACTTTAGAGATTACTTTACTTAAATATGTATCGAATTTAGATGTACTCATAAAGAAACCTCCTCAATTAAATGTTTCAGTGATACTTGTTGCTTAGAACCTTGATGTTCATAAGAAGCTACATATTTTTTCCCTTTCGAAGTTAGGGAGTAGTATTTCCGATCTTTCATCCATTTGGAAGTAATGATTTTCTTGTTTTCAAGTAGATGTAAAAGGATATAAAGCTGACCTTCATTGTTTTTAAAGCTAAGTTCATTTTTTTGAAATAGCTGGGTGGAAATTTCGTACCCATGCTTTGCTTCATCTTGTAGTGAATCTAATATGTTTTTAAGGGTTTCTACTTTCCAATTGTGAAGTTCTAAATGAGATTGCTTTTTCTGGATGGCTGCTTTCACTGCATTTTTTCTCTCCTCGGAAAAAGAAAAACCATCAAAATCTTTTTTTATAGAATCCTTTAAGTTATGGAATGGATCGCTCATGATTAAACCTCCTTTTTCATCTTATTCTTTAATAATTCTCTGGCTTGTTTTAATCTAGTTTTTAATGTATTGCTATTTACACCAGTAATTTTGCTGATATTCGCTAAAGAAAGCTCTTCGTAGTAATGTAAGAAAACAACTTCTCTGTACTTTACTGGTAAATCCATAACAGCACTCATTAAGCTGTTTGCTACATCTTTTGAGATAATTTCCTCTTCAACGTGTTTTGACTTGGAGGGGAGATAATCCAAAATTTTATCGCTGAAATTTAGTTTGCGATAATGCCAACTACCCAAGTAATCTTTACAATGATTAATAGCAATTCGATATAGCCACGTTTTTATTGATGACTTATTATTAAACTGACCTAGTTTTTCATAGCATTTAATAAATATCTCTTGCGTTAAATCCTCCGCTGTCGTTCGATTCTTTACATAGGAAAAAACTAGATGCAGTACATCATCGCTGTAGTTATCCATTAACTGGTCGATAATTTGTTCCGTATTTTCTATGCTATTAATATTAATTCCTATTTCCTCAAGTTCAGTCATTTAAGTTTCACCCTCTTCTACAATATTAGACGAAGCAAGTATCATTTTGGTTTGGAAAAGTTTTATTTATATCATATAATCTATCTCAAAATAGAGATAGTCATCTTATAAAGTATTAACTATCTGTTAAAAATACGCAATAAAAAAAAGACTGTAACCAAAATGATTTCTCACTTTGTTTACAGTCTTTTTTATTTCAATAAGCTAAGGAATACGACGCCCACCATAATTAGCAGTATGCCGGAAAGGATAAAGGTCCATTCCAGCAGGCTTTTTTTCTGTTTGAAAATGAGGATTCCTCCGATTGTTGCGACGATTACGCAAGCTTGCGAAATCGAGAAGCTCGTTGCGACACCAAGAACGGCGGTCGCTAAGAACATGCCTAGATTGGCAATCGACCACGACAACCCGGTCATTAAGTTAAACGTGACATTTTTCCGGGAAATTGCTTGTTTTTTCGCTAAGTTAATACCAATGGCGCATGTTAGCATCCCGATTGCTTGTGGTAAAATGATAGAAAAGCCAGTAACGTCAAAAAGCTGGTTTGTTACTACGTAAAGCGTTAAAAAGAAGGAAGATAGAATAACGATACCGTAGACATGAAATGAAACCGACTCCGTGATATGATTCCCGCGTTTTTGAAACCCGGTCATTACCACCCCAATCAAGATTAAAATTACTGCAACAACTCCAATGATAACAGCCGTAACCGTTTGCCATTCCCGGAATACGAGAACTGCGAAAAGCGTTGCGCCAACTAGCTGTGTTCCGTTTGAAATTGGCATTGCCTTCGCGACACTGGAAGCCGCAATTCCTTTAAACTGTAGTAATTGCCCAAAACTCCAAAAGATACCTGAAACAAAACTCACAATAAAAGAAAGAACCGTTATTTCTGGTGATAAAATCCAGAATAAAATGAGAGCAAATAATAGCGCACTAATCGATGTCCCCAGTAGTTGTTCCTCGGGGGTGCTTTTTCGTAAGTTCGCAATTATTGGCATAAATCCCCACCCAAGAACAGGGAGTAACGCAATAAGATAAATAGACATAAATAAGCTTCCTTTCTAGGTTAGTGGTGCTATTTAAATCTACCATTCTCCAAAATGAACAGCAATATCCCAAAATTACGGTATTCAATGCGGTAATTTTCGTAGTTTTCTGGGGATGAGTCTTTGTAATAGAATAAGCGTAGGGAAAGGAAAATTAAAAATGAAAGCGGTAACGAAAATGATTGCAAATCGCGAAAAAAATATCATTCAGTTTCTAATGAAGACAGGTCAAACACGTGTTGGAACTATCGCGAATCATCTCGGACTTTCAGAAAAAACTGTCTCAAATTCACTAAAGGAAATCGATGTTTTTCTAAAGGACTTTGATATGACGGTTGTCCGAAAACCAAAAATTGGTGTGTATATTGAAGGTGATAACAAGGCTTTTGCCGAAGTTAGTCGATTCCTAGATAACCAAGTCAGCCAAATCCCATCAACGAAAGAAGAGCGGGTTATCTACATTTTCAGTAAATTGCTTAAAGCAGATGATTATATCACGATTCATCAACTTGCAGACGAACTTTACATTAGTCGGGGCACGATTGAGAAAAATATGGTTGAAGTGACGAAAATGCTGGAAAAAGAAGGCATCACTTTGTATAAGAAACCTAGTAAAGGTATGAAGTTGCTGATTAGTGAACGAGAAAAACGTGCCTTAACATCGAAATTCATTACTAATTTTTGGGGTAACAACTGGTATTTAAAGCAAGAAGGCGAAAAAGTGCTCCAAGCATTCGATACGATTCAGGCCGATGTCACTGGGATTTTTCCGGAAGAAGGCTTGAAAGAAATCATTGCGATTGTTCAAGAATTCAGCGAGCGTCATGATTTTACTTTTACAGATTATGCGTTTCAATCGATTGTGATTCACCTTGCGATTGCGGTAGAGCGAATTCGCGAAGGTGAGTACGTGGAAAACGTTGAGAGCGATCCGATGAAAGATGTGTTTGAATCACAGCGCAACAACACGGAAATTCTTGTTGGCATGTTAGAAGAACGTCTGGATATCAAAATTCCAGCATTCGAAGTTGGCTATATTCAGCTTCATTTAACGGCTGCTTATAATCAACAACATGATGAACTGCTCGTTAATACTCCGCCGCAAGAGGACGATGTCGCTGATTTTGTCAGTCGGTGTTTAGCAGAAGGAAATTACGATAAGGGCTTGCTGGAAGACTTGACAACGCATATGAAATCCGCAATTAACCGTTTAAAACTTGGTATGCATTTTAAAAATCCGTACCTCAGCAAAATTAAGCAAAACTTTCCCCAAGCGTTTGAAGAAGCGCTTTACTTTAAAGCAAAATTTGAACAAAAGTACGATGTGCAAGTGAACGAAGATGAGACGGCGTATATTGCGCTACATTTTGAAGCATACAAAGAAAGAAGTCGCTCTTTCCCCGACCAAATTCGAGTGGTTCTTGTATGCAGTACAGGGCTCGGTTCATCGAGATTGCTCGCAGCTAGAATTAAAAAATATTTTCCAATGATTACGATTGAAAAAATACTGTCCGTTCAGGCGTTAATGGAAACCGAAGTCGATGTGGATTTAGTCATTAGCACGATTTACCTTGAACTAGAGGATATTCCAAGCATTGTTGTAAGCCCGATGATGAGTAAGGCGGATTTGCAACAAGTCGAAAGCCAAATCGAACGAACAAGACGCAAGAAAAAGAAACGCAGCCAACCATTTGTTGATTTAATTAAGCCAAAAACCATTTTTGCGAAGTTGGATGTTGCGACGATGGAAGAAGCAATTGCGGAAATCGGCGGCAAATTGGTGGAGCAGGGCATTGCTAAGCCGGGCATCGTGGAAAGTGCGCTGAAAAGAGAAGCGCTATCGTTCACTTCTTTTGAAGAAATGGCGACACCACACGCGGATCCAGCGCTAATCAATGAATCGCGCATTGTCATCGCGACACTGAAACACCCAGTGAAATGGGGATTGGTCGATGTTGATAAAATCTTTTTTATCGCTTTGACAGAACAAAATGGTATTAATTTAGACGCGATGTACGAACAATTTTACAAATATATTGATAATAAAAAATGGCTAGAAAAGCTGACGCAACTAAAAAGTGCCGCAGAAATTTATGAGCATTTGTTAAAGGATGGGATGTAATGGAAGTAAAAGATATTTTAACCAAAGAATTAGTCGTTTTTGATTTAGAAGCGACAACCAAAGAAGCAACAATTGAAGAAATGGCAGAAATGTTGAATGAAAAAGGTGTTTTAGCGGATAAAGCGACTTATGTTCAAGCCGTTTTGGAACGAGAAGCGCATTCAACGACTGGAATAGGTAATAACATTGCCATCCCACACGGAAAAAGTGAAAGTGTCACGAAATCGGCCATCGTTTTTGCAAGAACGAAAGCCATGATTGAATGGGAATCGCTTGATGACGAACCGGTAAACATGATTTTCTTGCTGGCAATTACGGATTCCGACAAAACAGACGGTCATTTAAAAATCCTTGCTGAAATTGCAACGAAACTAATGGACGATGATATTGTTGAGAATTTAAAGAACACAAGAGATCAAGAAGAAGTTATTCGAATTTTAAATGGAGGCGTAGTAGAGATATGAAACGTAAAATTATCGCAGTAACCGCATGTGCGACAGGAGTGGCACACACATATATGGCAGCGCAAGCCCTTAAAAAAGGTGCGAAAAAAATGGGAAACCTCATTAAAGTAGAAACACAAGGCGCAACAGGAATTGAAAATGAATTAACCGAAAAAGACGTAAATATTGGCGAAGTAGTTATTTTCGCAGTAGATACAAAAGTACGTAACAAAGAACGTTTTGACGGTAAAGTCGTGCTGGAAGTTCCAGTAAGCGCACCGATTAAAGATGCAGAAAAAGTAATCAACGCAGCTCTTGCGTTAATTGACGAAAAATAAGGAGGATCTACCATGTTCAGAAAAATTGGGAGTGAACTGAAAAAACACGTTTTAACAGGTATTTCATATATGATTCCGCTCGTTATCGCGGGTGCCGTAATTATGGCGATTGCGCGGGTTGGCGGTTCGTTTTTCGGGATTACAGATATTTGGGACGCGAAATACGCAGATAGTGCGAATAGCTTAATTTCGTTATTGCATAGTTTAGATGGTTTTGGTGGCTTGGCGCTTGGAATGATGTTCCCGGTAATTGCAGCATTTATTGGTTATTCCATTTCGGATAAATTAGCACTGGCACCAGGTCTTGTTGGTGGTTTGTTAGCTCGTGATATCGGCGCTGGTTTCCTTGGGGCACTTGCAGCTGGTTTAATCGCTGGTTACACATGTCTATTGATTAAAAAATACGTGAAACTGCCAAAAGCGGCGGCTTCAATTGTACCAGTATTTTTAGTACCAGTTTTTGGCACACTTATTACCGTTCTTATTATTAATTATGTGGTTGGTATTCCTTTTGCAGATTTAAATACAGCCCTTGAAAATTGGCTAAATGGTATGTCTGGATCGAACCAAATTCTAATGGCGGCAATTATTGGCGCGATGGTTGGTTTTGACTTAGGCGGACCGGTAAATAAAGCAGCTGTAACAACGGCGATGGCACTTTTGACAAGTGGGATTTATGCACCGAATACAGCGGCGCAAGTAGCGATTATTATTCCACCACTTGGTCTTGGTTTAGCAACATTAATCGCAAAACGTAAATACAATACAGAAATGCGTGAAGCAGGGAAATCCTCGCTTATAATGGGACTTGTTGGGATCAGTGAAGGGGCAATTCCTTTCGCCGTAGAATCTCCGCTTAAAGTTATTCCAGCTACAGTTCTTGGTTCTGCTGTCGGCGGCGCGCTTGCGGTAGGTCTTGGCGCAATTAACCAAGCGCCAATCAGTGGTTTTTATGGCTGGTTCACTGTAGAAAATTGGCCAGTTTATATTTTAGCGATTGCAGTTGGAACGCTAATCGTTGCGGGTATGTCAGTCGCTTTACGTAAAACAAGTGCTGGTGAAGAAATGGCTGGCTCTAGCTACGATGACGAAATTGACGAAGCGGAATGGGAAGCTTAAAAAACGGAGGTAATTATGGTTAAAGCACATATTGTGAACCATACGCATTGGGACCGAGAGTGGTATTTCACCTCGGCCGATGCACTGGTTCTAAGTGAACAACTTTTTACAGAAGTGATTGACGAACTAAAAAAGCACCCAGAAGCAAACTTTGTACTTGATGGCCAATTATCGATTTTAGACGATTATGTCGCTCTGTATCCAGAAAAATTAGCAGATATTAAACAGCTGATTGCGGATGAACAACTTTTCATTGGTCCGTGGTTTACGCAAACAGATGCCTTTTTCGCGCACGGTGAGTCGATTTTGCGCAATGCGATGATTGGGATTTTTGATAGTAAAAAATACGGCGACTATATGAAAATTGGCTATTTGCCAGATACGTTTGGTTTTAATGCACAAATACCGACTTTGCTTGAGCACGCTGGATTTGATAATGTGATTTTCTGGCGCGGAATTCATTTAGGCGAGCATGTCGAATCTCCGTATTTTAAATGGCAAGGACTTGGCGAGGATACTTCTATTTATGCGATTAATATGCCACAAGGTTACGGCACGGGGATGCTACTTGAGCCAACATCGGCATACGTGGATGGACGCCTTGATCCGGCGATTGATTTTATTGAAAAATATAGCAAAACGACCGAAGTATTAATTCCATCTGGGAATGATCAGCTGAATATTATTAGCAATTTTGCGGAAAAACTGGCAGAAATCAACAAGATGGGGCGCCATGATTATCAACTTAGCACCTATCAAGATTTTATTCAGTACGTTAGAGAATTGCCAGATTTAGAAGAATATCGCGGCGAATTTAGAAGTCCGGTGTTGGCACGAGTGCATAAAACCATTGGCTCGAGCCGCATGAATATTAAGCTAAAAAGCGCGTCACTCGAGCAAAAACTGCTAACCCGCATTGAGCCGCTGCTTGTTATTGCTAAGGCATCCGGTATTTCCATCAGCGAGCGTTTACTAATGCACACGTGGAAAAAATTGCTTGAAGGCCAAGCGCATGATAGCTTGGCGGGCTGCGTTTCTGATCCTGTTGCTGAAGATATTTTGCACCGGATGAAGGAAGCTGACGAGTTGTGTGATAGTATCGAAAACACGATTGTGAAGAAAATTGCCGATGATTTGATGCTTGAGGCGAATGAAATATTAGTTTTTAATACCGATTTACATGATTTTGATGGATTTAAAGAAATTCAAGTAGTTTCTGAACATAAAAATATCCATTTCCCAGCATTTCCGGATGCGACGATTGTCCAAGAAGAATTCATCCCATCACGTGAAAATGTGCTAGAAGAAACGCCAGCCGGGAACCGATTTATTGAAGAACCTGGTTATTATGTGCTTCAAGTGCGTGTCAAAGTGGAGTTGCCGGGGCTTGGTTACCGCGTGATTGCTTTTGAAGAGAATGATCGCGAACTGGATTCGATGGTTGCTTCCAACGATGTGGCAATTGCGAATGAATTTTACAGAATCACTTTTGAAAATGGCGAAATCGCGCTTGAAAAAGCAAATGGGGAGCGCACAACTTCCTTTATTACGCTGGAAGATGATGTGAATGCGGGAGATACGTATGATTATTCACCGTTAGCCGGAGATATCGCGGAATTATTCACTTTTTCCGAAGCAAAAACGGAGAAATCGAGTGAAGTGGAACGTTTAATTTTAACCGGAAAGAACGATTTTCCGCTAGACCGTTTGACGAAAGAGGGACACGGCGAGTTACAAATTGAGCTGATTTTAGAACTGAAAAAAGGTAGTGAACTGCTAGATGTTAAAATCGAAGTGGACAACCAAATCAAAAACCACCGATTACGCTTGAAAGTAAACACAGGTGTGAAAACAGATTATAACATCGCTTCGCTTCCATTTGGATATATCGAGAGAAAACCAGTTGTACCAGCGAATTGGCAAGAAATATACAGCGAAATGCCAATTGATATCGAGCCGTTAGAACAAAGCGTGACACTAACAAATGAAGCAGAAAGCTGCACCATTTTCACACGCGGCGTCAAAGAATATCAACAGTTGGATCAACATTTAGCACTAACGCTACTCGCAACAACCGGCCAACTTGGGAAACCTGATTTAGCTTACCGCCCAGGCCGAGCATCAGGCGACACAACGAAAAAAGGCCACGTGCTCATCGAAACAGAAGGTGCGCAGTTACTTGGCAAACATGAATTTTCATTAGCCATTTACCTCGGCGACCAAGCTTTCGACGAACATAAAACAGCTGAACGAACAAAAGCGTTCAACCAAGCAAACGTGTCCTACCAGCGTCAACCGTTCAACCACTTTTTACACCGTTTAGACAATAAAATCCAGAAAACAGAACGAAGATTAGGCGCGAAGCAAACGTTAGGTATGTTGAATTTGCCGAAAGAATACTTAGTTTCAGCGTGCCACCCGTCCTACTACTCAGCAGATAAATACATTATCCGCCTGGAAAACCCAACTAACACACCACAAAAGTTGGCACTCTCGGATATGTCATTTGAGTATGTGAATGCTATCGAAGAAGTTGTCGCAAATGACAACAACACGATTCCAGCATATGGCGCTGTTACGTTGCGATTAGATATATAGAAAGAAAACTTGCTCAAAGTATTTATTTTGAGCAAGTTTTTATTTATGTTGGATTGCAATGAGTTATTAAACATGTTATCTTTGGATTGAAAACGCTTTAACTGGCAGAATCATTTTCAAAAAAGGAGATAGAGAAATGAATCGACAACAATTAGAGAAATTGAATCGGGATTGTATCTATGAAGTGTATGCAGATAGGGAAGAAACTAATGAATTTTATATGGGATACATAAAAGCAATTTTTAAAAAGTACATTATAATAGAAAATTATCATAGAAGTGGTCAGTTTGATGGTTTTGCTATTATCGCCAATGAAAACATTTTTAAAATTCAAAAAGGCACCAAATATCTGGAGCCCTATAAAAATGTGAAACCAGCTCAAATGCAAATGCCGGAATTAAGTAGCAAAGGAGATACCCTATATAATTTTCTTCAGTGGGCGAAAGAAAATAAGAAAATAGTGGAGCTCACAACAGTTTGGGATGAACTAATTATTGGGGAGATTGACGTGCTTGATGATGAATTAGTATCTATGAACGTTCTTTTGTCTGATGATTTTTCACCTGATGGGAAATGTTTTATTGAATTTGAATCGATTCTAGATGTTTGTGTGGATACGTTGAAATTGCGATTTATGGAAGAACGTTGTTAAAAGCTTTTATTTTTCCATGTGAGTGTCTCCGTGAGTTGTATTTTTCCTAATAAGTGTTATAATAAAGTTGGAAAATGAATCATTTAATGCACAAAAACCCCCGAGTCCGGCTAAAGACCTCGGGGGTTTTCTTGTGGTTAGAACGGTTGCCGTCTACTTATGTTTTTTATCACTACGATGTTCTAACCAATATTTGTAGGTAGCTAAAGTAATTCCTACAAAAATCGGAGCGATAAGACTGGAAAAAAATAGAATCATTTAATGCACCTCCCTTCAAAAGAACAATGTTCCTATTGTTCGTCTGAAGGTAGACGACTTAATTATTATAGCGCGCTCACATAATTTAAAGAGATGTTTTAAAGAATAAAAATAAATCCATAAAAAGCAGCAATGAAACTAATTTTAGTTTTATTGCTGCTTTTTTTACTTATTTTGTCATTTCTTTTTCTATCAACCGCAAAAATTCCTTCGCTGCGCTCGAAAAAGTGGGATTCTTTTTCCAAACAATGCTTATTCCAGCAGTTAGGGGCGGCGAAAAAGGAATGAATTTCAAATTTGTATTGTCCGTGTTTATAATGCCATCGATACAAAGAATACTGGCAATATTTTCTTTAGCCAAAAGCGAGGCGTTATAAAGCAAATTATAGCTACCAATAACATTCAATTGTTCGAAATGTTCTCCTAACCAACTTGCTAGTTGATTATCCACAAAAGATTGATTCGAAACCATTATTGGATTTTCTTGAATATCACCCGGAGTTATAACTTCTTTTTGTGCTAAAGGATGGGCTATATTTACTAAAATGCCCCAGCTATCTTCTAAAGAAAGTTGCAAATATTCGTATGCTTGCATTTCAACAGGATTAATGACCAACCCAAAATCCAGCAGCCCATGCTCAATTTTTTCTAAAACATCGTCGGCATTACCACTATGTAGTTGAAACGTAATCTCAGGATGTATTTTTCTTAGCTGATGAATGACACTACCAATAAACTCAAAACCTCTCGTTTCCCCAGCGCCAATCGTTATTTCCCCACTAATTGTTTCATTTTGTAGCAAGTTCGAAGTTGTTAATTCGACTAAAGATAAAATCTCCTTTGCGCGATTTGCCAAGTAAACCCCATCTTCTGTTAACGTAATAGACCGATTTCCACGAATAAATAAAGTTACCCCTAACTCTTCCTCAAGTTCCTTCAATTGTTTAGAAAGCGTTGGTTGAGAAAGATGAAGCACTTCCGCAGCTCGACTAATCGTTTTTTCACGAGCAACAGTTAAAAAATAATTCAACACACGAAGCTCCATTAAAACCACCCTTTCCTATAACTAAAATGAATAGTTGGATATGCTTTATAAGTATTATTCAATTATAACTTCTCCCGCTATAATTAAATAGTAAAAGGTTTTCAAGGGGGAGAGCGCATAATGATACAAGATTTACAGAAAAGAATAGTCGGTAAAGAAATTCTCCAAGGGTCGGATTTGTTAGATGAAATTCACGAAGTAAAGCAAAACAATGAACAACTTATCATCGAACTAAACACCAAGTACCACTCAAAAAAAGAAGTGACCAAATACCTCAGTGACATCACTGGAAAACCAGTCGATCCGTCAGTCGATGTCTCACTTCCTTTTTATAGCGACTTCGGAAAACATATTACTTTTGGGAAAAATATCTTTATCAATTTGAATGTAACTTTCGTAGATTTGGGCGGGATTACGATTGATGATAATGTTTTAATTGGCCCGGGAGCAAGACTTGTGACCGTCAACCATTTAGTCAGCCCTAAAAAAAGACGTGGACTACGGGTAGCCCCAATTTATGTGAAGAAAAACGCCTGGATTGGCGCAAATGCGACGATATTATCAGGGGTAACAATTGGTGAAAATGCCATCGTTGCTGCGGATGCTACCGTCACAAGAGATGTCCCAGCAAACGTTGTCGTCGCCGGAAGCCCCGCCAAACAAATTCGTAAAATTATTGAGGAATAAGGAGAGATAACCAATGACAATCAAAAATAAAGTAATTATTATAACCGGAGCATCATCCGGAATTGGTGAAGCAACAGCCATACTTTTAGCTGAAAAAGGGGCGAAAGTAGTTCTTGCTGCTCGTCGCGTTGAAAAGCTGGAAAAAATTGTTCAAACCATTAAAGCGAGTTCAGGTGAAGCAATTTTTGCCAAAACGGATGTAACAAAACGTGAAGATAATAAGAAATTAGTAGAATTAGCGATTGAAACATACGGAAAAGTGGATGCAATCTTTTTAAATGCGGGAATAATGCCGAATTCACCATTATCGGCTTTAAAAGAAGACGAATGGGAGCAAATGATTGATATCAATATTAAAGGCGTGCTAAATGGAATTGCGGCTGTGCTGCCTTCTTTCATCGCTCAAAAATCCGGACACATCATCGCAACTTCTTCTGTAGCAGGATTAAAAGCATATCCCGGCGGCGCAGTATATGGCGCTACTAAATGGGCAGTCCGTGACCTAATGGAAGTATTACGAATGGAGTCAGCCCAAGAAGGAACCAACATCCGCACCGCGACCATTTATCCAGCAGCCATCAATACAGAATTACTAGAAACGATTACAGATAAAGAAACCGAGCAAGGAATGACCAATTTATATAAACAATATGGCATCACACCTGATCGTATCGCGAGCATTGTTGCTTATGCCATTGACCAACCCGAAGACGTAAACGTAAATGAATTCACAGTAGGTCCAACTAGTCAACCTTGGTAAGTGGAAAAAACCTTGAACGGAAGAATTATCGGTTCAAGGTTTTTTTGCGGAATTGACCATAATTATTCTGATAAAGAGTTAATTTTAATCAAACGAATTAACAATTCAAACAAAAAGTAAAAATTTTACATTCTGCATAACCCAAAACTAAAAAAACATGCTATAATGATTTTGTTAAATTTAGAAAAGGACCAGTTTTACTCGTTTAAAACTGGTCCTTTTTTAGGAAGAGGGGGATAGTAAGGTTGTTAGTAGGGAGATAGAAAATAGAGAAATTGGTAAGGCAGCGAAAGATATTACATTGAAAAGGGAGAGCTTGATACATGAAAATACATGCAAAAGCAAAGAAAGTATTAGTGACCTTGATAGCCATTATGTTATTCCTTTCACTAATACCTGGTTATGCACCAACGGCGGAGGAGACGTCGACTGGGGTAGCAGCACCAGAAAAGGAAGCGGGAGAAAAAGCACCAACAGAAGTTAAAGAAGAACGAACAGAAAATGAAGTGGTTTTTGATAATCACGACGGGAGTTTTACGAAGCAAATCTTTGCGGATCCTATCAATATGGAAGTTGACGGGGATATGAAACGCATTGATGCAAATGTGGAGAAAGAAGCAGATTCTGACATGATTGTTCCAAAATAAACACCATTAGAACTAGGTTTCTTAGAAAAAATGGAAGACGGGGCATATCAGAAACTAACAAAAGCTGGAGCAGAAGTTACTTTTCGCTTAAAAGGAGCACGTACAGGCGAGGATGAACAAGCAGTTACAGACCAACCAGCGACCTACAAAGAAAATGAAGTTACTTACGCAGATGTATTTCCTAAAACGGATTTACGTCATTTAACTTTTCCACAATCAGTAAAAGAAGACTTAGTACTACATGAACCAAATCAAGTAGATACGTATGTTTATCAAATTGAAACAAAACTAGATCTAGAGCTAGCAGAGAATGGCGATGTGCTATTCAAAAATAAATCGGACGAAACAATGTATACGCTTCCGAAACCAGTTATGACAGATTCCAATGTCGGCGCTGAAACTGGCGAAGCAGCGTTATCCGAAAACGCTTCTTTTGAAGTAAAACAACTGACAAAAACAGTATATGAACTACAATTAAAAGTAGACACAGCATGGTTAAATGATGCTGCGCGTGAATATCCTGTTTATATTGATCCATCTGTTCGGTTAGATGAAGTTTATAATGCCAACATTAATTCAGCTAAACCAACAGAAACCAATATCGGGAGCAAGCTTTGGGATTCTGGCCAAAATGCTTACACGTTAAAACTCGGTAAATGGGACAATTCAACAGGAAATAATGCCGCCTTTTTAAAAATGGATACGTCCACTTTAAACAAAGCGACTGTTTCTAAAGCAACGTTAAAAGTCTATAACATTTGGCACATGTCCCCAACGGTTAAAAATGATCTTTGGTATTACGAAGCCAATGCAAAATGGTCCCCGTGGCAAGTAACATGGAACACAGTACCTCCTGTAACTATGTCAATGTTGGTCGTGGCGAATGGGCTAATTTAGACGTAACTAAAACAGTCCAAGCATGGGCGAGTGGAACGCGAGAGAACAACGGTTTTCGCTTAGGTACGAACATCGATCAAAATTATTGGAAAAAAGTCGTAGCAAGTGAAAATAATAAAAACTATCCTTATTTAGAAGTAAATTATACGTATCCACAACCGGAAAAGCCTACTGTAAAAACGAACTCGAATGGAGTAGGTACTGGAACAGGCTTCATGGATGTATCTTGGAAGGCCGTTCCAGGAGCGACAAGTTATAATATCGTTATTTCTGATGGATATAAATACGAATATATAAATACAAAAAGTGCAGCAACGACCTGGAGCACTAAAGGAAAGAAAATTTTCCCAACAGATGACGAAATTGCTAATGGTGAATTTGAATTCCATCATGATGGCAAAGGAACTGAATTCGCCCTGGATCCGCGAGCACAATATGAAAATGCGTTTCAAGCTGGAAGCACTTTTGGACTGCGCAATTTAACGCGTTATCTATTTAGAGTGCAAGCCGTTTTCCCGGGTGGAGAAAGTCCGTTATCCGATTTAGTATTTGCCTACATGCCAATCGAAAAACCACAACCACCTGCTGCGAAAGCTTATTCTAACTTAGCGCATAAAGAAACAGGTTATGTGGAACTTAACTGGGAAAAGAGCCCAATGGCGGATGGCTATAAAGTCCTTGTATTCAATGGAAAAGCTTACGAAGAATACGATGTCGGCGCAGAAACAAAATGGACAACACAAAATAAAGGAATTTGGCCAACTAAAGAAGAGATTGCAGATGGTAAATTTGCCCTTCATCATGACGGAAAAGGCGCCGAACTAGCAAAAGATCCTTCACCAGTTTATACCAATTCTGGCGGGAATTATAAAGAACGCAAAAATTACTGGTTCCGAGTTATTGCATATCAAAAAGCAGGAAATAACGCCACAAGTATCCAATCCGAACCAGCAACGCCAACTATTCCAGAAGTAGTAAATAAACAACTAGGAATGGTAGATTACTGGACAAGTGTTCCAGTACGCGGCGGGCAAGTGAACGCTACAAACGGAAACTTTTTATTCCATGAAACAGATTTCAATTTAGAAGGCCGTGGTCCAAGCATCAATGTCGACCGTACTTTTAACAGCCAAGATGACGCAACAGGAATTTTCGGTAAAGGCTGGACAAGTACCCTCGAAGAAAGACTTATCGAAGAAGAAAACGGCAATATCTTATGGGTGGAATCGGATAAAAAAGTCCATCGTTTCACTAAAAAAGGCGACAAATACGAGGCACCACCGGGCATTTATTCAGAAATCACTAAAAACGCAGACGGCTATTTGAAAATAGAAGAAGATAAGTCAGAAACACGCTTTTTAGCTGACGGACGATTAAAATCCGAAAAAGATACAAAAGGTAACGAATTAACATACGCGTATACCGATGGAAAACTAACAAGCATGCGCGACGCTTCCGGACGTACCGTAACTTTAGCGTATGAAGGCGAGCTAGTAAAAGAACTTGTTGGACCAGAAGACCGGAAAATCAGTTACACCTATAATGATAAACAAGAGTTAATCAGTTCATCAACTGCCCGCGGAAAAATTTATCGCTACGGCTACACAGATGGCTTATTAACAGCAGTTTATGATCCAAAACACACAGAAGAAAAACCATACGCAACAACCTTTGTCTATGAAGAGGAAAAACTAACAGAAATAACCGATCCAGTCGGCAAAAAAACCACCCTTTCCTACGATAAAGAAGAACAAAAAACTACTTTAACAAACGAGAAAAAGAAGAAAACCGTTTATTCATACAACGATGCTGGAAATCCCAAGAAAGAAATCGTGGATGCAGAAGGTCTCAAATTAACAACGACCTACACGTATGAATCAAACAATCTAGTAAAAGAAGTAAATCCTAAGGGACAAGAAGAAACGTACTCTTACGATGCAGATGGCAATGTCACGCAAATGACAGATGCATACGGAACAGAATCATACACTTACAATGATAACAACGATGTAACGAGCGCAACCGACACAGAAGGACGCAAAACAACCGTTGCTTATGACGGAGCAGATGCTGTATCAGAAACACTTGCGACAGAATCCCAAGTATCCTCTGTAACGCAGTATGACGCTTTTGGTAACCCAGTCCGAGGTAGCGGTGAACTTTCCTCAGGCGGCAATTTACTTCAAAACAGCGGCTTTGAAAAAGGTGCAGGAGTTTCCAACTGGACGCTAATCCAATCTGATGCAAAAGGTAGCATGACATTCGATAGTACACAGTCAGCTCCAGGAGCACTCGGCGGTAGCGGCTCTGTTAAACTAACTAGTGAAGCAAACTCTACTGTAAAAGGTTATTCATCCGTTACCCAACGCGTCGATGTAGAACCAGAAACAACGTATACATTTAGCGCATGGATTAAAACATCTGGAATGACAAATGCCGATGCACTTCTCATTGGCCGTTTACAAGATGCGAATGCAAAAGATATTACCGATGCTGGCGTATGGCAATCCAACCGTGCGACATCCATCAAAAAGAACGGCGACTGGGTAAAACGCCAATTAACCTTTAAAACATCCAAAAACACGCGCCAAGTATTGCTTTATTTGGATAATGAACAACCAGCTCCACATAAAGGAAAAGCAACCATTTGGTACGACAATGTTCAATTTGAAAAAGGTAGTGTTGCTTCCAGTTACAATCCAGTAGTCAATAACAGTTTTGAAAATCACAATGGAACACTTCCGACTGGTTGGATGCGAACAGGTAATACCGCGCTAACACAAGCAAAAGTAGTAGATAATGAAAGCCACAGTGGTGATAGCGCCGTTTACTTCGAGCGAAAAGCGACAAGTGAAGCCTACACGCATATTGTCCAAGATGTACCTGTAAATCAAAAAGAAGCAAAAGCATTAACGATTTCAGCGCTTTCCAAATCAGAAGACGCCAAATCAAACGGTTCTGTTGCAACGATGTCGAACGATTATTCGGTATGGGGAACAATATATTATCAAGATGGCACAACATCTTCCGTACAAGGCCAATTCCCACTAGGAACGAACGACTGGAACCGAAGTGCTGTAGTTGTTAAACCAACCAAACCAATCAAAATGATTAAAGTCTATACAATGTTCCGCAACGGTTTAACAGGGAAAGCTTGGTTTGACGATGTACGTGTCATAGAAGGCGAAGTATTAACAAAAAATGAATACGACGCTTCCGGCAACTATGTAACAGCCAGCTATGACGAAGAAGGCCGCAAAATCAGCTTTACTTACGACATTTACGGTAACAAAACATCCGAAACAGACGAAAAAGGCAACAAAAAAACATTAACCTATGATGCCGATAACGCGCTTATAGACACAAAACTAGCAAACGGTACATCCGTAGCCTATAAGTACGACGACAATGGCAACACCACCGAAAAAAATGTCACTGCATCCGGCAAAACGCAAAAAAATATCTATGAATATGACGTAGATAACAAAATCACTGCATTTACCGACGCACTCAATCGCACAATCAAGTACGAATACGATGCAGCCGGCAATGAAACAAAAGCAATCATGCCAAATGGTCGCGTAACCGAAAGCACGTACGATTCCGCTGACCGTATGGACGGGATCAAATGGAATGATAAACTAGCATTTAAATTCCAATACGATCCAAACGGCAACCAAACAAAAGTGACCGACGAAATTAACAGCATTGTCACAGAAAAAACCTACGACGATGCCAACCGAATCACCAAAGTAGCCGAACGAGGTGGCAACGTAAGCTACACTTACAAAGACAAACCAACAAAAGACAACAAAGGAAAAACAGACAAAGTCGGCGAAGTAGCCATTAACCACGGCGACTACACAGCAAAAACAACATACACTTACAACGACTTAGACCGAAATACCCGTGTAAACGACGGAAGCCAAAACGCCTATTTCGAGTTTGACGAATTTGGAAACATCAACGTCTACACAGCAGGAAATGGATCCGTAGCTAACTACACATACGATAGCACGCAAAAAATCACCAACGCAGCTATTAGTAGCGCAAACGGCACCCAAATTTTAGACGAAAACTACACTTATGATGCAGCAAGCAATCGCACGAGCATCGATAACAAACAAACAGGAAAAACAACCTACGAATACGACGCAGTCAACCAACTGACCAAAGAAACACTACCAGACGGCACTGTCAAAGCGTACACGTATGATGGTTTTGGAAACCGTACACAAGTAGCAATCAGCGGAAGCGAGACAAAAACAATTGCCGCAAGTTATAATGATGGTAATCAACTGGTTTCATGGAACGGAGAAGCTCTGACGTATGATGCGAATGGTAACCGCACAAGCGATGGCAAGTTCACATATACATGGGATACTGGCGACCGTTTAAGCAGCATCACGAAAAAAGGTGAGAGCGAGCCATTTACGAGTTACACGTACGATGATGATAACCGCCGCTTGTCGAAAACAGTCGATGGCGTGACGACGAATTATCATTATGATGGCGATAGTATTGATGTTCTGTATGAGACTGATGGTGATGGAAAAGTAGTTCGTCAGTATGTTTATTCGGATGATAATGTTCGTTTAGCGATGAAGGTGAATGGTAAAACCCTCTATTATCACTATAATGCGCATGGTGACGTAATTGCACTGACGGATGAATCAGGTAAAATTGTTGCGGAATATGCTTATGATGCTTGGGGAAATGTGCTGAAAAACACTGCCTCTACAGAAGAAGCCAAAGCCAATCCTTATGGTTATGCAGGATACACGTATGACAAGGAAATCGAACAATATTACTTGATGGCGCGTTATTATGAACCAGAGCAAGGCGTGTTTACTGCATACGATCCAGACCCAGGCGATGAAGACGACCCGCAGACGATGAATGGGTATAATTATGCGAATAATAATCCGGTGAGATATGTGGATCCTGATGGGCATTTCGCTATAGTAGTCCCTGCTGTTTATTGGGGAGTTAGTGTTGCTATTGCAGCCGCGCCATTTGTTGGTTATGGGATTGGAAAAGCCGGTTCCTGGGCATACAAAAATATGCAAAGACAGGGGAAAGTATACAAAACTCTGTGGAAGTATCGTAAGCCGATTGCTAGAAAGGTGTATAAGAAGTCAAGAAAACTTTGGAAAAGAACAACTAGAATGTTTTCCAAAGGAGGAAAACAACGTGTTGGAGATACAGCTTATGAAGGTACATCAGTTGAAAGATTAAAAGAGTTATATAAAACGGCAAAGGGGAAAGAAAAGCTAAGAATAAAAAGACAATTAAAACATAAAGGAGAAGCAAATAAACGAAAGAGACAAGGTAATCGTAAAAGTAAATAATATAACGGATTTTTAGGAGGATAAAATGATTCATAATGATATGAATTATCAAGACTTGATTAGAAAAGTTCATAGTGTTTCTGATGTAGATGAATTGAGCAATATTTTAGAAGAATTGAAAGAATATCCAACAAATAGTCAACTAGAAAACTTATTTAAATCATATATGGATGATGAAAGTCCACTGATTCGTTGTATTGCTTTTGAAGGTTTAGCAAAGAGTGAGATTAAAGATAAAGAAATAGCTCAAAAGGCTATAGAACATTTAAATGATGAAGACATTGTTGTGATGAGTTGTATAGAATTGCTAGCGGAGTATGAGTATTTGGAAGCTGTTCCTTATATCAAGAATTTGCTTCGACACATAGATGCTGGAGTTCGCTGTACAGCAGCAGAAGCTTTTGGGGATATGAATTGTAAGGAACAATTAATGGATATTGTTCAAGCTAACAAAGTAGAAGTAGATGATTTAGCAAAAGTAGGGCAGAGATACGGAATTTATATGTTGTCTAATGAATCTGATAAAATTTCTGCTTTGAATCAACTTATTGAACTCCTGTACTCTAGCAATGTGACGGCTAATTATAGAGCTATGAACAATTTGATAGCCGTATTGAATGAAAGGAACCGTTCTTTAATATTTATGGCATTTCAAGAAAAGTTGAAAGAAAAGATTGCAAATGGTTTTAAAATGGACTTGGAAGATAACTTAAAAGAGTATTTTAGCTAAGAGACTTCGTATACTAAGTCGATTATATTTAGATGAAGAGAAATGAGGATTCTGAAAGAGAAAAGGATTTCGGTTAAAGGGATATGAAGGCTTCGAAATTACATTTATTAATGACTACCGTTTAAGCAGCATCACGAAAAAAGGTGAGAGCGAGCCGTTTACGAGTTATACGTACGATGATGATAACCGCCGCTTGTCGAAAACAGTCGATGGCGTGACGACGAATTATCATTATGATGGCGATAGTATTGATGTTCTGTATGAAACTGATAGTGATGGCAAAGTAGTTCGTCAGTATGTTTATTCGGATGATAATGTTCGTTTAGCGATGAAGGTGAATGGTAAAACCCTCTATTATCACTATAATGCGCATGGCGACGTAATTGCACTCACGGATGAAGCAGGTAAAATTGTTGCGGAATATGCGTATGATGCTTGGGGAAATGTGCTGAAAAACACTGCCTCTACAGAAGAAGCCAAAGCCAATCCTTATAGTTATGCAGGATACACGTATGACAAGGAAATCGAACAATATTACTTGATGGCGCGTTATTACGAACCAGAGCAAGGTGTGTTTACTGCATATGATCCGAATCCAGGCGATGAAGATGATCCTCAGATGATGAATGGATATAATTATGCGAATAATAATCCTGTTATGTATTTTGATCCTGATGGTGAGGTTGCTTGGTGGGCTGTGTCAGCAGGCGTAGGAGCTGCAACAGGTTTAGCGAAATATTTATGGAATAACAGAAAAAAAGGATACAGTTGGAAGGGGGCATTAGTTGCTACTGGTGTTGGCGCAGTGCAAGGAGTGTTCAAAGTAGGTTTCGGACGCGTTCTAGGATATAAAAGTATAGGGAACATCGGGAAAAAAATATGGAAAGCTAAAAGTGTAAAAAAAGGTACAAAACAAGTTGTGCATAACGTGAAGAGCTCAATCAAAAGCATGAAAAAAGATTGGAAGGGACATTTTAAAAATTCACTTTTTCCAAAATCCTATAAGAAAATTTCAAAAAAAGTTAATAAAGCCCAAAAAAAAATGGGAAAGAAAAAAAGGAGGAAATATTAATGTTGACCTTTTTGAAAACTATAATCTCTCTTGAATTTTTAATGATAACTACTTTATGCTTTATATTTGTAGATAAATATAAAGGAAAGAAGAATAAATTAATAAAATTTATGCCTTACCTATTTACTGTGGTAGGTGGTATAATCTTATCTACATTTGTTTTTTTTACAGTTTGAAGAAGAGGTCAGGAGGAAGAATATGTTATCTTTTTTATTAATTGTAATATCGATTTATACTATAATATTATTGATAGTTATTGCTGAGCTATACTTTAAACTATATTCTAGTAAAAGTCTAAAAAATATATATACTTTATGTGTATTATATTTTTTCTGCTTAACAATTTTTATAATTACCCTTATTAAAGATTTTTTATATACACCATAAAAATTTAAAAAGATTAAATATATTGATTACAAATTTAAGAGAAGAAACTAAAATGTTAGGAAGCAAATAAACTAGTAGCTATCTACTCTGCATCGCGCGAAGACGAATATTTCGAGGCGGGCTACATTGAAGCAGTTACAGCGAGTGATGTTATGTTTCGCTCACGACGTTCGGACGGTTACGAAGAGGGACATGTTGTTCTTCCGTTAGAATTAGTGTACCGAATAGAAATTGACACAGCACATTTAAAAACAGCTGAACTACTTGCAAAACATCTTAATCAACCAATCAGCTCAGGATTATTTGAGAAAGTACCAAACAAAAAGCACTCTCTTTTTGAAATTGCCGCTGATTATGTATACCAAAGCAAAGAGATAATCATTATTGACATCATAGGCGATGAAACGCCAGTGATTGGAATAATCGCTGAAAATGAATATGAAGGATTAGAAATCGCTTTAGTGGATGACGAAGGTCGATTAGATGGAACTTGTTGGATAAAAAAAGAAGATATTCTAGCCCTGCGTTTCGGCGGCAGTGTAGAACAAGATTTGATGAACAAACTAAAAAAATAAACTAAGAATAAGCCCTCCATTTTTACAGGGAGGGCTTATTATAAAAGTAAGAGATGTAAATAATACATATCAAAAGCATAAACTCTGCGGGAGCATATGATTAAATAGTAAAAGAAATACTTAACTTAAATTCAAAAAAATTAAAAATAAAGTGTATCCGCTATACAACTTACTTTTATCACGTTGATAGTATTGGCGTTCTCTAGGAAAAGAACTTGGCATGAATCTGTGACGCACCAAAATAAAGTTAACCAAGTTAGGATTATGAAAAAAGGGAAGAAGGTACATTATAAATTTAATAACGGAAAATATTCTCATAAATGGTAGGAGGATGTAATTTGGATAAGAGTAGTATTATGGATGTAATAAAAGTGAATCTCACTGAGGCACTTACCGATGTAATTACAAGTAAGGAACTGGTTGAAAGGTCGGAAAAAATACTATATGTTGATGAGAACCAGCAGTCAATAAACGATGATCTATCATTAGAAGAAAGAGAGTTACTAGAAGATATATCAGCACAATGGGATTTATATCTAGTTAATTCGTATGATATCGATACACTACAGAGTTTGGATTTTGAGAAAGTTAAGTTCCCTGAAGCATATTTAAAGGAGTGGTATAGGCAAACAATCTAGCTAATTTGAGCCGAATGGTAATACAGCAAAGGTTATATGAAGGATTAGAAATAACTTTGGTGGGTCGTTTAGACAGAACTTGCTGGATAAAAAAGAAGATATTCTAGCCATACGTTTTGGAGGCAGTGTAGAACAAAATTTGATGAACAAATTAAAAAAGTAAGAGATATAAATAATACATATCAAAAGAATAAACTTTGCGGAAGCATATGCAAGATAGTAAGAATATAATCCTAGAAAACAAAAAAGAAGAAAATAACCAAATTAGGAGATTGAAATGGATTCAATTTTGAAATTAATAATGGATTTGGAATTCATCGGCATAATTATAATGTGCATAGTTATTATAGATTTTAAGAAAGACAACTTCTTTTCGAGGTGTATACAAGTTTTACTATTGTTAAGTTTATTTGTGGTTACGGGAATAACTATCTACTTTTAAGAAGGATGGAGGATAATATGCTACTAGTGATAATAATATATTTTGTTTTTCTACTTATATTAATTATTGGCTATGAAAAGAAACGTAAGAAAAAAGATAAAACCGTTTTTAACAATATAACTATCATTATTTTCCTTCTAGCCCTTATAAGTTATTGTATAATGTTAGTCCCTCGGCTGGGCATTTAAGGAATGAAAGTCACTATAGAAGAATTAGCGTTTGAAATCTCAATATTAATCTCTATTCAAATTTACAGCGGGCTCTGTAAAGTGAAGAGAAAAACATTATGAACATTACAGGAGACCATCATGATTGAATTTATTATCGATGTATCGATAAATTTTATTACATTTGCAATTTGTTTCATTCCGCTTCATCTTTCAGAAAAAAATAAAGGTACCTTGGAGAAAATAGGTGCAAGCATACTTTTTGCGGGGATTATGATAGTTGGAACAGGTATTTTCATAAGCAGTAGTGAAACCCTGAAATCATATATTTATGTGATTTTGGTAGTGCAAATAATTATTTTGTGCATCGAGCTTATATTAGTGTTATGGAGTAAACGTAAAGGAAAGTCTACAATTTTATCTATCCTATCAGCAATATTAGCTATAGTCGCTTTAGGAATATACATTTATTACGTCGTAGCGAGTTTTATTTAGATGAAGTGTAGCGAGGTGCCTGAAAGAGGAAGGGATTTTGATTAAAGGGATATGAAGGCTTAGAAATTATGTAAATTAGTGACCATAAAATATTGGTAAAAACTAATTTGTCACTTTTACAACCTAGTGAAGAGAATCAGGATATATCTAAAAATCCAAATGAAATATAATCAGATTATCATGGTACCAGTTTTCGATGTGACTGCAGTAGCTTTATTTGGGAAGGGGTGTGAAGCGGTAGCCCTTTTAGAATCATTACGCTAAAACATAAAAAAATAGCGCAATGATAAACATAATTTAGAAGGTCATTGCAAGGAAATAAAGTTTTTTGATAGAAAAGAGGTAAGAGAGTCATGATAAACCTAGAGTGGAAAGAATTAGATTGTTTAGAAGTAGATGAGCAGTTTGAACAAATATTGAAATTTAGCTACGACGCTTGGATTTTAGATCAAAAAAATATTCGCTTCTTTGTAAGAGCGTTTTTCTTAAAGTGGTACTTACTAATTCATAACTTTGATATTGAGAGTAATGAAGAACAAGATGAAAAATTAAGATATATGTATAGTTATGGGGAGAAAGAGCTACTTGATGTTACAGAGGTAAAATGGATTATCGGATATTGCCTCTCACTTAATCCAGAGTGTTTTATGGAAGATGAGGATTACGACGATGTCCGGTTAAAAGGAAGGAAGTATCTCCATGAAGCTACATTAGCTAATCCAGAAGATGTATTTTTAAAAGATTTTTATTATGCTGCTGGAGAAAAGAGTATAAAAGAATTTGTGAAATGGGAAAGTGAAAATAAAGAACAACTTACAAATTATCTGCAATCAAACCTTAATTATGATTCACTTTTCTCGGATTATTTTAAGGAAATAATTACGATGGATTTAGATGAGGAAATATGAAAAAAAGGCATTTTAGAAAAGCTTTTTTCTAAAATAAAAAAGAAAGATAAGCGTGAATAAAGACAGGAATCCAAGCCATAGAGTAAGAGTTATCAGAGCTCCAAGGAGATATGAATTGTAAGGAACAATTAATTGATATTGTTCAATCTAACAAAGTAGATATTTAGCAAAAGTAGGACAGAGATACGGGGTTTATATGTTGTCTAATGAATCTGACAAAATTTACGTTTTGGATCAGCTTATTGAACTCCTATATTCTAGTGATATGACGGCTAGTTATAGAGCCGTGAACAATTTGATAGCTGTATTGAATGAAAAGAACCGTTCATTAATATTTATAGCATTTCAAGAAAAGTTGAAAGAAAAGATTGCAAATGGTTTTAAATTAGACTTAGAAGATAATATTAAAGAGTATTTTAGTTAAGCTATTTTATATGTTAAGCTGATGCTATCCAAATGAAGAGGAATAAGGACTCGGAAAGAGGAAAGGGTTCCAATTATGGGAATATGAATGATTAGAAATCATTTTAGTGGATGACGAAGGTCAATTAGACGGGACTTGTTGGATAAAAAAAGAAGATATTCTAGCCCTGCGTTTCGGCGGCAGTTTAGAACAAGATTTGATGAACAAATTAAAAAAATAAACTAAGAATAAGAGATGTAAGAAGAATAACCACAGCGGAGATTAAATCATGATTAATCAAGAACTTATCAAACTACATGAAGTATTACTGAAGGATATTTCCAATTTAGATGATGCTGAAAAAATTTCCATCATTCAAGAACGAATTACACAAGCCTTAAATATAGATAAACGCAGGTGGGATGAGAAAATGCTTTCCAATGTTTCCATCCGCACAAAAAAAGCAACCCGACCAAAAATGCAAGTGGGAGACGTGTACGAAATTTATTTAGAAGAAGTAAACGTATATGGCTATATAGCTATACTAAAATTGGAAGATGAAAAAGAGTATTACGACGTATTTGGGCTCTTTAATTATTTCAGTAAATTACCGGAGAAGCTTGAAAAAATAATAGCTAAACTAACTAGAGAAAATATCTTTATGTTTGCCGATTCAGGTTATACAGGGATTATTCGCAAAGAGTGGAAGAAAGTAACCAATTTAACCTTTGATTGGCAAGTGGATTTTGCTAAATTAGAATATCTTAAAGTAGAAAACGGAGGAATCTTACGCCCTAATGAACGGCACTATTTTAAAAGTGTAGGGCATCCAAATAATGGGAATTATATGCGAATTGATTACAAAGAAGCCGTAAATATTAATAATCCATATGGATTATTTGGTCAACATGTAATTGAGGACTATATGGTGGGTGCGTTTAGAGGGAAGAAACTTATTGAGATGGAGGAAGAGGGCTGGAGTCAGGTGAAGTATGATTAAGAGCTCGAATTAGATAAAGGAAGAAATACTTAACTTGAATTCTAAAAAAATTAAAATATAATAAAACCCCTATGCAACTTAAACTTATGATAATGAAGTCAGAAGACTAGAGCATAGATATTATCTTAAACTAGGTGGCAAGAAAAAACTTAGAAATAAAATTCGACCAGTTGCCACTAAAGATAACCGATATATAAAGTACATGTCGTGGTCATGGGAATATTGGAGATAAGGGGGCAATACTATTGAACAGAGAAGATACTACAAAATTAAATTTGATACTAACCAAAGATATTGATAACATTGAGACGGAGGAAGGATTAAACGAGCTAAAGGACAGAATTTATAAAGCGTTGTCTTTAGATTTAAGATTATTTAATGAAAAACAACTATCAAGCGTTTCTATTCGGACGAAAAAAGCGTTAAAACCAAAGTACTCACTTGGAGACATTTTCCAAATATATTTAAATAAAGAGAAAGTCTATAGTTACGCAATGTGTGTAAAAGAAGAGAGACCGAACGAGGACATTCCTTATCACATCTTTGCATTTTTTGATTTTTTTCCCAAAAAAGAAGCATCATTACAAGATTTAGAAGAGCAATTAATCTCTGATAATGTCTTAATGTTGTCCCATTGTGGAGTTACGGGAGTACTTAATGGTGAGTGGCAAAAAGTAACCAGTATGCAACCATTATATTACGATTTTTCTAAAATTGAATATGTGAGCAAAGAAGATGGGGGAGTTTTACGACCAAATGAAATAACATATTATAAAAGTATTGGTGATCCAAATAATGGAGAATTTATTAAAATTGATTATGAAGAAGCAAAAAAAATAAATAATCCATATGGAATCCCAGGTCAATTTTGGATAGAGGGGTTTTTAGAAGATTTATATAAAGGAAAGTCGATTTTATAACTCTGGAGGAAGAGGATTTGAGCTAAGTGAAGGATGAGTAAGATAGGAGCGAAATATGTATTTAAAAGAAGTAAGATTATACAGCGATGAAGATGTTAGCAATATACCTTTTTCAGAAACATTTCACATACAAGCCGAAGCAATCACCGATTTGTTCTCCAGCTTATTAGGCAAGATTCGCACTGAAAACGTTAGTGTTATTAATATTAATTGTGCGATAAAAGAAAATATGGAAAATCCAATGATAATCTCTACATTTCTAGATGTTTTTATCGAATATGATGTGTCGGAATTCAATAAATTAAATGAATTTGAGAAAGAACAACAACTTGTAAGATTACTGCAAAATGGCTTAGAGAAAGCAACGGAAATTTTGGCGTTAGATAAAAGGATTTTTGAACAGGTATTTAAAGCGATGGAGGAACGAAACTTTAAAAATTATTTTATTTGGAAGAAGCCTAAATCTAGTCCAGATAGAAAGCTCAGAGCCTATGTGGAAATTAATTGGGGAATTGAACAGACGGAGGCATATATACTTATTGAAGACAGAAAAAAACAAGTGAAGCTAAAAGAAAAAATAGTTTTAAAGCACCCAGGGCGTATGGGGTTAGACATATTGGGAGAACTTACGTGGTCAAATAATGATACAGTAGAATTGAGGCATAAGTATATTAAGAATGAAGTGCATACATTTTCTATTTCAGCTAATGAAGGATATATGGTGGAAGCCTATAGGGGAAAAACTTATTGAAATAGTGGAAGATGGTTTGAGTCAGATGAAGTATGATTAAGAAATCGAAAAGAATACGGAAACTAGAAAAGAGGGAGTCTAAATTATAGAAAACAGCATTTTCACACTAGAAAATCAGGAAGAAATAAAAACTAGTTACAACGATGAAATGTCAGATGATGACCTACGAAATATGATTGCAAATAAAAGCCAACCTATTCATTTACTGTTAGAATTTGGCATTTTTGATAGAGAAGATTTGAACGAGAAGTTTCCAGATAGTGAAATGAAGGAGATTTCTTATGAAGGTAAGAAGCTGTTATTAATTCAGAATATCCAAACAGATAATCTGCAAATCGATGAAGTTCTATTTGTTTTCAGACTTTTAGCCAACTCGAACTTTCTTGTGTATATTATATCTGGGCATAAACTAGACAGAATTTTGCACTACTTACAGAAAGACACTCTTTTTAAAAGAAATAAGGTAGTGGGGAAAATGAAGTTAAGTTTAGGCAAGGACGAGTTCTTGGTCATGTCGGATTATGATGGAAGTTCGGTTATAATCATAAGTAAACAACTAGATCATTAAATATAGAAAAAGAAGTTTCGGTTTTTCTAGTGGTAAAACAATATTAGAGGCGGGAAAATAATTGCTTATGAAAAAAATAGATAATGAGTTGTTTTTAAGAAAAGATCAATTAGAAGGAACGATGTATGTAGAATTTAAATATAGTTCCGCCAAAAAAGGTTTTTGGGATGAAGATTCGTATTATGTTAATAGCGATATTTTTGAATATTTACTTGATGATTTTGAAAAGAGTAAAGAGGATTTCAGCATGTTTGGCGAGAATCATTTTAGTTTTGAGGAAGTAGATAATTTAAAAAATAAGCTGAAAGAGCGAGATATGGTAGCAATTTCAGATAGTATGGTAGAAAAAGATGCGGGTATTCGGTCGTTGTCCATCTTGGTTCGTAGCATAGAAGCATGGCTAGAAAAAGCACTTGAGCTAGGTGTTAGCGTAATTATATTGGGTGTCTAACAACTTACTACAAACCTCAATGAGTTAGGAGAAAGACAATGACGAATAAAGAACACAAATCTTGGAAACATTTCAAATTAGGCGTAATTTTGTTGCTAATAGTTACAGTAATAGCATATTATTTGTTGGAATCATCATGGGCTAAATCCATTATAGAAGTTAGTGTGGGGTTTATTCTGATTGCAAATATTTTTATGTTATCTGATTTAATTGGCAAAATGAAATTAAAGAAAAGAATCCAAGAGTCACTTGAAATCACCTGTGTTATTATGTTTGTAAGCATTTTAATCAGTTCATTTTTTTTATATTGAAGTTGAGGAGAAATTAATTATGCCGGATATATTAATCATACTGTTAATAGTAAATATACTAGTTTTAATCTATTTTCTAGTTTTTTCAGATAATATCCCTAAAAAATACAAAAATACATATATAATAACCGTTTTTTTAATCGTGTTTATAACTTTTGGATTATATGAGTATTATGCGATTAAGGAACTGTTTAATTAGGTAATTTGGAATACTTTTATTGAAAAAAAGAGGGGGATTCTTTCATTGTTATTAACAATGTATATATTTCTAGTAATTATTTGTTTAGTAACTTGTCTTAATTTAGAGCCAAAAAAGCAAAAATGGAGCAAGGTTTTGTTTTGGTTAGTGTTTGCTCTGGGAGTGTTTTTTACAATACAGATAGGGGATTTATTTTTATAAAAAACGGTGATAAATATTGAATGTTTTTGTTGATTGTCTAGGACTAATTATTTTCTAAAAAAAGAAGGTGAACCACATGTTGAATAGAGAACAAATAGAGATTGTCAGAGCCGAAGATGCACTCGAGTATGGAAGTGACATAGGAATCGACGGAGCGGACCAAATATATATTTACTATTTTAAAGACCCGGGAAAACTGTTAGAGCAAGATGTATATGATATTTGCGAGGCTTTTGGCGAATATATGATTTCTGCTTATTTTTTGAATGATGTGGATGGTCCTTATGAAAAATTGCAAGGAGACGAAAAAGGTGGATATAAAAAAGTTTTCTTGCAGGGGGAATCGCAACAACTTAAACAAGAAATGTTCCGTTTGTTTATAGAAGGTGATTATAGTCCATATCTGAATAGGCTATTTTTATTTAAACAAAAAATAGAATTAGATTGTAGGAAACAAATCGAATTAGAAGATGGCATGGCTATTATCGCCCCTATACTTGATGTTAGAGCGATAGGCATATTTTCAAAAGGGATAGATTTGGTGCGGATTTTTCAACAAATTACTAATACAGAATTACTGGATACTGTACAAGGAACAGGAGCAAAATCTCGATTGATTGAGGATCATAATGAAAATTTGAGAAATGAGATTGGGTACTTAGTTGACTATAAGGCGGTATTACCAAAACAAATTTTTAAAAAGCCGGAGTTATATGATTTTTATTTTACCGATTTCTTTCATTGTTATGACGATGACTTCATAAACGACTTAAATAAAATTGGACAACTGCTTAAGCAAGAAAGTGTCAGGTTGTTTACGCCACATTCTTATTATGAAACTATAAGAAAATTTATTTTTAAAAAGATAAAACAAATAGATGTTCCATATGCTGAATTAAGTATAGATATAACGGAAAAGGAATATGGTGAAATTTTATGGTGTAGCGATACAGAAAAAATGGATTTTGTGGCTTTTGATTATTTATACTGGTACTTTAATTCCGACTGTTTTATTTTTGGTGATAAAGAGAGTGAAATTAGTATTTTGGCAATTAAAAAATCTCTTTCCATCAAAAATCCGCTTGAAAATTGGAAAGAAGTAGAGTTGTTCGCGGCGAATCCAGGAGAAGAATGGTGTCCATGGCTAAAAGATGAGGAGAAATTTCTAGCGGAACTTATAGCTAATTATCGTAATGGAAACGAGGGAAATGCATGAAAACAAGACAAAGAGCAATGCTGTATACACTGCTAACAAGGCATCCTGAATACATTAACGAAATTGAAAATAATGGAGTAGACAATCTTAAACGTGAGAGTATCGATGCGATAATGGATATTCTTACATCCGCGTTTATCATGTATGGTTTAGAAGACGATGAAAGACCAAATAACTATGGGTTAGAGATAGAAGATTTAGTGGATATTGTTAATGATGCTGACTAGAAAATACTGCAGAAAAGGGGATATTTAATTGGAGAAGGTAGAGCTGAAAAAGAAACCGTATGCAAGCTTTAATGAACAATTTACTGGGATGTTTAGTCTGGAAAATTGGTTACCCCATAACGTATTTAATCATAAATTCAACAATTTCTACGTATATGATATGGATTATTTTTATGAAGAAATTGGTTGGAAATGGATTTTAGAAAATCTGGCTGATGGTAATGACCAGCATTTGTTTTTTACTACTGTTCCTGAAAACAATATGGACTATACGGTAGCTGAAATCCCTATTTCGCTTGAGCCAAAGAAAATCATCGAACAGATTGATATACTGGAAAATGAATCTAAGGATGTGAAAAATACGTTCTTTTTAACGTTTGAGGAGGCGTGTTTATTTTCTAACGCAGGTAATTGGGGCTTATATTTTGTTAGAGAATTTAGTTTCGTTATTTTAGCCACGGAGGAAACATTTGTAAAGTCGGACTCATTCCTAAATTTAGAAAGTATGACAGTTGAAGAGTTTACTGAACATTTTCAAGATTGGTCAGCGTGGACTGAAAAAGGTAATCGAAAATATTTAAAAACGTTTAACAAAATATTTTTTTGTAAGCAAAGGGTTAGAAAAATGATCTATTTAAAAGGCATAACAACAGCGGGTGCATACGATAATCGAGAGGAATGTCTGGAAGAAATTCATGAAGATATTAAAAAAATAATGAAGAGGCTTATTCTTCATTATGATATTTATCAATTTCATTTGTCCCATAAATTCGATGATTCAGCTGATAAATCAGTCCTTGTAAAGGAAACTAGATTTAGAAAGACATATGCTAATTTTTATAAGGAAAAGGAAGAGCGATTTGATGAGGGCTCTAACTATGATAAGTATCTTTTAGCAGAAAAAGATAGTGACTTTTCTAAGGATATAGATAAATTAAAACTTAGTGAAATGCCAACGAAAGACAATTTAAGAGCCGAATTGTTAGCATTTTTTCCGTTAATTGTCATTTTATCAGATTCAAGTGAGTTAATGGCGTATTCGGCGGATATGTCTATATTAGAGCTGGTGTAGATGACTTTTATTCTATATCAGAATCGTATTTATTCATAAGTTGTTTAACAAAAAAAGAGAGTTGAAGTGGAAAATGGATTTTATTTTAAATATTTTAATTTCTATTATAGCTTTTATATGCTTTTTAGTAGGTGGACTTACGATAAAAAAAGAGGAGCGTTTTCTCGGAAAAGTAATCGCAATCTTGTCAATAGTTGGATTGTCCACAGTTGGAACAGGCTTACTTATTTCTGGTGTAGAAGAAGTACACACATATATGTACATTGTATTGCTAATTGAAATAGGGCTACTTTTAGCGAATATATTCATGAATTATTTAAGTAAGCAAGTAAAATCAGGAGTTTTAATAGGTATATGCGTATTAGTTCTAACGGTAGTTAATTTATTTACGTATGTAACTTATGTGGTTTTGACTTTTGTTCATCCGTAAGGGTTACCTAGAATAAAACATTGGAGATGAAATATGAAAAAATTAAGCTATTTTTCTGTTGGATTTGATTATGATAAAGAAAAGAATCCAGTAATGTCATTTGATAGTCAAAGTCATTGTATTTCAGAAATGTATTCAGGTGCATTTAAGCCAATGGTGACAAAAGAGACTTCTTGTATTGATATAAATTGTATACCAATTGGAAAAAAGGTAGATAAATCACATCACCTCGATGATATTTATAGAGTTTATTTTGAAAATACGTTTTTTGATTTAAATCAGTTTAATGATGAGACTGATTCAAGTAAGAAAAAGATTATTTTAGAACTACTTCATATAGGTGCTATGCAAGCATGTTGTGATTTGGGCTTAGATAAGACTAAGTTTATGGAGGCATACGAAAAAGTAAAAGAATTAGATTATCAAAATAAGTACTATTATCAAAAACCAAAATCCAGTCCGAATAGAAAGCAAAAAGCACAAATTTATATTGAACATGGATTGTATAAAGCAGACATACATATTGTCATTTTTAATAAAGAAAGAAAAATAATAAAAAAAGAATTAATAATCAGTGATTCACCTAACCCAGCAGTATTTTCCCAGTATCTAGGGAAATTTAAATGGTTAGATAATAACAATTTGATTTTGGAACACAAGCAAAGAAAAGGTTTAGTGTATAAGGTTGAAGTAAATTGAAAATTGGAGTTGAATACTTATTGGTTTTTATCAGAAAAAATAGCTTTCTACTGTTTTTAATATTATTTCTCATGAGTTCCATTTTAATTCATATGTTTTTTTATAATTTTCTCACAGATATTATTGTAACTGTGTTTTTGGGATTAGAAACAATTTTTATTGTCATGTTCTCACTA
The DNA here is from genome assembly GCF_014227425.1 of Listeria marthii. NCBI lineage: Bacteria > Bacillati > Bacillota > Bacilli > Caryophanales > Listeriaceae > Listeria > Listeria marthii. Next base: position 209,175 of record NZ_JAASWB010000005.1, read on the forward strand.
GAAATTATGGATGTTAAAAAGGTAAGAAAGCGGACAACAAGAATTATAGAAATATATTTTTTAATCTTACTTGGTATAACAGTAATCACGTCATATTTATTTTATTAAGGAGGTCTTTCTATTATGGCTATCTCAATTGCAGCGTTGATTAACCTAGTAATAATTGCAGGATTATATTTAATTAAAAGAAGTAGAATAAGTATGATATTTAAAGGTATATGTGCTGTTGTCCTATGTACTTTTTCAGTTGGAATGTATGCTTATCTCGGGGTTTATGTCGGACTTTTGGGTTAAGGGATTTGTGAAAAAGAGGCGGAAAGAACTAATAACTTTGATAAGGAAGAGTATTTTTAGAAGGAGATGAGACTTTTGGGAATGACTGTAATTAAAGATAGTAAGGCAGACATTTTATGGAAGAAAATAAGGGATCTGTATGACTTTAAAAATTATAGTCATAAAGCTATTTCTCCAAGCAATCTTAAATATAAAACCTATTCGCTTAAAAACATAAATATCATGACTTTTTCATATAATGCTGATGGTGAAGTATCAGAAGAGTATAAGTATAATGCAGATAAATTGAAGAAATTGTTTGCTAGTTATTTTAAAAATGGAATGTATGTTTTAGATTGGCAGCATGACTGTTTTGAAGTGGATTCTTATGAATTTTTTTCAGTTTTAAATGAAGAAGCTGATGGAATATGGATGCCAAGTTTCCTGCCAGAAGCAGATACAGTGTTTTTTCTTTCTAAAGATTTGATGGAGGGATGGATTACTGATTTTAACAATGGCTCGATTATTGTAGTTGGGGAAGATTTTATAGGTAAAGTGGATAGTTTGGAATTTGATTTTTTAGATTAGCGTTGTTTATTGTATTGTGAAATTTGGTGGTTGGACTTAATGACGTTCTGAAATTCAACAAAATTACCATTACAAAAGGAAGTGAACAGCATTATTTTCTTAACTAAAGTATTAGGAAGTCTTTTATGCACTTTAATTGTATTTTCTAGCGTGCTATTGCTTCGAACGGAAAAACAACTAGCGGGTAAAGTGCCCAAGCTAGTTTCAACAGCTATATCGATATTATGCATTTTAGAGCTCTGTTATTCTGCTGTTTTTTCTTTTGGTTTCTTTATCCCGTGGGAAGTGCGCGACGATGCTACGATGTATCAGATGATTATATTTGTAATAGTTACTAGTATTTTTCTATACATATTTAATAAAAATGAGAGAAGTAACATTATAATAATTTTGACGATTATTTGGTGCGCGTTGATGACTTTTTATGTTATTTTTTTGTTCAATCATTTTTTTCTATTAGTTCAAAGTACGGAGAAAGCAGCATTTATGAATATAATAATAAGTTTACTTTGTGTTTTAGTAGCGTTATTTTCGGGTTACATATTAATAGTTTATCGAGATTTTAATGACGATTTGAAGACAAGGTGGAAGGAGAACTTTGTTTATGTGATTTGTGCAGGAATTATATTTTGTGGACTTTCTCTTTCATATGCTTTATTTGTAGTCTGGGATGAGGTGTTCAGTACCAATTTATTATTAGTGCTAACCCTACTGAGCCTAGTAGTTACCATTGCATTGTGGATTTTATGTTATCTGAAAAAAAGTTACAAAATGATTGTTATTTCGATGGTATGGGGTATATTAATGTGCTGCTATATCATTTATTTGTTCATGATAGCTTTTATATTATAAAAATAAGTACTCACAGAAAAGAGGGCTGTTATGATAAACCTAGAATGGAAAGAGCTGGATCGGTTGGAGATGGAGGAAAAGGTTCAAGAGGTATTAGATTATAGCTATAATACCTGGATGTCTGATAAGAAGAATATTCGTTATTTTGTGCGGGCGTTTTATATAAGATGGGATATGCTGGTTGATATGTATGAAGTGGAAGATGATGAGACGGAAGGCGATAAGTTAAAAAACATGTATGATTTTGGCATTAGCGAGCTGGAAAATATTACAGAGGTCAACTGGATAATGGGTTATTGCATGGAAATTAATCCAATCTATTTTGAGGAAGATGATAATTATTTGGAGCTTGAGGAGAAAGGGAAAGAAATGCTTCGTAATGTAGCAATAAATAACCCAGATGACGTTTTTTTGACTTCTTTTGGTATACCAGAAAAAGATTCTTTGAAATGGAAAAGAGGAAACAGAGAGCAACTTATTCAGTACGGGGAAGATAATTTTAGCTATGACTCGGAGTTTTCGAGCTATTTTAAATATATTATAAATTGCAGGTCGGATGAAGAATTGGAAAAAGAAAATTTTCTGAGGAAGATTTTGCGCAGGTGGAAGCAAAGGTTGAGGAGATAGATTTTATGCCCATTTTAACGAGCGTTGAGGTTGAAAAAAGAATAAAAAAGCTTATCAATGTAGAAAAATGCTTGCCACAACAAGTATTTCTTAATCCTGAAAAATACAACTTTTATTTTGAAGAACCAGAGGCTATTTCTTTGGATACGAAAGAATTCATCCATATGATTAAACAAATTGTGGAAATTACACAGGATGAGAAAGCATATATTAGTGAAATTCTAGGTGAAAAGAAATTTTTGCAAAAGAGTATTACTATCTTAAATTTACGAGAAACAATAGATTTTACACAGAGTGAAGCAAATATAGTAGAAAATTTGGATTTTGAAAATATAACGGAGACAACTATATTTTTATATTGCTATATGTATTTCCCTTCTGAGCAACTCTTTCTTTTCGTTAATGAATATTCAGACACAGCCCTTTTAGCGGTTGATAAAAAACTGGATATCGATATTCCTTGGTACGACGTAAAAACATTTTTGACTGTGGAGAATTTGGGGATGAAAGATAGACTATACAGGAAGTTCAGGAAGCGTTTAATTAAGAGTTACAGCAAACATGTTTAATCCAAAAGGAGGTTATTCTTACCGTGATATTCTTGAAAATGATAATCTCGCTTGAATTTTTAGCAATAAATACTTTATGCTTTATCATCTTTGATAAATATAAAGGAAAGAAAAATAAGTTACTCAAATGTATGCCTTACATATTTCCGATAGTAGGTGCCGTCATTTTGTCTACATTTGTTTTCTTTACAGGATAATTTAGGAGGAAGGCAATGCTTACGTTTTTGTTGAGTGTAATAGCGGTTTACACACTGACACTCGGAATAATTTTTATTATTTTGCGCTTGAAATTGGTTACTTATAATACCAAAAATATTCTATACTTTATATGCGGTGTATATTTTGTGTGTTTGGTTCTTTTTGTAATCGCGCTAGTGAAAGACTTCTTGTTCGTGGCTTAAAATTAAATAAAAAAAGGAGTTTACACAAATGACATACGAAGAGTTTACAGAATTAGCTCGAAGTTCTTTAAAGAAAGATAGTGAGGGCAAGCCGTTAACGCACGGCGAGAAATTAATGGTTGCTCAATATATTTAGGAAGATTATGTGCCGATGGATGGGATTCTATTAACATACTATAATTTTAATGTCGATTTTGTGTATAGAACAAATTTTGGTAATTACTGAAATACCAATGTTTTACAAGATGGAAATTCAAAATGTGAGTTTGCCGGGAAAATTAGATATAAATCCTTTCAAAAACACGTTGATTTCGGGCTTTTTGTATGGTATTTTATAAAAGACTTGAAATGAAAGTTTCACAATACATCTAGAGAAACGGAGGAGACATAATGAAACAAAAAAGAAGTTGGAAATCTATTGCTGGTTTTGTAATTGGTCTTTTTATTGTTGGGATCATCATGGCGTTGCTTAAGTAAATATTAGGGGGAAAGATTATCAAAACTTACCAAGAACGACATCGGACTAATATAGGCGCAATGATTTTGGCGCTTGTCATTTTATTAATTGGAGTCATGTTGATATTTGTTACTTTTAAAGTAAATGCAATGCCTACAACACCAACAGACATAGGGACTTATCTCGATGTAACAGACTCAGTAAAACAACTTATTGTAATGGGCGTCGGCGCTTGTGCAGTACTATTTTTCATCGGAGGACTTTTACTTACAATCCGCGTGAAAAGTACTGTTTATGCTCGTTCTTTCCAATTACATGAAAATGGGATTGAATCCTTGTTTAAAGGGAAATCTGAAGGGGTTATTCCTTTCGAAAATATAGAAGAAATTCAAATGTTACGCGTTCCAGGGCTAAAGCTAGTGAACAATGTGCTTTACCGCGCGGAAAATACAAATAACTGGATTTATATCCCAGCAAGAGTGGGCGAATCCGGGGAACTACTAGAAAATTTCCTGACAAAAGTTGCGCCAAAATTAATTGCTACTAATGAGAAAGTACTTAATGAAAAAAATCAGCTATCATTTAATTTCCTAGCTCCGAGCGATTACAGAGCTTTTTACCAGAAATTAGATAAAAAGCTAACAAATAATCCATTAAATACGCAAAAATCAGCGCAACTAGATCAATTAATGGCTACTAATGCTAAAAAAATCCTTGTTACACAAGATGGCATTTCTTTAGATGGAACGGTGCTTAACTGGGAAGAATTAACAGTAGAAGTTCATTATGATAAACACGATACAATCATCAAAAATGCGCAAAGAGACCACGAATTTGACTTCATTTGTGTACTTGCAACTGCGAAATTAGGTCAAGTTCAATTACAAGGTAGCGCCATTTCCAATCAACAAGTATTTTTAGATATTCTGAAGAAAAAAGCTGCATCTTTTACTTCATTTCAAAATTAACTTATAAAAAGGACCTGATCCAATTTCAATGGATTAGGTCCTTTTTTTACAAATACTTCTCTAAAATCTCCATATTTTGCGGACGATCTTTACTCTCCAACACAGAAATATCATGCACGATGCTATCCAGTTTTATTTGCTCCATTTCAAGTTCTAATTTTTTCTGTAGCAAATCGTATTTACTCGTAAGAACTTGCTGGATATTAGCGCCGACAACACAATCAGGGTTGGTTTTTGGATCGACGTGGATTAAATTCGTGTTGCCCTCGATGCTCTTATAGACATCAAGTAGCGAAATCTCTTCTGGCGGTCTGGCAAGAATAGGGTTCGCTTTACCAGTTTGCGTGGTGATTAAATCCGCCTTTTTTAAATTGCTCATAATTCTTCTAATATTAGCGGGATTTGTTTTAACGCTGCCGGCGATTATTTCACTCGACAATAAATTCGTATTTTTGAAAATCTCTATATAAGCCAAAATATGGATAGCGTCACTAAATTGGATGGAGTATTTCATTTTTTTCAATCCTTTCAAGTTTTCTTCTTGACTTATCTTATCACAATGTTTATTATAAAGGTGTAAATTATAAATGTACAGCATAAAATTTTGAAGGAGTGGTTTAAATGACTTATTTAGTAACAGGCGCAACAGGTGGACTTGGAGGATATGCTTTAAATTATTTGAAAGAGCTAGTTCCAACATCTGACATTTATGCTTTGGTTCGTAATGAAGAAAAAGGCGCGGACTTAAAAGCGGCTGGATTTAATATCAGAATTGGTGATTATAGTGACGTGGAATCAATGAAGCAAGCATTCGCAGGCATCGACCGGGTATTATTTGTATCGGGTGCTCCAGGAAATCGTCAAGTAGAGCACGAAAATGTTGTAAATGCAGCAAAAGAAGCGGGAGTTTCTTACATTGCTTACACAAGTTTCGCGGGCGCAGATAAATCCGCAAGCGCTTTAGCAGAAGATCATTTCTTTACTGAAAAAGTAATTGAAAAATCCGGAATCGCGCACACATTCTTGCGCAACAACTGGTATTTTGAAAATGAAATGCCAATGATTGGCGGCGCTTTGAATGCTGGGAAATTTGTTTATGCAGCTGGAAACGGTAAAGTTGGCTGGGCGCTCAAACGTGAATATGCAGAAGTAGCGGCAAAAGCTGTTGCGGGCGCAGGCTTCCCAGAGATTTTAGAACTATCTGGCCCACTGATGACGTATGCTGAGCTTACAGAAGTATTAAAAGAAGCTACCGGAAAAGATTTCGAAGTTATCGCTTCTGATGATAAAGGCTTCGTGGAAAATCTAGTTTCCATTGGCATGCCACAACCAGTCGCAGAAATGTTCTTATCATTCCAACATGATATTAAGAACGACCAATTAGATGTTACTTCTGATGATTTTGCAAATGCGTTAGGAAAACCATTAACGAATCGCGTGGATGCGCTTCGGGAATTGTTGAAATAATAATGAAACAGCCTACCTTGATTGAGGTGGGCTTTTTTTATGTCTGAAAAATCTTCCTTTTATCGGTACTATTTATAAGACATTTTAACCATTGAATGAAAAGAGGACTATAATTCTATATGCTCTTTGATTCCAATCTAAAAATTTATGTGAGTTACTGAGCTATTTTTTGCAGATTTATCTAAGGAAAAGAAGTGTTTGCATAGATAAGGAAAGAAGGAAAACAAGTGAAAAAATTAGTGGATTGGTTCAAAGGGTTATCAAAAACGTGGAAAATTGTAGTGATTATCGGTGCGGTGCTTGTCGTCGTATTAGCGGTAACTACTAGTGACGATGGGGGCGAGCAAGCAAGCGGGGACGTAAACAACTCGAAGACAACAAAACAGACGAGCAAGCCGAAGCCACAACTTTCGGCCGAAGATTTAGCATTAATTAAATTTGATTTAGTAGAATTTGAAGGACGGGAGCTTTCTTCGGAAAACATTTTAAAAGATACGATTAAGGGAGAAATTTGGTCAGATTTAGACTTTGCGAATGATAATATTAATCAAATGATCGACACAATGAAGCGATATCAGCAAGAAATTTTAAATATAGACGCACTAAAAAGAAGTTCGGAAGCTTCGGCAGATACACAGACATTTAAAAAAGTTTTTACAGAGTGGAGCGACTTCAAAATACAGCGAATACAAGTGACGATAGATTTGCTAAATGGGAAAAAAGATAGTGAAGCTGCATTTAAAAAAAGATATCATAATCAAATCATTTTTAAAAAGGTGCGCACGGATAAATTACAAACAGCCTTGAATAACTTGAAAGTAGGCTACCAATTATTGGATAGTCAAAAATAAACAAAAAGCCATCTGACTGGGGATGGCTTTTTGTTTATTTAGAAGGGAAATTAGCAATCATCTTTTCCAAAAATGCTTTCTGCCAAGTGTGATCTTGCGCAGTACCATGCAAATTAGTGCTAAGTGTCAGCTCGCCGTGGAAAGTAGTAGCCGCGACTTGGAAAAACGGAGCATATTTTAGAGAACCGCAAATGAAGCAATCTGTTAAAGTACTTCCTTCAAAAAAGAGTTTTTCGTCGTCAATAATGCCGATATTTGTAAAACTGGTTTTCGGAATAGAATACATTTTTTCAGATGCTTTTTTGGCAATAGAATAGCTTTTTTTCTTGAAAATGAATTCCAATAAATAATAAATTCGCAAAGGAGCTAGGCTGTTTTTTTGTGGATTGAGAGATTTTTTGACGGCTTGAAGGGTGCTTTCGAATGAGCTTAGGTCGTCCGTTGTCTTCATTTGGCAGGTAATATTGGCGGTTAAGTTGGTGATGCCGCGGCTTGTCTTATTCGGCAAATATTTCCGGAGATCCACTGGGCAATCAATAGACATCTCATTTTGCTGCGTTGTTTGTTGAACGGTGCGCACCATTGCCGCGAAAAGCACGTCATTAACGGTTGCTTCGTGCTCTTTAGCATAATGAATAATTTGCGAAAAATTTGTTTTCGATACTTTAGTCCAAATGATTTCCGGATTTTTCGGATCGCCTTTCAGTGGGAAAGATGGATTATGGACAGCTTTTTGCGTCGTTTTCTCAGTGAAAATCGACTTTATTTCTTTGCGGGAAAATTGCTCAAAAACTTGATTCAAACTCCGCGAACCCAAGCTTAAATTCGCCTGATAATCCGGATTTTCCAACATCTTAGAATAAATTTCACTCAGCAAATAAAGATATTCCTTGAAACCAGCGCCATCCGCTAACATGTGGTTCATAATAATAACAAGCTGATCTGCGGTTTCCGTCCGAACAATAGTCAAACAAATTTGCGGACCATTTTCCGTAGATAACTTCTTAACAAGCGCACGGTTCACTTCGGTTTCGGGCGTTTGCGTTTCCACTAAGAAAACCAAATCCACCGCAGAAAAAACACTTTCTTGCCAAAAAGCGCCTTTTTTCGTTTCTTTAAAATGACAAAGTAATAGCGGAAGTTTTTGAGTAGACTGCATAACTGCTTTTTTTAGAACGTCTATATTTAAATGATTATCAAATGTAAGTACCGTATGCAAATGGTGGTCATTTTTCATTTTTTCTCCAGAAATATAATGTTTAACATCAGAAGGTTCAGCGGGATAAGTAGTAATTTTTACCATGGGACTTCCTTCCTTCTTTCTTTGGTTTAAATAGTTGTTAATAGTTTCCCTGAAAGCGGAATTGCGAAACTAATTCGCTTTTACCAGAGCATTACCTAAAAGCGAAAAAACTAATTTAGTGTTCTTTGGGATGAATTTGCTGATTTATTCCTTGAAAACTAAGTAAAAAAGAACGACCCGGTTCATGAACTGGGTCGTTCTTTTTTATTTATACATACTCTCAATAACTGGTTTTAACTTATCAATAACAAGCCCGCTACCACCACGACCTTTAACGTTTTCGGTCATTCCGACCATGAGGTAATTCGGATTGTCAGCATCGAAGGCATAAACAAAACCATTTTCAAGGCCATCTTCGCCTTGTTTTTCTTTTAGTTCCGCTGTACCAGTTTTAGCTGCGATATTGTGACCTTGGATTTGTAAGGCATGGGCTGTGCCGGCTGGGTCGGAAACTGTTTTGACTAGAGCCGCTTTGACCTGGTTGGCAGATGCGGCTTCGGTTGCTTGGCTAGACTCGCCAGCTTTTTCTTTTGTATCTAGTTTTGGATAAGGCATTTTTCCATCGTTGGCAATGGCAGAATAGGCGATTGCTTGTTGGATTGGCGACATTAGTAGCTGACCTTGGCCGTATGCTGTATCAGCTAATAAAATTTCCGAATTCAGCCCTTCATTCGAAATTTGCGCGGGTTTCATTGTAAACGGAAGGTTGTATTCCTTATCAAAATCGAATTTCTCCAAACCAGCAGTTAGTTTATCTTTGCCGATTTCGAGCCCTTCCTGCGCAAAATAAATGTTATCCGAGTGCACGAGTGCGTCGGTCATATTTACTTTTGGAACATCATGGACACGAGTGACAAAATAATTACCCCAAGAAGCGTCTTTTTGCCATTTTAAGCCAGAAATTTCACGGACTTTATCAGGTTTTGTTACTCCTGTATCAAGCCCAATCGTTGCAGTAATCGTTTTAAAAGTAGAGCCTGGTGCGTAACGATTGGCGTATCTTGCTAAGAAAGGTAAGCGCTTATCGTCATTGTATTTCGCGTAATCTTCGGAAGTAATCCCGAGCACCATTTGATTGGCATCATAAGAAGGCGTGCTAACTAATGCTAAAAGTTCGCCGTTTGTAGGATTAATCATTGTCACGGCACCAGTTTCAGAGCCAAGACTATCAAAAGCTTTCTTCTGAATCGCGGCATCAATCGTCAGTTTAATTTCTTCGCCGTCTTTTTTATCAATTTTTTGCAAAGTGTCTTCTTGTTTCGTTTGATCGTTGATGATTTTGATTGCACCGCCGTTTTTGCCGCGCAGTTGTTTATCGTAGTAGCGTTCTAAACCACTTTTACCAATCACATCACCGACACTGAGTTTTGGATTTTTCTCGATGTCTTCGGCACTAACTTCGCCAACATAACCAATCAAATGCGACGTTGCTTCATTTAGAGGATAGGTGCGCATTTCTTTTTGCGCGTAAGTAAGGCCAGTTGATTCGGGCAAATTCTCTTTCTTTAACGTAACTAAAGGAACAAAACTGTCCGCTTGAACCCATTTTTGCTCGAGTTGTTTGTTAATATACTCTGTGGAAATATCCAGTTTTTTACTAATATCAGTAATGTTTTTCACTTTTTCATCGCCTTCACCGAGCTTCGAAGGAACAATACCAGCTTCGGCAAATTGACCAGTTGTTGCGAGCGGATTGCCATTTCTATCAACGATTTGGCCACGTTCTGCGTCATCTTCGGTTATGCGGACTTTATCCGTTTTTACCATCCCCGGGAAAATAAGCGCTGGTTTCCAGTCGATTTTCCAGTCGTCATCTTGCTTGGAAATAGTTGTTTTATATTTTTGTGTAGCGAGTTTTCCAAGGCTGGTGCGCATTTCTAGTTCGTAAGTTAGATTGAATTTATTCGCTGAGTCATCATAGACAGACTTGAGGTTTTTGACTTTAATATCTTTTGCGCCAATGCCGTCATAAACAGCTTGATACTTGGCTTCCATTTCTTTCGTTGTAAATTCAACTTTTTTGAGAGATTCTTTTGAAACACTATTTCCAAGTTTATCGTACTTTTCTTTAGCGATATTTGATGTAAAAGTTTCTGCGGCTGCTAAAGCATTTTTTTCATCTTTATGTTGATTTTGTATGAAAAAGTAAATGGCAATACCCGCGAGGACGACAACAGCGGCAATACTTCCAATCAAAATTGCCTTCTTGTTATTCCTCTTTTTCCCACTATAACTAGCCATAATACACCCCTTAATTTCATGTTATATTCAATTAATTATACCAAACACTTCGAAAAAAGCTGAAAAAATTAAAGAAAACTTTAGCTTTGTCCGACATAATTTTTTCTAATTCATGTCATAATTTGTTCTTATTTGCTTGGTAAAGTAGTGGTAACGAAAGGATGATGTTGGATGGAAGAGATGGAACAGCCAGAAAAGAAACTCATTATTCGTGGGAAAGGCATCCACAATAAATGGAAGTGGAGCACGATTATTGTTAGTATTCTTTCTGTCATTATTATTAGTGTTTTAAGTTATCAACTATATTCAGTTAGTCAAAATACCCCGGAAAATAATACTGGAACGATGCAAGGTCCTGGAGGAAGTGGGGAACCGAGTGGAACACCGCCGTCCGGTCAACCAGGTCAAGCGCCAGGAAGCTCAGATGATAGTTCTGATTCTGGAACAAGTGACAGTAGTACAAGTAGCGATGGGACCCTTTAATAGTTATAAAAGCCCTCTAAAACCTAGACTTTTAGAGGGCTTTTCCCAATCTTTAAAAAATCTTATGGAATTATCGCTCTCTTTTTTTGTCATTTTATTGTAATATGGAGGTAAGTTACAATAAATGAGGTGTGTAAAATGGCAAGACATGCACGAAAAAGAAAAGCGCGTAAAGGGAGAATTTTTGTTACTATTCTTGTAGCCCTATTAATTTTAGTTGGTGTAGTTGCAGTTATCGGTTATTTTCAATATCAATCTAGCTTAAAAGAAGCGCAAACAGAAAGTAAATTAAAAGATTACGAATTTAATGGTGTCAAAGCAGTTGGCGATGAGATTAATGTGTTACTTATCGGCAGTGATTCACGCGGAGAAGACCAAGGGCGTTCAGATAGCTTAATGATTGCTCATTATAATACGAAAACAAATACGCCAAAACTCGTGTCCATCATGCGTGATACATATGTGGACATCCCGGGACATGGTAAAAACAAAATCAATGCAGCATATTCCTACGGCGGACCAGAACTTGTACGCCAAACGATTAAAGAAAACTTTGGTGTAGACGTGCAATATTACGTAGTAGCCAATTTCGAAGGTTTCCCTAAGATCGTTGATACGCTAGCACCAGAAGGAATCAAAATTAACGCCGAAAAAGATATGTCGAAAAATATCGATGCAAATATTAAAAAAGGTGAGCAAGTAATGGATGGTAAAACACTTTTACAATATGCTCGCTTCCGTAAAGACGCAGAAGGTGACTTCGGTCGAATTCGCCGTCAGCAACAAGTGTTAGAAGCCTTGAAAGAACAAGCCATTGACGTTGGTGATGTAGCAAAAATTCCAGATGTCATCGGAAAACTACAAGGTTATTCTTCCACTAATATCCCAACAGGAACACTAATGTCCATTGGCGCAGATTTCCTACTAGGCAAAACCGAAACAATGGAAAAATTTGCCATCCCAGTTGAAGGGAAATGGCACAATGAGCGAATCGACGGCGCAGGAGCAGTCCTTCGTTTAGACGATGTAGCCGCAAATGCGAAAGCTTTACAAGACTTTTTGAAATAACAAAAAACACGGAAATCCTCGTTACTGGATTTCCGTGTTTTTATAGTCATTGTTAAGCCAGTTATCAAACCAATATGTACTAATATAGAAAATATTGCTAATTTCAGACAGAATATTGTCACAAAATATTGACAAATCTTGTTTTAAATTTCTTTTTTCGCTTCACATAGCTTATAATGAATACATATTTTAAAAAGGGGTGAGACGCTTCATGAAAGACAAAACAAAGAAAAGAAAATGGAACTGGGCGCAGATTCTTGCAATTTTTGTATTAGTAACGCTCGTAGTTTCGATGGTTTATGCAACGGTTAATTTAATTACAGCACCGTCTGGCAATGTTCCAGAAGGACAACAAACAAAGGGCGACTACTCACTTATGCTTATGCAGTGTGTACTTGGTGTGGTAGTGCTATTTTTACCATCCATCATTAGTAAAAAAATGAAATTCGTGATTCCGAATGCGATGTATATTGTTTTTATCGTTTTCTTATATTGTGCCATTTATCTTGGCGAAGTACGTAGTTTCTATTATTTAATTCCTAACTGGGATACGATTTTACATACGTTTAGTGGCGCGATGCTTGGGGGGCTTGGCTTCTCGATTGTGAGCTTACTAAATAATGATGAACGCGTTACACTTTCGATGAGTCCAGTTTTTGTAGCATTATTTGCTTGTAGTTTTGCCGTATTCCTAGGCGTTTTCTGGGAGTTCTATGAATTTGCAGCGGATAGCTTTGGAATGAACATGCAAAAAACAATGCTGGAAGATGGAACAATGCTTCAAGGCCACGCAGCAGTTGCTGACACAATGGGCGATCTGTTCGTCGATTTCCTCGGCGCATTCGTCATTTCCATCGTTGGTTACTTCTCCATTCGTAAAAATAAAAAATGGATGAAAAACTTCGAATTTAAAAAACTAGACGAAGAAGCGAAATAAAAAAAGACTGCCAACAAAGTGAGAAATCATTTTGCTGGCAGTTTTTTTAGATAATTTTTCTTTCTCTATCAATAAACATCATTAAAAAGGCGATAAATTGTAAAAATGCACAAACGAGAATGGCGTATTGAGCGAATAACTGAATAAAGAAATTACCAACAACTGCACCAATAATAAAACTAAGAATAACGGAAAAATACAAGAAGCTATTATGCAGATATTGTTTTTCCTTGTACTCAAAATAATCACATAAATTTTGCGTAGCACTCCGTAAATTCCCAATACACATCGTCGTCGCAATCCCTCTACCATGCATTTTTCGGAAACTTTCCACTTGAATCCCACAGACAAAAGAAATCAGCGAATTGGCAATAAGATTTTTATCAAGCGGAATAAATGCAACCCCAATCAAAATCACCACTTCAATCAAAACAGAAAGCTGCCGCCAGTGGAGCCGCCGAATAGCACGCCGGTGAATCAGTTCAGACAGCGCAATCCCAACCGTAAAAGAAACAACCGGCCAAAAATACTGAACAGCCGTAGCCCAGTTACCTTCCGAAATATTAATTCCAAATAAAAGTATGTTCCCTGTTTGCGCATTAGCGAATACTTGTCCTCTTTCGATATAAGAGTAAGCATCCATAAACCCGCCTGCGAGAGCGAGCAAAAGCCCCAACCCAATTGATTCTGAAATTTGCCTAGTTCTTGCCATAGCTTTTCATCCTTTTTTTCTTATTTATTAACCATCTGTTCGCGCAATGTACTAATTAATGTATTGATCTGCTCGATATTCTGTAACAGTCTTTTCTCGAAATGATGAATAGGAAGAAAGACGCCTAATTCATCTGCATTTTCAGCGGTTTCTTGCCCATAAAAAATTCTGCTCGATGGAATAATTTCTTGTATTTGTAAAAAAGTTTTCCAAATAACCGCATAAGCTTGCGATTCAGTCAATCCTAATTTTAAAGTATTAGGAAGGGAGTAGAGTACGAGAATGCCTCTTTTTTTATTAATTTTTTTAGTGGATACCGTAAAATCTGACTCATAGGAATGCACCGTGTCCTCGTCATCAACTAAATAAATCGCGGTTTCGGAGTTAGCAAGATCAGTCTGAAATATTTCTTGAAATTTCTCTTGTTCCCGATTAGGAATTTCTACAATAAAATGACCTTGTGCGTCTGTTAAAAAGAAAGGGTTATCTGCTGTTAATTTTTTTGGAATAAGAAAAGCTTGACGCAGAAGCTCAAATAAAGTTCTGCCGCAAACGCCTAACAATAACGCACTGACATCACTTTGCTGATAGGAGGATAAAATGATTTTAGCCAAAAGTGTGTCGTCTTTCTCAAAACCACGCGTTTCTTGATAACTCTCTAAATTATCCAGAAATACATCTTTGAACCGCCTGCAAGCTGTTGGATTAGCTAAAATCTGCTCGAAAAGGGTAGCTACATTTTGCTCTTTTGGGAAAATAGTCGTCATTTTCAGGTCTCCTTTATTTTTCATGTTAATATTATCTCATATTTATCGATAAAAGATAAAAATATTACATAATAAAAAGCGCCCATCGATATTTTCGCGGGCGCTTTTCTCTGTTTACTTATTTAATTTAGCAATAATTTGCTGAACAAGCTCCATCTCATCCGAACTCAGCTCTTTTTCATCCAAACCATTACTATAAACCTGAGCTTCATAAATTTTAGTCAATCGCGAGAAATCAGCTGTTTTTAAATCCGCATCAACTCTCACCGCAAAATGACGTAAAGTTTCACTTGATTCGCGCACATAACCATAAGAAGCGAGTGACTTCAATAGCTTATGATACGTTTTGCCAAATGCGGGTTTGTTTTTCAGGGAACGAAGCAATAAATAACTACGAATTCTGCGTCTGAATAATACGGCCAACACAAGTAATGCTGTAACTAATCCAGCGGGAATCCACCAAAACCAAGCAGGAATTTTGAAATTAGAGGCCGCTGTTTCTGTTTTAGGTTCTTCTTTTTTCGTTGCTTCACCAGTGGAACTGCTGCCGTTATCTTGTTCTGGTGTTTTCTCTGGTGTATTTGGTGTTTCTGGCGTGCTCGTGCTATCGTTCGGTGTTTCTGGTTTATTAGCTGTTTCGGTTGTCGGTTCTTGGAAGTCTTCTGGGTTGGAGAACGTTGCTGTTGGCTCAAATGGAACCCAACCAGTACCTGGGAAAAATACTTCCGGCCAAGAATGCGCATTATTATTTGTTATCGTGTACGTGGATTTCGCATCATTTTCTTTTTTCTCGCCCTCGCCGGGTGTGTAACCCTTGGCCCATCTTGCTGGAATCCCAAGCGAACGAAGCATCACAACCATCGAAGTAGAAAAATTATCACAATAACCAATCCGCGTTTCAAATAAAAATTGGTCGACATAATCGGCTCCCCTAGGCGTTTCTTTCGCATCATCTGTGCTATAAGTAAACGTGCCCGAAGAGCTTAGATAGCTTTCGATAGCTTTTGTTTTGTCATAAATGGAATCAGCGTCTTTGGTTACTTTATTAGCCAGTTTTGCAACCCGATCCGGTAACTCACTTGGCGTTTGCGTATATTTTGAAACAAAGGCACTAGATAATGTACTAAAATCCGCGCTTTGCATCTTTTCAATATTGTAAACAGGCGTTTTTAATTGAACCGTGTAATTTTTGATAGTATCCACAGGTCCAACTCTTTCTATCGTTAAATTGGCACTAAACGAATCGACAGCGCCATTCACCGTCTGCGTTCCATACGGGTAAGGCATGTAGTCGCTGGAAGAAGCAAAACTAATTTCAGCCGTGTTTGTAGGACCAGTAGTTTGTTCTGTAAGTTGAATCGGGAACATATCGCCGGAAGAAAAAGATACCACATCGCCTGAGTTTGCATTTGCCCAGCCGGTGCCAGTGTAGTTAGTTTTCGACTCTACGCGCCAGTAGTGGCCTTTATCCGTACGTGCGGTAAATACAGTCCCGTTATCCTTTTTGAGTGCACCACCGAGCGTTGTGTCGTCTTCACTATAACCAACCGTGCGCGAAGTATTAATCCCAAGCGCATTTTTAATCGTCGGTACAGGATCTGGGAAAATGGGCGCCTTTTTCGGAAGTATTAACGAACTAAAAACAAAAACCGCCAGTAACATAATCACAAAAACATGATATAAAATCCCATTTCGTTTCAAGGAATCCCCACTTATTCGATTAGGTGCTGCAATTCGGCTAGCCAGCGCAAGATGCAGCAGTAAAAATCCTTCCAACACAGTCCGAACAATCGCCCAATTACTATTATAATCCGTAAAAGTATTAATAACCGCTAAATAGGCAACCGTTAAAACTAACACACTCATAATCCGCTGTTTGCGCAAAATACTATACGTAGTAATATAACTCAAAAGCCATAAAGCAATTAAAAAGACGATTAAAATAAAGTCCATAGAAATATCAGAAGAACGGAACTGCACCATATCTTTAAAACCATTAAAGGTAATTTGGAAAAAGGAGCTAAACCAATTCGCGGACAGAATACCACCTTTAGCGTAATAAATTCCTGAAACAATGAAAATCATCACGACATGAAGAGGGATGGTCCAGTAATATTTCAAACGGAGGAAAAAACTGCCGAGTGAAATAGTAATAAATAAAATAATCCAATTTGCTGTTGAGAGTTCTGTCAGCTCGGCAAAAGGATAAATCCACTCGGAGATAAGTAAAACCGAAAGAATGAACAGCATTACGAGCGATAAGTATCTTTTCATTTAGTTTCACGCTCCCGTCTGCTTAGAAGACTCGCTGGCTCAAGAAAAATCGCTGGAGCATCCATCGCTTTGGAATGTTCTGACTGAAATGTAATAATTTGAAGCTGTTTATTATCCGTTAAACGGGTCACTTTTTGCATTAACATCGTATCCATACACGGTGTAAATAAAAGGATTTTCTCACCAGCATGTAAATTACTATCAAGCGATTCTTGTAGGGTTAAACTATCTACCGGTGCAATTTCAGCAAAAGCTGTCGAAATATCTTGAAGTCTATTCGCGCCTTTCGCTGGTGCAAATTTACTCGTTTGGTCGCCTAGAAGCGTAACACGAATTTCCCCATTATTTTCGGAGATTTTGCGGATAAATGAGTATGCTGCCCGAAGTGATAATTCGAAATTTGGATGGTTAGCGCCATAAAAAATGACTGACAAGCGTGATGTTGCGCTATTTTCAAATTCCCGGGTCATCAACCGGTCACTTTTAGCAGAAGATTTCCAGTCAATCAGGGAAATTCGGTCGCCAGAAGAAAATTCGCGCAAACTGTGCAGATTGCTGTTTTTCTTGAGTGTCCAATAAGCTGCATTGCGTTCGTTTTCCGGAGAAACTTCACTGATTTTTTCTAATACATCAGGAAAATAGGTGGGATAAATAGTGAGCGTTTTTTCGGTCGACAATTGGCGCGAACGTTCCAGTAAACCGAATGCATCACTTGTTTCCACATCTAGTGGCGGGAATGAATGAATCCCACGAACACCGGCAAATCCAGCAAGCGTCACCGTGAAATTCTTTTTAAAAAGCGGATAGACCACTTGTTGGCGTGCGCTCACTTTACCGAAACTAGCCGGTATTTTTTGTTGGAATAGCAAATAACCCACTGGATAACGCGATTTTCGAGAGAACGATACTTGCATATCAACTAAATCGCCATCATGGTAGGTCGTTTTAACAAAATTTCGATTTACTTTCCACGCTTTGAGCGGATAAATCGAGGACAAAAATAATAGTAACAAGATAAAACTAAAGAAATAGGTTAAAAACCAACTAGCTGTGTCGCCTTGAAATAACGTATAAGCCCAAAGTCCAGCGTAAATAATTAGCATAATAATCCACCGAGATGCTAATAGGAGGCGTTTTTTCAACATTGAGTTACCTCTTCTCTACCGGAACTGACGTGTTTTTCAAAATGGAAGCAATAATGGATTCGGCTGTTTCCTCATTATAATAAGCTTCAGACTTCAAAATAAGACGATGGGTGAAAATATACGGCGCTAAATACTGAATATCATCAGGAATCACATAATCGCGACCTTCAATAAGCGCAAAAGCTTGAGCGGCTTGCATAAACGCCAGCGAGCCACGCGGACTAATCCCAAGCGCAACAGAAGGGTGTTTCCGACTCGCATCGACTAAGCGAATAATATAATTTTTCAACACATCATCAATAAAAACTTGTTTTGCTTTATTTTTTAAATTCAACAATTCTTCCAGCGTTACAACTTGTATCGTTTGGTCAAGTGGATCTTGGTATTGTTTTAAAGTAAGCAGCTGCATTTCTTCTTCAACTGTCGGATAACCAATATTGATTTTAAGTAAAAATCGGTCTAATTGGGCTTCTGGCAAAGCGTAAGTGCCTTCGTATTCAATCGGGTTTTGCGTCGCCATTACGAAAAACGGATCAGCGAGTTTGCGCGTAATCCCATCAACTGTCAC
Source organism: Listeria marthii (assembly GCF_014227425.1). NCBI lineage: Bacteria > Bacillati > Bacillota > Bacilli > Caryophanales > Listeriaceae > Listeria > Listeria marthii. Next base: position 227,726 of record NZ_JAASWB010000005.1, read on the forward strand.
ACTGTTTTCGGCCATACCTTCCAGTAAAGCGGCCTGTGTGCGCGGTGCAGTTCGATTAATTTCATCGGCGAGAACAATATTTCCCATAACCGGACCTGGACGGAATTCAAAATCACGCGTTTCTGGGTTAAAAATCGAAACCCCAGTCACATCTGCTGGTAATAAATCCGGCGTAAATTGAATTCGTTTAAAGGAAACCCCGATTGTTTTTGCAAGTGTGCGCACCATCATTGTTTTACCAACTCCGGGAACATCTTCCAGTAATACGTGACCACCCGCAAGTAGGGCAGTTAAGCTTAATTTAACAACATGTCGTTTACCGACGATAACTTTTTCAACTTCATTAATAATCTCATTTATTTTAATGGATGGCTCTATAGACATAATTTGCCTCCTATGTTTTAGTCAGAATATGTGTATTCATGGTTTAATGCTACTATAATCAACCTTGAATGTAAAAGATTTAACGTGGCATGGACTTTTTCTAGGAGATTGTTTACACTTAGAATAACTGGAGGTGGCGAACTTTGAGCGTTAAATTGGCTGATTTAATGAAATTACCATCTTTAAAAGAAGCGAAAGTAGTATCTGGGAAGTCTGGATTATCTAAGCTAGTTTCGTCTATTTCTGTTTTAGAATACACAGAAGTAGCTCTTTTAGAAGATGATTTATTTGATAATGATGAATTTTATGGCAGTGAAATTGTTGTATCTGCTTTTGTGAATATTCGTGATGATGTTGAGGCACAGTGCCGCACGATTGAACGATTACATAAGGTCGGGGAAGTTGCTTTAATTCTTTACTACGTTGGAATTTTTATGCCGAAAATTGATCAAAAGCTGATTGATTTTGCGAATGAACTGGATTTTACGATTATCGTGATGCCGGAAAACGAAATGTCACTAAGGTATAGCGAAGTGATTTATGAAGTGGTTGAAGCGATTGTTAAGCAAGAAATGACAGATACCAACTTTGTAACTGAATCGTTAGAACAGATTTCGAGTGTGCGGCCTCCGCAGCGGAATATTGATACGACGCTTAAAATCTTGTCTGACAGAACGCACACTTCACTCGTTTTGACCGACAATTCCTTTCAAGTAATTAATTCAATCACTTGGCCACGCACGCGCCACTGGGATTTTGAAAAAGTGATTGAAGCTTCCAAACAAATAAATGAACAGGAACTCGTGCAACTCACTTTAGATGAACGTGAATTTTATACAGCGAGAAAGCCGATTTTTCAAGATGGAATGCAGGCGATGCACTTGTTTATGATGAAGGAAAAAGGGGCGCTAACAACAGATGTAGTCATGCAAATTACGGAAGTAGTCCAAGTATTTATGAACTTATGGGGCCGCAACTATGTCGAAATCAGTACGGCGGAGCTAATGAAGGCCATTTTGAATGATGAAAGTGTGAAGATGCGCCGACTTGGTAAAATTTTAAATGTCGATGTTTCTTCTATTAAATGGATGTGGCTCGTGAAAACGGAAGAAATTCGTGACAACGAGCGGGTTTTGAGCGAACTAAAAAGCTTTGTCGCTAGCCATTTTGATGTTTCTTTGATTGATTTATTTGAGAAGAATATCGTTGTTTTGCTTGATAATTCCGTTGCGCAGCGAGATCGGACGCATACGGCCAATGAGTTTGCGACGATGATGAAGGAAATTGGAATTGAACTAAAAATCACCGTTTGCCAGGGAATGGAGCAGACTTCGGATGTTCAGAGTGCTTATTCGCTCGTAAATGAATATAAAAATGCTGCCAATGCGATTTACGCTAATAAACCGATTTATTCACTTCAAGAAATCGATTTTGCAGCCAAATGTGTGGATATCGTTAATCGCGGAGAATTGGCGATTGCGGAACAAATGAAGCCACTAAAAGCATTAGACGATAACGAAGAATTAATTGAAACGTTGTCAGTGTTTTTGCTAGAAGGCGAGTCGAATTATAATCAAGCCGCCGAACTGCTATTTTTGCATAAAAATACGATTAAATACCGAATTCAGAGGGTTAATGAATTGTTGCAATATCCAGCAACAAAAATTCCAGAGTCGTATAATCTCTATTTAGCTGTAGCAATTCGTCGTTTGCTTGGCGAAACAAACAATAATAATTAAAAATAGCATGATTTTTGTCCAAAGTGACAAAGATTGCGCTGTTTTTTTTCAATTCAGATAAATACAAATGATAGCTAGTTCTTATATAATTAGTCCTTAATAGAACAAATTCAAGAAAAAAAGGGGCGAAACATTATGACAGAGAAAAACACAGTTGAGCAGACACAATCCTGGCAAAGTTTGGCATTTTTATGGACTGGCGCAATGATTTGCGTACCGAGTCTCCTTGTAGGTGGAACGCTTATTTCGGGCATGCCTCTATGGGAAGCAATTTTAATAGCACTTTTAGGATATGGAGTTATTGTCTTATTTATGATATATCAAGGAATGCAAAGTAGTGACTTAGGCATTCCGGCAGTTAGCGTAGCATCGCAAGTATTTGGCGAACAAGGATCCAAGAAAATTATATCGATTCTTTTAGCGATTGCTTGTCTAGGATGGTTTGGTATTCAAGCAAACGTCTGTGGCGCAGCATTTTCACAGTTCCTTGGTATTTATGGAATTAATGTTCCAATACCAGCATCTTCCTTGATTTGGGGAGTTATTATGTTACTATCAGCTATCTATGGTATTCGAATTTTGAGTATTTTAAATTATATTGCAGTTCCGATTTTACTTTTTGTATGTATTTATGGTTTGGTTGTTTCGTTAAACAATGGCGGACTTGCGATTGTTGAAAATTATAAACCAGCAAACAGCATGTCGTTCATGACCGGACTTGCGATTACAATCGGCTCGTTCGCATTAGGTGCCGTTATTGCCGGCGATTACTCGCAATATACAAAATCACGTAAAGACGTTGTTAAAGCAGCGATCATCGGCATTTTGCCCTCAGGTGTTCTAATGATTACAGTTGGTGCAGTTCTTGCACTAACAGCTGGAACGGCAGATATTTCCGTTGTATTTACTAATCTAGGTTTGCCAGTACTTGGAATTATCGGTTTGATTTTGGCAGCTTGGACAACCAATGCAGTAAATGCATTTTCCGGCGGGATCGCGATTATTAACGTTTTCAACATCTCTGAAAAATATCATAAAGTTGCCGTAGCAGTTGCTGGTGGACTTGGAACACTGCTAGCTGTTATCGGTATTCTAAACCATTTTGTACCAATTATGTCCGTACTTTCAGCGATGGTTCCACCAGTTGCCGGAGTAATGATTGCTTCTTACTGGATCGTTCAAAAAGGCGACAAATCCAAATGGGCACCAGTTGCAGGCGTTAACTGGCTTGGCGTAGGCTCTTGGTTAGTAGGTGCTGTGATTGCAGGAATTCCAGTCATTTTGACATTCTTCCCTTCACTACCACAATTACCAAATCAACCACTTATCGGTATTATTTTGTCACTAATTGTTTATCTAGTCGGGGCAAAAGTTTTAAGTGGAAAAACGGAAAAAGTAGAGAACTTGGAGGGAAAATAAATGCGTTACTTAGACGAACAAGCTATTGAAGATATTGCGATTGGTGCGGCATTTTTAGGCACTGGTGGCGGAGGAGATCCGTATATGGGCAAAATGATGGCCCTAACAGCGATTAAAAAATACGGACCAATTCAGCTTTTATCTCCAGACGAAATCGCTGACGATGACTATTTTATTCCAGCAGCAATGATGGGAGCGCCATCTGTACTTATAGAAAAATTTCCAAAAGGGGACGAATTCGTTCGTGTCTTTGAAAAACTAGGTAAATATGTAGGAAAAGAAGTAAAAGGAACATTTCCAATGGAAGCGGGCGGCGTTAACTCGATGATTCCAATCGTTGTAGCAGCGCAACTTGGCTTACCAATGGTCGATTGTGATGGCATGGGCCGAGCTTTCCCAGAACTACAAATGGTGACGTTCCATCTAGACGGCATTTCCGCAACGCCAATGGCTATCACCGATGAAAAAGGCAATATCGGCATCATGGAAACAATCGATAACAGATGGACTGAACGACTTGCACGCGTAACTACAGTCGAAATGGGCGCAAGTTCGCTTGTTAGCTTGTATCCTTGTAATGGTGCGCAAATTAAACAAAGTAGTATTAAAAATATCGTGACACTTTCAGAAGAAATCGGTAAAGTCATTCGCGAAACATCTATTGATGAAGCGGAAAAACTGCAAAAACTATTGGATGTGACGCAGGGTTACCATTTATTCGAAGGGAAAATCACTGATGTTATTCGTGAAACGCGCGCTGGCTTCAACTTTGGACGTGTGAAAATTGACGGTCTTAACAAAGACGCTGGCAGCGAAGTCATCGTACATTTCCAAAATGAAAACCTTGTTGCAGAGAAAAATGGCGAACCTATCGCAATTACACCAGATTTAATTTGTATGGTGGATCTGGAAACGCTAATGCCAGTAACAACAGAAGCGCTAAAATATGGCAAACGTGTCCGCGTGATGGCACTTCCAGCTGATGATGCTTGGCGTACCGAGAAAGGCATCGAAACAGTTGGGCCGCGCTATTTCGGCTATGATGTCGATTTTGAACCGCTAGAAGAACTTGTCAAAAAGGAGGAACGCCGCCATGTATAAAATTGGAATTGACGTTGGTGGTACAAACACCGATGCCGTTATTTTAGATGAAAATCAAAAACTAATTCATAGTGTAAAAATGCCAACAAGTGAAGATATTGAAACAGGAATTACCGAGTCGCTTCATCGCGTGCTGAGTGAAACTGGAATTGATCGCTCGAAAGTAACACACGCCATGCTTGGAACAACGCAGTGTACAAACGCAATCGTTGAACGTAAAAAATTAGCGAAAGTTGGCGTTCTTCGTTTAGGTTATCCAGCAACAGCATCCGTTTTACCTTATACAGCTTGGCCGGAAGACATGGTTGGCTTTTTATCCGGAAAATATAAACTGACTGGTGGCGGCTATGAGTACGATGGTCAGGTGCTATCAGAAATCAACGAAGCAGAAATTCGTGAAACATTGGCTGGTTGGAAAGGCGATGTAGAATCCGTTGCAGTTGTTGGCGTCTTCTCTTCTTTGAAAAACGACCAAGAATTAGCTGTTCAAAAAATTATCGAAGAAGAACTAGGCGCGGATATCCCTGTTTCGATTTCCTCTTCGGTAGGTTCAGTAGGACTAATTGAACGCGAAAATGCGACAATCCTAAACGCAGCCCTTTTCAAAGTTATCGCCGCAACGAGTGACGGTTTCGAAAAAGCGCTAGAACAAGAAGGAATCGCGCACGCGGAAATCTATCTTTGCCAAAATGACGGGACGTTGATGTCGCTTAATTATGCAAGACAGTTCCCGATTTTGACGATTGCTTGCGGACCAACGAATAGTATCCGCGGCGCTTCCTACTTGGCGGGACTAAAAGACGCAATGGTACTCGATGTTGGAGGCACCACTTCTGATATTGGAGTGCTGACGGATGGCTTCCCAAGAGAGTCCTCGCTTGCAGTCGATGTTGGCGGCGTGCGTACTAATTTTAGAATGCCTGATATTATTTCCATCGGACTAGGCGGAGGAAGTGTCATTCGCGAGCAAGACGGGGAAATAACAATTGGCCCTGATAGCGTTGGTTATCGTATTTCCGAAGAGGCGCTAGTTTTCGGCGGCAAAACGATGACAACAACTGATATTGCAGTTCGTCTAGGCATGGCGGACATTGGCGACGCTCAACTCGTTGCGCATATCCCAACCAATTTTGCTGAAAAAGCGTATAAATTAATCGCCGACATGACCGAAGATGCGATTGATAAAATGAAAACCAGCTCAAGTAACGTCAATCTAGTACTTGTTGGTGGCGGCAGCGTCATTATCCCTGATGAAATTCCCGGCGTCGCAAAAATTTTCCGCGACAAAAACGGCCCAGTCGCCAACGCAATTGGCGCATCCATTTCCCAAATCAGCGGACAATACGAACAAATCTACATCTATTCCCAAATCGAGCGGGAAGAAGCGCTGCAAGATGCTGAGCAAAAAGCAAGAGAACAAGCAACTCTCGCCGGCGCAGTAGAAAATTCGATTGAAGTGGTCGAAGTGGAAGAAATCCCATTAGCGTATCATCCGGGCAATGCGACCAGATTGCGCGTGAAAGTTGTGGGGAATTTGGTTTAAGAAGAGTAAATAGTGGAGCATTGCTGACTTCAGGCTGGAAACAAAGTAAGAAATTACTTTGCTTCCAGCTTGTTTTTGTATAACGTAATCCCATATGTATAAAATTATGTATATTGACACAATTTGTGTTATTTTAGACATGGATTTAAATAAATCAATTCTTATACTAATTATCTAGAAAAACAACCCAAACGCTAACTAAAAATATTCTAGTAGGGTAAATAAATGAATAAAGGAACCGAACAAAAGCTTGCCGCGCGTCATTCACTTCTAAATCAATTGAAATATTACCGTTTATTCCGTATTTTTCACATGCCTTTTTTGGATTGGGTAGTAGTCCGAAAGATGTTATTATAGATAAAGCATATGTGCCTGAATTAGCGTGCAATAACCAGGAGAAGTATCAAAATCATGAATATCTCACTCGAAACGAATTGCTGAATTTATTTGAACAAAATCATTTACAATTGGTGGAAGAGCTAGAGGGGACCCCAGAAGTGGATTTTGAACTGGGAAAGAAACAATTAGTAACAAGAGCCAATGGAGCGGATACGATGACTTAGAGGAACATCTAATTGCAGCTACATGGATTTTACATAAAAAGTAACATTTGAAGGAAGTGTTTTTAATGAGAGAATATATAGATTCAAAAAGCCAAAAAAAGGTAGCGCTTCTTGAGAAGATTTTTTATGCGGAAAATCATACAAGTACACAAGAGGAACTATTAAATGATTTGAACATTACGTATCCAACACTCATTTCTACGATTAAAACAATCAATTTTGATATTGAACGCTTTGGGTATAAAGCGTTTTCGATTGTTCACTCCGCGCCAAATTTGTCCTATACCTTAAAAATATCGGATAATTGTAGTATTCAACTCATTATCAACGCCTATATTAGAGAGTCACCCAAATTTCAAATTCTCGAAACTTTGTTGCTGTCTTCCTTCCCTAATCTACAAGCATTGGCAAAAAAAGTACATGTTTCTTATTCTGGGATAAAAAAAGAAATAAAAGAATTGAATGAAGAGCTAAGTGAACGGAACTTGTATATTTCTACAGGAAATCAGGTAGAAATAACGGGGGATGAATTTTCATTAAGAATATTCTATGCCTTCCTTTTTTTAGTCGCATATAGCGGGGATCGTTGGCCATTTTCTTTTGTTCGATATGATGAAATCACCGACTTATTAGAGAGTTGCCCAAAAGAAATTTATAGAGCAAACTCGATAGATAAGGCGATGATGATTCACTATTATGTGGCTATGCATTTATTAAGAGATAGAATGAATTGTCAAATTGACACAACTAGGCAGTTTAAAGTGGCCCTATATAAGGCTTGCACCGAGGAGTCTAAGAAATCAGAGAGTGCGTTCATTAAAAAGGTAGCGAAACAACTTCCGAATAGGAACTATAAAGAAATTACCTACACGACGCAAATCATACTGAGTACCATTATTGCTTTCGGCAGTTATTCTTCCATTGAAAAAATGCCTTCCTTTTTCTACATGGATGAACAGTTAGAAAAAATGGGCTTCATGAAACTAGTTGATTTTGCCAGTGAACGAGTAAATGATAATCTCTCTATTCCATTTTCAGAAAAAGAGATGGAATTGCTCCGTTACTCCTTTGCGAGTATAAATTATAGATATTTCTTACTTGATAATTTAATCAATAAGTTCAATAATATTGTGCCAGGGTATACAGATCTTGATCGAAATATAAGAAAAATCCATAAAGTGAATCATCTAGAACCATTGATTAGTCAATTAGTAAATCTAAAAGAAATGCGTCTATTAAAACCGTTTGAAGAAAGACTTACTTCAGATTATCTGATCATTTTGGATAAGCGGATTGATTTTTCTATACACACCTTGCCTATCAAAGTAACTATTTTATCAACTATATCTAATGAAACAGCCGTATTTGATTTTATGAGATATTTTTCTAGCTACTACAATCTGGAAATAATTAATCAAGTTGATCCGGTGGTGGATTTATATATAAGTGATTTTTCCGTATCTCCCGAAGTGTTGACATCTTTACGTATCAATCAACCAATAATCTATGTAAATACCAGATGGCTAGAATCTGATTATGTCAAAATTAATGATAATCTAGCGAAAATAGCGAGAAAAAAATTTATTGCTAATAAAAAAAATTAGGAAAATACTTGTTGGAATGGATATGGAACGCGTTTAAATGGAAAACAAAAGTCTTGTCCGAGTAATGATAGTTACTCGGATTTTTTTGGTTGTGTCGTACTAATGGTAAAAAGCAAACACAACTAATAAGCTATAAAATTTTAAGAAGTTAAAATTTTATAGCCAGAGGTGCTCTCTTACTCCTCTATAATAAAATAACAGCTAGAGGCTTAGGCATCTAGAAATTAATTACCGAAGAAGGAGGGGAGCTGATGAAGAAGCTTTCCATGCGAGTCATCCTAATCGTTACCGTTATTTTCATTGCTTGTGGGAGCGCTAATGTTTCTATCGCACAAGAGATGGATATAGCAAATAAGCTTCCAGAAGAGGAGCTGGGTTCTCTGGATACCTCTAATGTCAATACAGAAGGAGTCCCGCAAGACAAATCAGCAGAGGTCGAGAACTTAGAAGAAATCCCAATTACGGATGATTTGGAGCAAAATCCAGATGTTCTTGAGCAGCCTGTTGCCGATTCGGATGATTCGGATTTAACAGTGGTAGACTCAGGGGCTTATTGGACAATTTATCGTAATACTACGAACGGTGAATATAGCTTGAATATGTTTGGTAACGTGCCAAGTAGTAAACCAACCGCTTGGAATAGTTATTTGAACAGAATTAAACATATAGAGATTGAAGAAGCTACTTTGACAGGAAATTTTGAAGCTTATTTTAGAAATACTGTTTTTACAGTACTTGAGAGTGTGAGGATTGAACGTTCGAATTTGTCTAGAGTGACTTCTTTTGCACTCGCATTTTATAGTTCAGGAATTGAAAAAGTTATCATCAGAGATAATGATTACCCGACAGCACCATCTTTACTCACTACGGAAGCTATGTTTAAATATTGTTCCAGCCTTAGGGAGCTTGATTTGAGTGGTCTTAATACTAGCGCAGTAACTACTATGAGGGATATGTTTTACAGCTGTAGCGCACTTGAGGAACTGGATTTAAGTCATTTTGATACGAGTTCAGTAACTAATATGTTTTACATGTTTTATGATAATGAAAAACTGGAGAAGCTGGATGTAGGTAACTTTGATACCAGTTCAGTAACTAATATGTATGCAATGTTTGCTAATTGTACTAGTCTTGAAGAGCTGGATGTAAGTAACTTTGATACCAATTCAGCAACTGATATGTATAGAATGTTTGATAGCTGTGTAAAACTGAAGAAACTAGATGTAAGTAATTTCGATACCAGCTCTGTTACTGATATGGCTTACATGTTTAGAAATTGTAGCACACTTGAGAAGTTGGATGTAAGTAATTTTAATACGAGATCAGTAACTTCTATGCGTGCCATGTTTGCTGGCTGTAATAGTCTTGAAGAGTTAGATGTAAGTAATTTTGATACCAGTTCAGTAACTAATATGTCTTCCATGTTTTTAACTTGTACTAGTCTTGAAGAGCTAGATCTAAGTAATTTTGATACCAGTTTAGTGGATCTTATGGGCTACATGTTTAAAGATTGTGCAAATTTAAAAACTTTATATCTAAATAATTTTACAGATGCAGCAAGCACGATAGATATGTTTACTGGAACAACCTCCTTAACGTACTTGTTTGTCAGTCACAATTTTAAGGTTTTTAATGGGTTAGAAAATACAAACTGGTATGACGAAAAGAATTGGGTGCAGTTTGAAACTGTCTCGCAACTACAGGCATATCATTGGAGACAAAGCGAACCTATTGGTTATAGAAAAGGTGTCTTCCTTTCCTTAACGATGGATGCGATGGGTGGAGAATTTGAATACGCGGAGGAACAAAAGGTACAAAATAAATTTTCTGGGGAATACTGGGAAGAAGTGATTCCTGTAAAAGAAGATTATTATTTTGATGGGTGGTACCTTGATCAAGATTGTACCAATAAGTTTGACTTTTCATTGCCCGCTGATGCATCAATAACTATCTACGCAAAATGGATAGAAAACTATACAGTGATTATTCCGGCTTCTATTTCTTTAAATGAAACTTCTGAATTGAAAGTGGAAGGGATTAATCGAGGAGATAAAGATTTGTCCGTGGGATTAAACCGAACAGCAATGTCTGTTTCTGAGAGCAACAAGCTAACTTTAACCAATACGGCAGACACAACAGTCCAATGTTTGGCGCCACTGAGTTGGGACGGGTCAGAAACTAATCCAGAAAAAGCGATTTTAATCCTTGCTCCAGATTCGGAAATAACAGAAGGCGAGGCAGTCATGGCTATTGAAGCGCCAGAGAATATCCAGGCAGGAAAATATATGGGGAACGTCGTATTTTCGATTAAGTATGAATGATGTAAATTAGCCAGAATAGTAATCATGTCAAGGTCATTTGGTTATTAATAAATTGGAGGTTACCTATGAAGAAGAAAAAAGTAGTGGTTATATCATTACTACTATTGCTAGTAAGTGTCATTGGAATCAGTAGTTATTTTCTATTCAAGGATAAAATAAATCTGTTGGATGTAGACCCTTCTGCCGTTGAGTGGAACGGGAAAAAACAGAAGGATACAAGTGGAGAAGAAAATACAATCGCCATTCCAGGGTTTGAAAAAGTAACGTTGTATGCAAATGAAACAAAACAAGCAGTCAATTTCCATAATCCGGAAATTAATGATTGTTACTTCAAAATATCGCTTATTCATCCGGATGGTTCGGTTCTATGGATATCCGATTTAATCGAACCTGGAAAAGGTATGTATTCCATTGAATTAGAAAAAACGTTAGCGGTAGGCGAATATGAAAATGCAGTATTAAAATATGAATGTTTTTCTTTAAACGATCAGTCACCTTTAAACGGGTCTGAAATAAATTTAAAATTAGTTGTCGTATAGACATAGGAGGAAATTTTTTATGAATAAATTAGTATTAAGTACGTTAAGTGTAGCAGCAATGGGTATGGTAATTTTTAGCGGAGGGACAGCCTACGCTGCAGATAAAGAAGGAAATACAGTAGTAGAATATTCTGTTGAAGGGGATTATACCCTCGTTGTACCAGAAAAAGTAAATTTATCTAATGATAATGCCACAGAAATGTCTGTGAAAACAATCAATCGTAACTTAGAACCAGGAAAAGAAGTAGAGGTGACATTATCTAGTGGATTATCAGCCGATGGAGAGATTGAATTACAACGTGTTGGCGCTACTTCGGACGTAATAACCAGTAGTTTTAAAAGTAATAATAGTACAGTAACAATGGCTAATCCCGTTATCGGAAGCTTTTCAGGTTATGCGATGGAGGAAACAGAAGTAAGTAAAATTCAAATTGGAAACCCTCAAGGAGACAAAAAAGCTGGAGCATATCAAACAACGTTAACTTTTACAGCTGCTTTTAAATAAGAAATTACGAAAGGAGTTGTGCATTTCTTGAAAAGGAAATTAGTTTTGGCAATGGTACTAATCAGCTTTTGTGGGATGTTCTTCTTATCGCCTGACCGTGTTCAAGCTAGTCAAACAGTGGTTGAGGTGCTCATTTCAGAGGATGATTTGGAGGTAAATGAAGAAAACATACAGGAGATTCCTAAAAAAGAACTGGCAGCCTCTTCAGATAAGGATAACAAACAACATACATTACCTAAAGCAGGTGATACAGTAACTAACTATACCTTGCTGGGTTTAGTGCTCATCCTTATTTGGTGGATAATGCAAAGAAAAAGGAAGAAGAAGGAATAACCCCCTGTGACATCATCGTAATGTAGTAAGTAAAAAGGATATAAAAATTTCTGTGTTAGATAGGAAGTGACAGGTATGGCTCGAATCGAATATGCAGAAGAAATTCAAAAAAGTCTACTAGTTTTATACTCTAGGGGGTCTACCATAGACTCTATCTGCAAGGAGTATGGTACCCCTCGTTACGAATTTCACAAATGGATGAAGTTACATGATAGAGATAAACTCGAAACAAAAGAGGTGAAGACTTTTCTACAGATAAGAGAATTAAAACAGCAAAAAAACAAATTAGAAGAAGAGATTTTGTTTTTAAATGAAGCAATCAATCTGTTGGAAAGTCCTTGATAGGGATGAATTTAAGAATAAGCTGATAGGTAGTATGGAAGAGAGGATGATAATTTAATCTTCTCTTTTTGATACACCTAATTAATGTGAAAAAGGGTATAAAATAATTAGAGTGAGGGTGCATATAAATGGACAAAGTCTTTCTATCTTCTATTTTAATTAAAAAAAGAATGGTTCGTTAGTTTACGAAAACCTCCAATTTGAAAATCTACAAGGGACAGCTACTACACTAGAAAAAGTGTATGTGGAGTCCAAAGAAGAATTAGAGAAGATTATTTATCAACAATTAATTAATAATATAAACGTGAAACCTGACCCATGGAAATGGGAAGAAAGAATTGCACTAATTGTCGAGATAGAAGTAAAGGCGGTTTTAGAAAAATATGGATCCCCACCGATCTGAAAAATGGTATCTTTACCTACATGGCTTAGTTATCAAGCGGAAAAAGAATGGTTAAGTTTATCTGAAGTATTGCAAGAGGCATTAAAAGAACGATTAAACAGAAATGAGGGATGAGTAATGAGTTTAGCTGGAACGATAATATATTTTATTTTTGAATATACACCAAACTGTTTAGTTCTTCACTATGTACATGTATACAAGCCTGTTCGCGTTTATCTTATATCCACTTTTCATCTTCTTGCTTGGACCAGCTATTGTGCTTTTATCATCATATGCTCTATATCTCGTATTTAAAACAATGAGAGCAAGAAAACAGCTGGTTGATTCCAATGAAAAATTTTCTCAATAAAAAATTACGTTAGCATAGCAATTAGGCAGATTAGTCTTCTTGATAATGATTAGTTTATTTCAATAGATAATTAAAACAGCACTTACTCTAAAAAAGAGTAGGTGCTTTTATTTGTTAAAAATTTCTTTCATTTTATCGACTTCTGGTTTTATTGCTAATACTTCCGTTTTTTTCAATAAGATATTTTGGTTTTTATTTATGAAAGCAGGTAATTTATTCTGCTTTATGTATCTGTCTAAAGACTTTGTAGAAACATCTAATAATTCGCAAGCTTCGACTCTAGTAATGAGTTACGATTGGTAGTAAGCATCTATTTGTTGTTCTTTCTTTTCTATGGATTCGTCTGATTCCAATATCTTTTTAAGACTCATAGTATCACCTCTTTTCAAATTATATCATCTGGAAAGTTCCTTTTTTATATTATAAGGTAGATAATCTATTAAGCAACAATAGATTATCATTATTTAGCCTATAATGATAAAATAAGATTAGATAGAATCGGTGTATTTTGGAGTACACAACATTTTTAGTAAGAACATTACCTGCTAAAATTTATGAAAAGTAACCTTTGTTGAGCGAGGACATCAAGTGATAAAGGAGAGAAGCAGTATGGTGAAGTATACTAATCCAAAAATTGAGAAATTAGGGGTAAATGCAGTAAGCAACTACATAGTGGAATCAGATTATTTATCAGATTTTCTTGCACAACAGAGCACCGAGCCTGCAACAGATGGAACTATAAGGATTTATAATGGTCCTGGAGAGCGTAAACGTGATTTAATTGGAATTGTGCCTGTCCAAGTCAAAGGAACTACCACTAAAAATATTATAAAGCACAATAGACATGAAATCGATATAGTAGACCTAACCTATTATTATAAAGTAGGAGGAGTTGTCTATTTTGTGGTATACGTCACAAATAAAGTTCCTAAAATCTATTATCGTGATTTACTTCGAATAGATATTAAGGAAATCCTAAAAAAAAATGAAAAACTTCGTGGTAAGAAAGAAAAAGGAACAATAACCATCGATTTTCGAGAAGTACCAGTTAATGTAGAGGACTTTCGAACGGTGTTATTGAACTTCCATAAGGATCAGGATTATCAAACAAAAGATTATGTGGAATTAGGTTCCATAAATGAGATAAGTAGAGACTTGACTTTTACAATTATTGCGCCAAATAGTAATATTGTTGAAGCGCTAAAATATGTTTCACCAGTACTATATAAAAATGAAGGTGATTTAAAAATTCCCGTAAGAAGATTTAAAATTGGAGAACTAAGCGTTTTTACAAAAAGTGAGTTTTCTATAGGCATTAAGGGAGCAAATAGTTATATTGCTACTGTGATGGAAGGTGAAGAAGAAACAGAAATACAAATTGGTAGTTTGCAGCAATTAATAGTTAAATTTAAAGAAGGCAGATTTAAAGTAGATTTTGAAGCAAAAGGAAAAATCCAAGAGACTATCGAATTACTAGAAATATTACTAGGTATAGTCACTGGAATAAATTTATATATTGACAATAAACCAGTCACTGAATTTTTTATTGAAGAGGTAAACGAAGATTTTATTAGTCGTGTTAATCACGCTTTAGAATCTTTTAAGAAGACACAAGAAGCTTTAAACCATTGCAAAGTTCCGTCGAATTTTCATTATGAAGAATTAACAGAGAATGATATAGATGTAATCAATAGCATAATGGAGCTATACCAAACATCAATTGATAATACTTGGGGGAAATTTGAATTCAATAATCGGTTAGTGTATTTGTTGAAGCATAAAGGTACTATATACAATTTATTGGATTCAAATGTTGCCCTTGAAATAAATTTTTGGTCGAAACGTGAAGACGGAATTCAATATACAACGACGCCCCTAATATTGATAGATGATTTTTCTAAAATGAATGATACTGAAATTTGCAATATTAAAGGACCTATTGAAAAATTGATTCCAATTCATGAAAAAGCATGTTCTGATATTAATTTAATATGTGTAAGACTAATTGATGCATATGATCAAACGAATAATAATCAATTTCTGCTAGTAGCTTTTGAACTTCTAGAATTAATAATACCATTTACTACTAACAATGAAATACATCTTATTTATTTAAATAAATACCAGATAAAAAAACGTTGGGACAATTTAGCAATGGAAGACATAAATCATTTAGTATCCATCCAAAAAGAGTTTGAAGAAGATAAGAGAATACACTTAGCAACGTTAATTTTGTTGAGTGCTAAAAATGATGCAGCTCAACTTTTAAGTGAACTAAAGAACAATGAGGGTTTTAGTTTAGAAGATATGCCTATTCTAAATTTGTTGGAAAAGAACTAGCAAAGGAACTCTCTAAGAACTACCAAGAAAACGCGACAAAAGAAATGTACCAGGAAGCTTCAAAAAAAATCAAAGAAACGATGAAAGCGAATAATGAACTTGTTGAGAATACACGGATTTCTAGTCTTTTTAACAAGAAATTGCGATCAGACAATAAAAGTGGACACACGGGGGTTACTTTTAAAGACAATAAATGGGTTGCTAGAATAAGCGTATCAGGAGTAGAACATTATTTGGGGTCTTTTGTTACGAAAGAAGAAGCGATTGCTGCAAGAATTGACGGGGAAGAGCAGTATTTTAAACCACTACTTGATAAGTATAGGTAGAAGTGAAAATAAATAGAAAAGAGTGGATAGTTTGGTTAATAAAGGACTTATAAGAATAGCAGCTCTTTGTATAGCAATTTGTTTTAGTGTAAGCATTTTTTATATGGGAAATATTATAAGTAATGGAGAACACTTTGAAGTATTTACTTGGCAATTAGTACAAAAGGTTTTCTTAATTATAGGAGGTTTAGGTGCTTCATTTTCACTATTTTTAGCAGTCATTGTTTTTGAAAAAGGTTTACTTCAAGAAGAACTAGATATGCTTGAAGAAGTGCGTCATGAATTGATAGATAAAGTAAGTTTAAACAAAAGTAAAATGAATAATTTTGCTATTACGGCTGATGTTTTCGAATATATAAAGAATGACAGTGAAAAATTTATAGGTTTTATAGAGGATACTAGATTAGTTTATTATCAAAATGAATTTAAAAATTTTTTAATAAGGACGGAAAAAGTTATTTGTACGCTACCAGAGGATGCAAAAGTATATTTTTTACCTTTATTACTAAGAATAACCTATTTTGATAAAGAGAATTTAAACAAAGACAATTTTAAAAAACATGTATTGGAACTTAATATGGAGTATGATAAAGCTCGTAAAATTATGGAATATGATAAGAACGAATGGGAGGAGGAGAAAAAAACAATGCAGGAGAAGGTTAATGCTGTTCAAAAGCTGAGTGACGATATACAAAAGAAAACGATTTTCAAAAAAGGAGATAAATGAACATGTAATCATTAAGGTTGTTTATTTCACTAAAAATATGTTATTATGTAAGTGAAAAGAGAGCCATGCGTGAACATGACTCTCTAACAGCAGCACCGTTAAAAAGACGGTGGACAAGGTTTAAAAATTGATTGATAATCGTCTTTTCGCACCCGTCAAAGTGTAAAGACGATTATTTTTTTGGTTTATTAAAGTCTAGTATCAGCACAACCAATGTGGCAAAAGCCAACATTAAAGTCATTGCTTCAAATACAGACATGCTTTATTCCTTTCTAGGAGTAAAACCGTTGTAAACCATAGGCATCACCCCCTACTGAGGATTAGCCACCGTCTATTCACTTTGCTACTGCAAATACTATTATAGCATTGATTGAAATTTAAAAAAAGAAGTAACAAAATAGAAAAAGTATAGGGAAATCTTAAAAGGAGTGAACCAAATTGGAATATACAAGTAGTGGGGGATGCCCCTGCGGAAGTGGTAAAAAATATAAAAAATGTTGTAAAGATGAAGATGAAAGCATAAAAAACATATTGATAAAAGTGGAAATAGATTTATTTCTTGAAATGAAATATCAGGAGGAGCTTAAAGATGATTTAATCTTTCAAAAAGATGGCATTGAAATGAAGATAGCTGTAGATAGTGACAAAATATTTGCAACCAAAAGAGTTTCTGTTTCTGGTTTGGTAGAGAAAACACTTTTAAAAGAATATATTTCCTTTTCCGACTTGATGGATAATATCCCTGAAAAAACTGTGAAGGAAATCAATGATCTACCTAAAAGTCTTATAAAAGCTATTGAAGAGTTAGTTGCATGGCTAGATTTAGCTTTGTTAATTAATCAACCTGGAGACTTAATAAAAAATGTGAGAGATTTTATCTATGATGATGAAAATCAAAAATGGATTAAATTCCCTCAAGATATAAAGGGAAGCGCAACCATAAAAACCCCAAGGATGTTAAATAAATTGAGGAAAGAATTTATTCAAAAAGAATTGGATAATGGGGTTAAACCTTTTAAAGCGTTTATTTTTCTTAAGCATGCAAAGCACGAGGAAAATTTATCAGTCAAATGGATAAATGCCACAATTGCTGCTGAGTTGGCAATAAAAGAATTTTTTATAAGGTATAATCCTAAATTGAAGTATATAGTAACGGAAATGCCAGCACCACCGTTAGAAAAAATGTATAAAGGAATGTTAGAATCTGTAACTGATGGTTTTATAAGTTCTAAATATAAGGAACTACAAGAAGGGGCGAAAAAAAGGAATAGTTTAGTACATAATCCTCGTGAAACAGAACTAAATGAAAGGGAAGTAATAAAGTATATAAATGATGTTGAAACAGCTATTTTTGAACTGGTGAACTTATTGGATGAAGACAGTATGTTTTATAAAGATTATGAAGAATCGCAAATTGTAGAAAAGCAATTTATAGAAGTATTTAAAAATGGAGGATTAACACAAAAACTAGTTATGAGTGACACTAATCAGGAAGTAAATGTTCCAATAAAGTTTGATTAGTATTCCTTATAATTTAATTTTTAAAATGCAAAACACCAATCTAACTCAATGTCATTGAGTTAGATTGGTATAAATGTCGTAAATACTGGTATTCTAAGAGGGAAGACGATTTTCGTTTTCTCTGTTTTTCTGCATTCATTTGGAATATTACTTAATATATAAAATAACGATGTTAAGTAATAATTGATAAAGTTGTTGTTTTTTAGATTGAAGATGTACAACCAATCAAAAATTTGGAGCAACTTACTTTGGTAAAAGACATTTCATATCTTTATCCCAAGATGATATTGAAGAAAGAAAAGTCTTACAATTTTTCAAGCGGTATTAATACAATCTATCGAATTTCTGATTTGTTGAGTTTGAAGTAAAGGGATATATTTTAATGTTGCAAATAGAGTTATAAAAAATAATTATTTTTAATTAACTGTTTATATTGTATAAAATAGTGTATATAAACACATTTTGTGAATTTTTGAGCGTTTAAAAAGTTTGAATCATCCAGATTGTGACGATTACAAGAGCTTTTTAGACAAAAAAGGTCGTTCAAGACAAGAATCGGACATTTCATTACAATTTTAGGTATACATAAAAATATTATGTTATATTTATGTAGCCCTATTTCTAATTATATGATATATCTTGCTATTTTAGGTAAAATATACAATGAAAAAAGTTACTTTAAAACCGATGTACTTAGAATTATGTCTCAAGAAATATTTAAGTACGGAACAAAATTTGATGCCTATTTAAGAGAATGTGCCCAAAGTACAGATTACCAGCGCATTGCAGAAGAAAATTTAAGCAAATTGGTACAGGAAGATAATAATCAGAATGTATTAGCAAATGTTCTTAGTTTTAATTATACTCATATTCCTTCAAAAGTGACTAGCGAAGAGGGTGATGAGATTAGTATTAAAGTGAAAGATAATGTTCATGGTAAATTAGGGAATGAAATTATTTTTGGAATTGATCACGGTACTATAGATAATGATACCCCTTTGTATAATTTTACAAAAACTTATAGGAAATTATATGAGAATAAAGACTCCGAAGAATCTGTACTGAGCATAGATATAAAAGTGATAAAGATTTACGGTCACTCTCTAAGTAACGCAGATTATGCTTATTTTCAAAGTATTTTTGATTTTTTAAATATCTATGAAAATCCAATCAACATTATCGTATACTATACCAAATACAAGGAAAATGAAGCAGAAATCAGACAAGAACTTTCAAATGCTGTTCAAAAGCTCATTAGTAGATATGGTCAGTCTATGGATAACAAAGAAAAAGGCAAAAATTTATTGCATAAACTATTAAAGGAAGCATCGAAAAGAAGAAGATTTGCATCGACAATTGACGGCACCGAACACGAAGCCAGATATGCAACAAGTCTATGCAGTGAAATCAAGAAGCGTTCATACCCAATTGCTGAAAGCCATCGAACAAGAGAATATCCTAGAAAAATATTTGGCTTTTGAACAAAGTCATGGCCAGTTTTTTAATGCATTAGCCGAACTCATTCAAGCGACTGGACGCGCGGTGCAAGAGTTGCTACATCACGTGACTTTTAATGACAAAACAGGGACTTACGCTGTGCCGAAAAGTGCGGCAAACAGCTTGTTGCTTATGAAAAAAGCGCTGGATAACGCACGAACAGAAAATGATAAAGACCTATATCCAGATGACTGGGAAGATTACACGGTATTAGCCTATACATATGTGAATAATCAAGGTGAAACTGTCACGATGTGGTTACTTGAAAAAAATGGAAAACGGGTAGAGAACAAGGGATTACAAGACTTTTTAGAAAAACATGGTCAGGAATTACCAGCTATTTCTTATATAGAACTTTCCGGGGAAGAACTAGAACGGCGAGTAAATGATAGTTGGAAAGATGGAGTAAACTATTTAACTGGGCAAATAGTTTCTGGATTTTCCGGTGGTGTATTAAGATCCTCAGCCTATGTTGCGAGTGTGAAAAAGACATTGGATTCTGCTGGACTTATTGATATTGGTCTAGGATTGGGAACAGCAGCAATGCGATATACACCGCTACTAGCTGAGCAAATTGAAAAATTGAGATTAGCCAAAGTAGGGCGTTGGATGTCAGTAGATGAGTTTGAAAAAATGCTTGAAACTGGTAAGGTATAAATGTCGAGAAATGGAAACAGGACTTATGTGGCTTATCCGGCAGATAAAGATGCCTTTCCATCCGCAGCAGATGATGCACTATACGCTGAATTTAAGGTGAATGAAAAAACGATTTATCCAGCTGGTAAAGAAGGCTGGGCACAAATACCAGGGCCTGGCTCATTAATTGACAGGTTTAATTGAAAAAAAGGATTGCCTGGAATAACTGAAATGCCAGATGCTCTTGATATTAACAACTTAGGAGGGAAATAATTATGCAAAACGATATGTATAATAGCATTCGATTGAGTGTAATCCAATTGATAGATTCAAAAAAAGAAAATCTAAAGGAGAATAATATAAAATTAACAATTATAAAGAATGAAAAAGACTGTTATGTTGTAGAACTGGATAATGATACATGTATGGCAGAAATTGTAGTTGAAGAACCTACTTATGCCCCATATCGCTATGTTTCATTTGAAGCAGTTTCTTTGATTGATGGTAAAGTTAAAATTATCTATTCTTGGTATGATGATGAAACAAGTCAATGGAACGATATTGAGAAAGAATTAAATAAAGGAATTCATTTTTTAAATAATTTTAAAGCGATGGAGTAATAAAACAACCTTATTGCTATAAGGAGATATAATCACAAACAGTAAAAATTAACCTATAACTCTAAAAATGATAAAAAAGATACATTATAAATAAGAGTGTAGGTTTGTATAAAATGTGCAAACGTACACAATGAATTTAATAAGAAATACAAAAAGTAAACTCGTATATCCAAATAAAAGTGTTTAATCTGTGTAAATTAACTTTAGACTATCAAGTAAGCAGTATCGCACAACAGGATTAGTTCCAACAAACTATGGTAAGAAACTATATGCTTTTAAATATCAAGATGTACATGCAATAGGTACGCTTAAAGGCAAAAAAATAGATAAACAACTGAAAAATGTAGGAAATTGGTTCTTTAATTCCAAACCGTATTAAGGAGTAATAGTATAATGAAAAGAATAATTTTAACAAGTACATTAATCGTCTGGACAATAGTATGTATTTACATGAGTATTTCTATGGTTAGTAGTAATACTGGCATTGTCTTTCCAATTTGGCTTCACATCATTCTTTTAATCTGCTTCTTAGCAACAGGTATAGTAAATGTGAAGAAAAAAGAATATCTTTGGAGCGCTATGTTATTTGAAGGTGTGTTAGTAGTTCTATTAAGTTTAATTATTGTATTAGTCTAACGGATGTAAATATATGAATAGCTGGATGATCCAAACTAAATAGGAGTATTGTATCTAGGTACATGAACTCAAACCTCTCAAGTAAGCATTGACACTAATGCTTACTTTTTTATAGCCTCATGTTTTCCCTAGCAATTCCAACCCCACCTGAGATACAATAAACCCAAACAAACGAATCGAGGCGAACAGCATGGCGGAATCACTCATTACTAAAAAAGCGATTGCTGGTGGGCTGATGGAGCTTTGTCAGCATAAGCGGTTTGAAAAGATTAGTATTGCGGATATTACGAATATTTGTGGGCTCAATCGGCAAACTTTTTACTATCATTTTACAGATAAATACGATTTGCTTACTTGGGCGTATGAAAATGACTTTTTCCATTGTTTGGCGGATGGGATTACGCTTGAAAATTGGGATAAACATGTGCTGAAAATGCTGGAATCGATTAAAGAAAATGCTGATTTCTATAAAAATACAGTTTCGGCGGATGCGAGTATTCTTTCATTTTGCTTTTCAAAATTAACGAATTCGCTGTTTATGGATTTGTTTGAGAAAATTGATACGAATGCGACCGTGAATGAAGCGGACCGGGTTTTCTATGCGGAATTCTTTTCTTATGGATGCTCGGGTGTGCTAATCAAATGGATTACGCGCGGTTTCAAAGAAGCGCCAGAAACAATCGCGAATCAGCTATTTCGACTTGCAAAGGATACAGAGTTTTTGGCAAACAGCATGTACCGCGAAAACTAGACAATATCGCCAATTTGTCTAAAAAACAGACATAAAGGTTCTTTTGCCCAGATTAAATGCGTGCGAGTAGAGGTATACTATCTGTATCAAGAAATTGGAGGAGATAGTGATGAAAAATAAAAAACGTACGCTAGTCGCTCTAACTGGGGCTGCAATTGGAACAGGTATTGCCGCAAAGAAAATTTCTGAACAAAAAGCTGTTGAAAAAGAACGGGCAGTAGATGAAGCTATTAAAGCGCGCTATTATGGCGATAAACAAGTGTATTTCGTTGGTGGCGGGATTGCTAGTTTGGCGGGGGCCGTTTACTTAATTCGCGATGCTAATTTTGATGGGAAAAATATTCATATTATTGAAGGCATGCACATTTTAGGCGGAAGTAACGACGGAGCGGGAAGCGTGGAAAATGGTTTTGTGTGCCGCGGTGGTCGGATGTTAAATGAAGAAACTTATGAAAATTTCTGGGATTTATTTAGCAGTATTCCGTCGCTTGATATGCCAAACTTTAGTGTGACAGAAGAAATTTTGAACTTTGACCACTTACATCCAACCCATGCGCAAGCGAGATTAGTTGATAAAGATCGCAATATTCTCGATGCGCATTCGATGGGATTTAATAATAATGACCGGATGTTGATGACAAAACTGCTCGCTACTCCGGAAGAAAAACTTGATAATTTAACAATCCGTGATTGGTTTGATGAACACTTTTTCGAAACGAATTTTTGGTATATGTGGCAAACCACTTTTGCTTTCCAAAAATGGAGCAGCTTGTTTGAATTTAGACGTTATATGAATCGGATGATGTTAGAGTTTAGCAGGATTGATACGCTAGAAGGGGTAACGAGAACGCCGTTAAACCAATATGAAAGCTTAATTTTACCTTTAAAAACATTTTTAGATAAACACCATGTTGATTTTACGATTAATCAAACGGTGGAAGATATCGATTTCAAAGATGCGCCTGGAATTACAGCAACAGCACTTCATTTATCGGATGGATCAACTATCGAACTTGGCCCGGACGATGACGTGATTATGACGAATGCTTGTATGACGGATAGTGCGACACTCGGCGATATGAACACGCCAGCACCAAAACCAGAAGAAAAACCAATTTCCGGGGAGCTTTGGTATAAAGTCGCGCAAAAGAAACCAAATCTAGGTAATCCAGAGCCATTCTTCGGTCATGAAGAAGAAACAAACTGGCAAAGCTTTACCGTCACTTGTCATGGGGATGAATTATTAAAACGCATCGAACGTTTCACTGGAAATATTCCGGGAAGTGGCGCGCTTATGACTTTCAAAGATTCCAATTGGCTAATGAGTACCGTTGTTGCCGCACAGCCCCATTTTAAAGCGCAAGATGCGAATACTACGATTTTCTGGGGTTACGGATTATATCCAGACCGCGTTGGTGATTTCGTGAAAAAACCAATGAAAGAATGTACTGGGGAAGAAATTTTATATGAATTAATGTGTCATTTGAACTGGCAAGACGATTTTGAAGAAATTAAAGCGGATATTATCAATGTAATTCCGTGTTACATGCCATATATTGATGCGCAATTCGAACCGCGGGCAATGAGTGATCGTCCGGCTGTTGTTCCAGAAGGCAGTACAAACTTTGCGATGATTAGCCAATTTGTGGAAATTCCGAAAGATATGGTTTTCACCGAAGAATATTCCGTTCGTGCTGCTAGAATCGCCGTGTACACATTGCTTGATATTGATAAAAAAATCTGCCCAGTAACACCGCATAATCGTGATCCAAAAGTGCTAGCGAAAGCAACGCAAACCATGTTTAGATAAAGTGGAAAAGTAGCTATTTGTGACAGAATAGCTACTTTTTTTGTGCGAGACAGGACAAACGACTGATATTTGCGAAATAGCATTGCTTGTGAACCATAAAACAGCTATAATCTTTATAGACGAAAACAAGACCTGAAAAGAGGCTGAACAATGGAAAAAAGCTCCATTTATGGATTAACATGGACAAATTTAACAGAATGGCTAGAGGCACACGGTCAAAAGAAATTCCGCACGACACAAGTGTGGGACTGGCTTTATAGAAAACGTGTCAAAACTTTTGAAGAAATGAGTAACGTTCCAAAAGAAACAATTGAACTATTGACTGCCAATTTTGTGATGAACACTTTAGAAGAACAAGTGGTGCAGGAATCTGCAGACGGCACGACGAAATACTTATTCAAGCTGAGTGACGGGAACTTAATTGAAACCGTGATGATGAAGCAAGAATATGGCTTGTCGGTTTGTGTAACAACCCAAGTTGGCTGTAATATCGGCTGTACTTTTTGTGCGAGTGGGCTTTTGAAAAAAAGTCGCGACTTAACTGCTGGCGAGATTGTGGAACAAATTATGAATGTGCAGCATTATCTGGATGGACGTAATTTGGAAGAACGCGTGAGCCACGTTGTTGTAATGGGAATCGGGGAACCGTTTGATAATTACGATAATGTGATGGACTTCTTGCGTGTGATTAACCACGACAAAGGCTTGGCGATCGGCGCGCGTCATATCACTGTTTCAACAAGTGGACTAGCACCGCGCATTATTGATTTTGCCAATGAAGATTTCCAAGTAAACTTAGCGATTTCCTTACATGCGCCAAACAATGAACTGCGTACCAGCATTATGCGTATTAACAAAACTTATTCGATTGAGAAATTGATGGAAGCGATCCATTATTACGTTAACAAAACTAACCGCCGAATCACGTTTGAATACATTATGCTAAAAGGTGTAAACGACCACAAAAAAGAAGCGCTCGAACTTGCGGCACTTCTCGGCGAACATCGTCATTTAGCTTATGTTAACTTGATTCCTTACAACCCGGTGGATGAGCATATCGATTATGAACGTAGCACAAAAGAAGACGTACTCGCTTTCTATGATACGCTTAAGAAAAATGGTATTAATTGTGTTATTCGCCGCGAACACGGGACGGATATTGATGCCGCGTGTGGGCAACTTCGTAGTAAACAAATCAAACGAGTTGGCGTGCGCGAACGGATGAAACAAAAACAAGCAGCAGCGGAAGAATAATAATTCAAACTATCTGGTTTCCATTTGGAGATTGGATAGTTTTTGTTTATACTTAAGGTACCGAAAGCAATTGAAGGAGGACAAAAATCATGGAAGTAGAAATTGTCGAACGAAATGCTTTTACAGCAGTCGGAAAAAAACGAACTTTTTCGGTTGAAAACGATGCGCAAAAAGAAAAAATCAGTCAATTTTGGCAAGAAGCAAACACAAATGGCGATGCGGAACGAATCAACGAATTAGCTGAATTTGCAACAATTGATGGTATTTTAGGCGTTTGTAAAATGAACGGCGACAAAATGGACTATTATATCGCGATTGAATCCGAACTCACTCCGCCAGAAGACATGGAACAACTAACCATCCCAGCAAGTAAATGGGCCATCTTCAAATCAGTCGGTCCACTACCCAACGCAATCCAAAAAGTGTGGGAATACATTTACGGCGAATGGATCCAAACAAGCAACTACACCCACGGAAACGCTCCAGAACTAGAAGTCTATACAGAAGGCGACACAACTGCCACTGATTATTATTCGGAAGTTTGGATTCCGGTGGTTGAAAAAGACTAATAAAAATTCATCATGAAAAGCAGAGGTTATTTAATGACAACCATTCCTATCTCAATCCCATTGACACTAATAGTTATATGTATTTTTGAGTTAGTATATTTTGGTATTAAAAAAATTATTGTTAAATCGCTATTTAATAAAAATGAGACTTTAATCAATGTTGTTTTTGTAGCTTATTTAGCTGTATTGGTAGAAGTTGTGCTGCTACCATTTAACATAGTAAGTTCAAATACAATCAGAGAAACTTTTCCTTTTGAAGCATATTTGCAAGTCATTCCTTTCAAGTCAATAAGCTTCTATATTAGCCATATGACAAATTATCATATTATGATTCAATTCTTTGGCAACGTATTATTATTAGCACCATTAGCCATTTATATGAACATAAACAGAAGTATATCCGTATTAAAAAATTTAATTTTAGCTCTATGTCTTTCATTCTTCATTGAATTATCGCAAGGCTTACTAAACTTGATTTTTCAATACCCAAACAATGTTTCGGATATAGATGATCTAATTTTAAACGTAATCGGATATATGTGTGCTTTACTTTTAGTTCCTTGGTTCAAAACGATATTCAAACTAAAGAACAAATTTCATTGATTGTGAAATTTGTTCTTTTTAAATCCCACTCCAATCCCATTCCCTAAAATTGACATTGAGAATCATTATCAATATAATGGAAGGAACTAGCCTATTATACATACAATACAATTATCCAAGGGGGATTTAAGAATGATTATTGTAACTAATACGATTAAGGTAGAAAAAGGCGCAGCAGAGCACGTTATCCGTCAGTTCACAGGCGCAAATGGCGACGGACACCCAACAAAAGATATCGCAGAAGTAGAAGGTTTCCTAGGCTTCGAACTATGGCACAGCAAACCAGAAGACAAAGACTATGAAGAAGTAGTCGTAACAAGCAAATGGGAAAGCGAAGAAGCTCAACGCAATTGGGTGAAAAGCGATTCCTTCAAAAAAGCACACGGCAGAACAAAAGACACTAGAGAACAAAGAGAAGACCGCAAAGGCATCGTAGGAAATGCAATCGCTCGTTTTGAAGTGGTTCATGTGCAAAACCCTGTAATCGTTGAAAAATAAGAAGTGAATGAACAAGCCGTTTCGAGGTAGATGGCTTGTTTTTTTGTGGCCGCTCGAATTTTCAGATAATTATTGAATTTTTATATCTTATGCGGTATATTAAGAATAAAAAAGCAGGGATGGATTTAAGTGGATTCAAACAACGAGAAATTGAAACAACAACTACAAACCCTCCAAAAACAACAAAAAGATGAGGAATTATCTTTAGATATGCTCAAACATGAACAAAATGAGCGAATTTGGCTAGAAGAAGATTTTGAGCGGATTTGTCACGAAGAACGCGAGTCTTTGGAGTTGATGAGAGAAGTCTGGCAAGGTGATCAAGCTCGCGATTTCGGCTACTATTTAGAAGACCTCCAAGCAGACGAGAAAAATAAATGGCGCCAAACCTTTCAAGCTGAGGAGGAAAAACGCCAAGAAAAAATAAATACATACCAAAAAAACATCTACCAATTGGAAAGTAAACAACAAGATGTACAAAAGGAGTTGTTCCAGTGAGCCGAATCGACATCGGAGAAATACGAGATTTTGCATTCCAACTACGCGCAGCTAACCAAACAGGAAGAAAAATCATCCAAGGCGTCAAAACCACCGTGACAAACTACATAGAAGATGGTAGTTTAAAAGGGAAGGCCGTGGAAGCGTCCAAAAATTATTATCAAATGACGTACATTCCACTCTGCGACACGATAACCGAGGCAATGAATGAGAGTGAGGAAAGGTTGAAGCGGTACATCCAAGATTTTCACGACCAAGTAGACCCTTCTCCTAATGCTAAAATTGATGCAGATGGTTTATACGAACTCGGCCAAATGATTGA